>NZ_JBFBAF010000001.1:0-664076 GCF_040682095.1 Amycolatopsis sp. NPDC051372
CGCGGTCGACCAGGTGCAGGTCGCCGTCGAGGTCGAGGTAGCCGACGTCGCCGGTGCGGAACCAGCCCTCGGCGTCGGGGCCGTGCGCACCGGCGCGGCCGTGCCGCTCACCGCGGGGTAGTCGCTCTCGCTCACGCGCGGTCCGTCCTGCTCATGATCCGAGTAGACCACATCTTCGGTGGCGATCCCGGTCGAGACCGTCGCCTCCGAATCGCCGCCGCCGTCCTTGGCGGTGCGCTGCCAGGGTGGGCTCGACGACGTGCCGTCTGCCTTCTCGGATGGTGTCACGAAGAGTCAGTCCTTACCCGTGCGTGGGGCGCCGCTCACTGCTCCGGCGCCGTGCCGTCTTCTTCCGTGCTTTCCTCGGGCGCGGTGGTCACCTCGCCGTCGACGGCGGGGGTCTCCACAGCCTCGTCCACCGAAGCTTCCGAAGTATCCGAAGCGTCCGTGGTCTCCGCGGTGTCCTCGCCACCATTGGCGACGTCCGAACCCTCGTCCGCGTTGCGTGCGACCGCGAGAAGAGTTGTGCCGTCCGCCAGATTCATCAGCCGCACGCCCTTGGTCTGGCGACCGGCCTTGCGCACGTCGCGCGCCGGCGTGCGGATGACCCCGCCGCTCGAGGTGATGGCGAACAGCTCGTCGTCCTCGTCGACGATGAGTGCTCCCACCAGCCTCCCACGTTTCGTGTCGTGCTGGATGGTCAGCACACCCTTCCCGCCGCGGCCCTGCACCGGGTAGTCCTCGATCGGCGTGCGCTTGGCGTACGCGCCGTCGGTCGCGACCAGCAGGAACTTGTCGGGCTTGACCACGCTGATGCCGAGCAGTTCGTCGCCGTCGTTGAACCGCATGCCGAGCACGCCGGACGTCGCGCGGCCCATCGGGCGCAGCGCCTCGTCGGTCGCGTGGAAGCGGATCGACTGGCCGCCGGCCGACACGAGCAGCAGGTCGTCCTCCGCCGCCGCCAGCACGGCGCCCACCAGCTCGTCGCCTTCCCGCAGGTTGACGGCGATGAGGCCGCCCGCGCGGTTGGAGTCGAAGTCGGTGAGCTTGGTCTTCTTCACGAGCCCCTTCTGCGTGGCCAACACCAGGTACGGCGCCACCTCGTAGTTCGGGATCTCGATGACCTGGGCGATCTGCTCGTCGGGCTGGAACGCCATCAGGTTGGCCACGTGCTGGCCGCGCGCGTTGCGGTTGGCCTCGGGCAGGTCGTACGCCTTGGTTCGGTAGACGCGGCCCTTGTTCGTGAAGAACAGGATCCAGTCGTGCGTGGAGCACACGAAGAAGTGCTGCACGATGTCGTCCTGCTTCAGCGTGGCGCCCTGCACGCCCTTGCCGCCGCGCTTCTGTGAGCGGTACAGGTCGGTCTTCGTGCGCTTCGCGTAGCCGGTGCGCGTGATGGTGACCACCACGTCCTCGACCGCGATGAGGTCCTCGACCGACACCTCGCCGTCGAACGGGATGATCTTCGTGCGCCGGTCGTCGCCGTACTTGTCGACGATCTCCATGAGCTCGTCGCGGATGATCGAACGCTGGCGCTCCGGCTTCTCGAGGATGTCCTTGAGGTCCGCGATCTCCAGCTCGATGTCGGCCAACGTGTCGATGATGCGCTGCCGCTCCAGAGCGGCCAGCCGGCGCAGCTGCATGTCGAGGATAGCCGTGGCCTGGATCTCGTCGACGTCCAGCAGTTCCATCAGCGCCGGCCGCGCCTCGTCGGCCGAGGGCGAACGGCGGATCAGAGCGATGACCTCGTCGAGCAGATCCAGCGCCTTGACCAGACCGCGCAAGATGTGCGCGCGCTCCTCGGCCTTCTGCAGGCGGAACTTGGTCCGCCGGACGATGACCTCGACCTGGTGCTTCACGTAGTGCCGGATCATTTGGTCGAGCCGCAGGGTGCGCGGCACGTCGTCGACGATCGCCAGCATGTTCACGCCGAAGTTCTGCTGCAGCTGGGTGTGCTTGAACAGGTTGTTCAGCACCACCTTCGCCACGGCGTCGCGCTTGAGCGTGACCACGATCCGCATGCCGGAGCGGCTGTTGGACTCGTCGGCGATGTCGGCGATGCCCGTGAGCTTGCCGTCGCGCACCAGGTGCGCGATGTTCTCGACGAGGTTGTCCGGGTTCACCTGGTACGGCAGCTCGGACACGACGAGCGTGGTGCGCCCCTTCGCGTCCTCCTCCACCTCGACGACCGCACGCATGCGCACGGAACCGCGGCCCGTGCGGTACGCGTCCTCGATCCCGGAGGTGCCGAGGATCATCGCCTTGGTCGGGAAGTCCGGGCCCTTGATGCGCGTGAGCAGCGCGGCCAGCAGCTCGTCGTCGGACGCCTCGTAGTTCTCCAGCGCCCACACGACGCCGTCCGCAACCTCGCGTAGGTTGTGCGGCGGGATGTTGGTCGCCATGCCGACCGCGATGCCGGAACTGCCGTTGACCAGCAGGTTCGGGAACCGCGCCGGCAGCACGTTGGGCTCTTGCGTGCGGCCGTCGTAGTTGTCGCGGAAGTCGACGGTGTCCTCTTCGATGTCCGCCAGCATCTGCATCGCCAGCGGCGCGAGGCGCGACTCCGTGTACCGCATGGCGGCGGCGGGGTCGTTGCCCGGCGAACCGAAGTTGCCCTGCCCGTCGATGAGCGGATAGCGCATCGACCACGGCTGGGCCAGGCGCACGAGGGCGTCGTAGATCGCCGAGTCACCGTGCGGGTGGTAGTTGCCCATGACGTCGCCGACGACGCGGGAGCACTTGTTGTACCCGCGGTCCGGCCGGAAACCGGAGTCGAACATCGAGTAGAGCACGCGCCGGTGCACCGGCTTGAGACCGTCGCGCACATCCGGCAGCGCCCGCGCCACGATCACGCTCATGGCGTAGTCGATGTAGGAACGCTGCATCTCCTGCTGGATGTCGACCGGCTCGATGCGGTCGTGTTCCGGCGGCAAGGTTTCCGTCATGGGTTCCTTCTCGGGGAAAGGTCAGGGCAGTCGGGGGAAGGCGGACGACTACACGTCCAGGAAGCGCACGTCCTTGGCGTTACGCGTGATGAACGAGCGCCGGGCCTCCACGTCCTCGCCCATGAGAACGGAGAACAGGTCGTCGGCCTGCGCGGCGTCGTCGAGGGTGACCTGGCCCAGCAGGCGGTTGGCCGGGTCCATCGTGGTCTCCCACAGCTCTTCGGCGTTCATCTCGCCGAGACCCTTGTAGCGCTGGATCGCGTCGTCCTTCGGCAGCCGGCGGCCGGCCTCGACACCCGCCTGGATCACGGCGTCGCGCTCCTTGTCGGAGTACGCGTACTCCGGGTCCTGCCGCGGCCACTTGATCTTGTACAGCGGCGGCCGCGAAAGGAACACGTGGCCGTGCTCGATCAGCGGGCTCATGAAGCGGAACAGCAGGGTGAGCAGCAGCGTGGTGATGTGCTGGCCGTCGACGTCGGCGTCGGCCATCAGCACGATCTTGTGGTAGCGCAGCTTCGAGAGGTCGAAGTCGTCGTGGATGCCGGTGCCCAGCGCCGTGATCAGCGACTGGACCTCGGTGTTCTTGAGCACGCGGTCGATGCGCGCCTTCTCCACATTGATGATCTTGCCCCGGATGGGCAAGATCGCCTGGTACATCGAGTCGCGGCCTTCCTTGGCCGAGCCGCCGGCCGAGTCACCCTCCACGATGTAGAGCTCACACTCGCCCGGGTCGTTGGAGCGGCAGTCCTTGAGCTTGCCCGGCAGGCCGCCGATCTCCAACGCGCCCTTGCGGCGCACCAGGTCCCGCGCCTTGCGGGCGGCCATGCGCGCCTGCGCCGAGGAGATCGACTTGTTGATGATCGTCTTCGCCTCGTTGGGGTTGCGCTCGAACCAGTCGCCCAGCCACTCGTTCGACTGCTGCTGCACGAACGTCTTCGCTTCGCTGTTGCCCAGCTTCGTCTTCGTCTGACCCTCGAACTGCGGCTCGGACAGCTTGATCGAGACGATCGCGGCGAGACCCTCGCGCACGTCATCGCCAGTGAGGTTCGCGTCCTTCTCCTTGAGCAGCTTCTTCTCGCGCGCGTACGCGTTGACCACGCGCGTGAGCGCCGCGCGGAAGCCCTCTTCGTGAGTGCCGCCCTCGTGGGTGTTGATCGTGTTCGCGAACGTGTACACCGACGGCGTGAACCCGTTGTTCCACTGCATCGCGACCTCGACCTCGAGGCCGACGCCCTTCGCGTCGAAGGAGATCACGCTCTCGTGGATCGGGTCCTTGCTGCCGTTGATGTGACGGACGAAGTCCTCGAGCCCGCCGGGGTAGCAGTAGACCTTCTCCTTGACGCGGGCCTGCTTGCCCTCCGCGTCCGCTTCGGTCTCCTCGTCGGCCACGCGCTCGTCGCGCAGCGACAGGGTGAGGCCCTTGTTGAGGAAGGCCATCTCCTGCAGGCGACGCGAGATCGTCTCGAAGTTGTACGTGGTGGTCTCGAAGATGTTCGAGTCGGCCCAGAAGGTGATCGTGGTGCCGGTGTCCTCGGCGGGGCCGAGGTCCTCCAGCGGGCCGGCGACCTGGTCCGTGTAGAGCTGACGCCAGCTGCGGCCGCCGACCTTGATCTCCGCGAGCAGCTTCGTCGACAGCGCGTTCACCACCGAGACGCCGACGCCGTGCAGGCCGCCGGACACCGCGTAGGAGTCGCTGTCGAACTTGCCGCCCGCGTGCAGGATGGTGAGCACGACCTCGAGGGTCGGCTTCTTCTCCTTGGGGTGCATGTCCACGGGGATGCCGCGTCCGTCGTCGACGACTCGTACCCCGCCGTCGGCGAGGAGAGTAACCTCGACCTTGGTGGCGAAGCCGGCCATCGCCTCGTCCACGGAGTTGTCCACGACCTCCTGGACCAGGTGGTGGAGACCGCGCTCACCGGTGGAACCGATGTACATACCGGGGCGCTTGCGGACCGCTTCGAGGCCTTCGAGCACGGTGATGGACGACGCGTTGTACTCGCTCTTGTTCTCGGTCACCGGCGTTGTTTCTCCTCGTCTCGCCCGAGCGGACGCTCGCTACTCCTCCAGTGTACTTGCCCGCGCGTGCTGACATGCGGCAAGGACACCCCTCACTGCGTCACAGAGCCGCGAAATCGCTCGAAGGCGAGTCAGGTCGTAGCTCGCGGGTTGTCAAGCGGTTCTCGGGGAACTCACCCGCCGACGCGCAACCGGAGTCAGCCGTACGTGTCACGAGGCCCGCGACCCGGCACGACCCGTGGTCCTTTCCGCCAGCTCGGCGCCGTCGGACCCTGGATCCGCATGCGCTTCACGACGCCGTTGCCGACACCCGCGGCGATCTTCGCGATGAGCTTGCTCTGCAGCAGCCGCAGCTGCGTGGCCCACGCCGTGGAGCTCGCGCGAACGGTCAGCTCGCCATCCTTGAGGCTCACCGGCTGAGCGTGTTCGGCGACGTCCTCGCCCACGAGCCGGGCCCACTGCCCGAACACGCGCGCGTTGGTCATCGTGTCCTGCCAGCCGCTGTCGGAGACCAGCCGCGAGACGAGCCGGCCGAGCGGCTGCGGGTCGCGCGCGTCGGCTCCGGGCCCCGACCAGCGACGACGGCGCAGGTTCTGGCCCCCGCCGCCCGTGATCCGGCCGCGGCGCAGGTTCGGCGGAGCACCGCGTTCCTTCGCCTTGGCCTTCGCGGCCTCGAGCGCGGCGTGCGCCAAGTCCCGTCCGGAGGGCTTCCCGTTCGGCCCAGCGGACACATCACGCTCGGTACCGGAATCACGCGTCCCACGTGGGTGATTGCCCGTTTGGGGCGTGTCAAGGCCCTCATCAGGCCGTTTCGTCACGCGCGGCGATAACCGGTTCACGGGTTTATCCACACTGTCCACAGGTTTGTCCCCAGATCGGTGGGTAACTTCTGTGACCGCGGTCACCCGCCGTGGCCGACTTGATCTTGGGGCCGAGGACTCAGGCACGATTGACCTCGCCATCCGCCACCACGAACCGGCTCCCGGCCAGCTCCGACGGCACGTCCTCGTCCACCGCCGCCGTGATGAGCACCTGCTCGGCACCCGCGGCGACCTCCGCGAGCCGCGCCCGCCGTTTGCGGTCGAGCTCGGCAAACACATCATCCAGCAGCAGCACCGGTTCGCCCGCTTCGCCACGCAGGAGCTCGTAGCTGCCGAGCCGCAGGGCCAGCGCGAACGACCACGACTCGCCGTGGCTCGCGTACCCCTTCGCCGGTGCCTCGCCCAGAATCAGCTCCAGCTCGTCGCGGTGCGGGCCGACGAGGCTGATGCCGCGCTCCAGCTCGTTGCGCCGGACGTCGGCCAGCGCCTTGAGCAGCAGCTCGCGCAGCACTTCCGTGTCCGCCCGCTCGCCGCCGGCCACGCCGTAGCCCGGTGGCAGCGCTTCGCCGAGCGACGACTTATACGCGATCGACGCCGGCCGCGAATCCGGCGCGACGCCCAGGTAGGCCTCCGCCGTGTACGGCCCGAGGTCGGCGATGAGGTTCAGCCGCGCAGCCAGCAGCTGGGCGCCGGCCACCGACAGGTGGTCGTCCCAGACGTCGAGCGTCGAGAGCGCGTACGGGTCCTCCTTGCCGGTGCGGCGCTTGCCCGCGGTCTTGAGCAGGGCGTTGCGCTGCTTGAGCACCTTCTCGTAGTCCGCGCGCACGCCCGCGTACCGAGGTGCGCGCAGCACCAGCAGCTCGTCCATGAACCGGCGGCGCTCGCTCGGATCCCCGCGTACGAGCGCCAGGTCCTCCGGGGAGAACAGCACCGTGCGCAGGATCCCGAGCACGTCACGCGGTTTGCCGACCGCGCCTCGGTTCACACGAGCGCGGTTGGCTCGTCCCGCCGTGATCTCGAGCTCGACGGTGAGCTCGCGGTCGTCGTTGACCACGGCGACGCGCACGAGCGCGCGCTCGCACCCGTGCCGGATCAGCGGGGCGTCCGTCGCGACCCGGTGGGAACTCAGGGTCGCGACGTAGCCGATCGCTTCGAGCAGGTTCGTCTTCCCCCGGCCGTTCTGACCGACGAGCACGGCCGGGCCCGGTTCGAGGGCGAGGTCGGCTTGCGGCCAGGACCGGAAGTCGGTGACCTGGAGATGTCGCAGATACACGAGCGGAGGGAGGCTAGCTCCCGGCCTTCTTCACAGCGTGGCCACCGAACTGGTTGCGCAGCGCGGCGACGGCGCGCATCGCGGCGGAGTCCTTCTGCCGCGAGGAGAACCGGGCGAACAGCGCGGCCGAGAGCACCGGCGCCGGCACCGCGTTGTTCACGGCCTCCTCCAGCGTCCACCGGCCCTCGCCCGAGTCTTCGACGTAACCCTCGAGGTCGTCGAGCTCCGGGTCCTCCTCCAGCGCGCGCACCAGCAGGTCGAGCAGCCAGGAGCGCACGACCGTGCCGCGCTGCCAGCCCTTGATCACCTCGGGCACGTTCTTCACGACGTGCGCGGCCTCGAGCAGCTCGAAGCCCTCGGCGTAGGCCTGCATGATGCCGTACTCGATGCCGTTGTGGATCATCTTCGCGTAGTGGCCGGCGCCGACCTCGCCGGCGTGCGAGAAGCCTTCTTCACGCGGGCCTTCCGGACGCAGCGTGTCGAAGATCGGCATCGCACGGGCGACGTCGGAGCCGGCGCCGCCGACCATGAGGCCGTAGCCGTTGTCCTTGCCCCACACGCCACCGGAGACACCGCAGTCGAGGTAGCCGATGCCCTTGGCCGCCAGCAGATCCGCGTTCAGCTTGTCGTCGGTGAACTTCGAGTTCCCGCCGTCGATCACGAGGTCGCCCTCGGACAGCGACTGGCTGAGCTCCACCACGGTCTGCCGCGTCGGCTCGCCGGCGGGGACCATGATCCAGACGATGCGCGGTGCGTCCAGTTTGGACACCAGATCGGCGAGCGACTCGGAGTCGGTGACGGCCGGGTTGCGGTCGTAGCCCACGACCTCGTGCCCGGCGGCGCGCAGCCGCTCGCGCATGTTGAAGCCCATCTTGCCCAGGCCCACGAGACCGAGCTGAACCATGAGATCCCCTTAGGTAGGAACGAAAATCCGCGGTTGTGACGCGCCGGTCAGCCCGGGAGCCGGACCGGCATCAGCAGGTAGAGATAACCGGGGACGACGTTGCCCTCGGCGTCGGCGGGCTTGATGAGCGCCGGCCGGTTGGGGGTGGTGAAGGTGAGTTCCGCGCGGTCGCTGTGCAGCGCGCCGAGCCCGTCGACGAGGTAGCCGGGGTTGAAGGCGATGGTGACCGGTTCCCCCTCGTAGTCGACCTGCAGCTCTTCCTCGGCGCTGCCCTCGTCGTCGCCGCCGGCGGACAGCCGCAGCGACCCGTCGGCGAACTCCAACCGCACCTGCGTACCCCGCTCGGCGACCAGGGAAACGCGCTTGATCGACTCGGCGAGCGCCGACACCTCGATCACGGCACGAGACGTGTGGGTCGCCGGCAGCAGCTGCCGGTAGGGCGGGAACTCCGCGTCGAGCAGGCGGGTGGTGGTGTAGCGGCCGTTGCCCGAGAGGCCGAGCAGACCTTCGCCGCTGGCGAGCGCGAGGCGCACGGTGCTGCCGGCGCCGCCGAGCGTCTTCGCGGCTTCGGCGAGCGTGCGCGCGGGCACGAGCACCGCGGCGTCGGCCAGGCCCTCGGCCGGCTTCCACGTGAACTCGCGCATGGCGAGGCGGAAGCGGTCGGTGGCCACGAGCGTGAGGGTCTCGCCCGAGATCTCCAGCCGCATGCCGGTGAGCATCGGGAGCGTGTCGTCCTTGCCTGCGGCGGTGACGACCTGGGTCACGGCCTGGCCGAACGTGTCGCCGGTGAGCTCACCCGCGAAGGCGGGCTGGGACGGCAGCTGCGGGTAGTCCTCGACGGGCATGGTCGGCAGGGAGAAGCGCGCGCTGCCGCACGTGATGGTGGCGCGGGCGCCGTCGACGGAGATCTCCACCGGCTGCGCGGGCAGTGCCTTGGTGATGTCGGCGAGGAGGCGGCCGGAGACCAAGAGGCGGCCACCGTCGGCGATCGTCGCGGGGACGCCCACCGTGGCGGAGACCTCGTAGTCGAACCCGGACACCGTGAGCGCGTCGGACTCCCCGTCCGCACCCGCGTCGAGCAGCACACCGCCCAGCACCGGCACCGGAGGCCGGGACGGGAGGCTCCTGGCCACCCAGGCGACGGCGTCGGCAAGCCCGTCGCGCTCCACGCGGATCTTCATGCGCGCATCCTTTCGACAGCCGAGCCCCTCGGCTCGTGAAGGGTCGGCGGCTGGCGGTTCACGAGTACTGCGCCGAGTACGCCGCGACCGAGTCCCCACCGGGCCGGCCCGTTTCGGCGTGCCGGGATCGGCGCACAGGAACGGACCAGGTGCAGGCATCCACGTTAGGCCGTCGCCGGGGGTCCCGTCACCTCGGCCTCCCCTTGACTTTGTCGACAAGGAGACAGGCTCGACGGCTTGTCCCCAACTTCGTCCATCGCCTGTTTTTGTTTTGTTCTTTCTTTCAAAAGATCTAAGAGCAGTAGCAGTAATAGGGGCTGTGGGTTGTGTGGACAGAGCTCGTTCGCCCAGGTCGGAGGGCGCGGCGGGGTGTGGAGAGTCCTGGTGGTGGATCGGTGGATGGTTCGGGCGATCCGTGGATGGTTTCGTCCCGGCCGCGATCCATCCACATCTCGGGCCGGTTGTCCCCATGGTTGTCCCCAGGTGTGAGGGGAGTTGTACCCAGGTTCTGTGGGTGTGGAAACCGGCCCGAATCGCCCTGGAGAGTGACGGGCTCCCGTTGTGGATCACGTGTGGGCAACCTGTGGAATCCCCGTGGACAGCCCTGTGGAAAGTCTGTGGATTCCGTGTGGGCGGGATGTGGACCGATTCGGCGTCACCGCAGCTGGGGGATCTGCTGGAGTTGTGCACAGACTGCGCACAGGGTGGGGAAAACTCCTTGTGTATCAATGGGTTTGGGGATGGTTGCGTACGCGTGCGTACGTGGGCGACGGCACACGCCGCTTGCTTCGCTGCTTCGCCTGTGCACGGGTGCTTCGTCCACGTTGGACCCGGGGCGTTGTGGAAGGTGTTGTGTGGTAGGGGAAACCGGGGCTCGCGGGGGTCTCGGTCGAGCGTGCGGGGTGCGGGGTGGACGAGTCTCTGTGGACGGACAGCGGGCCTCAGTGCCGGACCGCGGGCCTCGCTGAGCGCCGTCGTGAGTTACGTCCTCACGCCGCCCATGGAAAAGGAGGGCGCCGCCCGTAGGCGACGCCCTCCTTGAAGCTCCGAAGCTACTGCCGAGCCCGCTGCTTGATCCGCGACGTGAGCTCCTGCACCTGGTCGTAGATGCGCCGGCGCTCGGCCATCTCCTTGCGGATCTTCTTGTCCGCGTGCATCACGGTCGTGTGGTCGCGGCCGCCGAACGTCTGCCCGATCTTCGGCAGCGACATGTCGGTGAGCTCGCGGCACAGGTACATCGCGATCTGGCGCGCCGTGGCGAGTGCCTTCGTCTTGCCGGGCCCGCAGAGGTCGTCGAGCGTGACGTCGAAGAACTCCGCGGTGACGCCCATGATCGTCGGCGCGGTGATCTCCGGTGCGTGTGAGTCGGGGATCAGGTCGCGCAGCACGATCTCGGCGAGCCCGACGTCCACGGCCTGCTGGTTGAGCGACGCGAACGCGGTCACGCGGATCAGCGCGCCCTCGAGCTCGCGGATGTTCGCCTCCACGCGCGACGCGATGAACTCCAGTACTTCGCCCGGCACCGCCAGCCGGTCCTGCGCGGCCTTCTTGCGCAGGATGGCGATGCGGGTTTCGAGCTCGGGCGGCTGGATGTCGGTGATCAGGCCCCACTCGAACCGCGTCCGCAGCCGGTCCTCCAGCGTCTCGAGGCGCTTGGGTGGGCGGTCGGAGCTGACGACGATCTGCTTGTTCGCGTTGTGGAGGGTGTTGAAGGTGTGGAAGAACTCTTCCTGCGTACCTTCTTTGCCTTCCAGGAACTGGATGTCGTCGACGAGCAGGATGTCGATGTCGCGGTAGCGCCGCTGGAAGGCGACCTTGCGGTCGTCTCGCAGCGAGTTGATGAAGTCGTTGGTGAACTCTTCGGTCGAGACGTAGCGCACGCGCATGCCGGGGAACAGCCGTTGCGCGTAGTGGCCCACGGCGTGCAGCAGGTGCGTCTTGCCGAGCCCGGACTCACCCCAGATGAACAGCGGGTTGTACGCGCGGGCCGGCGCCTCGGCCACGGCCACCGCGGCCGCGTGGGCGAACCGGTTGGACGCGCCGATCACGAACGTGTCGAAGGTGTACTTCTCGTTGAGCTTCGTCTTCGACGTCTGCGGCTGCGCGGGCGCGGTGTAGGGCTGCCCGGCGATCGGCTGGCCGGAGAACGTCGGCCAGATCTCGTGGACGGCGGCGAGCGCTTCGCCTTCCTCGTCCACTTCTTCGTTCGGGTCGTCGGACTCCTCGAGCGGGGCCGGCTGCGGCACCGGGCGCTGGCGCGGCGGCTCGGGCCGGGCGGCGCGCGCGGCGGCCATGGAGGCGCCGTCGATCGGCGGACGCTGCTGCGCGACGGAACCGTTGTCGAGGCGGCCGTTCTCAAGACGCCCGTTGTCGGGCCGGCCGTTCTCCACGTGCGTGGGGTCGAGGTGACCGGGTTCCAGGTGCCCGTTGTCGACACGGCCGTTGTCGGGGTGCCCGTTTTCCACCCGAGGTGGTGAGGGCACGTAGCGCGGCGCGGGCGCGATGGCCTCGGCGCTGTCGACCTTCACGGCGAGCGACACGGCGCGGCCGAGCCGGCGGGAGAGGGCGTCGGTGATCGCGCCCCGCAGCGCGCGTTCGATCGCTTCCTTCGCGAAGTCACTGGGGGCAGCCAGCAGGGCGGTGCCATCGAGCAGGCCGATGGGCCTCGTCACCCGCATCCAGGCTCGTTGCTGCGGCGAGAGGGTGCCGTCGGACAGCTCCCGTACCACCTGCTCCCAGATGACGCCCAGATTGTGCTGGTGCTCGGACACCTGTCTGGCTCCCCTCCCCTCGTCGGCGTGAACGGCGGAATCACCCCAAGCACGCCCGCGAAACTCTCCCCTGGACGTCATCTTGGACCGACCTGCGCGTGGGCACAGCGAATATCCACATAGTTGTCCACAGCTGTGCACTAATGTACGGCTGCCCGCAGCCACGCCACCTGCGGGCTCGGCGTTCGCCGTGGGCGCCTCCACACCCCGGTGGCGATACCGCCGCGCGCCTCGAGACCGGGCGACCCGGAAGAGGCACGCTAACAAGCCTCGCCCGCTGCCACAAGGCATCATTGCGCGCAAGCATTTCACGGTGTACGGCGTGTTGCCATTCGGTGCCCCGGCGTGGGCGAAGGCGAGGTCACGGCCCGGTCGCCGAGCGTGGCGGAGGGGGTGCCTACACGGCTCCCGACCGGGGTGCGTACCCTCGTAAGGTCTCCCGTAAGCGACGGGTGCGTTTCGCGTGCCCACGTATGTCGTCGCTCGTCGTGACGAGGCCACACGTTGGTAGGAGACACCAGAGACTGCCGTGCGACCGCACGACATGCCGGTAGACGGCCGAAAATCCGTCGCCCGACGGCCGAGACACAGGAGTAGCAGTGAGCAAGGGTAAGCGCACCTTCCAGCCGAACAACCGCCGACGCGCGCGGACCCACGGTTTCCGCCTCCGCATGCGGACCCGTGCCGGCCGGGCCATCTTGGGGGCTCGTCGTCGCAAGGGCCGCGCCGCGCTGTCCGCCTGATCCGGCTCGTCGAGGCGCGCCGTGCTGCCCGCAGCCGCACGTCTACGGCGGAGTGAAGACTTCCGGGTCGTTCTCCGCCGGGGCTCCCGGGCAGGCAGGCGTCGCCTCGTCGTCCACGCGTTGACCACGGACCCGTCCGCGGCCGCACCCGATGCGGCCAGGGCGGGTTTTGTGGTGAGCAAGGCCGTCGGGAACTCGGTGGTGCGCCACCGAGTGACCCGGCAACTGCGTCATCTCGTTTCGGCCCGGCTCGGAACACTGCCCCCGGGCAGCTCGTTGGTCGTACGGGCATTACCTCCGGCGGCGTCCGCTTCGAGCGCGGAGCTCGGCGCCGATCTCGACGCGGCGTTGCGCCGGCTCGGACTCACCTCGTCCCGCCGCACCGCCGGGGAAGGTGCTCCCCGGCAACCGCGTCAGCAGGACGCGGCCCCCGACCACGGATCAGCGGTGTAACGGCTATGCAAGCCACTCCCGAGCACACCCACGGCGGCACCGAAGTCACCGGGGAGACGGCCCCGCGCCGCCCCGGGCCGGTCGCGTGGGTGCTGCTCCTCCCCATCAAGTTCTATCGCAAGGCGATCTCGCCTTTCCTGCCGCCGGCCTGCCGCTTCTACCCGAGCTGCAGCGCGTACGCAGTCGAAGCCCTGACCCGGCACGGTGCCGGCCGCGGCTCCTACCTCGCGCTGCGCCGGCTGGGGCGGTGCGGCCCGTGGACACCGCCGGGCCGCGATCCGGTACCCGAGAAGTTCTCGTGGCGCCACCACCTGCCTGAAACACCGATCGAGGAGTAGCTCAGTGCTCGATTTCATCTACTACCCCGTGTCCTTCATCTTGTGGTGTTGGCACAAGGTATTCGGGTTCGCGTTCGGGGAAGCATCGGCGATTTCCTGGATCCTCGCGATCATCTTCCTGACGTTCACGGTCCGCGGCATCATGTTCAAGCCGTTCGTGAACCAGGTCCGGTCGATGAAGAAGATGCAAGACTTCGCGCCGGAGATGAAGAAGCTCCAGAAGAAGTACGCGAACGACAAGCAGCGCCAGGCGCAGGAGATGCAGAAGCTCCAGCGCGAGCACGGCGTCAACCCGCTGGGCAGCTGTCTGCCGATGATTCTTCAGATCCCGGTGTTCATCGGTCTGAACCACGTGCTGCGCGCGTTCACGATCCTGCCGCCCGGCGGTGGCGTGAAGACGGAGAACTACTTCTTCAACCAGCACGATGTCCAGTCGTACGTCACGGCGAAGCTCTTCGGCGTCAACCTGGGTGAAGCGGTCTACAACGGCGTCGGGGTGGTCAGCGGCAGTGTCGCGGCTCCTGGGTTCCACTGGAACGTGCTCCCGGTCGCGCTGCCCCTGATGATCATCGCGTCCATCGCCACGCACCTCACCGCGCGGCACTCCGTGGCCCGGCAGAACGCCGCGTCGGCCACCTCGCAGACCGCGATCATGAACAAGCTGACGATGTACATCTTCCCGCTCGGCGTGCTCGTGTTCGGTGCCCTGTTCCCGCTCGGCCTGCTCTTCTACTGGCTGGCGAACAACGGCTGGACGCTGATGCAGCAGCGGCTCGTGTACACGCGCATCGACAAGGAAGAGGCCGCGCGCAAGGCGGAGGCCGCGGAGAAGCGAGCGTCGCTCGGACCGAAGCCCGGGCAGAAGCCGACGGCTCCGAAGGTCGGGCAGAAGCCTGTGCAGCAGAAGAAGAACAACCCGTCCGGCAACGGTGGCCAGCAGGGCAAGGTGACCAAGGCGGGTTCGGCGCACGGTTTCGCGCAGACGAAGTCCCCGTCTTCCTCGGGTGGCGTGGAGAGCAAGAAGAACGCCTCGTCCGAGGCTGCCGCGCAGTCCACGCCGTCCGAGCCGGACACCAACGCGACCCCGTCGAAGCCGGCGCAGCAGCCGGCCCAGAACGGATCGAACAAGGAGAACGGAACCGGGGTTCCGGGGCTCCTCAAGGACTCGACCAGGAAGTCGGGCCGGAAGCGTCGCTGACGCGTCCGGTTCGGAGAGGAGACGAATGATGTCGGAGACGGTCGACACGATCGACGCCGATCAGGACGAAGAGACCACGGCCTCGGCCGCACCCGCCGCGGGTGCCCCCGCTGAGGCCGCCGACGAGAAGCAGGGCGGCGACGACCTGCTCGTGCAGGAAGGCGACATCGCCGGCGACTACCTCGAGCGCCTGCTCGACCTGCTCGACTACGACGGCGACATCGACCTCGACGTCGAAGCCGGCCGCGCCATCATCAGCATCGACGGCGGCGAGGACCTCGAAAAGCTCGTCGGCCCCCGCGGCACCGTGCTCGAGGCCCTGCAGGAACTCACCCGCCTCGCCGTCCAGCAGGAGACGGGCTCCCGCAGCCGCCTCATGCTCGACATCGCCGGCTGGCGTGCCGACCGCCGCGAAGAGCTCCGCGAACTCGGCCGCTCCACCGCCGAGTCCGTCCTGTCCAGCGGCGAGCGCGTCCGCTTGCAGCCCATGAGCCCCTTCGAACGCAAAGTCGTGCACGACGCGGTCGCCACCGTGGACGGCGTCACGAGCGAAAGCGAGGGCGAAGACCCGAAGCGCCGCGTGGTGATCTTCCCGGAGGGCTGAGCCTCCTGGACCCCATCCTTGCGGCCGTCACGGCTTGATGCGGTGATCTGGACGCATCACTGAGTATTGCGAAGCACTGAGCAGAAGCGGCCCGCCGGACTTCCGGTGGGCCGCTTCCTTTGTCTCCTCTTGCTCGTTCCGCCGTGCTGTGCACGTCGTCGGCTCTTGCGTTGGGCGGCCTCACCGCGTTGCACCGGGCGGGCTCCTCGCACCGGTCGCCTTTGCCGCCGTGCCCCAGCTCGGCTTGCTGCCGCGCCCCGGCCCTGCTGTCGTGCCCCGCACGCAGCCGCAGTGCGCATCGCTTCATCACATGCCAGGACGCGCTCTCCACGGTCGCTCTCCCCCGTCGGCTCCCGCGCTGGACTGCCTCACCGCCGGTGCCCCGGACCGGCTCCCAAACCATCCCTTGCGGCCGTGCGCCGGCTCGGCTTCCACGCTTACCGCCGTGCCGCACGCTGCTGCCGCGCTCATCGCATCATCACGTGCCGGGCCCGTCCTCCACGGTCGCAAGCCCGCCGGCTCCCGCACCTGGCGGCCTCACCGCCGCGTCCGGGACGGCTCCTCACACGAGCCGCCCTGCGGCCGTGTCCCGGCTCGGCTTTCGTACTTGTCGCAGTGCGCCGCACGCTGCTGCCGCGCACGCCGCTTCACCACATGCCAGGACACGCTCTCACGGTCGCGCGCCCCGCCCGCTGAGGCGCTGGGCTGCCTCACCGCCCCACGCACACGCGGAGAAGTCCGCTCGGCCACCCGCAGGTCTCCACGGCGACTCCGCATCCACCGAGACTGCGCCCGCCCAAGCTGCCCGGCCAAGCTGCCCGTGCTCGTTCCGGCGTTGTCCTTGCCGACCGCACGCGCTGCCCGGCGCACGTCTCCATGACTTTCTGGTCCCGACTGAACTCGCCTCAGCCCGCACTCGCTGGAACCTGCCACTCGTCCCGCTGCCTAGCGGGTCTCTCGGATGCTCCCGCTGCACGCGGATCCGACCCCAGCGGACCGCCGCCCGCAGCGCCGCTGCCTCCCATCCGGCCGGTGTCCTCGAAGTGGCGCGGGTGCCGTGTGTCCGCCTGCGTAGGCCGGCCGGGTCAGTTCAGACAAATCCGGTCGGGCGGGCCGTCACCGCGAGACCTGTATTCACAAAAGCCCTCACGCTGTCAGCTCGTCCGAACCCGCCGGTGTCGCTCGGCATCGGCCGTTGAGGCGACGGAGTCCGCGCCAGGCAATGCGGCTCATCGAGGCGCCCGGTCGCCTGCTGCTCGACAGCTCGGATCCGCGGTCTCGCACTCGCAACGACCCGCACCTCAACGACCGCTTTGCTCGCCCGGCCTTGTCTCGGGCGGTGGTCGTCCGCCGGCGTGGCCGCGCGATTGCCCGGACGTGCCCCGCGCAAGGCGGCTGCTACCGCGGATGCCCGACCGCGACCCGGCACTCATCCACCGGCCCCACTCGCCCGCTGCTCTGCGCTCATCCACCGCCGCGCGCTCGGACTACTCGAAGGTCCTGCGCCCGAGTGCCCTGGCTCATCCGCGAACCGCCGCTCGACCCAGCAGATCGCCGCTCCAGAACCAGCGTCACGACCGCCCTCCCGCGCCGTGCTCGCCAAACCTTGCGGCGAGCACGGCGCTCGGCTTGCGCACCGAAGCGAAAGCGGCGGGCTGAGGGCGCAAGAAGGGTGGCCCATGATCTTCGAATCCGGGCTCGCCTTCGTGCTCCCCGGCTCGTCCGTCAGCTCGCAAGCGTGTCCGCGCAGGCGTCTTTCCGGCCGCTCCTCCATGCTTGCCCGTTTGTATTCCGAACCTGCTGCCGCGCTCGCCCACTCCCCTGTCCGTGGATCGGTCGGCCGATCGCCTCGTGCGGCGGCGTGTTCGCTCGACTGCCAGTCGGTCCGCTGGTGGGCCGGCGGGCCCCTGTCGGTTCAACTGCCCGATCGCTCCCATGTCTGCTTCTCGGCGGCACCTTTCGGCGCCCGCCGATGCCGCCCCGCTCCGGTGCCGCACGAGTTGCCGGATCCGATCGGTCTGGTGCACCTCGACCTGATCCTTCGGGTGGACCGAACCTCCGAGGCTTGTTGGAACGAATTACAACTGTGGCGTTTCACGTGAAACGGCGCATCCCGCTGAGCGCCACCCGTCGTCGTGGTTTCACGTGGAACACGGCTGTGGACACTCGGCTCCCTGAGTGGAGTTGTCCACAGTTGCGGTCTGTCGGCTCGATTTGGGCTCGGCATCGGGGACAATCGAACGAGCGCGTTTCACGTGAAACGCGCGGACCGAGGAGTGGGTTTCGTGAGCTTGGAGGGCGCCACCGCGATGGTGCGGACCGCGGCGGCGGAGGTGTTCGGGGAGCGGGTGGATCGGGCGGCTGGGTACGTCGAGTTGCTGGCTACTCATGGGGTCGAGCGGGGGCTGATCGGGCCGCGTGAAGTGGAGCGGTTGTGGGAGCGCCACGTGCTGAACTCGGCTGTGATCGGGGAGCAGATTCCCGACGGGGCGCGCGTTGTGGACGTCGGGTCGGGGGCTGGGCTTCCGGGTGTGCCGCTGGCGATCGCTCGGCCGGACCTCGCTATCGTTCTCCTCGAACCCATGGCCCGCCGGGTCGACTGGCTGGCCGAGGTCGCCGAGAAGCTGGAACTCCCGATCACCATCGTGCGTGGACGCGCCGAGGAGCGGTCTGTGCGTGAGCAGCTGGGTGGCGCTGACGTCGTCACCGCTCGCGCTGTTGCTCCACTCGCTCGCCTCGCGGGCTGGTGTCTTCCACTGGTTCGCCCCGAAGGTCGTCTGGTTGCGCTCAAGGGGGCCAGCGCGGGAGAGGAAATCGAGCGGGACCGCGTGGCTGTGCGGAAGGCCGGCGGTGCCGATCCAGAACTCGCCGAGTGCGGGAAGGCAGTGCTCGAGGTCCCCAGCACGGTCGTAATGATCCGCCGCCTGCCACCGAAGCCGTCCCGGCCACGCGGCAGGCGGAGCTAAGCGTACGAGTGCGGCCGCGACGTTCCTCGTGAAACGCCGCGGTCCGAACGCCAACGAGTCGTCTATCAAGAGGAGGTGTCGAGACCGGTGAATCCCCGCCCGTCCGACCCTGCGAGCACCGGCCACGACTTGGGCTGGACGCCGATCGCCGAAGAAGCCGTCCGCGCCGCGAGCGTCCTGCACCCGAAGGAGGGCATGCTCCCCCGCCCGACCCGTCGCCGGGTGCTGACGGTCGCCAATCAGAAGGGCGGCGTCGGCAAGACAACGAGCACCGTCAACCTGGCCGCCGCACTTGCCGTGCACGGGCTCAAGACTCTGGTGATCGACCTCGACCCCCAGGGCAACGCCAGCACCGCGCTCGACATCGACCACCGCTCGGGCACGCCTTCGATCTATGAGGTGCTCATCGGCGAGGTGTCGCTCGCCGAGGCGGCCGCTGTCAGCGAGCAGTCGCCGAATCTGTTCTGCGTGCCCGCGACGATCGACCTCGCCGGCGCGGAGATCGAGCTCGTCTCCATGGCCAGCCGCGAGACGCGGCTCAAGGAGGCGCTCTCGTCCGAGATCCTCGACCAGATCGGCGTCGACTACGTCTTCATCGACTGCCCGCCGTCGCTCGGCCTCCTCACCGTCAACGCGATGGTGGCCGCGCAAGAGGTGCTCATCCCGATCCAGTGCGAGTACTACGCGCTGGAAGGTCTGGGGCAGCTGCTGAGCAACATCGAGCTCGTGCAGCAGCACCTCAACCGCGAGCTTCGCGTCTCGACGATCCTGCTGACGATGTACGACGGTCGCACCAAGCTCGCGGACCAGGTCACGAACGAGGTCCGCAACCACTTCGGCGACACTGTCCTGAAGACCGTCATCCCGCGCAGTGTGAAGGTCTCGGAGGCGCCTGGCTACGGTCAGACCGTGCTCTCCTACGACCCGGGTTCACGTGGCGCCATGAGCTACCTCGACGCCGCCAAGGAGATCGCGGAGCGTGGCGCGACCGAAGGAAGGAGCAGTACCGCATGACTGAGCGCAGAGGAGGGCTGGGGCGAGGGCTCGCGGCCTTGATCCCGACCGGGCCGGCCACCACGGCCGTCCCGGTCCCCTCCGCCGTCGAAGGTGGCACGCCCGCGGACAAAGTGGCGCGTGAAGAGAAGGGCTGGTTCGCGGCCAACGGCGCGGCGACTCCCGTCAGCGGCGAGGTCGCCGGCGCGGTCTACCGGGAGATCCCGGTCAGCGCCGTCAAGCCGAATCCGAAGCAGCCCCGCCAGGTCTTCGACGAAGAAGCGCTCGCCGAACTCGAACACTCCATCCGCGAGTTCGGGCTCATGCAGCCCATCGTCGTCCGCGAATTGGGCGACGGCGAGTACGAGCTCGTCATGGGCGAGCGGCGCTTGCGGGCGTCGCAGCAGGCGGAGCTCGAGGCGATCCCCGCGATCGTCCGGCAGACCGCCGATGAGTCCATGCTTCGCGACGCGCTGCTGGAGAACATCCACCGCGTCCAGCTGAACCCGCTCGAAGAGGCGGCCGCGTACCAGCAGCTGCTCGACGAGTTCGCGGTGACGCACGAAGAGCTCGCCAGCCGCATCGGCCGCAGCCGCCCGGTCATCACCAACACGATCCGCCTCCTCAAGCTGCCGCTGGCCGTGCAGCGCCGCGTGGCCGCGGGCGTGCTTTCGGCCGGACACGCGCGGGCGTTGCTGTCGCTCGAAGATCCGGAGAGCCAGGAAGAGCTGGCGGCTCGGATCGTCGCGGAGGGCATGTCGGTGCGCGCCACCGAGGAAGCCGTCACGCTGAAGAAGAGCGAAAAGCCGGCGAAGCCGAAGGCCGCTCCCCGCAAGCCGATTCAGGCACCGGGTCTGCAGGAGTTGGCCAACCGCCTCTCCGATCGTTTCGACACGCGTGTGAAAGTCGACCTCGGTCGCCGCAAGGGCCGCATCGTCCTCGAGTTCGGCTCGGTCGACGACCTTGAACGCATCGTCTCGCTCATCGACGCGAACTCGAACGAAAAAACGGCGAATCGGACAGAAGAAACCGACTAGGGATCACCCCGGGTCGTTTCGTCACGGTGATGATTGCTCACCGGGACGGTGACCGGCACTCTGGGTGGTCGCTTCGGGCGCGGGAAAAATCGGCGGTCGTGCGGCGCGGAATCCGGGAGAGTTGGCGGAACCAGCTCTCCCGAAGGAGCGTTCCGTGATCCCTCCGCGCTTGCCTCCGCTACTGAGTCAGTTCGACTTCGCGTGCAATCGACTAATCGATCGGCTCGACGGGCCGGCGGTCGACAGCGGCGACGGAACTCCCGTTTCCCTTGAACCGATGACCGACGACGAGTTCCGGTGGGAGCCGACGCCGGACTGTTGGTCGGTGCGGCGGCGCTCCGATGGACCGGGGCCGCACGCGACGTTCCTCGCCGGCCGCGGCGAGTGGGGCCGCGACTCGGCACCTCACCCCCACCCGTCGCCGCCGCCCGTCACGACGATCGCGTGGCGGCTGAGCCACCTGAGCGAAATGCTGCTCCAGCGCGCCGACCACACGTCAGGCAGCCACACGCTGACCCGCGACGACTACGCGGACACCGGCGACGCCGCAACCGCGACCGCCGCGTTCCAGATCGGCGCGGCCGCGTGGCGGAAAGCTTTGCTGAGCGTCGACGACGCAGCACTCGACACCGTGGGCCTGTGCACCTATCCCTACGGCAGTGATCCCGACGAGCCGTTCCTCGAGATTGTGTGGTGGGTCAACCAGGAAGTGCTGCACCACGGCGCCGAAATCGCGTTGCTGCGCGATCTCTATCGAGCGCGGTGATCAGCGCGCGACGGCCCGCGCCACGAGATCGGCGAACACTGACCCGAGCGACTTCCCTGCCGCCTCAACGGCCATCGGCACCGTCGACGTCTCCGTGAGACCCGGCGACAGGTTCACTTCGAGGAAGTGCACCGTGCCGTCGGCGGTGATCACCGCGTCGGTGCGCGAGATGTCGCGCAGCCCGAGCCAGCGGTGCGCCGCCACGGCCAGCTCGCCGACGGCCTTCGCCGCGTCTTCGGAAATGCGCGCCGGCGTGAAGAAGTCGGTGAGGCCGGCCGTGTAGCGGGCGGTGTAGTCGTAGACGCCGCTCTCCGGCACGATCTCGACGGCCGGCAGCGCCTCGGCGCCGTGCTCGCCTTCGATTACGGTCACGGCCACCTCGACCCCGTCGATGAAGCGTTCCGCCAGCACTGTGTCGCCGTACGCGAAGCAGCCGACCATCGCCGCAGGCAGTTCCGACGCCTCGCGCACGACCTGCGTGCCGAGCGCCGAGCCGCCCTGGTCCGGCTTGAGGATCATCGGCAGGCCGAGGCGCTCCACCATCGCGTCGAGCACCGACTGCGCACCGAGTTCACGGAAAGTGCTGTGGGGCAACACAATCCAGTCCGGCGTCGAGAAACCGGCCTGCTGCACGAATGCCTTCGCGGTCGGCTTGTCCCACGCGCGACGGCAGCCCTGCGAGCTCGTGCCGACGAAAGGCACGTCGAGCATTTCCAGCACCGTCTGCACCGAGCCGTTCTCACCTTCACCGCCGTGCAGCGCAACGACGACCGCGTCTGGACGCTGCGTACGCAGGCGCTCGAGCAGCCCGGCGTCGGTGTCCCACTCCTCCACCGTGAGCCCCTCGGAGCGCAGCGCGGCCGAAAGCCGGCGGCCCGAACGGAGGGAGACGTCGCGTTCGTGGGAAAGCCCGCCTGCGAGCACGGCAACGGTACGGTCGACCACCGTGGGAACTCCTTAGGTTTTGCTGCGGACCGGTCAGACCGTGTCCGGCGACGGGGTTTCGGGCCCCGAGATGGTGCGTGCCTTCACGCTACCGAAGGTGCGGCTGAGATCCATTTCGGACTCCAGCACCGCCGCGAGCCGGCGCACGCCTTCGCGGATCCGTTCGGGCGTCGGGTAGCAGTACGACAGGCGCATCTGGCGCGAGCCGTAACCGTCGGCGTAGAAGCCGGTACCCGACGCGTACGCCACGCGCGCGGTGACCGCGCGCGGCAACATCGCTTTGGTATCAACACCTTCCGGCACGGTGACCCACACGTAGAAGCCGCCTTCGGGCATCGTCCACGAGCAGCCCGGCGGCAGGTACTGGTTCAGCGCCGAGATCATCGCGTCGCGGCGCTCGCGGTAGTTCTCGCGGAACTTCTTGATCTGGCCCTTCCAATCGTGCGTCGCGAGGTAGCGCGAGACGATCATCTGGTTGAACGTGGGCGGGCACAGCGTCGCGGATTCTGCCGCCAGCACGAGCTTTTCGCGCACGGCGTGCGGCGCGAGCACCCAGCCGACGCGCAGGCCGGAGGCGAATGTCTTCGAGAACGAGCCGAGGTACACCACGTTGTCGGGGTCGAGCGAGCGCAGCGCCGGGTAGGTCTGGCCGTCGAAGCCGAGCAGCCCGTACGGGTTGTCCTCGACGATCAGCACACCGTGCTCGCGGCAGATCTCCACGATCTCCGCACGACGTTCCACAGCGAGCGTGACGCCGGCGGGGTTGTGGAAATTCGGGATGGTGTAAAGGAACTTGACGCGCCGGCCCGTCTTCTCGGCCTGGCGCAGCGCCTCGCGCAGCCCGTCGGGCACGAGCCCCTGGTCGTCCATCGCGACGTGCACGACCTTCGCCTGGTACGCCGCGAACGAGCCGAGCGCGCCGACGTACGAAGGGCCTTCTGCGATCACGATGTCACCGGGATCGCAGAACAGGCGAGTGACCATGTCGAGGCCCATCTGCGAACCGACGGTGACGACGACGTCGTCCGGGTGCGCCTTGATGCCCTCGAGAGCCATGATTTCGCAGATCTGGTCGCGCAGCGTGGGGATGCCGTGGGCCGACCCGTACTGCAGTGCCACGAGACCTTCGTCGGCGATGATCTCCGCCACCTGCGCCGCCAGCGTGTCCAGCGGCAGCGCGGCGAGGTTCGGCATGCCTCCGGCGAGCGACACGACCTCGGGCCGGCTCGCCACCGCGAAGAGGGCCCGGATCTCCGAAGCTGTCATCCCGGCGGTGCGCGCTGCGTACCGGTCGAGGTGAGGGTCGAGATTGTGGCGGCCGGCTTGCGGCTTGACGGGGCGGTTCTCGGTCATCGACACACCTGAGGGCTCGGTGGTACCTGCGGGTAGATCCATCGAGTGTAACCAGGGCCTCTTCCTGGTCCCCGCTCTTCCGGCGCTCATCACATCGTCCTATTCTTCGAGTGGCTCTTCCGGTCGTTCCTGCGCTCTTGCGGGGAACGGATGCCGGTCGTGAGGGATTCGGGGAGGTTCAGGTGTCACGTCGCGTGGTGGGCGTCACACTCGACAACCTCGAAGACCTGCCCAAGAGCTGCCGTCGGTGCGTCTACTGGGAGCTCGCGCCGCACCTCAAGGCCCAGGCAGAGGAGTTCGGCTCCACCGAGGTCGAGAAGGAAGCCTGGGTCTCCAGCGTGCTGCTGGAGTGGGGCTCCTGCGGCCGCATCGTCTACAGCGACACGCTGCCGGTCGGCTTCGTGCTGTACGCGCCGCCGAACGCCGTGCCGCGCTCCTTGGCCTTCCCCACGTCGCCGCCCAGCGCCGACGCCGTGCTGCTCACCGCGTTCCAGGTCCTGCCGGAGTTCCGCGGCGGCGGCCTCGGCCGGATGCTCGTGCAGGCCGTGGCGAAGGACCTGACCAAACGCGGCGTCCGCGCCATCGAGGCTTTCGGCGACGCCGTGCCCGACGAGGTCGACCCGATGGGCCAGCATACGTGCGTGCTGCCGGCGGCTTTCCTGCAGAGCGTCGGCTTCAAGACGGTGCGGCCGCACTCGAAGTGGCCGCGGCTGCGGCTGGAGCTGCGTTCGGCGATCACCTGGAAGGAAGACGTCGAGGCGGCGTTGGAGCGGCTGCTCGGCCAGGTGACGATCACGACCGCGGAGCCGAGTCTCGGGCGGGCCTGATCAGCTGCTCTCGAGCTGCTTCTTGAGCTTGGTGAGGCTGTCGCGCCAGTAGGCCTTGAGGTCGTTGGCTGTCTCTTCGTCGACAATGCGCTCGTGCGCCAGGGCGATCTGAGTCTTCGTGCCTTTGTCGACAAACCCGACGTTGACCCGCGTAGTCCCGTCGCCCCAGTCGAACCGCGCCGACTTGTTCCGTTGCGTCGTTCTGATTGTGAGCTGATCGCTGTCGAGCCACTCTTCCCTCGCGGCCGGCTCGGCCACGGTTTTGTAGACATCGTCGACACTCGCCTTGATCGTCCGGCTCGCATTCACCGTGAACAGCCCGTCCCGACCCCCGTTGCGCGGCCGCAATCCCCGGGACCGCTCGTACTCGACGGTCACTGTCTGTGCCCACCAATTGCCCAACCGGTGCTCCTCGACGAGCCGGCCGACGATCTCCCCGTGGCCCTGACCACGCGCTCCCCACGCGTCGAGCACCTCACCCCACTCACCGAACCCTCGCCCGGTTGCCGTACGCACCGCATCGTCCGAGGTCAACTTCGTGCCACCCATGGCAGCCCTCCTTGTCCGGTCACCCCGAACGTCGCCACCGACCCCACCCCTTCGACACACCCCCGAAAGATCTTCGCGACGCCCGCTTACCACGGTGTTACCCAGCCCGAAATACCCGATTTTCCCAGCTGTGCACAACTGTGGAAGAAACCCCGAGTTATCCACAGATCCCTGATAGACGCCGTGGAAAACCTGTGGATGAGTAGACTGGGTCTGGGGACGCCCCCCGAGGAGGGCGGGGGCTGCCCCAAGGTGTGGTGTGTCCCAGGTGGGGCGGGCGCAATGGGTTGTGGCGGTCGGCTGGGGCGGTCGAAGCGGTTGCGTGGCTCCGGTTGCGGGGTTGGCGGTGGACTACTCCACCCGGGTTGGTCCGTGCACCGCTTGGGGTGAGGTTCGGGCCGCAGTTGTGCACAGGGCGCCAACGGTGGGCGGTGGGTCACGCCTTGAGTGCGGCTGGTTGCGATGGATGTGAGTGACTACCCAGAGTGGTTGTGGGTAAGTCCACCGAAGGTGCTACTGCCGGGAGCGGAGCTGGGCGGACGCGGGGGCGCGAGGCTGCGGTGGCGGTGGGTTGGTCGGGTCGGGTGTGGTGGGTAGAGCTCGGGATCGGCGATGAGCTTCAAGTGGGCTGCGCGCCCTCGGCTGGAGCGGCAGCGGATCGGCGGCATGAGGCGGCGACGTTCGGCCGCTCCCGGATGACCTGACTTTGGCGACTTCGAGTGTGAAAGGCCCTCGCTGCGCCGACCGGGGCCCAACGGCGGCATTAACGCAGGGGCTGTGGAACTGCGGCACCAAGCCAGGGGCTGCCGAACGGCGCTGACCCATTCTGACGGCTGACTCCTCGCGGCCTGTGGAGCCGTCGACTGCGACGGTGTTGAGTTGGCAACCAGCGAGCAACGGTCAACGATCAACGGGCATGCAGCTACCAACCTGGGGCAGCTGGTCTCGCGGCTGGGTCTCAGTATGCAATGGGCGCCGGAGCAGCCGATCGGGCCGCGCGACCATCGACCAACGAGTGCTGATCGAAGCTCGCTGGGCAGCGGACGGAGCCAGGCTCGGGTCTCTGTCCAGCGGCGACTGGCCTCGGCGACGAGTGGAGCGGCCCGGCAGCGGACGGAACCAGGGCCGGGTCTCTGTCCAGCGGCGACCGGCCTCGGCGATGAGTGGTGCGGCCCGGCAGCGGACGGTCTGCGATTGGTGCACTGCTGAGCATCGAGGATTGGCGAGAGTTCAGGGCTGGTGAACGGAAGCCGGACCCAGTGCACCGGCTGTTGAGCGGGAACTAGTCCGATGGCAGGGCTTGCGCCTGGGCGCAGTAGTGAGTGGGTGTAGTCCTTGGTGGCGACGCCCGGCGCTGCAGAGTACGTGCCCAGCGTCGGCCCGACAGTGGCTTGGTTGCAGAAATCGGTGGGATTGCCCGGCGAACCGGTGCCCAGCCCGCAGCGATCGCGGCCGACGCCCGTGGTCGGCCGCAAGAGCTCGGCGGCCTGGACGGTGGAAAGCGATAGGGCTTCTGTCGTCCGAGGTCGTGGCCGGTGGTGGTGACCGGGGCTGAGTCCGGAGAGCTGAGTCCACTGGCCGGGCAGCGATCGGCGACCAGCGATCGGACCTTGGCTTGGTAGCCCACACCTCGGTGATTCGTGGCGAGCCGAGGAAAGCCGCGATCAGTGGTTGGTAATTGGTAATCGGCAGCGCGAGCCACCACATCGCGGGCGTGCCGATCAGCATCGTCGCGCCGGCGCGACTCGCCGCAACCGGTGACGGCGCCGTCGTAGTAGTTCAGAACTCAGCCGGAGATCGGGGCTCGGCGGCTGGGTCCTGGCGGGTGGCTAGAACTGGCCGGCAGCCTCGGGTCGGCGGCACGCGGCCGACGCAAGCCGTCGGTGCCGGCTGCTGGAACCGGTGACCAGAGGGGCGAGCGGCGACCACGCTACTGGCCCGGGGCCAACGGCCCGAGGTCGGAAGGCGTTGGCGAGGCCAGCGGCCAGCGGTCGAGGGCAACGGGAGACGACCGAGCCAGTGGGAATCACGAGTTGTGGTTGAGAACAGGGCGGGTAGCGCCCGAGCCGACTGGAGCTATGGGTTGTGGATCGAGAACGGGAGGCCTGGGGCGCCGACGACTCGTGAAGACTGAGACCGCGAGGCCTCCGAAAGTTGACCCTCTCTGGGGCAGGAGGGTGTCGAACAGACCGGGCGGAGATCCGCCTCGGGCTGAGGGCGTGCCGATCAAGGAGGTTGCCCGGCGGTTGGGGATCGCGCGGAACACGGTTCGGGCGGCGTTGAGGTCGGACGGCCAGCCGACGTACCAGCGGGCTGCGCGGGGGTCGGTACGGATGCGTTCGAGCGCCAGATCCCGCCGTTGCCGGCGGAGTGGCAGGGAAAGAGGTGAGCCGGGCCTCGGGAAGGAGGGCCCGGCTCAGTCGCGAAGATGCGGGGGTTGTGAAGCAGAAAACGGAGCTACTCAGCCTTGGCCAGCTCGTGCGCCAGCACGTCGGCGAAGGTGAAGGTGCCCGTGGGTTGGTCGCCTTCGCCCAGCAGGTACAGGCGCTTGACGGCGATGAGGATGCCCTCGGCGACGATGTCGCGGAAGGCGGGGTCGGCGAGTTTGCGGCTGTCGTCCGGGTTGGTGAGGTAGCCGATCTCGACGCGGACGGCAGGGCAGCGCGTGCGGGTGAAGATTTCCCACGTCTTGTAGTGGGTGCGGCAGTCGCGCAGACCCGTGCGGGCCACGACCTCGCGCTGGATGAAGCCGGCGAGGAGTTCGCCGACCGTCGAGGTCGTGCCGTTGCCGGTGCCGAAGTGGAAGCTAGCGATGCCCTGGGCGCGGGGGCTGGGGTTGCTGTCGCTGTGGAGCGACAGGAACAGGTCCGCGCCGGCGTCGTTGGCGAAGCGGGCGCGTTCGAAGTCCGTGGGGCTGTGGTTGGGGCCGCGCGAGATCAGGGCTTCCATGCCGGTGGCCTGCATGCGGCCTTCCAGCCGCCGGGCGAGGTCCCAGGCGATGTCGGCTTCGCGCAGGCCGCCGGCGACCACGCCGAGGTCTTCGCCGCCGTGGCCGGGGTCGATGACGATGCGCTTGCCGCGCAGGCGGGGGCCGGCCTGGCGAACCTGTTCCTGTTCGCGCAGGAAGACGGGGCGGCCGCCGCGGGCGCGGGGCGACGAAAGCCGGTGCAGCTCGCGGATGGTGGCCGGGCCGCAGATGCCGTCGGGCTCGAGGCGCATGTCGCGCTGGAAGGTGCGCAGGGCGCGTTCGGTCTGGGGGCCGAAGTAGCCGTCGGGGCGGCCGGCGTCGAAGCCGAGTTCGGTGAGGCGCTCCTGCAGCGCGAAGACGTCGTCGCCCTGGACGGGCGAGGACAGCATGTACTGCAGCGGACGGCTCCCCAGGTGGAAGCTCGCGCCCTTCATCGCCTGGAAAGTGGCGGGGCCGACCACACCATCGGTGATCAGCCCACGACGCTGCTGGAAGGCCCGCACGGCGTGCTCGACGGCGGCGTCGAAGGTGCCGTACTGCTCGGTCCCCGCCACCGGCGGGAGCAGGTCCATCCCGGCAAGGATCGACCTGATCTCGGCGACGTCCGGACCGGCGTCACCGCGGCGGAGTACCCGCATGCACTCCTCGCTCTTCCTAGGGCACCGAAACCGGCTCGATGCGAAAACAGAAAACCTGTGTGGGTGGTAAGCCCAGGCACCTATTGTGCCCTGTGAACTCTCGGTGAGCGCGCAGGCCCGGTTGGTGTGCCCCGGGAGAGCGCAAGCCGCCGCAGGACGGACACGCCCGTGCACCTGCGTGATCATGGCCACGGACACTTCGCCCGAACGTGCGAGAACCCGGGCCCGCGAGGCGATTCTCGCAGGCCCGGGTTCTCAGCAGCTGGACAGCGCGGCCTCGATCAGAGGACGTCCTTCAGATCGGACAGCAGAGCCGCCTTCGGCTTCGCGCCGACGATCTGCTTCACCGGCTTGCCACCCTGGAACAGGATCAGGGTCGGGATGGACATCACCTGGTAGTCACGCGCCGTGTTCGGGTTCTCGTCGATGTCGAGCTTCGCGACGGTCAGCTTCTCGCCGTTCTCGGCCGCGATCTCCTCGAGTACCGGGGCGACCATCTTACAAGGCCCGCACCAGGTCGCCCAGAAGTCGACGAGGACCGGCTTCTCGCTGGTCAGGACGTCGTCCACGAACGACTTGTCGGTCACCTTGACGGTGTTGTTGCCCATGGTTTCTCCTTCGGGTGGTCGGTATCGGAAAGTCAGTGGGTGCCGGCGCCGTAGCCACCGCCGACCAGCTCGGACGCCTCGTGGGCGTTCTCGTCGCCGTGCTCCGCCAGCCATCGTTCCGCGTCGATGGCAGCGCTGCACCCGGAACCCGCCGCCGTGATGGCCTGACGGTAGGTGCGGTCCACGAGGTCACCGGCCGCGAAGACGCCCGGCACGTTCGTGTAGGACGTGCGCCCCTGCGTCACCACGTAGCCGTCCTCGTCGAGGTCGACCTGGCCGCGCACGAGAGCGCTGCGCGGGTCGTGGCCGATCGCGACGAAGAAACCGGTGACGTCCAGTGTCTTCTCGTCGCCGGTCTTGGTGTCCGTGACCTTCAGGCCCTTGACGGTGCCGTCGCCTTCCACCCCGGTGATCTGGGAGTTCAGCTGCCACTTGATCTTGTCGTTCGCGCGGGCGCGCTCGAGCATGATCTTGGACGCGCGGAACTCGTCACGGCGGTGCACGATCGTGACGGACTTGGCGAACTTCGTCAGGAAGGTCGCCTCCTCCATCGCGGAGTCACCACCGCCGGCCACTGCGATGTCGTGGTCGCGGAAGAAGAAGCCGTCACAGGTCGCACAGGCCGACACGCCGCGGCCGAGCAGGTCCTGCTCACCGGGCACGTTCAGATAGCGCGCCGCAGCGCCCATCGCGAGGACGACCGCGCGCGCGGCATACCGCTTGCCGTTCGCGACCACGTACTTGACGTCGCCCGTCAGCTCCAGCGACTCGACGTCCTCCGCGCGCAGCTCGGCGCCGAAACGCTCGGCCTGCTTGCGCATCTCTTCCATCAGGTCCGGGCCCTGGATGCCGTCGCGGAAGCCGGGGAAGTTCTCGACCTCCGTGGTCGTCATCAGCGCACCACCGAACTGCGTGCCCTCGAACACCAACGGTTCGAGCTGCGCGCGAGCCGCGTAGACCGCGGCCGTGTAACCGGCGGGACCCGACCCGACGATGATCAGGTTCCTGATTTCCTCGGCAGCCACCCGTGAACCTCCGCTCGTAGTGACCTGTGCTCTGGTCTCAACACGATCGTAGGTGGCGGTGTTCCCGACGGTGACGGCCGCTACTCGCCCGTCCCGACCAGCGGTTATTTCTTGCCGACGACCTTGTCGAACAGCTTGTCGGCGTGACCCGGCCCGCAGTCGGCCCCGAAGGCCACCAGGCGGAACTGCGCGAGCTGACCCGTCGTGTAGATGACGAGCACGCCCGGCTTGCCGTCGACGGTCACCGGCCGGATGCCCTCCGGCCGCACGTCCGGGTCCAGACCGGCCGCGCTGACACACGCGTCGAGGCGCTGCTCGTCCTGAAGCGGGCCGAAGTCGCGTACGCCCATGGCTCCGCCCAGCAACGCTTCGGCCCCGCTGCCGTCGCTGCCCACCGACGGTCCCACCGGCGCGGGAGCGGCCACGCCGGTACCGGTTTCCTGGGCCGGGCCGGGCACCGTCACGGCGATCGCGACGATCGCCGCCGCGGCCGCCGTCAGGATCCCCGCGCCCCAGCCGAGCCGCTTGTTCCGCCGCCGCCGTGCTGCCGCGAGGCCCACCACGGGCGCCACGCCGGGCTCAACCGATGCCGGTGCCGGAGCGGAGCCGGATGACGGAAAGGGGGCGGCCTGCCGGGACGCGGCTTCCGCGGCCAGCGCCTGGTCGATCCGCGCGGCGAACTCGGCCGGCATCGGCGGCGCCGGCTCGTGAGCCAGAGCCGCCAGGTCGGCCGTGGTCGCCTCGAGGGCTTCGACGATCGCGCGCGCTTCGGGGTCCGCCTGCACCCGCGGCCACAGCCGTGCCGCCTCGTCTTCGTCCAGCACGCCGGCGTGGAGGTCGGCCAGCACGTCGACAGACCAAGGCGGACCGACGGTCCCGCCGACCTCCCGACTCTCGTCCGTCATCGTGCCTCCCCGTTCCCCGGCGAGCGGTCGGCTCGCCCGGCACTCCGGGACCCGTCCGAAGTGGCGCTCCTGCGTTTGCTTTCGTGAGTTGGGACGTTCGCATTCGCATCCGGGTTCCGCAGGTGCCCCAGAACCTTCGCGAGTTTGCCCCTTCCTCGCGCGCAGCGGCTCTTGACCGTGCCCTCCGCGATGCCGAGCATCTTCGCCGTCTCGGCCACGGAGTAGCCCTCGACGTCGACGAGCAGGATCGGCGCGCGTTGCTCCTCGGGCAGCTGCTCCAGCGCCTCGCGCACGAGCAGGCTCGTCTCCTTCTCGGACATCGAGTCGCGCGGTGAGGCCGGCTCGTTGAAGCCGGCCTCGGGCAGGGGAACGGTGGGACGCGCCTGCTTGCGCCGGATGCGGTCGAGGCACGCGTTGACGACGATTCGGTGCAGCCACGTGGTCACCTGCGACTCGGCGCGGAAGTTGCCCGCCGCACGAAAGGCCGAGATGAACGCCTCCTGCAACGCGTCGGCGGCTTCCTCCGGATCACGCAGTGTCCGCAGGGCCACCGCCCACAGACGATCACGGTGCCGCCGGACGAGTTCGCTGAACGCATGCGGGTCCCCGGCGGCGTGCGCCGCTATGAGATCCGCGTCCGTGGGAGCTGCAGCCGTCACCCGGCAGAGCCTACTGAGTGGGAGATGTCGATCACCCCGCAGGCAGGAAGCTCACGTCTCCGATCTCGCTGATGAAGCCGCCCTCGCTGTCGTCGCCCAGCTGGGTGATCCACACGACGAAGTACTGGCTCTCCGTCGGCGTCTGGAGGTCGATCGTCGTGTCGGTGCCGTTGAGGTCACCGGTGCCGACCACCTTGGTGTCGTCCAGCTTCGGGTTCTTGCTGTCGGCCGAACGGATCTCGATCTTCGTGCCGGGGCTGTCGGCCGCGATCTTCACCTGCGCGAGCTTCACCGGGTCGTCGAACTGCACCACGAATCCGACGCCGGGCTTCAGCGTCGGCAGCTGCTGCTGGTACTGGTCGGTGCGCCAGACCGTGCCCGGGTCGCCGTCGATCGTGTTCTTCACCCGGCTGGAGTTGTCGCCCGAGCCCTCGGGGTTGTAGATCGTGGCCGCCTTCGGCTCCACCGCCTGGCCGAGCTTCGGCGCGGCCGGTGACGACGGCGGGGGCGCCGCCGAGTTCGCGGGCGGCGGCGCGGCGCTCGACGTGGGCGCCGCGACGTTGATCGTCGGACCACTCGCCTTGGAGTCGCCCTGGAACAGGTTGATCAGCATCAACCCGCCCCACGCCAGGATCAGCACGGTGGCGACCACCAGCACGGTCACGCCGAACGCCAGCTTCCGCCGCCGCGCGACGTCCTTCACCGGCTTCTTCGTGGTCCAGATCGTGCCGTCTGCCTCGGCGGGAGCGCCGTCGCCGACGGCCTTGATCAGCTGCGTGCGCTCCTCGGCCTCGGCGGCCTGGTCGAGCACGCGGAGGATGGCCGAGCTCGTGCGGATCCCGCCGTTGCCACCGTCTTCAATCGTTCGTACCGCCAGCGAGGACAGCTCGGGCGGCACGGCCGGGACCAGCGTCCGCGGCGGCACGACGTGGCCCTGCGGGGTCAACGGCGCCGCGGGGACCGCGGGCGGCCCGCCCGGCAGCGCCCAGCGTCCGGTGAGCAGGAGGTACAGGACGGCGCCGAGGGCCTTGACGTCGTCGCGCAGCGTCGCGTCCGGCAGCGGGCCGGGGAACGCCAGCTTCAACGCGCCGTTGGGCGTCAGGCGCAGCCGCTGGGGGTGGTCCAGACCGAGGACCAGGCCGTTCTGGTGCGCGTGTTCCACCGCTTCGGCGAGCGCCTGCACCATGCGCGCGGCCGCGGCCGGCGCCACGGGCCGTTGCGCGACCAGGTCCACCAGGTCGCTGCCCTTGGTCCACTCCGCGACGACAACGCCGAGAAGTCCCTCGTTCGAGGTCACGCCACTGCCGAGGCTCAGCACGTCGAGCACCCGCGCGACCCCGCCGTGGCCGAATTTGGACGCGTGCGCCGCGCGCTCCAGCGTTCGCCGGGCCAGCCTCGCGGCCTCCGGATCCGCCGGATCACCGACCAGCAGCGTCAGCGCGACATCGCGCTTGAGCTGCCCATCGCGTGCCCGCCACAGGTGCGCGGCGGCTCGTTCGTCCACCCCGAACTGCGCGAGCAGGCGGTACCGGCCGTCGCCGACGACCCGGCCCGGGGCCAGCGAACCGCCCTGGGCACGAATGTCCGCACGGTTGGCCTCCCCTGCCTGTTCGCTCCGTCTCGTGTCCACCGCTTCTCTCCCGCGTCGCGCTCCCGCCCCGAGGGTACCCGGATCAGGTCTGGAGGAAGCGTCGTCAGTCGTGAATCAATCGTTACCCGCGCTTGATCAATCGGGTGATCCTCGACGTGGCCGGCTTCAGCTCCTCCACCTTCAGGGCCATGAGCACGCCGAACGAGACGCCGATGCCCACGATCCCCTGCAGGAAGAGCTTGATCCAGGCCTGCAAAGTCGGCCCTAAAGACGACGGCACGATCAGCCCCGCGACGTACGCGGCGGCCACGCCGAGCACGCACGCGACGACGGTGAAGAGGATCACCCCGATGATGCGCTTGCTGCGCAGGTTGCCCAGCGTGACCCAGAGCCAGACCTGGCCGAGGACCGCGCCGACGACGTAGGTGAGCGCGTTGACCATCATCACGCCCAGCACCACGTTTTCGGGCGAGAGCAGCACGGGGCACAGGTACAGCAGCGGCACCTTGACCAGCGTCATCACGATCATGATCAACGTCGGCGTGCGGGCGTCCTTCATCGCGTAGAACACGCGCATCTGGAGCATGACCAGCGCGTACGGCAGCAACGCGAACGACGACACCGCCAGCGCTTCGCCCAGCCGTGTGGCGCCTTCGATCGAACCCTTGCCGAAGGTGAACAGCGCGATCCCGATCGACGAGCCGACGATCGTCATCACGGCCGAGATCGGCAGCAGCGTGACGGTCGAGATGCGCGAGGCGTAGGACAGGTCGCCGATCAGCTTCTTGGTGTCGCCGTCGGCGGCCGCGCGGCTCATCCGCGGCATGATCGCGGTGAGCAGCGAGACGCCGATGACGCCGTAGGGCAGCTGGAACAGCAGCCACGCGTTCGTGTAAGCCGTGACACCGCCGGGTGCGCCGTTGGTGAGCACGCGGGTGGTGATCGTGTAGCCGACCTGGCTCACGCCCACGTACCCGATGACCCACAGCGCCAGACCGCCGAACTCCTTCATGCGCTTGTCGATGCCCCAGCGCCACTTCGGCCGGAAGCCCGAGCGCAGCAGCGGCGGTACGAGGATGATCGCCTGCGCGACGATGCCGCCGGTCACGCCGAGGCCCAGCGTGAGCACCTTCGGGTCGGTGATCGACGGGCGGTCGGTGTCGATCGAGCCCGGCATCACCCACACGACCAGGATCGTGAAGATGACCACCAGGTTGTTGATCACCGGGGCCCACGCCGTCGGGCCGAAGATCTGCTTCGCGTTCAGCATCGCCGAGAGCAGCGCGAACACGCCGTAGAAGAAGATCTCGGGCAGCAGCAGGTAGGCGAACGCCGTGGTCAGCCCGGAGCTGGCCTGGCCGGAGGAATCGACGTACAGCGAGGTGAACGCGGGTGCCGCTATCACCGCGATCAGGGTGCCCACCAGCAGCAACGTCAGGCCGACGGTGAGCAATCGCTGGGCGTAGGCCGCGCCGTGGTCCGGATCGTCCTGCGAGCGCACCAACAGCGGCACCACGACACTCGTGAGCACACCGCCGATGAGCAGCTCGAAGATGATGTTCGGCATCGTGTTGGCGACGTTGAACGAGTCGTTGGCGATGCCCGTGCCGATCGCCGCCGCGAGCAGCAGCTTCCACAGGAAACCGGTGATGCGCGAGATCAGCGACGCGATGGCCATCCGGCCGCTGGCCTTGGCGATCGACGGCGCCTGGGCGGGCGCGACGGGCTGCTCGCCGGTGGAGCCCGGTTCGGTGGGCCGGACCAGTGGCGCGTCGCCGATCCGCGGCATGACCTGGGTGGCCAGCGCGTCGTACGGGCGCATCGAGTCGGGGTCGGCCACGGGCCAGCGCGAAGCCGCCATGGGGACGCCGGCGGTGCGCGGGATGAAGCGGGTGGCCTCGGGGTCGCGCAGCGCCTCTTCCTGCCACGGCCGGATCGGCGTGCCGGGGCGCGGGCCACGGCCGCGGTGCGGCGCCGGGGCCGGGGGCAGCGGCTGAGGACCGGAAGCAGGACCCGGCAGCGGCTGCGGGCCGGACGGCGGGCCCGAGGGCTGCGGCAGTGGTCCGGACGGCGGTGGTCCGGACGGCGGTGGTCCGGACGGCGGTGGTCCGGACGGCGGTGGTCCGGCGGGCACGGGTGGTCCGGACGGCTGCGGCAGAGGTTGCCGACCCGACGGCGGGGGCGGTGGCAACGGTTGCCGCCGCGTGGGCGGCGGCGGGGTCGCCTGCGCGCGAGACGCCTGACGCGGCTGTCCCTGCTGCTGCGGCGGCGGGGGTACGCGGCGCTTCGGCCGCTCGGTGCGCTCTTCGGGCGCCGGGCGCTGGGGGCGCTCTTCGGCGGGGACCGGCAGGTGGCGCGTGCGGCCGTTGGCCGGCGGTGGCTGCTGGCGACGTTCGGGCGGCACCTGGCCCTGGGGCGGCGGCTGGCGCCGGCCTTCGCGGGCGCGGCGTGGCTGCTCGGTGCGTTCGCCGCGACGAGGAGACGCACCCTCGCGCCGAGGACGACTCGCACGCTCGGGTGGTAAGCCCGGCTCTCTGTCCAACGCGCGCCCAATCCTCGGTGCCAGGGTCCCTGCCATTGTGGCAGCGGTCGACCCAGGGTAATCGGGAACGGCCTCTGATACCCGGTCCCCCGAGGACTCAGCGCGATTCGGCCCTGGCGGCCCGGCCTTCCTTGACCCGCCGGTAGATCCGCCGCGACGCCAGAAGGAGCAGGGCACAACCAGCGACGACGGTGATGATGATCGTGATCGGGCCGTACTCCGTCGAGGTCAGCTCGAAGCGCGCCGTGCTGCCGAGCTGCGTGCCCGTCGGGGTGGTCAAGGACACATCGACGCTGAGGCGGCCGGCGCGCAAGGCCTCGATCTGCAGCAGCTCGTTCTTGCCGCCCTTGGCCGGGAAGAACCAGTTCTGCACCTGCTCGGGGCGGATGCCGACCTCGTTCTTGAGCGCGATCTGCGCGGTGATGCCCACCGGCAGGTCGTTGCTCACGAACACGGGCAGTGGTGACGAACCGGACGCGAGCGCGATCGTCTGCTTCGGCTGCTCCACGGTCACCTGGTCGCGGATCGCGGCGAGCTCGGCGTCGGCGTTGGCGCCGGCCGTGCCGGCCGAGGGCGTGCGGTAGGCCGTGGACGCGCCGCGCACGAGGGCGTTGCGCACCGGCGCGACGATGTCCTCCGGCGGCACGCGGTGCGTGGAGTCGACCCGCATGGCCGAGAGCAGACCGGCGGCCTGGCCGTCGAGGTCCGTCAGCGCGTCGGCGACGTCGCCGTTCCCCGACGGCGGCTGGTCGTGGGTGCCGGCCGCGAACGACGCCGTGCCCGAAGTGTCCTGGTCGAGCAGGTCGGACAGCGGCGTGGCGGTGGCGACGCCGCCGGGGCCGAGGAGCTGGCCCACGTGCTGGAGGAACGTGGTGAGCTCGCCCACCGGCACGTCCCAGCGCCGCGGCGGCGCGACGAGCAGCTGCGCGTCCGGCTCGATGCCGGTGCGGCCGAGGCCGGCTTCGAACGCGATGGCGGCGAGGCCGTTCTGGCTCGCGATCGCGGGCTGCGTCGCGGCGCCGACGGTGGTCGCGGTCTGCGGGTTGGGCGCGGAACTCGTCATGGCGCCGGCGATGACGCTGTCGATCGGCTGGGCGCGCAGTCCGCCCGGCAGCGAGACGGGGCCGGTGACGGGCACGTCGGCCTGCAGCTTCGACCCGTCGGTGAGCACGGTGTGCACGCCGGCCGCCGACATCGCGGTGAGCGCCTGGTCGTCAGGCGTGCCGTCAGGCCAGAGCACGCCCTGGCGCGGCTGCGTGTGCAGGAGATCGCGGATCGTCGCCTCGCCGCTGAGTGCCGTGCTCAGCAGGCCGGTGTCGGGCGTGCCGGTGGCCGAGCGGACCTTGCCCAGTGTGGTGAGGTCGGCGTCGGCGAAGGGCAGGGCGATCACGCAGTGGCCGTTGACGAGCGTGCGCAGCTGCGCCAGCCAGTCCTGCGCCAGCTGCGACCCCTTGCCCGGCGCGCCGGCGACGACGTAGCCGCCGGTCATCGCGTTGACGGTGCGCAGCAGGTCGGGGTCGACGGCGAAGCACATGGACTCGCCGACGCTCGGGTCGGCCTGCTGGGCCGCGCGGGCGGCCGCGACGAGGGAGTGCAGCCGGCCGTTGGGGCTCAGTTCGGCCGCGAGGGTGTCGTCGGTAAGCGTGAGCTGGCCGCCGTACGGGGACGACAGCACGTGCGGCGAGCTGTCGGTGATGGGCCACAGCACGCTGACGTCGGCGTGCTTGCCCGGCGGCGTCGACTTCCCGGGCGCGGACAGAACCGGCATGAGCACGCTCACGGCCGCGAGCCGCGCGGGGCCGCCGAACTCCGGCGTGCCGTTGACGTTGACCAGCATCGGGTACACGCCGGGCCGGCTGAGCTGGAGCGCGCTCTTGCCGGTGAGCGGCACGGTGACGTCGAGCTTGGCGGTCTGCCCCGGCTCCAGCGACTCGGTGAGCGTGGTGAAGTCGGTGAGCGGGCTGTCCTGGATCGGCTCGCCGGCCAGCACGCCCTTCAGCTCGCGGTCACCGGTCAGGTGCTCGCCGACCTGAAGCCGCACCTGCGGACGGGCGATGCGGCGGTCGCCGATGTTCGCCACGGTGCCGGACACGGTCAGCGTCGTCGTGGAGGTGGTGATCACGCGCGGGTTGAGCTGGTCGACGTCGAGCCGCAGGCGCGGGGGCTCGGGGCTGGGGGCGTCCTGGGCCTGCGCGGGCGCGCCGAGGAGGGCGGCTGCTGCGAAGACCAGCAGGGACAGGAAGAAGGCGGCGGGCCGCTTCACTCGGGTGCTCCCTCTCAGGCGCGCTCGTCGTGCGCGAAAAGTTCTTTGGCTTTGCGGACCAGCTTGCGCTCGTCCGCGTAGGCCAGCGTCGTCTCCAGCTCGGCCAGCGGCACCCACGCGACCTCGGTGACCTCGACGTCCTCGTCAGAGAGCTCGCCACCCGTCGACTCGAGCAGGAAGTGGTGCACGGTCTTGTGCACGCGGCGTCGTTCGGCCACGAACCAGTAGTCGATGGTGCCCAGTGGGCGCAGGACCTGCGCGGAGATGCCCGTCTCTTCCTTCACCTCGCGCATCGCCGTCTGCTCCACCGTCTCACCGTCCTCGATGTGGCCCTTCGGCAACGACCAGAGCAGTCTGCCGTGCCGGTCGAGGCGGCCGATCAGCACCGCGTGTTCCCGCTCGACGTCGACGACCAGTCCGCCGGCCGACGTCTCGTCGACCGTGGTCAGACGCCTGCCCCGCTGCCGCCTGCGCCTTCTGCGCGGCTTCGGCGCTCCGGCGCGGCCGGCGGATCCAGGCATGCTGCGATGCTAGAGCAAACGGTTGCCCAGGTACGCTGGCTCTCCGTGTCCGTGTCCGACGGCGTCCGTAGTAGTGGACGCCACACCCGTTGTCAGCTAATGGTGGGATGAAGTGAACAACCTGGTCGCCCAGCAGAACGCGGTGACGGAACTGATGCGAGTTTCCCCCCTGGCCGACGAGCTGGCGGAGCGGTTCGCGCGAGCCGGCCACAGTCTCTACCTAGTCGGTGGCAGCGTGCGCGACGCGCTGCTCGGCCGGCTCTCGAGTGACCTCGACTTCACCACCGACGCGAGGCCGGACCGAGTACTGCAGATCGTGAGCGACTGGGGCGACGCCGTGTGGGACGTCGGCATCGCGTTCGGCACGGTCGGGGTCACCAAGAAGGGCACCACGCTCGAGATCACCACGTTCCGCGCCGACAGCTACGACCGCGTCGGGCGCAACCCCGAGGTCACCTTCGGCGACACCATCGAAGGCGACCTGCTGCGCCGCGACTTCACGGTCAACGCGATGGCGATCGACCTGGTGGCGAAGACGTTCATCGACCCCCACGACGGCATGGACGCGCTGCGGCTGAAGGTGCTCGACACCCCGGCGACGCCGCAGGAGTCCTTCGCCGACGACCCGCTGCGCATGCTGCGCGCCGCCCGCTTCTCCGCGCAGCTCGGCTTCGTCGCCGCGCCGCGCGTGGTCGAGGCGATGACGTCGATGGCGAGCGAGATCGAGCGGATCACGGCCGAGCGCGTGCAGGCGGAGCTGTCGAAGCTCATACTCGCCCCCGACCCGCGGCCGGGCCTGGAGCTGCTCGTGGACACGGGCCTGGCCGATCACGTGCTGCCCGAGCTGCCCGGCATGCGCCTGGCGATCGACGAGCACCACCAGCACAAGGACGTCTACCAGCACTCGCTGACCGTGCTGGCGCAGGCGATCGAGCTGGAGACCACGCACGAGCCGGCGTCGGAGCCCGACCTGGTGCTGCGGCTGGCCGCGCTGCTGCACGACGTCGGCAAGCCGGAGACGCGAGAGTTGCTGCCCGGCGGCGGCGTGAGCTTCCACCACCACGAGGTCGTGGGCGCGCGGATGGCGCGCAAGCGTTTGCGGGCGCTCAAGTTCTCCAAGGAGATCGTGGAGCAGGTCTCGCAGCTGGTGTTCCTCCACCTGCGCTTCCACGGCTACGCCAACGGCGAGTGGACCGATTCGGCCGTGCGCCGGTACGTCACCGACGCCGGCGACTTGCTGACGCGGCTGCACAAGCTCGTGCGCGCCGACTCGACCACGCGCAACCGCAAGAAGGCGGCCGCGCTGCAGGCGACGTACGACGACCTCGAGCGGCGCATCGCGACGTTGAAGGAGCAGGAGGACCTCAACCGGGTCCGCCCCGACCTCGACGGCAACGAGATCATGCGGCTGCTCGGCCTCAAGCCGGGTCCGCAGGTCGGCAAGGCGTGGAAGTTCCTCAAGGAGCTGCGGCTGGACCGCGGTCCGCTCGACCACGACGAGGCCGTGGCCGAGCTCAAGAAGTGGGCCGAGTCGGAGGGCATCGCGCCCGCGGAGTGATCTCGCACTGCGGGCACGGGTGATCACCCTGGGGTCGCCGTGGGGGCGTTCGAACGAACACGAGTCGAATTCGTGATCGCGAATCCGCCAAGATCCCCCTTTGGCCTCTGGAACGCGGCCCGGCGAGCGGGAATACTCGCTGCCCCGGGCGCTGCCGGAGGGGGCGCGCCCCGAACCGGGGAGATCGATGACGGCCCAGGCAACTGAGGACCAGGACGGCCGGCCGCCCCGCACGTCGAGCTTCCTCGTCACCCTGTTGAAACGCGGCACGCCCGCGCTCGCGACGGCGACGACCGGGCTCACCGACGAAATCGCCGACCCCACGCCGCTGCGGGCGTTCAAGCGGATCTCGCGCATGGCGGGCGCGGTGGACGCCAGGTACAACGACGGGCTGCTGCTGCGGGCGGCCCGGTACGTGGTGCTGGTGCCGCTGGCCTACCGGATCGTCGCGGTGCCGGGCGCGTTCGGCGCGTTCGTGTCGGCTCACGGTTCGACCGGTGTGGTGCCCGTGGCGCTGGTGGCGTTGTGCTCGATGGCGTTGAGCGCGTTCGGGATCTACTGGATGCTGCGCTCGTCACCCTTCCGCTCCGACCTCGCGGCGCGGCTGCTGGTGTCAGACCTGATCATCACGGTGGCGTTCCAGCTGGTCATCGGCCTGACCGAGCCGACGTCGGTGTTCCACGACGCGCTCGGGGTCGCGGACAAACACCTGCTGGGCGACATCGCTTTGCTCACGCTGGCGATCGGTATCCCGTCGGGGCTGGCGCTGGCGGCGCTGAGCTTGCCCGTGCGGCTGCTGTCCGATTTCCTCAACAGCGGCTCGGCGAACTTCGCGCAGGCCTGGTCGCTGTACCCGACGATATTCGGAGTGCTGTTCACCGGCATCGGCGCGCTGATCCTGCTCGGCCTCGGCACGCGGCTCGCGCTGGCCTACGGCATCCGCAACGGCCGCCTCGCCGAACGCGCGCAGCAGCACCGGATGCTGCACGACACCGTGCTGCAGACTCTGGAAGCCATCTCGCTCGGCGGCACCGGCGAGTCGGTCGACCGGCTCGTGGAGGTGCAGCGGCTCGCCCGCGCCCAGGCGATGGAACTGCGGCAGACGATCGAGACGGCGGCGGCGCAGCGCGAGGAAGAAGCGTCGCGGCCTCTGGGCGAGAAGCTCGCGGCGCTGGCGGCGGAAATGGCGCGCGACGGCCTGCGCGCGCAGCTGGTGATCGCGGAGCTCGACGAGGACACACTGTCGGAAGTGCGCCAGATCGCGCTGCGCGACGCCGTGCGCGAGTCGCTGCGCAACACGATGAAGCACTCCGGCACGGACAAGGTCGTGGTGCGCGTGGAGGAACGCGACGGCGGAATCGCGGTGATCACGCGCGACCACGGGCAGGGGTTCAGTCCTGATGCGCGGCCCGCGGGGTTCGGCATCAGCCAGTCGATCAACGCGCGCCTCGGCGAGGTCGGCGGCACGGCCCTGGTGGAGTCGACGCCCGGCAGCGGCACGCGGGTGACGTTATGGGTGCCGTTCTGAGTCAGGTGCTAGACACGAGCGCGTGATCCTTGTCGACGCGCTTGCCGCTTACCGGGCCGGGGATGTTTCTCGGGCGTCCGAGCTCGCCTCGCGGGCTGATTCGCCGTTGGGGGCGGAGCTTTCCGCGTACCTCGCGACGGACGGGTCCGGGCCGGTGTACGACCAGCCGGCGGCGTTCACGGCGTTCATCCGGGGTGGCGGGAATGTCTCGCTGTACGAGCGGCTGAGCGCTGCGCTGGCTGCTCGGTATGCGGCGCTGCGCCCGGAATCGTTGCTGGACTTGGGTTGTGGCGACGGCTTGGCCGTGGTGCCCGCGCTCGCGCAGTCGTCGTTCCGGCCGGGGAGGATCGACCTGGTGGAGCCGTCGGCGGCGCTGCTCGCGGACGTCGACGTGCCCGGCGCGAACCGCTTCGGGGTGACGGCGCGGAGCTTCCTCGGGGCGAACGGTTCCACGTGGAACCTTGCACAGTCGACGTTCGCGATGCAGTCCATGACGCCCCCGGTGCGGGCGGCGGTGCTGCGAGAACTGCGGCCGCGCACGGAAACGCTGGTGTTGGCGGAGTTCGACATCCCCGTGCTGGACGAGGGGTCGCCGGAGTTTCTGGAGTCGCTGGTGACGCGGTACGAGCGCGGCGTCGCCGAGTACGGCGCTCAGGCTTCCCTTGTCGCGCAAGGCTTTCTCATACCCGTTCTGCTCGGCGTCGCCGCGGGTGCGGAGCGGACGAACTGGGAGCAGCCTGCGTTGGCGTGGGTGGCTCAGCTTGAAATCGCGGGCTTCACCGACGTTGCGGTGGAGCCGCTCGCGGACTACTGGTGGTCCCCCGCCGTGCTGATCACCGCGCGTGGGTCACACGCGGGATAGCGCCCCCGCCTCCACATGCTGCGCGAGCTGACGAGCCCCAGCCGAGCGCGAAGATTCCACCTGGAACCGCTGCCGATCTCGCCCCAGCCACTCCCTCGCCCCGCCAGACAAACCCCGCCCTCCACTGGGGGCTGCCCTGTTCCAGTTTACCGAGGTCACGGGCCCGAAACCGGCGAGCGGAGAATCTGTGGACAACTCAGTTTGGACGGGGCCGCTGTGGACAACCCATGGATGGGCGGGCCGCCGGCGGTAGAAGACCCGGGGTGCACGGAGTCGGGCGTGGACAACCCAGAATCGGGTAGACCACAGGAAAGCCAGGACCGCGCGTGGGTCATACGCGGGATAGCGCCCCCGCCTCCACATGCTGCGCGATCGGCCGCGGCAGCAAGAAAGCCGTTGCGCCGCCCGGTTGAGGGCCCCACGGGGCCGTGATGCCGGTCAGCACCCGCAGCGTGCGCTGCACCCGGTACTCGTGCCGGTCCCGTTCGCGTTCCGGGGACAGCGACGTCGAGGCGAAGCGTGTGCCGGAGGTGTGGACGAGGTTGCCCGCGTCGTTGCCGAAGCGCAGGACCGTGGTGCCGGCGGGGAGGACGACGACGCGTTTGCCGCGGAAGAAGCTCAGGGGCGGCTCACCGCGCAGCGGCAGGATCGGCCAGTCGGCGGGCTGGTCGGACTCGTCGGCGGCGCGCGGGGGCAGCATGAGCAGCGTGCCGAGGAGGAAGCGGGCGGCATCGGCCAGGCTGCCGAAGGCCACGGGCGCGACGGCCGGCGGGCGGGAGACCTCCCAGCCGTTCTCGGCGCGGCGCAGGGTCCAGACCTCGGCGACCGGTACCTCGGTGGCGCCGATCCGGTACGCGCTGGCAGGCACGCCGTGTTCGACCAGGCGCTGGTGCAGCAAGGTCAGGGTCTCGGCGGCGTGCAGGTCGAGGCCCAGGTCGTCGCCGCGGAGGGCGCGGGCGAGGCGGCCGTCGTCGGGGAGATCGGCTTCCGAGCGCGTCGGGCGCGGGGTGCCGAGGATCTCGGCTTCGGCCGTCGCGCGGACCAGTTCGCGCACCAGCGGCGGACGGAAGCCCGCGGCGCGAATGTGGTCCACCAGCTCGGGCTCGGGCGGCACGCCGTACTTGCGCAGGTAGTGCGGCACGGCCGCGGGCCACACCCAGGTGCCGTCGGTGTGGAAGGCGTGCGGCACGTCGGGCGGCGCGCCGGGGGCGAAGATGTCGTGCTGCGGCTGCGGGCGATGCAGGACGAGGGGCGCGCGGAACAGGTAGTCGAGCACACCGCGGAGCTGGTCGGGCGGCACCGGCGGCCGGTTGACGACCGGGCGCTCGTTCTCGTTGTGCGCGTCGACCACGCGGGCGTGGCGGAAGGCGACGTCGAGGGGCTGGTGGGCCTTCGCGGCCAGCCAATCGGGCAGTTCCTTGGGCGGGCGCGGGTACTGCGCGAACTCCACGGCGTACGACTCGGGCGCGGGCCGGCCGCCGTCGTTCGGCGGGACGCGCCAGGTGGGCTCGTGCTCGGAGTCGAAGTCGAAGTCGAACTGCGCCTCGGTGTCGAGCGTGAAGGTGCCCTGGAACCAAGTGCCGGTGTCCGGCGAGTACATCGCCGCGCGCAGTCGCGCGAACAACGCGCTCAGCTTCGGCGGCGCGGGCAGCGACACGGACACCGGCCCGTTCTCGTCGCCGACCGCGCGGACCTCCAGCTCCGCGTAGTCCCCGACCTGCCTGAACTGCGCGGCGACGCGCGTCCAGCCGCCGGGCACGGCGCGCAGCGTGCGGCCGATCGCACGCAGCAGGGCGCCGTGGTCGGCGTCGAGCTCCGGGCGCGGCTCGCCCTGGTCGCGGCGCAGCTGCCACAGGCCCGTGACGCGCTTGGCCTCGGCCGTCGTCGAGAAGTCGGTGAGGCCGAGCTGCGCGGCGCGCACCGGGTCGTGCTGCGTCCAGCGCAGCGTCAGCTCCTTGCCCTCTCCGGGCGCGACCTCGAACAGCTCGTCTTCGTACTCGCAGTACGTGCGCAGCGTGAACGTCGCCGGCACTTCGGTGGCCAGCACCACGCGCGCCGGGCGGCCCTCGTGCTCGCGGTCGAACCCGTCGGGCGCCTCTTCGTCCGGCGGGACGGACAGCAGCAGCGTGCCGTCGGTGGTCGAGCGCTCGGCCGCGAACGTACGGTCGTCCAGCGTCGCGTACAAACCGTCCGGGCGGTCTCCCGCCTCTACCCGGTAGCGCACGTCAGGTTCCTCCCCAATTCCCCCCGGTGACCGGGAAAGAACTTAGTCGACCGGGTAACGCGTGAACCAACCCTCGTCACTCGGTGAGTCGGGGCCGAACTCGGCGAGCGCGTCGTCCGCCAGCCTGGTGATCAACTCCCGCAGTTCGAGCCGCTCCAGCCAGCTGACGCGCAGCGCCGCTTCGCCGTACATCGCGCCGACGAGGTTGCCGCAGACCGAACCCGTGGAATCGCTGTCGCCGCTGTGGTTCACGGCCGCGAGCAACGCGGAATCCGGATCTTCGGTGGTCAGCGCGACGTACACGGACATCGACAGCGCCGTCTCGCCGACGTTGCCCTCACCCAGCTCGGCCAGCCGCTCGGGCGTCGGCGGGCCGGACATCGCGAGGGCCTGCGCCAACGCGGCTTCCTGCTCTTCGTGACCGGGGTGGCGGACCAGCTCGGCTCTGGACACAGCGACGGCGTCGAGCAGCGGCGAACCGGCCAGCAACTGCTGCACGATCACGGCGAAGGCGCCGGCCGACAAATACCCGCTCGGGTGACCGTGGGTCAGAGCCGCGAACTCGGCGGCGAGCCGGAACACCTCGGCCGGGTCGGCGGACCACAGCGCGACGGGCGCCACCCGCATCACGCCGCCGCAGCCCTTCGAGTTGTTCACCGGCCGCGAGACGCTGCCGCGCACGCCCGAGCGCCCGTACGCCTCCAGCTCGCCGAAGCACGTGAGCCCCGGCGCGCGGCGGCTGAACAGCGCGGCGTGCGTCACGAGCTCACCGTCGGGCGCCGCGAGCGCGGAGTGCGGGCCGCGCGCCCGCTCCCACGGCACGCCTTGCGTGTGCAGCCAGCGCTGGTAGGCCAGCTGCACAGACTGCACGACGTCGGCGCTGCCGGTTCTCCGCTGCTGCGCGTGGGCCCGGATGAGCGCTTCGAGGGTGAAGAGCGTCATCTGCGTGTCGTCGGTGAAGCGCCCTTCGCCGCCGTACGCCGGGATGAAGTCCGTGATGCCGGCGGGCCCGGTGAGCTCGCGGATCCGCTCGATCGAATCGAACTCCGTCTTCGCGCCGAGCGCGTCGCCGATGGCGCCCGCGAGCAGGCAGCCCCTCAGCCGCTGTGCCTCCATGACCCCATCTTTTCGAAGCCTCGCGGCGTCAGTGCCGCGGGTAGCGCTGCACCCACTCTTCGCCCAGGAAACTCAGCGCGGAGCGGCGATCGAAGTGCCACAACGCGTCGGTGACGACCTGTTCGATCAGGTGCCGCAGCTCGAGCTGCTCGATCCACTTCTGCGGCAGCCCGGGTACGCCCACGCGGGCGCCGAGCAACGCACCGGTGATCGCCCCCGTCAGCGCGCTGCGCCCGGAGTGGTTCACCGCGCGCAGCAGGGCCTGCTCGGGGTAGTTCTCGAACCCGGACAACGCGGCGAACGCGCGCCCGAGCACCGAAAGCGTGCCTTGGCCGTCGCCGATCAGCTCGGGCATCCGCAGATCCGGCAGCCCGTGTTCGCCGAAGAACGGCACCGACTCGGCGACCATCGCCTTCACCGGCGCCCATTCGGGACCGTTGACGAACGTGGTGTTGTGCTCGGTCAGGATCTCGCGCGACAGGTTCCATACGGGGTAACTGAACGCGTCCTTCGTGAGCACCGGCTCGAAGAGCCAGGCCAGGTACGTCGCCACCGACAGGTCGTCCTCGTGCGGGTGGGTCACGCCGACGAGGTCGCGCACGGCCTGGCGCACGCCGCCGCTGAAGCCCGTGCCGGGGCCGGAGGCGATGAGCGTGGCGGGCAGCGCGGCGATCAACGACGTCGGGCCGGTCAGCGGCACTGCCTGTGGAGATCCGGTGACCGCCGCGTGGTAGGCGTTGAGCTCGGCGTCGTCGGCGGTGCGGCGGACGTGGAGGTCGGGCACTTTCACGAGCCAGCCGTCGGCGTCGTCGTACGGCGCGCCCTGCGTGTGCAGCCAGCGCATCAACGCGCCGCGCACCACGGACGGGAACTGCTGCTCGACGTCGCGCGACTCCGGCTGCTCACGGTGCGGGCTGCGGATCACGGCCTCGGTGTAGAACAGCAGCCGCTGCGTCAGCGAGCCGATGCGGCCCGCCTGGTCGAACGCGACGGGCAGGTCGGTTACGCCCTCGGACCCGAACTGCGTGACGATCTCGTCGAGCCGCATCCGGTCCACGGCCATGCCGAGCGCCTCGCCGAGCGCGAAGCCCACGTACGCGCCCGCGACGCGCTGCCAGCCGTAGCGGAAGTTCTCGAGGTCGCGGTCGGGGTACTTGCCGAACGTGTCCAGGCGCGGGATCACGCGGCCGAGGTTGTCCCAGCCCGGCACGAGACCGTTGGCGCGCCAGTCGTTCGGCTTGCTGCGTGGCGGCTCGGCCATCGCGAGGCGGTTGAGCCACGACTGGCCCAGCACCGTGCGCTGGCACTCCTCGGCGGTGAGCTCGAAGCCGTGGCGACGCGCGTTTTCGGCCGCCACCAGGGGCACGGCCACCGGCTCGGACAGGCCCATGCGCGTGGCGGTGTCCTGGGTGAGCCGCTCGAGGTCTTCCTCGGCCTCGGGGCCGCGGCCATGCCGGTCGATGCGCGGCTCGTGGCGCGGGAAGCGCTTGGCGATGGTGGTGAGATCCTCGCCGGATACGTCCTCGAACGTCGCCGGGCCGCCGTTGATCACGAGGTTCGGCGGGTGCTCGAACTCGGCCAGCGTCGCGAGGTCCACGCGCCACCAGGAGTGCTCGCGCGGCGGGAAGTGGCGCGTCGCGCTGAAGACGCGCAGCTCGTTGCGCTCTTCGGAGAAGTAGAAGCGATCCGTGGCGCCGGTCTCGGGGTCGAGCGGCACGAAGACGTCGCAGCGCAGCAGGCCGATCAGCAGCTGCTCACGCGTGAGCCAGCCGACGCTGGCGAACGCGAGCAGCGTCTCCAGCGTGTTCTCCGGCTTCGGGTAGCCGCGGCGGATCGGGCCGGCCTTGTACTCGGGGTTCTCGCGCTCGTCGCCGGTCTGGCGGCCCTCGTTGTCGACCTTGACCCAGCCGGCCACGGCCTGCAGCGGCACACCGAGCTCGCCGAATCCGGCCTTGACGTACTCGGGGTCCACGACCTCGCGCCAGCTCTCCTGGCCGGGGAACGCCACGGGGATGCTCAGCCCTCCTGGGTTCGGCGGAGCCTGGCGCAGCTCACCGTCCGGCTCACGCACGACGACCGAAGGCGGCGGGAAGAGCTCCTTTTCCGGCCGGCCGTCGTCGAGGTACGCGGTGGTGTTGTACGGGATCGACCAGCCTTCGGGGATGCGCAGCACGCGGTCGCGGTCGACCCGCAGCCCACCAGGACCGGCGATCTGGGGACCGTGCACAGCGCGTAGCCAGTTCACGACCTTCTCCATCGCTTCCGCCGCTTCCACCTACTCGATCCTCTCCAGGCTTCCGTCGGACTCGTGCTCCGCGATCGGCTTGGGCAACACGTACGCCACTGCTCCGCCCGGCAGGTTCGCCCAGGGCACCGTGACCCCGGTGACCACGTAGAGTGACCGTCGTAGGCGGTAAGTGTGCGCCATTCGTTCCCGTTCGAGTGGCAGTGACGTCGTGGCGAACCGTACCTCGCCGTGGTGGACCAGGTTGCCCGGTTCCTCCCCGAAGCGCAGGACGACCGTACCTTCGGGCAGTCGGGTGAGTCTCTTGTTGCGCAGCAGGGTGAGGGGCGGGTCACCCGCGGCCGGCTGGATGGGCCAGTCGTCCACTTCCTTCGCCATCTCGAGCGGGGTCTCGCGCCCGCCCGTCCGCCGGGCCGGGTGCAGCAGGAGCGCGCCGAGCAGCTGCTGGGCCGCGTCGGCGAGATGCTCGAAGGTCTGGCCGTTGCCGGCGGCCGATGTGACGGTCCAGCCGTCGTCACCCCTGGTCAGGCACCACTTGCCGGCCTCGATGGCGCCGATCCGGTAGGCCTGCGGCCACACGCCGAACGAGCCGAGCCGCTGCACGAGGACCGCTAGCAGCTGCTCGTCGGCCAGTTCCGGGTCGGGGCTGGTCTCCAGCTCGGCGGCGACGTCGCCCGCGGTGCGCCGGCCGTCCTCGGCGGCGGGGCGCGGCCGCGGACGGCCGAGCAGGTCGGCCTCCGCCGTGCGGCGCACGAGGTGTTCGACGTACGGCGGCTGGAACCCCAGCTCACGGATGTGCGCGACGAGCTCCGGCTCCGGCGCGATGCCGTGGCGGCGCAGCTGATGGGACACGGTCTCGGGCCACAGCCAGGTGCCGTCGGTGCGGTGCGCGTCGCCGACCAGCGCCTCGCGTTCGAGGTACTGCAGCACGAGCGGCAGCTCCTCGTCGGCCAGCGGCTCGCGCTCCTCCCCCACCTCGGCGGGGCGGGCGCGGCGGAACTCGACGCCGAGCGGCAGGCCGGTGCGCAGCCGCCACCAGTCGGGGATGTGCTCGTCCTCGCGGGGGAACGTTTCGAGCTCGTCGCGGTAGGCAGCGGGGTCGGGCGGGGTCGTCCACTGGGGTTCGCCGTCGACGAAGAAGTCGAAGTCGAACGTGCCGTCGGACGCGAGCACGAACCGCGCCTGCAGCCACGTGCCGCGGCCCTGGCGGTACATGCCGGCGCGCAGCGCGTGGAACATCTCGACCAGCTCGGGACCGGCCTCGGTGTTGCGCGGCTGGACCTCGGTGTGGTCGCCGACCTGCGCGAAGCCGATGCCGGCGGGGGCGCCCTCGTCGGGCTGGTGGGCGCGGATCAGCCGCCCGATCTCGACCAGCCGGCCGTGTTGGTCGGACTCGGAAAGTGGTGGTTCCACAGGTCTCAGCACATCCGGGTGCGCGGCGTTAGTAGCCGCGGCGCCGGTGCTGTGGCACGGCGCTTCGCGGAGGCAGCGGTCCTTGCGGCTTCACAGCGCCCTGCGTGGCGGGGCTCTGCGACGCCGTACGCGGGCGCACGCGGCGCGGCGTCGGACGAGGGGACGGCATCTGCTGCGGCGCGGCGTCGGTGAGCGGGGCCTCGGCGAGCTGCTGCACCAGGGCCTGGACGGTGAACGCGAGCTGGGCGGGAGTGGTGCGCTGGAACGTGTCCGGGGCGAACTCCAGCCGGCCCAGCGTGCCGCCGCTGCCGACGGTGGCCCGGACCAGCCCGTCAGGAGACGTCAGCACTGCAGGAGCGGCTTCCAGGGCGCGGTCGTCCCCTGCGGTACTCACGGTGGCCCCCCGTGTCGGTTGCACTCGCCGGAGTTAACCCGGCTGGGTCACGCGTCACTCTAATGCCAATGCGACGATCACTGACCCCGTTCGGTCCAACGGTTTGCGGCAGCGAATCAGTTCGGCCGGTCCGGCACCGCGCGGCGGCGCGCCACGAGGTAACCGGCGGCGCCGAGGAAATAGCAGATCGTGGCCGTGATCATCAGGCCCGGCGAGTACCCGTTGTCCGGGATGAACACCGCGCCGATCGCCACCGCGGCCACCTGGGTGATGTTGAACAGCGTGTCGTACAGGGCGAACACGCGGCCGCGAGCCTCGTCGGCGACGTCGAGCTGGATCGATGAATCGACACACAGTTTGAGCACCTGACCCGCGCCGGTGATGAGGAACGACGCCAGCAACGCCAGCGGCAGCACCATCGGCAGCCCTAGTGCCGACTGGGCGACGGCGGCCACCAGCAGCGCGCCGAGGATCGCGCGCAGCCGGCCGAAGCCGCGGACCAGCCGCGCGGTGAGCAGTCCGGCCACGAGGATGCCCGCGCCGGCGAGCGCGGCCATCTGCCCGAGGCCGGGCAGGCCGGCGCGGAAGACCCCGCTGTCGGTGAAGTAGTTGCGCATCAGCAGCACGGTGACCAGCAGCGAGATGCCGTAGGCCGCGCGGTGGGCGAACAGCGCGATGAACCCGGCCGTCACGCTCGGCGCGCGCCAGGCGTGGCGGGCGCCGTCCGCGAGACCGCGGGCGACGGCGAGGAACGGGTTCGGCGGCTCGTCGACGACCGTCGGCCCGAGCACCCCGCGCGTGAACCGCCGGGCGATCAGCGCCGAGACGAGCGCGCCCAGCGCGGCGAACGCCGTCGTCTCGGCCGAGCCGAGGTTGTCCGCGCCGAAGACCGCGCGCAGCAGGATGGCGCACCCGCCGCCGACCACGGCCAGCGCCGACCCGAGCGTGGTCGCGAAGGCGTTGGCGGACACGACGCTCGACGCCGGGACCACGTGCGGGAGCGAAGCCGACAGACCCGAGCCGATGAAGCGCGACAAGCCTTCGGCCAGCAGCGCGAGCGAGAACAGCCCCGGTCCGCCGAGGCCCGTGCCCACGGCGGCGGCCGACGCGAGGATGGCGACCACTCGCAACAGGTTCGCGAACACGAGCACGCGCCGGCGGTCCCACCGGTCGAGCAGCGCGCCCGCGAACGGTCCCACCACGGAGTACGGCAGCAGCAGCACCGCGAAGCCCTCGGCGATGGCCAGCGGGTCGGCGGCGCGCTCGGGGTTGAACAGCACGGCGCCCGCGAGGCCCGCCCGGTACACGCCGTCGCCCCACTGCGCGGCGAACCGGGTGTAGAGCAGCCTGCGGAACTCGCGATCACGGACCAGGAGCTTCGGCCCGATCCGCTCCGTTGTCGCGCTGATCGTCACGGGGGCCAGCGTAGCTACGGGGTGAACGGCCCAGAAGGTCCTAATGAGCGCACTTCGCCCAGTGAACCGGCGGTATTTTACTGAGCTGTGACGCCTATGGGGGACTGCGAAAGGGTGTGAAAGCGTTTTACGTAGAGGGCAGACGTCCGATTGTCGTCTACGGGAGAGGGGTGTGGCCATGACCGGCGCCGCGTCGCGGCTGGTGGGTGCCGCTGAGAAGCTGCTCGGAGCTGAGCTCCCGCTGCAGATCCGAGCGTGGGACGGTTCCCAGGCCGGTCCGGAGGGCGCGCCCGTGCTCGTGGTGCGCAACCGCCGGGCCCTCCGTCGCCTGCTGTTCAAGCCGGGCGAGCTGGGCCTGGGCCGCGCCTGGGTATCCGGCGACCTCGGCCTCGAAGGGGACCTCTACACCGCGCTCGGGGCCATTTCGGGGCTGATCTGGGAGCGCGACGAGGTGGAGGGCGGCAGCGTCCTCAGCGCCCTGCGGGACCCGGATGTGCGGGGCGCCATCGGCGAGCTGCTGAAGCTCGCCGGACCGCCGTTGCCGCCCCCGAGGCCGCCCGAGGAGGTGCGCCGGCCTCGCCACCGGCACACCCGGCGCAGCGACAAGCGGGCGATCAGCCACCACTACGACGTGGGCAACGACTTCTACGAGCTCGTCCTCGGCCCGTCGATGGTCTATTCGTGCGCGTACTGGTCCGAAAGCAGCACCCTGGAGACGGCCCAGCGAGACAAGCTCGAGCTCGTCTGCCGGAAGCTCGGCCTGCGCGAGGGCCAGCGCCTGCTCGACGTCGGCTGCGGCTGGGGCTCGATGGCGCTGCACGCGGCGCGCGAGCACGGCGTGCGCGTCGTCGGCGTCACGCTCTCGGAGGAGCAGGCGACGTACGCCCGCAAGCGCGTGGCGGAGGCGGGGCTGACCGACCGCGTGGAGATCCGCGTGCAGGACTACCGCGACGTCTCCGACGGCCCCTACGACGCGATCTCCTCCATCGGCATGGCCGAGCACGTCGGCGCCGAGAGCTACCTGGAGTACGCCCGCGACCTATACGCCTTGCTTCGTCCGGGCGGCAAGCTGCTCAACCACCAGATCGGCCGCCGGCCGCGCGAGGAAGAATCCGAGTACCAGCTCGACGGGTTCATCGACGCCTACGTCTTCCCCGACGGCGAGCTCGCCCCGGTCGGCACGACCGTGACGCAGCTGGAGCGCGCCGGGTTCGAGGTGCGTGATGTCGAAGCGCTGCGCGAGCACTACGCGCTGACCCTGCGCCGCTGGGTCGCCAACCTGGAAGCCGACTGGGACCGGGCCGCGGGGCTCGTCGGAGCCGGCCGCGCCCGCGTCTGGCAGCTGTACATGGCGGCTTCGGCGCTCGCGTTCGAGAGCAACCACATCGGTGTGAACCAGGTCCTGGCGGTGCGGACTCCGGACGGAGGTACGTCGGGCCTGCCGCTGCGGCCGCGGACGTGGCACGGCTGAGGGGTTGGGGGCCGGCGCACTTGGTCGCCTCTCGGCGGCTTGGCGCAGTGTGGCTCCAGCCGAACTGGTATTCCACAAAGGCTGTTCTTCAGTGAGCCCGGGGGACACGGAGTGCGCCGGCCTACTGTTCCCAACGGGGCACAGTGGTTGGTGTTCCCGTGCCGACGAAATTCTCGGGGCGGGAAGTGGGAGGATTGGCGGCGTGCCAGCGGACGCCGAGGTTGAACCGGGAACGCTCCTGGTCGCCGCACCCACGATGTTCGACCCGAACTTCAAGCGGACCGTGGTGTTCGTCATCGACCACCGCGACGAGGGCACGCTGGGCGTAGTCCTGAACCGCCCGAGCGACGTCCCCGTGCACGACGTGCTCCCCAACTGGGGCGGGCACGTGGCGGAGCCGCAGTCGGTGTTCGTCGGCGGTCCCGTGGAGAAGAAAACGGCTCTGTGCCTAGCCGCGCTGCGCACGGGCGAGACGGCGGCGAGCGTGCCCGGCGTGATCGCGGTGCGCGGGCCGGTGGCGCTCGTGGACCTCGACACGGATCCGGAAGCGCTCGTGCCGAAGGTGCGTGGCGTACGCGTCTTCGCCGGCTACGCGGGCTGGGACTCCGGGCAGCTGGCGGGCGAGATCGAGCGCGACGACTGGGTCATCGTGCCCGCGCTGCCGAGCGACATCCTGGCCTCGCCCAACCGTGACCTCTGGGGCCAGGTGCTGCGCCGCCAGGGCGTGCCGATCGCGTTGCTGGCCACCCACCCGGGTGACCTGCAGCGGAACTAGCTGTCGGCCTTCTGGAACACGCCGCAGCCACCCGAGCCGCACGCGCAGCCGCTGCAGCCCGCGGGGGCGGCCGGAGCCGGGGCGGGCACGGTCAACGCGGCGCGGGCGCCGAGCACCCCGCCACCCACGACCAGCACCAGCAGGCCCAGCACACCGACGAAAGCCGCGGCGATGATCCCGGCCGTGGTGCCCGTGGCGATGCCCGCCAGCCCGGCGATCACGCCGACAGCGCCGCCGGCGAGCGTCGGGACGCTCGCCACGCGGTTGGCCAGCTTGAAGGCGGCGTCACTGCGCAGCGAAGCCGCCGTGCGGACACCAGTACCGCTTTCGCGGGTCAGCCGTTCGCGGAAGCCGAGGAAGCCACCCCAGCCGACGACGAGACCCAGCACGATCGGGACGAGCGCGATAGCGAACACCCCTTGAGGATAAGCGTGACCTCCCGGCAACGTGGTGGATACCCTCGTCCGTTGTGCTACACGCCATGTCTTCGTCCCAGCGACGCCGCGTGCTCACCGCTGCCTTGATCGGGGCACTGCCCCTTTCCCTGCTCGCCGCTCCGGCCGCGAGCGCTGAGGTTCTTTCGGAGAGTCACGCCCGCCCCGTTCGGCTCATCGGCGAACAGATCGTGCCCAACGCCCTCCAGTTCCAGGGCACCACCGTCGGCGGCCTCTCGTCGATCGACTTCGACCCGCGCACCGGCGGTTACGCCTTCATCTGCGACGACCGCTCCGCGATCAACCCCGCCCGCTTCTACACGGCGAAGTTCTCCCTCGACGCCCACCACCTCGGCCCGGTGACGTTCACCGGTACGAAGCCGCTGCTGCGTCCCGACGGCACGCCGTACCCGCCGCTCGCGCAGAACGACCCGACTGCGCCGCAGAACGAGCAGACGATCGACCCCGAAGAGCTGCGCGTGGACCCGTGGACCGGCGGGTACACCTGGTCGCAGGAAGGCGACCGGCTGGCGGACTCGTTCATCCAGCCCTCCATCCGAGAGGCGACCCGGGACGGCCGTTACGTGCGTGACCTGCCGTTGCCGGCAGACGAGAAGATGACCGCCGACGCCGGCCCGCGCCGCAACTACGTGCTCGAAGGCCTCGCGTACACCGGCTTCGGCGCGCTGCTGGCCAGCGAGGTCGAGGCGCCGCTGCTGCAGGACGGCCAGCCGCCGACCCCGACGTCCGGCGCGCTTTCGCGAGTCACCCTGCAGGCGCGGACGGGCCAGGTGCTCGCGCAGTACGCGTACCCGCAGGAGAAGCTGTTCGCGACCCCGGTGCCGGCCGACGCGTTCGCCGACACCGGCGTGTCCTCGATGCTCGCCGTGAACCAGCTTGACCCGACGAAGTTCCTCATGATGGAGCGCTCGTTCGTCACCGGTGTGGGTAACAAGGTGCGGGTGTACGAGATCGACACATCCGGCGCGACCACTGTGCTGAACGTGAAATCGCTCGCCGGCGCGAAGGGCGTGAAGCCGGTGAAGAAGAAGCTGATCGCGGACTTGTCGGACTACGTTTCCGCGGTGGACAACGTCGAAGGCATGGCCTGGGGCCCGGCGCTGCCGAACGGTGAGCGCAGCCTGGTCTTCGTGAGCGACAACAACTTCTCCGCGAGCCAGGTGACGCAGGTCATCGCTTTGGCAGTCCCGTCGGAACAGCTTTGACCACCACGTTAAAATGAGCTCATGAACACGGCTCGGCTGCTCCTTGGCCTGCCGCGCTGACTCGGCCAACCCTTGGCCCGGCCGGCGCGGCGACCCCTCATGCCTTCGGGCTTGAGGGGTCGAGTTGTTTCTGGAGTGGTCCGATCACGGAGGAAGACGGCGATGACAGAGTCCACGGCGCCCACCCCGACCACGGGTGACGGCGCTCCCGGCGCCGAGAACACCCCGCCGCACCGCTACACCGCGGAGCTCGCGGGGCAGATCGAGCGCCGCTGGCAGGACTACTGGTCCGACCACGGCACCTACCACGCGCCGAACCCGACGGGCGCGCTGGCGGTCGAGGGCGAGCCGGTGCCGTCGGACAAGCTGTTCGTGCAGGACATGTTCCCGTACCCGTCCGGCTCGGGCCTGCACGTCGGGCACCCGCTGGGCTACATCGGCACGGACGTCTACGCGCGCTACCACCGCATGATCGGCCGCAACGTGCTGCACACGCTGGGGTACGACGCGTTCGGCCTGCCGGCCGAGCAGTACGCGGTGCAGACCGGCACGCACCCGCGCACGACCACCGAGGCGAACATCGCCACGATGCGCAGCCAGCTGAAGCGCCTGGGCCTGGGCCACGACGAGCGCCGGTCGATCGAGACGATCGACCCGGACTACTACAAGTGGACCCAGTGGATCTTCCTGCAGATCTTCAACTCCTACTACGACGAGCAGGCCGGCAAAGCGCGCCCGATCGAGCACCTGGAGAAGGCGTACGCGTCCGGTGAGCGCCCGACGCCCGACGGGCGCGCGTGGAGCGAGCTGAGCGACGTCGAGCGCCGCAAGGTCATCGACGACCACCGCCTGGTCTACATCTCCGAGGCGCCGGTGAACTGGGCGCCCGGCCTGGGCACGGTCGTCGCCAACGAAGAGGTGACCGCCGACGGGCGCAGCGACCGGGGCAACTTCCCCGTGTTCCGCAAGAACCTGCGCCAGTGGATGATGCGGATCACCGCGTACTCGGACAGGCTGGTCGACGACCTGGACCTGCTGGACTGGCCCGAAAAGGTCAAGTCCATGCAGCGCAACTGGGTCGGGCGTTCGCAGGGTGCGCGAGTGGCGTTCGCCGCCGGCGCTTCCGGGGGCGAGAAGATCGAGGTCTTCACCACGCGGCCCGACACGCTGTTCGGCGCCACCTACATGGTGCTGGCGCCCGAGCACCCGCTGGTCGACAAGCTGACGCCGGCCGAGTGGCCCGGCGAGCACCCGCAGGTGTGGACCGGCGGCGCGAAGTCGCCGGCCGACGCCGTCGCGGAGTACCGGCTGGCGACGTCGCGCAAGTCCGATCTGGACCGTCAGGAGAACAAGGAGAAGACCGGCGTCTTCACCGGCGCGTATGCCGTGAACCCGGTCAACGGCAAGGACATCCCGGTCTTCATCGGCGACTACGTGCTGATGGGCTACGGCACCGGCGCGATCATGGCCGTGCCGGCGCAGGACCAGCGCGACTGGGATTTCGCCAAGAAGTTCGAGCTGGAGATCGTCCGCACGGTGGACCCGGGCGAGGGCTTCGACGGTGAGGCGTTCACCGGCGAGGGCGCGGCGATCAACTCGGCCAACGACACCGTCTCGCTGGACGGCATGGGTGTCGCCGACGCGAAGAAGACGATCATCGCGTGGCTGGAGGAGCAGGGCGCCGGCGAGGGCACCGTGCAGTACAAGCTGCGCGACTGGCTGTTCGCCCGCCAGCGCTACTGGGGCGAGCCGTTCCCCATCGTCTACGACGAGACCGGGATGCCGATCGCGCTGCCAGAGGACCAGCTGCCCGTGGTGCTGCCGGAGGTCGACGACTACTCGCCGAAGACCTTCGACCCGGACGACGCCGACTCCGAGCCGTCGCCGCCGCTGTCGCGTGCGACCGAGTGGGTCGAGGTCACACTGGACCTGGGCGACGGGCCGAAGAAGTACCGCCGCGACACCAACGTGATGCCGCAGTGGGCGGGTTCGTGCTGGTACCAGCTGCGCTACGTCGACCCGGACAGCCCCGACGTGTTCTGCGCGCCGGAGAACGAGGCCTACTGGATGGGCCCGCGCCCGGCCGAGCACGGCGTGGACGACCCTGGCGGCGTCGACCTGTACGTCGGCGGGGTCGAGCATGCGGTGCTGCACCTGCTGTACTCGCGCTTCTGGCACAAGGTGCTGTTCGACCTGGGCCACGTGTCGTCGAAGGAGCCGTACCGGCGCCTGTTCAACCAGGGCTACATCGAGGCGTACGCCTACAAGGACAAGCGCGGCGTGCACGTGCCGGCCGAAGAGGTTGTGGAGCGCGACGGCAAGTTCTTCCTGGGTGACGAGGAGGTCACCCAGGAGTACGGGAAGATGGGCAAGAGCCTGAAGAACGCCGTGACGCCCGACGAGATGTCGGACACCTACGGCGCCGACACCTTCCGGCTGTACGAGATGTCCATGGGCCCGCTGGACATGTCCCGTCCCTGGGCGACCAAGGACGTCGTCGGCGCGCACCGCTTCCTGCAGCGCCTGTGGCGCCTGCTGATCGACGAGCAGACCGGTGAGCTGCGCGTGACCGCCGACGACCCGTCGGAGGCCGACCGCAAGCTGCTGCACCGCACCATCGCCGGCGTCCGCGAGGACTACGCGGAGATGCGCTTCAACACCGCGGGCGCGAAGCTGATCGAGCTGAACAACCACCTGACGAAGGTGTACGGCTCGGCTGCCGGCACCCCGCGCGAGGTGGCGGAGCCGCTGGTGCTGCTGCTGGCTCCGCTGGCGCCGCACGTCGCCGAGGAGCTGTGGCACCGCATGGGCCACGTCGACTCCCTGGTCCACGGCCCCTTCCCGGTCGTCGACGAGCAGTACCTGGTCGAGGACTCGGTGGAGTACCCGATCCAGGTCAACGGCAAGGTCCGGGCGCGCGTCACGGTGCCGGCGGATGCCGCTTCGGAGGCCGTGCAGGCCGCGGCTCTGGCGGACGAGAAGGTGGCCGCGCTGGTGGGCGACAAGACGCCGCGCAAGGTGATCGTGGTGCCGGGGCGGTTGGTCAACATCGTGCTGTGAATCGGCGCGGTGAGCCGGTGAATCGGCGCTGGTGAATTCGCGCGTTCCGGCCCGGGTCTCGTGCCCGGGCCGGTAACGTGCTCGCCGTGCGTAGTCGATCGATCACCGTTCTGCCGCTGCTGTTGCTGACCCTCGCGGGGTGCGCCGTCGCGTCAGCTCCTGCCCCGGGCAATCCGGCGCCGGCGCTACCCACCGACTCGATCGCCTACGACACGTTGCCTCTGATCGCCACTCGGCCCAACCTGTTCCCCGGCACGTGCGACCAGTTCGCGCAGCACCCCGACCTGGTGAAGACCTTCGCCGCCACTGATCCGCCGGTCAACGACCCGTCGACCCACAGCTGTGTCGTGCCGATTTCCGACAACGGCTTCCTCGTGCTGCAGCAGCCGAAGCAGGAGGAAGGCCACGACACCCCGTGGGTCGAGGCGTGGATGGGCGAATCCGGCATCGTCGACCACTTCCGCCGTGAGCTGGTGCTGGACCGCTACTACGCGGTGACCACGGTCAGCTCCAACGGCTGCCAGATCACGGTGAACACCGGCTCTCCGCTGCCCTTCACCCTGGATCTCGGTTACCAGTACCGCCAGAGCTCGGACGATTCCATCACTGCCCGGCGCGCGAGGGCCGACCAGTTCTGCCCCACTGTCCGGAAGGTCGTGAGCGACTACCTCACCGTGGTGGACCCGGGCGGCGGCTCGCTCGCGCGCTAGGCCGCTTCCCGCCGCGCGGCGCGGAAGATTCCCAGCGCGGTGACGCCGAGCCAGAGGACCAGCGAGGTCGCCAGCGCGATCGGCCCGTGCACGGAGAGCCCGCCCAGCTGCCGCGCGGGCTCGATCGGGTCGACCCAGCCCGCGAAGTCCTGGTTGGCCTGCACGATCAGGAAGAGGATCGAGACCAAGCAGTAGGTGGCGATGGCACCCGCGGTGTTCGGGATCAGCCAGGCGATCGAGACCGCCAGCAGGGTCATCAGGAACGACCCGAGCAAGCACACGCCGATCGTGGCGCCGGTCCGGATCGCGAGCAGGTTCGCGGCGTCGTGGTCGTCGAGCACTCCGGCGAAGTAGGTGTAGGTCATGAGGATGTGCAGCCCGGCGATCAGCACCCACGCGAACAAGGCGATTGTGCCCTGAGCGAGCGCGTACCGAAGCCGTGAAGGCTGGACGAGCAGGGTCGGCTGCGCGCTGCGGTAGTGCCATTCGCTCGCGATGAGCTTGACCAGCGCGACGTCCACGAGGATCGCCGCGAGGCGCACCGTGGTCACCACGGTGCCGAGCTGTTTGCGCATGGTCACCGGGTTGAACGGGTCGACCATGAACAGGATCGACAGCAGCACCAACGCGATCGGCCCGGCGACCAGAAGGATCTTGTCGGCCGGGGTGGCGGTGAACTTCCGCAGCTCGACACCCACCACAGTGCCGAACGAAGCGCGCTTCGCAGCACCGGTCGCCCACGCCGGCTGTTGCTGCACAGGCGTCTGCATCGGGATCATCGCGGACCTCCGGTCAGGCGGAAGAAGAGCTCTTCCAGGTTCTGCTGTTCCTCGGCCAGCCCGAGCACCCGTACCTGCGCGGCGAACGCGATCTCCGAGACGCGCTCCGTCGGGGCGGCGACGGAAAGGGCGTCGGGGCCGGTCTGGCGGACGTCGAGGCCTGCGCTCTGCAGGGCCGTGCCGAGTTTGGGCACGTCGTTGGTGCGCACGACCGTCCGCGCGGGGCCGGCGAAGCTCGCGAGCGGTCCGTCGGCGACGACGCGGCCGTGGCCGATCATCACGATGCGGTCGGCCGTCTGGTCCACTTCGGACAGCACGTGGCTCGAGAGCAGCACGGTGCCGCCGCGCTGGGCGTAGCCGCGCAGAAGCTGCCGTGTGGAGCGGATTCCTTCGGGGTCGAGGCCGTTGATGGGCTCGTCGAGGATCAGCACGGGCGGGTCGGCGAGCAGCGCGTGCGCGAGCCCGAGGCGCTGGCGCATGCCGAGGCTGTACTTGCCGATTCGCCGGTTCGCCGCGTCGCTGAGCCCGACCTGCGCGAGCACCTGGTCGGCGCGCGAGCCGGGCAGGCGCATGAGCTTGGCGCCGTTCACGAGGTGATGGCGGCCCGTGCGGCCGGGATGCACGGCGGCCGCGTCGAGCAGCACGCCCGCGACGTGTCCCGGGTTGGGCCACTCCGCGAACCGCCGCCCGGCGATCGTCGCCGTGCCCGCCGTGGGGCGGGTCAGGCCGCAGATCATGCGCAGCGTCGTCGACTTCCCGGCGCCGTTCGGGCCCAGGAACGCGGTGACCGTGCCCGGCTGCAGCGAGAACGACACGTTCTCCACCACGCGGCGGCCGTCGTAGTCCTTCACCAGCCCCTGGACGTGCAGCAACCCCGGCCCTCCCCTTCAAGATCCGAAGCTGAGTTTGTCACAACCCGTGTCCGGCCGTGCGCGAAACCGAACCTTCGAGTGCCAGGGCCGAAACGCGCCAGCACCGCCGCACCCCCGGCGATTCGATGCAGCCATGAGGAAAACCGGCTTCCACGAAGGAGATCTGGGGATGAAGCTCGACGGCAAGGTGGCGCTCGTGACCGGCGGCAGCCGGGGCATCGGCGCGGCGACGGCGGTGCGGCTGGCCGAGGAAGGCGCGGACGTAGCCCTCACCTACGTCAGCGGGGCCAGGCTGGCGGCGGACGTCGTCGATAAGATCAAAGCGCTCGGCCGTCGGGGGATCGCGATCGCGGCGGACAGCGCGGACGCCGAGGCCGTGCGGGCTGCCGTGGCGACGACGGTTGCGGAGTTCGGGCGGTTGGACGCGCTGGTCAACAACGCGGGCGTCGGGTTCGTCGCGCCCGTCGCGGAGACCGCGCTGGCGGACGTGGACCGGGTGCTGGCGGTCAACGTGCGTGGCGCGTTCCTGGCGACGCAGGCGGCGGCCGAGCACCTCGGCGACGGCGGGCGCGTGGTCACCATCGGCAGCTGCGTCACCGATCGCGCGCCCGGGCCGGGCATGGTGCTGTACGCGATGAGCAAGTCGGCGATGGTCGGGTTGACCAAGGCGCTCGCGCGGGAGCTCGCGCCGCGGGGTGTCACCGTGAACCTCGTGCACCCGGGGCCGACCGATACCGACATGAACCCGGCCGACGGTCCGTTCGCCGACGACCAGAGGTCCTTGACCGCCGTCGGGCGTTACGGGTCGGCCGGTGAGGTGGCCGACGCAGTGGCGTATCTCGCCGGCCCGGCGAGCGCGTACATCACCGCCGCGACGCTGTCGGTCGACGGCGGGCACGCGGCCTAGCTGTATTTGGCTAGCCCGAGTAGAGCCCCACGTCACGAGCCAGATCCGTGAGGATGGCCTCGAAGAGGATGTCCGGCTTCGACACCGGGATCGGGTAGTTGCCGAACACCTCGAGCGTCACGTGGCCGTAGAGGCGCGCCCAGAACTGGATCATCAGGTACGTGAGCCCGAGGTCCAGCTTCTCGGGCGCGATCGCGCGGCCCGCCTCGCCGAGCACGGCGAGCAGCTCGCTCTGGAACGCGGTGAGGTCGTCGCGCAGCTCGGGCGGGACGACGTCGTTCGGCGGCATGACCAGGTCGTGTGTGGCGAGGACCTGGCCGGCCGCGGCGAGGAAGATGCGGCCGAACGGCTCGTCGAGGCGGTGCAGCGCACTGCCCGCCGTGGTGCCGACGCCGCCCGTGGGCGACGCGAACACCAGTGTGAACTCCTTGGTGTGCGTGAGCGCCCACCGGCGGAAGCCCTTGCAGATGGCGAAGAGCTGCGCCATGCCGTCGTCGGGGAGCACGGCGATGTCGTCGGCGAGCTCGGCGGCGAGGTCGGCGATCACGTCGAGGCGCAGCTTCTCCACCAGGTCGTCGCGCGATTCGTAGTAGCGGTACAGGGCCGGCGCGGTGATGCCCAGCTCCCGGGCGATCGCCCGGAGCGTCACGGCGTCCGGACCCTGTTCGACCAGCAGTCTCCGGGCGGTCCGGCGGATGTCCTGCTCGGTAGCCGCTCGCGCGCGGCCCCTTCGCGTGGGGCTGCTCATCCGGATATTCTAGGTGGTCGGCACCGTTGTTCCCGTAACAACGCGGCCGGAGAGCAGCCGGGCCTGCAGATCGGTGAGCGGACGCAGCACCCACATGGCCACCACGACCATGCCTTGGGCGCACCAGAAGTGCACGAGCCAGGCCCCGATGAGCGACGGCCCGCCCCACGATTCGCCGGCCGTCGAGGGGTCCCAGAACAGGCCGTAAGTCGCGATCCGCCACACCAGGAACCCGATGAGCAGCGAAAACGGGATGGCCACCACGCTCACCCCGGCCGCGGCCAGGTAGCGAGGGGTACCTTCGCGCGGCGGGACGTTCAAGAGTCGCTCCGCGAGCAGCTGCCGGGCGCGCCTGCCGCCGAAACAGGCGGGCAGGGCGAGCAGGGCGTAGACCACTCGTTTCCAGTCCGAGATCTTCATGCGTTCGACGCTAGGGGTCGTTGAGCTGCGAAAACACCCGGTCGTCCGCCGAACGAGGTAGGGAAATCCCGGGCGCGTTCTGTCACACTTCGTCCGAGATGGACGAAATCACCACGGTCACCTACCCCGCACCCGTCCCGCCGGACCAGGTGCGGCTGGCGACGTTGCTGCTGCTGGTTCCCGGGCTCCTCATCGCGGGCTTCGGCGGCGTGCTCATGACGGCGAGCCGCGCCGGTCTGTACGCCGGGTCCGTGATCGCACTGGTGGGGTTCGTGCTGTTGGGCTGCATCCCCGTCGGGCGGCGCGGCATGCGAAAGGAGCGGCTGAGTGTCGAGGTCGCTTCGCGCGGCCTGCGGTTCCCCGTTCGCGACGCGCGGCTCGTGCTGCCGTGGGACGACGTCAGCGCGGTCGTGCTGGTCGAGAAGCACAAGCGGGTCGAGGTGTACCTGGCTCCTTCTGCCGAGGATCGCCTGGCCGGCCGGTTCGGCCGCCGTGGTCCCCACGGCTTCGTCCTGTCGACGCTGTTCGAACCCGGCGAGGCCCACCGGCTGGCTGCCGCCGTCGAGACGGTGCGGCCGGGGCTGGTGCGGTGGCCGTCCCTGGAGGTGCGGCGCGGCGGGTTCGGCCTGCAACGTGCGGCGACGACGGTGGTGCGGTGGGCCTCGGTGAAGCGCGCGCCGGCTGCCGGCGAGAGCGTGACGGTGCGCGCGAGCAAGGCTTCGGGCGCGCGTCAGGCGGCGATCGGGGGCACGGTGGCGTTGCTCGCGGCCGTGCTCATCGTGCGGACGTGGCTGCCGGTCACGGTGCCCGGGCTGATCGCGGTCGCGCTGTGCGTCGCCGCACTGGTCTGGACCCGGCACCGCGGCACACGGGGCGTGTTCACCGTGGACGGCTTCGGCGTCACGTGGATTCCTCGGTACGACAACGGGGTCGTGGTGCGGCGCGACGAGATTTCCGCCGTGACGGCCGAGGCGGGCGGCGTCGTGCGCGTGACCTCGCGCGACGGCGGTGACTTCGTACTGGCTTCGGGTGTTTCGATGCCGGCCGCGCGGACCGTGGCCGCGCTGCTCGGGGCGCCGCCGACGCCGATCACTCGGGGGGCTACGTGATCGGCGCCGACGACCCGATGCCCTCTCCGGTGCGCTTCCGGTCGGGGCAACGCCACTGGCTCAAGGACAGTGACGCTCCACAAGAGCGGAACCCGTGTCAGAAGTGACGCCTGGGGGACATGGATCCCCCGATCGAGTGACGGGCAGCCGCTGCTCGCCTGATTGTCGCACTGGGCGCCGGATAAGTTACAAAAACCTTCACTTTTGCGCACGGACGGTGGGTGACCTGCGCCCGAGCGCACCCGTGGCAAGGTGTCGACCATGTGTGCAGCCGTGCTGGTGGTGGGTTCCGCCAACGCCGACCTCGTCGTCCCCGTCGACCGCCGCCCGGCCGGCGGCGAAACCGTCCTGGGCGGCGACACCGTCCTGTCCCCCGGCGGCAAGGGCGCGAACACGGCCGTCGCGGCGGGCCGGCTGGGTGCGGATGTGGCTCTGCTGGGCGCCGTGGGTTCGGACCCTTACGGCGCTCTTCTGCGCGATTCCCTGACCGGCGCGGGCGTCTCGACGGCTTTTCTGCTTGTCGTCGATCGCCCGACCGGCATCGCGTACATCACCGTCACGCCCGATGGCGAGAACTCGATCCTGGTCTCGCCTGGTGCGAATTCGGCTCTGACGCCCGCCGACATCACCTCCGAGGCTCTTGCCGGCGCTGCTGTGGTGGTTCTTTCGCTGGAAGTCCCTCTGCCGACGGTGGAGCACGCCGTCGCCCGCGCTTCTGCCGCTGGAGCGACGGTGCTGCTGAACCTCTCCCCGGCCGCCCGGCTGTCGGCTTCGACCTTGGCCGCGGTGGATGTGTTGCTGGTCAACGAACACGAGGCCGCGTATCTCCTCGGTTCCCCCGGCGCTGATCCGCGCAAGCTGCTCGAACTGGGCCCGCGCGCGGCCGTCGTGACGCTCGGTTCGCGTGGTGCCGTGGTCGTCACCTCCTCTGGCCTTACCGCGGTCTCCTCGCCCGCCGTGGCGGCCGTCGACACCACCGGGGCCGGGGACGCTTTCGCCGGCGCTCTGGCGGCTTCTCTGGCTTCTGGCGTTTCGCTCGTGGACGCGGCTCACCGCGCGGCCGCCGTCGCCGCGGTGAGCGTCACCCGACATGGCGCGCAGCCCTCGTACCCGACGGCCGCCGAAATGGCCTGAGTCTGCGCTGTCGTCGGCTTCTCTTCTGCTCGATGGCTGCGAAGCTGGGCTGACTCGCGCCGGTGGGTCTTTCGCCTTTTTGACTGTGCGGCGTGTGAGGCGGTTGCACGGACTCTCGCCGGTGGCTGTCGTGTTTCGGCCCGGTGGAAGGCGGTTTTGATCCTCGGTTGTGCGGTCACCTCGCTCAGCGGGCCCTGTAGTCGTCGAGCTGCTCTGTTCGGTAGTTACGGCTCCGTGGTCATGGCGGTGCTCCGCGGCTGCCGCGGATTGACCCGAATCTTGACGACGTGCGCCGAGGTCCGTGCGAGCGTGCGGACCTGAACTGGCCTTCTGTCTGCGTGCCTCCTTTGGCGCGCATCCCACTACTGCTGACCTGGCCGCCCAGCGACCCCACCGTTCCGTTTCCCGGCTCACCCCCTGCGGCCCTGCCGCTGCGTCCCAGCCGCTGCGTCCCAGCCGCTGCGTCCGCATCCCCATCCCCAGCCCCATCCCGGGTTGTCCACAGCTGACCCCGCCGACCCCGAGTTGTCCACAGATTCGTCACCACCCGTTTTCAGGCCCCTGACCTCGGTAAAATGGGATCGGGGCAGCCCCCCGGAGAGGGCGGGGGTTGTGTACCGGGGCGGGGAAGAGCGAGCGTCACACGGGATCGGGGCGAGTCAGGAGGTGGCGCGGGTGCAACACAGCCAGGAGAGCCGGGTGGTGTGGCCGACACCGCGAGCCGTCCGCGCGCATCTGGGATATGGTCTAGACCATGTCTGAGAGCGCGGCAGCGGGGCTGAGCGGGGTTGCGGTGAGTCCGGGGCGGGCGAGGGGGCCTGTCGTGCGGGTGGCGGAGCCCATGGGCGAGCCGGCGAGTACGCCGGCGCCCGGGGATGCGCAGGTGGAAGCGGCGCGGATCGAGCCGGCGGCGGAGGTCGTCGCGAAGCGGCTGGAGGCGCAGGCGGAGGTGGCGACCGGCGAGGCCGCCACGATCCTGATCACCACGGCGGCCATGGCGGGCGACCCGGCGTTGGCCGCGCAGGCCAAGAAGCTGGTGACGGAGCAGAACTTGCCCGCGGCGCGCGCGGTGTACCAGGCGGCCGAGGGGTTTGCCGAGGCGTTGGCCGCAGCGGGTGGGTACATGGCGGAGCGGGTGCGCGACGTCCGCGATGTGCGCGACCGGCTGGTGGCCGAGTTGCTCGGTGTCGCGCCGCCGGGAGTGCCGGAGTTGGCGGCGCCCAGCGTGCTCGTGGCGAGGGACCTGGCGCCGGCGGATACGGCGGGGCTGGATCCGGCGAAGGTGCTCGCGCTGGTCACCGAAGAGGGCGGCCCGACGAGTCACACGGCGATCCTCGCTCGCGCGCTGGGGATTCCGGCGGTGGTGGCTGTGAGGGGAATCCTGGAGCTCGACCCGAAGGCACTGACTGTCGATGGCGACACGGGCCTCGTCCAAAGCGCCGACCCGGCCGACCCGATCATCACGGCCGTCGCGCAGGGGCCCGCGGAGTGGAACGGCACCGGCGCCACCGCGGACGGGCACGTGGTCAAGGTCTACGGCAACGTCGGCTCGCCGGCCGACGCGCAGGCGGCCGCGGACGCGGGAGCGGAGGGCGTTGGCCTGTTCCGCACCGAGTTCAGCTTCCTCGACGCCCCGGCGGAGCCGTCCGTCGACGAGCAGCGCAAGGCGTACGCGGCGGTGCTGGCGCCGTTCCGCGGCAAGCCGGTGATCGTGCGGACGCTCGACGCGGGTGCCGACAAGCCGCTTGCCTTCCTCAACCCCGACGACGAGCCCAACCCGGCGCTGGGCGTGCGCGGCCTGCGCGTGGCGTTCGACCGGCCCGAGGTGCTCGACCGCCAGCTCGAGGCCATCGCGGGCGCGGCCCAGGATTCAGGCGCGCTGGTCTCCGTGATGGCCCCGATGGTCGCGACGGCCGAGGAAGCCGCGTGGTTCGCCGAACGCGTGCGCGCGGCGGGCATCGAGCGCGCGGGCGTGATGATCGAGATCCCGGCGGCGGCGTTGTCCGCGCGGGAGATCCTGGACGTCGTCGACTTCGTGTCCGTCGGCACCAACGACCTGGCCCAGTACACGTTCGCGGCCGACCGTCAGCTCGGCGCCGTCGCGAAGCTGAACGACCCGTGGCAGCCCGCGTTGCTGCGGCTGCTCAAGCTGATCGGCGACGCGGCGAAGGCGACGGGCAAGCCCGCCGGCGTCTGCGGCGAAGCGGCGGCCGACCCGCGGCTCGCCGTGGTGCTCGCGGGCCTGGGCCTCACGAGCTTGTCGATGAACGCGGCGGCGGTGCGGGCCGTCGGCGCTTCGCTGGCCACGGTCACGCTGGCCGAGGCGGAAGCGAAAGCAACGAACGCGCTGGCCAGCGCCGATCCGGGCGCGGCGCGCGCGGCGGCGAACTGAAAAGACGGAGCCGGACCCGGCCGACGGATGAAAAACCGGGCCCGGCACCGCATCGCCGGTCAGCCGAATAAGCCCCGCCGAGGGTTGCGGATGACCAGCGAGCCTCCGTGGATGCGGCCCGTGATGACGTAGCGCGGGTTGCCGGCGCGGCCGTTGCTGCCGGTCTTGTCGTCGAGCGAACCGAACTTGATCTCGGTGATCGCGTTGTAGTCCACCGCGGCCTGCGGCGGGATGATGATCTCGACCGAACCCCACTTGGAGTCCAGCTCGATCTCGACGACCGGCGTCGACACCTGGGCCTCGGTGAAGTCCAGCTTCGTGCTGCCGTACTTGTTGCGCACGACCATCGCCGGCGGCACCAGCCAGGGGCCGCCGCGCTGCAGCGACGAGTACTTGGCGTTGAGCTCGAGCCGCTGACCGGGTGCATACGTGCTGGTCGGCGGCTGGTAAGCCGGGTAACTCGGCGCCGCCCCCGGGTGCAGGAGGCCGGGCAGATCCGTGAGCACGGCGTTCAGCTCGCCGCGCGTGCGCGACGCCAGCGCCTTGTCGGTGCGCTCCGTGAACTCGTCGAGGTTGAGCATCCCCAGCCCGATCGCCTTCTGCAGCACGGCGACGACGTGTTCGCGCTCGTCGTCCGACACCCGGATGTCGCGTGCGGTCAACGGCTTCGTCTCGGTCGCGGTCTCCGCGCCGGTCGTCTCTTCCTCGGCCATGCATACGATGGTAGAACCGTATTTCCCTCGTCAGATCGGGGAAAAACCCTGAACAGACCCGTATTTCGCGCCGGCGTCGCCCTCGTTGCGACGAGCTTCCTCCTGGCCGCGTGTACGGGCGGGATCCCCACCCCTGCTCCGAGCCCCAACCCCACGACGATGCCCCGGCCGAGCGGGCCACCACCGAGCGGGCTCACCGGGTCGGTCGCCACCGGCGGGATCGACGTGCAGCTGCTGCTCGCCACGTCACCACCGACCCTGTTCGACGCCGACACCGGCGCGAAGGGCACCGTTCCCGGCGTGCCGGGTGGTGATCGGCTGGTCTGGATGCAGCGCGTCGGCCGCACCCCGGTGATCCTCACCTCGCCCCGGTGCCAGCAGACCTGCCAGCCGTTCGACGTCTACGCCTACGCGGGCGTGGCCACGCCGCTCGGCCAGGCAGTGAGCCTCGCGCCGGGTGCCGACGCGAAGAGCGTGTGGGTCATCCGCCAGGACGCCCCGGACAGCTGCCGGCTCGAGCACGTGTCGCTCGCCGGCTCGGAGCTGGGCGGCGGCAACACGGCGAGCTGCACCACGATCCTGCGGGAGGAGACCTCCCGCGGCCTGCTGATCACCGTGAACAACGGCACCGCCGAAACCGTCGACGTCCTCATCGACCCCGACACCGGCCGCACCGTGCAGCAGGCCCCGAGCATCCTCGCCGCGATCGGCGACCGGCTGGTCCTCGGCGGCCTCACGGACCTGACGGTCGTCGACCTGCGCGACGGGAGCCGCGAGAAGGTCCAGCCGCCGGTGGTCCAGAACAATCCCCTGGTCGTCCCGAGCCGGGACGGCACCTACGCCGCCGTCGACTTCGGCTCGCCCGCGTGGCACAGCTCCGACCTCCAGACCCGCGACGTGTGGCTGCTCGACCTCACGGACCTGACCTGGCAGCAGTCACCGTCGATGCCGTTCTCCACCGAGAACCTCAAGCACTCGTCGCTGGACTGGACCGACGACGGCGACCTCGTGCTCGACGACGGGGTCGTCGCGGCCTGGCACCCGGGCGAACCCGCGTGGCGGCTCGGGAAAGCCAAGCTGACCGGCGCTCTGCAGACGGCCGCGGTCAGCGCTTCGTAGCGATCAGTCCTCGTCGAGGCCGTGTTCGATCGCGTACCGCGCCAGCTCCACGCGGTTGTGCAGCTGCAGCTTCCGCAGCGTCGACTGCACGTGGTTCTCCACCGTCCGGTGCGACAGGACCAGCCGCTCCGCGATCTGGCGCGCGGTCAGCCCCTTCGCGACCAGCCGCAACACGTCCGTCTCGCGTTCGGTCAACCGCGGCGGCGCCGGCTCGGCGGAGGAAGGCGCGTCGGCCATCCGCCGGTACTCACCCAGCACGAGCCCAGCCAAACCCGCCGTGAAGACGGGATCGCCCTCGGCCGTGCGGCGAACGGCGTCCACCAGCTCCGCCGCGGACGCCGACTTCACCAGATAGCCGGAGGCACCCGCCTTCACCGCCTCCAGCACGTCGGAGTGCTCTCCGGAAGCCGACAGCACCAGCACCCGCGTGTCCGGTAGTTCCGTCGTGATCTCGCGCGTCGCGTCGACGCCGGAGGTGCCGTCGAGATTGAGGTCCATCAGGACGACGTCCGGGCGGACCGTGCGGGCGATGCGTACGGCGGCGGGGGCGTCGGGCGCCGTGGCGCGGACGTCGAAGCCGTTTTCGCCCAGGTCGCGGGCGACACCGTCGCGCCAGATGGGGTGGTCGTCGACCACCATCACGGAAATCGTCATCGTCCGCCCCTCGTTTTGTTCGGCACGGTTACCTTTCGCCCGGTCTTGTTCGGCACCGGCGTGTTCGGCACACGCACCTCCCATTCCGTGCCGCGGCCCGGAGCGCTGTCCAGGGCCGCGGTGCCGCCGAGATCGCGCACCCGGCCTCTGATGGACTCCACCACACCCAGGTGCCCGTCGGCCTCCGCACGCGCCAGCCGGCCTTCGGGAATGCCCGGGCCGTCGTCGCGGATGCTCACCACGACCTCGCCGCCCAGGTCCTCCAGCAGCACCCACGCGCAGGCGCCCGGTCCCGCGTGCTTCTCCACATTGGACAGTGCTTCGCGCGTGACGGCCACCAGTTCCGAAGTCACGTGCGCCGGCAGGTCCACGGTCCCCGCGGGCGTCGCGACCTGGACCGACGGCGTGGCCAGCAACTGCAACGCCGAACGCAGGTCCGCGGTTCCGTTGCTCGCCACCGCCCACGACGGTTCGGTGGTCACCAAGGCGCGCAACGCGATCTCCTGCTCACCGGCCAGCCGCGCCAGGTCTGCCGCCTCGCCGCCGACCTCCATGCCACGCCGACGCACGCGCGCGAGCACCTGCAGCACGCTGTCGTGGATCGAGCGTGCGAGCCGTTCGCGTTCGGCCGTCGCGGCTTCCGTGCGCAACGCCAGCGCGAGCGCCTCCGCCGAACGCCGCGCGGTGGTGGCCGCCATGCCGATCAGCACGCTGCTCGCGCACAGCAGCACGCCGTCGCGGAAGACGTCGAGGTCCAGGCGTTCGCGCGCGACGCCGGTGCCGACGGCGACCACAAGTCCCGCCAGCACCCCGCCGCCGGCGCCGAAGCGCGTCGCCGCCGCGATCGGTCCCACGGCGGCCCACACCGTGGTGATCAGCGGCGCGGCCTCGGCGTACTGCGTCGGCGACAAGATGAAGGGCGACAACAACATCAGCCCGGTCGTCAGCACGACGTCGAGCACCACCAGCCACCGTCGGCGGCCGCCTTCGCGCAGGTACGCGACGCCCGACACCAGCGTCCATCCGCCCATCGCGCCGACGACGGCCCACGCCAGCCACGCGCGCTGGAACTCACCGCGGTGCGCGATCACCACGCCGAGCGCGAACGCCCACGTGACCACGCGCAGCAGCACGACCCCACGCCACAGCGGCGTCGCCGGGTCGCGGGTGGCCGGCGTGCTCACTTCTCCTCGTCGTCGCCCCGAGTCGGCACTTCGGCGTCGTCGGAGCCCGGTTCGGCGTCGTTGGGTTGCGCCGCTTGGTCGTGGAGCACGTCGACGGCTTCGGGATCGGGATTGTGTTCGTGGAGCAGCGACCGGATGCCCGCGTTGAGCACGGCCAGCAGCGGCACGGCCAGCAGCGCGCCGGCGATGCCCGCGGCGACGAGGCCGGTGGCGATCGCGAGCACCACGGCCAGCGGGTGCAGCCGCACGGCGCGCCCGAGCAGCAGCGGCTGCAGCACGTGGCTTTCCAGCTGCATCACGCCGATCACAATCGCCAGCACGATGATCGCGCCGATGAATCCCTTGGTGACCAAGGCGATCAGCACCGCGACGCTACCGGCGATCACGGCACCGATGATGGGGATGAACGCGCCGAGGAACACCAGCGTCGCCAGCGGGATCACCAGCGGCACGCCGACGATCCACAGCCCGATGCCGATGCCCACGGCGTCGACCACGGCCACCGCGGCCGTCGCGCGGATGTAGCTGACGAGCGACGCGAAACCGCGGCGCCCGGCCACGTCCACGCGCTTGCGCACCCGCGCGGGGATTCCGCGCACGAGGAACGACCAGATCTGGTTGCCACCGGCCAGGAAGAAGATCGTGACGAACAGCGTGAGCACGAAGCCGGTGAGGATCTCGCCGACGGTGCCCGCCGTGGTCAGCGCGGTGTTCGTGAGCGAGGCCTGGTTGTTCTGGATGAAACCGATCGCATTGCTCAGGAAGTCCTGGATCTGTTCCTGACGCAGGTGGATCGGGCCGTTGGTGAGCCAGTCCTTGATCTGGTTGAGGCTGTTGTTCAGCTGTTGCTGCAGCTGCGGCAGACCGCTGGAGAACTGTGTGATGACGAACGTCAGCAGCCCGCCCAGCACCGCCAGGCCGGCGATCAGCACGATGGCCGTGGCCAACCCGCGCGGGAAGCGGACGCGCACCAGCTTCTCCACGGCGGGCGCGAGCAGCGCCGCGAGCAGCAGCGCGATGGACACTGGAATGACCACCGCCGCCAGGTACCCCATCAGCCAGACCACCGCGTACAGCGCGGCGATCACGACGATGAACCGCCAGCCCAGGGCCGCGGCCACCCGCAGTCCGCGCGGGACAAGGCCGGTGATGTCGTTGTGCTCGGTGAGGAACGGTTGCTCGCGCCGTCCGCGTGGTGGCTGGCTCACGGTGCCCACCGTATCGGTCTACCCCGACATTTCCGGGCCCAACCACGGCGGTGCGTCCGCCGGTTCGCCCGAAGTGGCGCTTGACAGCCGACTGCGCAGTAACCCCGCTCCGCCAGTGGTGATCACCGAACGTGAGATCAAGCCACACTCTGTGTTGTTCACACGATGGTGGCATCAAGTCGTGTCAAGGATGCGTGACGGGTGTGGCTCCTGGTTTTCTCGGTCGCACACCCGGCGATGGGGAACGCAATTCCGACGATTCAGTGTCGCTCGGAAAGCGAAAAGCCCGAAAACATTTCGAGTCAGACGTTTCGAGTCGAGGAGAAGCACGAGTGACGAACGCGGCGAACGAGAGGCGGGACGCCAAGCGCGTCGGCCGTCTCGCGTCGCGTGCGCTGTTCGTCCTCGGTGGCGCGGTCGCCGCGACCGCCGCCGCGTGGGCCGTCTCCTCCTCCGCCGCCTCGGCCGACACCATCCAGGCCGGTGAGGTCGGTGCGAGCGTCACCCCGGTGACCGACGCGACCGTGGCCAATCTCGGCGACGTCACGGGCGGCGTCTCGCAGTTCGCCGGCAGCGTCGCCGGCGCCGCCGCGGGCGCCGTGCAGAACGTCTCCGCGTGCGAGCAGGACGCCACCACGTGGTCCGAGCCGGGCCACGACCGGCCGATCTGCTCGCTCGACCCGCGCGACCACATCGGTGGGCCGCACCGCGACCAGGTGCGCACCACGGCCGACCACGAGGTGTCGGGGCGCGTCAGCGACGCCGTGACCGACCTCGGCGAAGACGCAGTGCTGCACCCGGCGTCGCGCACGCTCGGCGCGATCGAGCACATCGCCCGCAAGCCCGAGGACACCCGCCGCGTGATCGACGAGGCCACGGCCCCGTCGCCCGAGGCGCAGGACTTCGGCCGCAAGGTGTGGGACCTCCTCGACCCGAGCCACACGGGGTCGCTGGTGAACCTCCCCGAGCTCCCGGGCTCGCCCGTCGAGCCGGCCGCTCCCGTCTCGGCCGCCACCGGCACCACCGGTGACACGGCGCAGAACCTCGGCGCCGCAGCGGTTTCCACCTCCGACGCGCTGCGGGCGATCTTCTCCCGCTCCGCGCACGAGGACTTCGCGGCAGCAGGCGAGAGTGTCGACACGTCTTCGCGTGGCGACCACCGCAACCAGCCCGCCCCGTTCTCCCCGGCGCAGCTTCCGATGGCGCCCCCCTCCATCCCGACTGTCCCCGGCGGCGGCAACAACACCGCCCCCGGTGGTCACCTCGACGGCCTCAACTTCGGCGTCCCCTCCTGGGTCACCGCTGCCGTCGACAACGCCGTGGCGGGTTCGACCCGTGCCGGTGTGCGGCACACGCCGCTCAGCCCGGGCCACCAGCCCGGCGTCACTCCTGACTGATTCACCTCACCCGCGGGGTCGTTGACGCGCCCTGAAGCTCGAGCACCTTCGTCGTGCCTGCTTCGCGTCACCGACTGAACCCCGCGGGTTTTCTCGCGATGCGCCCTTTTCCGCGCTCGCACCGCACCACCCCTCTGGTGCGCATTTCCCCTCGATGAACACGGCGAAAAGCGCACCTCCACAAGCCCGCAAGGGAACCCGAAATGAAGGAGAAAAACCCCATGCAGACCTGGGCAAAGCGCGGACTCCAGACCGCGTTGGTCACGGGTGGGTTGTTGATGCTGGGCACCGGCATCGCCTCGGCCGACGAAAACGTCAACCCTGACACCCCGGCCTCCCCGCTCGACCTCAACGTCACCGTTCCGGTCGACGTCGACAACAACGCCATCGGCACCCCGCTGGGTCAGGTGGACGTTCCTGGTTACCAGGGTGAGGTCAGCACCAAGCCCGTCACCTCCGCCGTGAAGGACGCGCTCGCTTCGGCGAAGAGCCCCGGCGGTGCGGCGAGCAACCTGACGGACAGCCTGCCGAAGGCCGATGCGCCGCGGCAGCTGACGCCGACCCACGACGCCCTCAAGGGCAACAAGGTCTCCGGCGACCTCGTCGTGCCGATCCAGATCGTCGACAACGCCGTCGGTGTGCTGGGTGACGCGAACGTCGACGGCAAGTCGCACGAGCAGACCTACTCGCACAACCAGGACATCGCGACCTCCGGCAAGAACTCCGGGCTCGCGGGCAACGTCGTCGCCCTCGACTGGGCGCTCCCCGTGCAGCTGGCCGGCAACGGCGTCGGCCTCGCGGGCGGGTCCGGTGCGGTGCACGGCGGCTCGGCCAGCCAGAGCACCACCGAGACCGGCAACATCGACACCACCGGCAAGGGCTCTGGCCTCTCCGGCAACGTCGTCGCCGGCCAGTTCGCCACCCCGGTGCAGGTGACCGGCAACGCCGCGTCCTGGATCCTGGGCAACGGCTACAGCCAGTACACCGCCGACACCAGGGCCACCTCGGGCGGCTCCGCGCTGACCGACGGCAAGGGCGGCGCGGGCACCGGCAACGTGGTGGGCGCGCCCATCGCCCTGCCGGTGAAGTTCAACGGCAACGCCGGTGGCGTGTGGGGCTCGGACGCCGACGCGACGTCCTCCTCCTCGGCCGACGCGAAGGCGGGCGACAAGCGGCCGGGCAGCCTGGGCGGTACGCCGACCTACCTCGAGACCGACGGTGACCAGTCGTTCCTCGGCGGCAACGCCGCGGCCGCGCAGCTCAGCCCGATCGCGAACGTCGCGAGCGTGGCGGGTTCGTGGATCGGCAACGCGACCACGGGCATGTCGCCCGAGCGCTCCGTCGGCAGCTCGCACTCGAGCACCGTCGACTCCGGCGGCTTCGTCAAGACCTCGGGCCAGCAGGCCGCGGGCGCGGGCAACGTGGTCGACCCGGCCGTGGCCCTGCCCGTCGAGGCGTGCGGCGTCGGCGGCACCTACATCGGCAACGCGCACGCCGCGTGCGACAACACCACCGACGCCAACGCGGGCAACGGCAGCTACACCCGCGGCAACGACACCGTGCTGGGCGGCAACGTCGTCAACAGCCAGGTGGCGGGCGCTCCCGAGGTGCACGGCATCGGCGGCAGCCACATCGGCAACGCCTCCGGCACGTCGAACGAGACCAAGACCGTCACGGCCGGTGGCTACGACGGCAGCCAGGGCAACGACTCCTCGGGCTCGGGCAACGTCGTCCAGGTCCCGGTGGGCGTGCCCGCCGAGGTCTTCGGCGTGGGCGGCTCGTTCATCGGCCAGGGCTCGGCCGACGCGCACGAGACCAAGGTCGTCCAGGCCGGCGGCGGCGGGAACACCGCCGACGACAACGGCTTCCTGAGCTCGAACCTCGGCACCGTCCCGGTGTCGGCCCCGGTGCAGGTCTTCGGCATCGGCGGCGCGTTCGTGGGCCAGGGCCACGGCAACGCCACCGGCGACACCACCTCGGGTGCCGGCTGGGACACGCACGCGACCGGCACCAAGGGTGCGGGCGCGGGCAACATCATCGAAGCCCCGGTCTCGCTGCCCGTCCAGGGCCACGGGATCGGCGGCGCGGTGGCCGGCATCGGCACCGCGCAGGCCGACAACCTGACCGACTCGACCGCGGGCGGCCACGCCAGCACCGACGGCCAGGGCGGCGGCCTCGCCGGCAACATCATCAAGGCGCCGGTCGCCGGTGCGGTGAACCCGTCGGGTACCGGTGTCGCGGGTGCGGCGCTGGGCCACGCGGCCGGTTCGAACGACGTCGCGTCGACCGCGGGCGGCTCCGCGCTGACCAACGGTGACGCGGGCGCGGTGGCGGGCAACGTCATCGGTGCCGACCCGCTGGCGGCCGTCCCGGTCGTGGCGGACTCGGTTTCCGCGGCGGGCGTGTCCTCCGCCGACAGCATGAACACGCAGGACGTGACCGCTGCCGGTGACGACACCACGTCGGGTCTCGAGGGCTCGGTTTCGGGCAACATCCTCGACATCCCCGTCAGCGCGGTGCCGCACGTGGTGACCAACGCCGTTTCCGCGGCCGGTGTCGCCCACGCGACCGGTGACAACAACATCACCGCGACCAACGGTGGCACCCCCACCACCGACGGTGACGGAAGTGCGCTCTCGGGCTACAACTTCTACCACCACCTGCCGGTCAACGTCCCGGTCTTCGGCGTCCCGCTGGAGCTGCTGGGCACCGCGACCGCGGAGGGCACCGACAACACCGTCGTGTCCGAGCCGTCGATCGACACCCCGCTCGGCAACGAGCTCGGTGCGGCTCAGCTGCCCGCGCTGCCGGCCCTGTCGGCGCTGCCGGCCGCCGGTGCCACGCCGGGTCTGCCCGCGCTGCCGGGTCTGCCGGCCCTGCCGGCCGCCGGCGCTCTGCCGGGCCTGCCCGCCATGGCGATGCTGCCGGGTGCCGAGCGCGCCGACCTGCCGGTCAGCGGGCTGTCGGCCCTGAACGAGCTGGGCCAGCTCAAGGGCGCCACCTCCCTGCCGACCGTGTCGGGTCTGGGTAGCGGCGTGCACCTGCCGGGTCTGCCCGTCGGTGGCGAGCGCGCGGACATGCCGGCCCTGCCGGCCGTCCCGGCTCAGCTCCCGGTGAAGGCGAACCTGCCGACGCTGCAGCAGCTCCCCGCCGTGACGGCGCTGCCGGCTCTGCCGGGCGTGCCCGCCACGCTGCCGACGTCGGGTGTCCCGGCGCTGCCGACCGCGGGTCTGCCGGCTCTGCCCGCGCTGCCCGCCGTCCCGGCGCTGCCCGTGGCTCAGGTCCCGGCGCTGTCGGGCATGGACTCCTCGCCCCTGGCGATGATCCAGCAGCTGGCCGCGAAGGTGACCGGCTTCTTCAAGAAGTGAGCATGTAGCTGAACCCGAAACGGGCCCGGAAGCAGCCAGCTTCCGGGCCCGTTTCTTTGTGCGTCAGGAAAATTCGAGCGAACGCTTCGCGAGGCCGTGCCAGAACCCGTCGATCACGGTGCGGCCGGTCGTCTCGCTCGCGCCGAGCGTGACGAACAGCGGTGCGAAATGCTCGATGCGCGGGTGCGCGACGGCTGCGGCCGGCGCTTTGTGCTGGAAGTCGAGCAGTGCGTCGAAGTCGCCGTGCTGGATGACCTCGTCGCCCCAGTGGTCGAACTCGGTGGACCACTGCGGTGGCGTGCCGTCGGTGCCGTCGGTCTCGCGCATGGCGCTGAGGTTGTGGGTGAAGAAGCCGCTGCCGATAATCAGCACGCCTTCGTCGCGCAGCGGCGCGAGCTTGCGGCCGAGGTCGAACAGCGCCTGCGGGTCGAGCGAAGGCATCGAGACCTGCAGCACGGGGATGTCGGCGTCGGGGTACATCTCGACTAGCGGCACGTACGCGCCGTGGTCGAGGCCGCGGTCCGGCGCGTCGTGCACGGGCGTGGTCGAGTGCAGCAGCTTGCGCACCTTCGCGGCCAGTTCGGGCGCGCCCGGTGCGGCGTATTTCACCTGGTAGAAGCGGTCGGGGAAGCCCCAGAAGTCGTACACGAGGGGGACGGTCTCGGTCGCCCCGAGCGTCAGCGGCGCTTCCTCCCAGTGCGCCGAGACGACGAGGATCGCCTGGGGCTTCGGCAGGTCCGCGGACCAGCCGGCGAGCTGCCGCGTCCACCTCGCGTCGTCCGCGAGCGGCGGCGCACCGTGGCTGAGGTAGAGAACCGGGGTGCGGGCCATGCGTGCCTCCAAGTGTTTGAAACTTCAACTACTACAGTACGCGACGCTGCGAGGCCCGGCGATATTTCCTCAGGTGAGGTTTTCGGCCATCCGTTCCAGGGAGCGGACAGTGGTGAGGTAGTCCTGCTCGTCGATGCCGTTGGTGGCTCGGGCGCGGAAGGCTCGGACTTCGGCCTCGATTGTTTGATGGGCTCGCCGGCCTCCGGCGGTGAGCTGGTGGTCCGGGGTGAGCCAGCCTCGGTGGTGCAGCTCGCCGAGGTGCCGGGCCATGCTGCCTTCTTGGGCGACAAAGGGCTTCAGCGCTTCGTCGACTTGTTCGACGGTGTGCGCCCCTTGCGCGACCGCGTTGAGCACCTGCCATTGGCGGCGCGTGAGGTGGTAGGTGCCGAGCGGCTGGTCGAAGGCCTTTTCGAGCAACTCGTGGTTGTGCCGCAGCCAGTAGCCGATGGGTTTCATGGATACTCCCTATGTCGAAGAGCAACTGCATGTAAATGTACATGTACTTCCGTGAGGGGACCCCCATGCCGGAACCGGTGGCCGATGTCGAGCGCGCCATGATCGCCATCCGCCGGAGTCAGCAGCGCCGCGCCCTCACCCGCATCGCCCGTGGCCGTGGCCAGCACGCCCTGGACCCGGTGATCGAACTGCTCGACGTCGTCGAGGACTTCGCGGACCGTGACGATCCGGCGACCGTCACGTCGCTCGCGTTGGCGCTCGGCGTCGACCAGCCGCGTGCCAGCCGTCTCGTCGCCCGCGCCGTCGACCAGGGCGACCTGCAGCGGGAAGCCGACCAATCCGACGGCCGTCGCACGGTCCTCGCGCTGACCCCGGCCGGCCGCGCCCGGCTCGACGCGCTGCACACGTTCCGCAGGACTGTCTTCGCGGAGGCGATGTCGCCGTGGAGCGCCGAGGATCGCGCGACGTTCGCCCGCCTGTTGACGAGCTTCATCACGAACTACGAGGCTCTCGGCCGCTGACCGCCGAGAGCCACGGTGGCTGGGTGATCGACATGGACGACCCTGACCGCGCGGGAGCCGAACCTTTCGCGTCCCCCGAGCAGCCCCGCGTGGCCCGCGCCGCCGCCGACGCGGCACCGCACGCGGCGGCCCTGATGACCGAACACCTCGGCGACCACCGCCAACTGCTGCCGACGATGTACTTCGACGCCCTCGGCGTCTGGTACCTCGCCGCCTGGCACCGCCGCGATGTCGATCCCGATCAGTTCGAGCAGGCCGGCGCCGTCGCGGCCGTGCTGGCTGCCGAGTTCAAGTCCGATCCCCAGGTCGGGAACGCGATCGCGGTCGGCTTCGTGGAGATGTTCACTTACCTGTCTGAATCGGAACAGGCCGCCGCGGCGACTCTGCCGCCCGTGCTGCGTGCCGAATACACCGCAATGGCCGCTTGGCGTCCCAGCTGAACCGCCTGGCTACCTCGGCTGGTCAGCCTGCTTGATCGCGGCGTACAGCAGCATGTCCACCCGTCGGCCGCCGATTTCCTGGTGGCTGCGGAGCAGACCTTCGCGCTCGTAGCCCGCGGCCTCGGCCGTGCGCACGGAGGCGACGTTCCACGGTTCGATGTACAGCTCGATCCGGTGCAGGTCCGGGATCGACCAGGCGAACCGCGTCAGCGCGGTGAGTGCCTGCCGCGCGAACCCCCTGCCGCGGTGGGCGGGGGCGATGGCGTACCCCGCGGTCGCCCGGCCGGCGGTGAGGGCGGCGAGGTGCAGGCCGATCGTGCCCAGCGCTTCGTCGGTTCTCGCGGACGCCACGCAGAACGCGTAGCCGAGCCCGACGTCGAGGCGGTCGTGCTGTCGCCGGAGGTACGCGCGGGCGTCGTCCCGGTTGGAGTTGCCGAAGAGGGACCCGATGGTCGGGATGTAGGGCTCGGTCGACAAGTCGATGATCATGTCCACGTCCCGGTCTTCGAAGGCGCGCAGTCGCACGTCGCCGAACGTGGGGACCGCTTCGGACACGGCGGGGCTAGTCGTGCGCGAGGTCGGCGAAGCGGCTGTAGTGCAGCTGGTGCGCGACGACGATCGTGCTCGTCGGGCCGGCGCGGTGCTTTGCCAGGATCAGGTCGGCTTCGCCGGCGCGGGGGTCGTCGCGTTCCCAGGCGTCGGGGCGGTTGATCAGGATGACGATGTCGGCGTCCTGCTCCAGGGAGCCCGACTCACGGAGGTCGGACAGCATCGGCTTCTTGTCGGTGCGCTGTTCCGGACCACGGTTGAGCTGGGAGATCGCGATGACCGGCACTTCGATTTCCTTCGCGAGCAGCTTGAGCTGCCGCGAGAACTCCGAGACTTCCTGCTGCCGCGACTCGACGCGCTTGCCCGACGTCATCAGCTGGAGGTAGTCGACGACCACGAGCTTGAGGTCGTGGCGCTGCTTGAGCCGGCGGGCCTTCGCGCGGATCTCCATCATCGTCATGTTCGGCGAGTCGTCGACGAACAGCGGCGCCTCCGAGACCTCGCTCATGCGGCGGGCCAGACGCGTCCAGTCGTCGTCGGACATCTTGCCACCGCGCATGTCGGCGAGGCGGATCTTGGCCTCGGCCGAGAGCATGCGCATCACGATCTCGGTGCGGCTCATTTCCAGCGAGAAGATGACGCTGGTCAGGCCGTGGCGGATCGACGCCGAACGCACGAAGTCCAGGCCCAGCGTCGACTTACCGACACCGGGGCGGGCGGCGACGATGATCATCTGGCCGGGGTGAAGGCCGTTGGTGAGCTCGTCGAAGTCGGCGAACCCGGTCGGGATGCCCTGCGACTGGCCACCGCGCGACGCGATCGCGTCGATCTCGTCCATGGTCGGCTGCAGGAGGTCTTCGAGCGCGACGTAGTCCTCGCTGGTGCGGCGCTCGGTGACGTCGTAGATCGCGGCCTGCGCGCGGTCGACGACCTCGTCGATGTTGGCGCCGTCGGCGGCCGCCGCGCCGTAGCCGTACTGCACGATGCGCGTGCCTGCCTCCACAAGCCGGCGCAGCACCGCCTTCTCGGCGACGATCTCGGCGTAGTACCCGGCGTTGGCCGCGGTGGGGACGGTCGCGATGAGCGTGTGCAGGTACGGCGCCCCGCCGACGCGGCCGAGCTCGCCGCGGCGCTCCAGCTCCGCCGACACTGTGATCGGGTCGGCGGGCTCGCCGCGGCCGTAGAGGTCGAGGATGCAGTCGTACACGGCCTGGTGCGCGGGCCGGTAGAAGTCGCCGGGCCCGAGCGCCTCGATCACGTCGGCGATTGCGTCTTTCGACAGCAGCATGCCGCCCAGCACCGACTGCTCCGCCGCCATGTCCTGCGGCGGCTGCCGGTCGAACCCGCCCGGCCCCGGGTCACTCGGCCCCGGGTCGGAGTCCGCGTCGTACATCGGACCGCGGTCGTCGGTCAGCGCCACCGCCCCGGACACCTCCTCGACCGGCGGGCAAAGCCGCGGTCATCCCCTGCCACTCGTCACGTCCTGTGTCGAACGGTGTCGCGCGAGCTCTCCTCGTGCGAACACCTGTTCGAGTATGCCGGATCCTCTCCGACTTTCCCAGCCCAACCGCCGGGCCCTCGTTGATGATGGACCGGCGTCCCCCTCACCGATGACTTGCCACGCCGGGCGCCACCGTGAGTGCTGGCCGAGAGGGCACGCTAGATCCCCCGGACGGAGGAGCGCAATTCCGGGTGTTGACCGTCCTGTGGATAACTTGTGGACGACTGGAGGTAACCAGTCACAGGCAGCCGCCACGCTGTGGACAAGTTGGGGACAGTGCTGATCAGCTTCAAGGAAACCCCAGGTCAAGCCCTGTGTAGAGACTGTGGAGAACTTTGTCGAAACTCGTCCGGCGTGTCGCGCGTGGCGCGTCGTTCGGCGTGTCGCCCGGGCGGGTGCGCACATGCCTGTGGATGAATGCTACGGAGCGTAGAAGCGTGACACGGTGGGCTGAACGAGCGATCGCACCGGCCGCGCACCGGCGTTTTGGTGCTCTGAGTAACCGCTGAGTGAGAACACGCTGGTAGGCCGGTCGCAATACAAAAACTGGGTGGGGTTCACCTGGCGGCCATCTGAACGTGCCGCACTCGAAATCCCACCCGGAGTAGCGCTCTAACGGGTCAGCCCAACGCGCTCTGCGCGGTCCGCAACCGATCCCCGATCGCCTTCGGCGTACCCGGCGTGAACACGACGAGCGAATCGTCCCGCCCGGGCCGCTCCTCCATCAACCAGCGCCCCTCGGCGGTGTCCACGAAGTTGATCGGCTTCGGAATCCGCCGGCGCCGCCCCCCGTTCGACCGCGCCGCGACGTACAACGACCCCGCCCCGGTCCGCGGCGCCTTCAGGATCCGCTGAATCTCCTTCAAAGGCGCGAGCGCCTCGTTCCGCCCGGTCTGCATGATCGACCGCTGCGACACGTCCTCGGACCCCGCGGCGTGGCCACTCTCGAACTCGGACTTGCTCGTGACCAGAGGCTGCCCCTGTGCCCCTTGAGCGAAGGGGAGCAGGTCGAGGAACGTCGGCAGCAGCAGGTCGGGCCGCTGCCGCGTGACGGTGACCGTTTGCTCGCCGATGACCCGGAGCAGCGCGAAGCCGCCGCCGTTGCCGCTACCGACCAGCACGGCGTAGTTCGAGGGGCTGCCGTCGTCGAACTGCCCGTCGAACCAGCCGTAGTACTCGATCTGCGGGTGACAGATCGACTCGACGAGCGCAAGCAGGTCGCGGTCCATGCCGCGCGGACCCATCAGCCCGATCTCGGTCAGGACATTGTTCACGTCCTGGTCGATCGTCCGCTCGGCATCCGGGTCCAGGAAGACCGGCATGTCCGCGATGACCTGGTGCGGCTCACCGCCCCGGCGCTTGATCAGGTTGAACAGCGTCGGGAGGGTGAACTTGTTCGGTTGATCAAGGGTGATCACGTCGTTAGGCCTCATTCACCGATCACGGGTGGCGCGGTCAACTCGTCGGTGCCGAACAGCTCGTTGGCATCTTCTTCGACGAGGTACTTGGTCTGGTGTTCCTCGTCCTCGGTGCCCTTGCCGCCCTTCGCGCCGCCGGCGCCCATGCCGCCCATGCCCGAGGCACCGGCCTTGCCGGCCGCCCCCATTCCGGCACCCATCGCCCCGCCGCGGGCGCCCCCGGCTCCGCCGAGCCCTTCTGCGGCACCCGAAGCGGCACCGCCGGGACCGAAGCCCGCGCCGGCGCCAAACGCCCCCGGCCCGAAGCCGGCAACAGCACCGGAGCCGGCGCCGCCACCACCGAACCCGCCGCCGCTGCCACCGGCCCCGAAGCTTCCGGCGCCGCCGCCCGGCCCGAATCCGCCGGCCCCACCGGGCCCGAACCCGCTCGAGTCGAACGACGAGGGCGTGAAGCCCTGCGCGGTCGTGGAGTCGGAGCCGGGCGGGGTGTAGGTCCCAGTCGGGATGCCGGTGTTGTTGGGGTTGTTCGGGTCGTTGACGCCCGTGTGGTTGGTGGAAAAGTCGGTGGGCTTGGCGTCGAACTTGGGCATGTTCGCGGGGTTGAAGCTGCCTCCGCCACCACCAGGACCGCCGCCCACGCTCGGGACCTTGCCGCCACCGCCGGGCCCGCCCGGCACATTCGGGCCACCCGGTCCGTTCGACAGATTGTTGCCCTGCCAAGCGCTGTACTGCGGCAAGCCCTGCGCGTTCGCGCCTGAAGCGCTGTAGTAGCTGTTGTACGCGTCGACGTTCGCCTTCGCGTTGTTGTTGTACGAGTTGATCTCGTCGTCTTTGTCGCTGAACGGGTTGACACCGTCGAGAAACCCAGCCGACGGCGGGTCCTTCGGGATGTCCTGCACCTTCGACTTGACGGTGCCGAAGCAGTCGACCTGCGTGTTGAGGTAGGTGTGGCTCTTACCGAGGTTGTTGACCGAGTCCTGCAACCAGAGACCGAGAGGGTGGGCTCCGGCTTGAGCGGCCGTCGCACCGCCGCCCTGCCAGGCGGCGTCCATCTTCTTGTTCAGGTTGTCGATTTCGGTGACCCGGCCGCTGTGAATCTTCTGAAGGTTCACAGCGCCACTGACACCGGTGTTGAGCGAGGTCGGGTCGCCTGCGTGGATCCGCTGGTAGATCGTGTATGCGTCGATCGACCGGCCGCCCACGTTGGCCGACTGCTGCTGTGCCTCGGGCCCGCCGCTGAAGATACCGACCAAGCCACCGACGACCGCACCCACACCGGCACCGACCGCGGTACCGACCCCAGGCACAACGGACCCGATCGCGGCACCATAGCCCGCGCCGATCGCCATGCCCTTGAGCTCCTTGCCCATGGTGTTGGCGTCATTCCCCATGATGCGCCACTCCTTCCGAGCCGAATACTGGCTGCGTGGTGATCACGCCGCCGCCTTGAGATGGTCGACCACCACACCGGCGACCTCTTGCGCGAAACCGCACGGGTCGGCCTTGTGCTGGCCCGCTGAAATCTGCGGGATGATCGAAACGGCGAGCTCGTCGGTGACACCGAGCCACAGCTGGCAGTTGCCTGACGGCCTGCCGTCATGAGCATCGGCGAGCACGCCGGGATAGCCATTCACCGTCACCGGTTCGAAGTACGCGGATTGCGCCTTCTGGTCGTAGATGTCGCTGATCCCGTTCTTGTTCTGGGGCAGCGCACCGATGCTGACGGAGTTCAACGGGTTGCCCGTGGATTTGAACGAGCAACTGACGGAAGACTCGTTGACCGTTCGCCCCGGAAACATGAGGCCTTCTTTGGCCGCTTCGCTCGCGTTCAGGACGTTGCACGGGTTGTTCAGCAGGTCACCGGTGGGCAGCGCGGCGGGGACTTTGGGGCCTGAGCCGCTGCTCGACGCGCCACTCGAGCTCGGAGAAGCCGAGGGATCGGCAGAGCCGCCGGTTTCCCCGCTGCAAGCGGTCAGCAGGCCGAGCGCGACGATCGTTGCAGCGGTGAGGCGAACGGTGCGGGGCAGCATGCGGGGCTCAGGCTCCAGTCTTGTTGAGATTGTCGCGTTGTTGCTGTTCGTGAACCGTGATCTTGTTCTTCGCGGCCGTCAGTGCGGTGATGAAAGCCGCGACGTAGTCGACCATGCGCTGGTGCTGATCGAGCAGTGTGTACCCGGAGGGGTTCGCGCCCTTGTCCACGAAGTCGTGGCTGGCGAACTCGTCGGCCGGTGGCTTGACGTAGGCGATTTTCTGCGCCTCGACGAGGTCGTCTCCCAGATGATCGTGCAGGTCCTGCCACTGCTTGATGACCGAGTCGATCTCATCGTCTTCGAACTGATACCCGCCGGCGGTCCCGTAACTGCCCACCTTGATCGGAGGAGTAGGTGGAATCTCGGACATCGGCGTTACCCCCTTGGGCTACCTCTCGCTCCCCAAACGGCGAGATCAGCAGGTTGGATGGTAACGCACGGCCGTTGGTTCCCGCTCGGGTTCAGGCGAGTTCGAGAGCAGGTCGAAATCGATCTTGTGGTGGCCTGGACCTGGGGTTCCGGGCGGTCGGGATTGGGCTTCAGGTGGTTGATCACCACTGTCGCGACCTGCTGCGCGACCCCGCACGGATTGTCCCTGGTGCGGCCCATGCCGATTTGCGGGAGGACCGACGCCGCGAGCTTGTCGGTGATCCCCACCCACAGCGTGCAGGTGCCGTCGTTGCGACCATCTTGGGTGTCGGCGTAGAGCGCCGGATAACCGGCGATCCAGGTCGGTTCGAAATATGCTTGGTTGGACTTCAGGTTGTAGAGGTCGCTGATTCCGTGATCGTTCTGCGGAAGGGCGGTGATGTGAACGAAGTTCTGCTTGCTCCCCGACGAGGTCCACGCGCAGCTCGTGAGCGTCTCTTTGACGAGTCGGCCGGGTAAGCGAGGCCGACTTGGGCGGCTTCGGCAGCGGAGGGGACGTTGCGCGGATCGTTGAGCAAGCTGTCGGTCGGGAGGGGCTTGGGGACCCGCGGACCGGAGGCGCTCGCTGTGGTGGTGGGGGCGGCAGGTTTGGCGGGTCCGCTGCACGAGGTCAGCGGGGCGGCCGCAGCGGCCGCGGCCATCAGCGGGACAGGGCGGCGTGCCATTGCGGAACCCCCGGTGCGCGAAGCCGAGCAAGATCAGCGCGAGGATAACGCACCGAATTCACTCCATTTCCTTCCGCAGCGTCGGTCACCCGAAAGGGCCTCGACGACGCTACGCCGCGCCTTTGAGGTGGTCGATCATTGCCTGCCCTGCCCTCTGCGCAATCCGGCACGGGTCCGCCTTGTTCGCGCCGACGTTGATCACTGTGCCCACCGAGACGGCGAGGTGGTCGGTGATGCCGATCCACAGCTGGCACGAGCCTGTAGAGCGGTCGTCGGTCTTGTCGGTGAAGACGGCCGGGTATCCGCCGGTCGTGGTCGGGGTGAAGTAGGCGGCCGACGACTTTCCCGAGTAGATGTCGGAAAGGCCGTTCTTGTTCTGCGGCAGTGCGCCGATTCCCACTGAGTTCTCGGCGTTTCCGGAGGATTCCCAGGTGCACGCCTTGGGAGACCGGTCGTCGAGCTTGCCGTCGCGCTTGAGGCCGATCTGTGCGGCCTGGACCGCGCTCAGCACTGAGCAAGGATCGTTCAACACCGCGTCGGTGGGCAGCGGGGTCGAGATCTCAAGTACTGGTTCGACGGTGCTGCCCGCTGCGGAGCTTGCCGGGCCGGGCGGAGTGGTCGAGCTGCCGCTGCACGCGGCGAGCAGGATGGCCGCGGTGAGTGCAGCGGCGGTGGAGGCGGCGTAGCGGACGGTGCGGGGCGGCATGGTGGCGATCGGACTCCAGCCTTGTCCAGCGGATCGAAGATCAGCTCTGACGATAACGAACAGTCGTCGATCGGATCCGCTGTGTGGCCGGACCGACGCAAGAGAAAGCGCCCCCAGGCCGAAACCCGGGGGCGCTTCGTCAGAACAAAACCGTCAGACTGAAGTCGCCTTGACTTCGAGGCGGACGTCGACCTTCACGTCGGGGTGGAGGCGGGCGTTGACGGAGTGCTTGCCGACCGTCTTGATGTGGTCGCGGAGGTCCAGGACGCGCTTGTCGAGGAGCGGGCCGCCCTGGGCCTTGATCGCGTCGACGATCTCGCCGGCGGTGATGGAGCCGAAGAGCTTCTTCGAGCCCTCCGCCGCCTTGCCCGTCAGCTGGATGGCGCCGAGGCCCTCGAGGGTCGCCTTGATTTCCTTGGCGTGGTCGAGGTCGCGGATGCGCCGGGATTCCTGCGCGCGCTGGATGGTGCGCACGTTCTTCTCGGCACCCTTGCTGGCCACGATGGCGTAGCCGCGGGGCAGCAGGTAGTTGCGGGCGTAACCGTCCTTGACCTCGACGATGTCGCCGGGGCCACCGAGGTTCGCCACGTCGGTGGTGAGAATGATCTTCGCCATGACGAGCCTCCTCAGCGAGCGGTCGAGGTGTAGGGCAGCAGCGCCATCTCGCGCGAGTTCTTCACCGCGATGGCGATGTCACGCTGGTGCTGGCTGCAGTTGCCGGTGACGCGACGGGCACGGATCTTGCCGCGGTCGGAGATGTACTTCCGCAGCAGGTTGGTGTCCTTGTAGTCGATCAGTTCCGGGCGGCCCTTCTTCTCGGCCTTGCAGAACACGCAGACCTTCTTCTTGGGCTTACGGATGGGTGGCTTGGCCACTGTGTTCTCCTGGATTCAAATCTTGGGTGTAAAAGTACGAGATCAGAACGGGGGTTCGTCGGCGAAACCGCCGCCGCCACCGCCGCCTGCGGGGGGCGCGGAGCCCCACGGGTCGTCGGCCGGCATGCCGCCGCCACCGCCGCCTCCGCGGTTGCCGCCGCCACCGCCTCCGCCGCCGAAGTCACCGCCGCCACCGCGGCTGACCTTGTTGACCTTCGCCGTGGCGTACCGCAGCGAGGGCCCGATCTCGTCGACCTCGAGCTCGACGACGGTGCGCTTCTCGCCTTCTTTGGTCTCGAAGGACCGCTGCTTGAGCCGGCCCTGCACGACCACACGGGCGCCGCGGGTGAGCGACTCGGCGACGTTCTCCGCCGCCTGGCGCCAGATGTTGCAGCGCAGGAACAGCGCCTCGCCGTCCTTCCACTCGCCGGACTGCCGGTCGAGGGTGCGCGGGGTGGACGCGACCGTGAAGTTCGCGACCGCCGCGCCGGACGGGGTGAAACGCAGTTCCGGGTCGGAGGTCAGGTTTCCGACCACCGTGATGACGGTGTCTCCAGCCACGGGGACGTCCCTTCGGCTCAGGCCTTGGCGGCGACGGGCTTGGCCGCGGCGCGCTTGACCTCGCGGCGCATGACCTTGGTGCGCAGCACGGTCTCCTGCAGCGACAGCTGACGGTCGAGTTCCTTGACCGCGTCGGAGTCGGAGTTCAGGTCGAGCAGCGCGTAGATGCCCTCGGCGTGCTTCTTGATCTCGTACGCCAGGCGACGACGGCCCCAGACGTCGACCTTCTCGACGCTTCCGCCCGAAGTGCGGATCACGTTGAGGAAGTTGTCCAGCGTGGGGGCGACCGTGCGCTCGTCGAGCGTGGGGTCCAGGATGACCATTACCTCGTAATGGCGTGACACAACCACTCACCTCCTATGGGCTCGCGGCCACGGACTGTCCGTGGCAGGAGGGTTTGTCCAGGTAAGAGTACCTGGGGGTGCCGACAGTCTTGCCGGGAGGCCTGTCAGGAGGCCCGGCGCAGCGCCCAGGTGCGCACCAGCCCGGCCGTCACACCCGCCAGCACGATCACCGCGAGCAGCATCGGCAGCTGGATGTCGGACGCGCCGCCGGAGGTCGCGAGCGACTCCGCGTTGCCGGCGTTGCGCACGTCCGGGCCCTGGCTCTGCGTGTCCTGGCCACCGGTCACGGGCGCGGCCGAGCCGGGCAGCGTGCCGTTGGCCGGGTAGCGGATGCCGGGGGCGACGGCGGTGCCGGGCGTCGCGGTCGGGATGCCGTTGTAGTCGCGCTGCGGCGCGGTGCCGGCGGACCCGGGGATCAGGTTCGCGAGCGGGCCGCCCTCGGAGTTCGAGGGCGAGGTACTGGTCGAAGGCGAGCTGCTGCTCGGCGGCGTCGACGACGAGGTCGGCGGTGTGTAGTTCGTGGCGAGCGTCGTCAGGTCGCAGTTCGAGGTGACCGAGCTGGTGATCGCGTCGAGGACCTGCTTCTTCGTGTCGGCGCTCCAGCCGAGCGAGGCGTTGCCCTGCAGCGCCTCGTTGACGGCGCTGCCGATGGTCTTGCCGTCGATGGTGCCGCCGGACGAGCTGGGCACGGTGCCGATCGTGAGCGTTTTCGCGGACAGCGCGTTGGCCACGCCGTTGGGGTCCACGCCGTTGAGCGGGATGATCCACAGCAGCGACTGCTGCTTCGCCGCCGCGGCCTGCTTCGCGAGCGCGCTGACGGAGGAGCCCGGCAACGCGACGGTGTCGCCCATGCTGCCGCTGACCGAGCCCGTGCACTGGTTGGCGAGGGTCGTGGCCGCCGAAGCGATGCCCGAGCCGAGGAACGCGCCGCCGGTCACCAGGGCCGCCAGCGCGGTGACGCTGAGTACGCGCCGAGTTCTCAGCCAGGTGGGGTTCTTCGGCACGAGCGTGGTCCTCCAGGATCTGTGGGCGTCAACCATCGCGACAGGTAGAACGAAGGAGACCCCGAAAAGATACTGGTGAGTCGGCCTGACTCGCAGCGGCCATTCGGCGGAGGACCCAGGTGCGAACCAGGCCCGCGCTGACTCCGGAGAGTGCAAGAACTGCCACCAGCACGGGCCAGTCCAACCCGTTCGTGTGGTTATCCCCGGTGGGCGGTAACGCCTGCGCCTCGCCCGCGTTCTGCACGCTGGCGTTCCCGGCCGACGGCTGAGCCGGGTTCGAGAGGCCGTACTGCGGCGCGTACCCCGGGATCTGGCTGCCGTAGCGCAGCGCGGGCGACGGCGAGAACAGCCCGGCCATTGCCATCGGGATGTCGCTGTAATCGCGCATCGGCGCGTAGCCGGTGCTGAACGGCAGGTTCGAGAAGTTCGCGAAGCCCGGGAACAGCGACGCGAGACCGCCGCCGCCACCGCCCGAGAACGGCAGCAACGGGCTGTTCACCGGCGGGATCGGCGTCTGCCCGGCGGGAGTGCCGCCCTGCGGCGCGCCGGGACCGGTCGCCGGCGGCTGCTGCGGGCTGCCGGGGTTCTGCTGCGCGGGCGCCCCGCCCGTCAGCGCGCGTTGCGTCGAATCGACGCCCTGCTGCAGCGTGTTCGTGGTTCCCGAGACGGTCTGGTTCAGCGCCCCCGCGGCCGGTGCACCGACCACGGGCACCGGCGCGACGACGGTGTCGACCACGTTCACCGTGACCTTGCACAGGGCACCGAGAACCGAGTCGACGGCCCCGGTCAGCACCCCGGACACCTTGCCAACCACACCGAGGTCGACCGGCAGGCCCAGAAGGGGCTTGACCTGGACCGTGTCTCCCGGATGCGCGGTGATCGTGTCGCCGCACTTGGCCACGATCGTCTCCGGAGACGCAACAGCGGTCGTCGGCGCGGCGAGCGCGGCCGAGCCGGCCAGCACGAAGGCGGCGGCTCCCACCGCGGTGGCCCTGCGTGTGCGGTGCTGCCTGGCCATCGAGCCCTCCGACCCCTGTACCCCGGTCCGGTCCGAACCTGTCTCCCCTGGACAACGACGGTAACGGGAACGAGTGACGCCCGCTCAGCCACCGATGTCAGGCATTCGGGTGGAAGCGGGTGTCACCGCACGTGTCGATCAGGCGGTCTTGCGGCGCAGCCACGCCCGCACGAGTGCCGCCGCGACGATGGCCAGCGCGAGCACCGCGATGAGCATCGGCAGCTTCGCCGGCGGCGTCACGGCCGGCAGTGCTTCGGCGGTGCCCGACTTCTTCGCGTCGACGGTCGGCACCTGGTCCGCGGGCAGCTGGCCCGGGATGACCTGCGTGATCACCGGCGGCGCCTGCACGAGCCCGGACGGGAGCATGGCGGCGTTGGTGAAGATGCCCGCGATGGAGTCGAGGCCGGACAGGTCGCCCGAGCCGGTGATCACCGGGTCGAGGCTGCTGCCGGGGGCGCCGGGCTGCCCCGGTCCGCCAGGTCCACCGGGCGGGGTGCCGGGAGGCGTCCCGGGCGGGTTGTCGTCCGGCGGGTTGTCGGTGGGCGGCGCCGGCACGACGGGCGCGGTCACACCGCCGACCAGGCTCTGCGTGGTGTTGCCGACGCCGTTCGCCGTGTTCTGCGCGAGCGGGCAGACGGCGTTCGTCGTCGCGTCACCGACCACCGGCACCTCGCCGACACCGAGGCCGCGCACGACATCGCCCACCGGGAGCGTGAAGAGCGGGTTGTTCCCGTCCGACTGCTTGGCCTTCGAGTCGAGGCCGACGGTGAGGCGGTCGGGGGCGTTGAGCGGCGCGCCCGCGTCGAGCGACAGGCCGTTGCCGGACTTGCCGTTCTGCAGCGTGGCCGAGCAGTCGCCGTCGAGCGTGGGGCTGGGGTCCGCGGAAGCCGTGGCGGGGAGCGCGAGTGCGGCCGAGAGAACCGGCATCGCGACGGCGATCCCCAACGTGGTGATCCGGGCGGCGTGCTTCCCCATGCAAAACCCCTCCGACGGCCCGAACTGGATCACGGAACGCGCTCACGGTACTCCACGAGCGTCACCAACTGGGGCGTCAGGTGCGGATTCACCCGGGGGTAGCGTGCTGGCATGCAGATTGGCGCCCATGTCCGCGACGACGATCCGCTGGCCGCCGTAGCCGAGCGAGAAGCCGACGTCGTCCAGTTCTTCCTGTCCGACCCGCAGGGGTGGAAGGCTCCGAAACCGCACCCGTTCGGGGACGCGATCAAGGAGTCGCCGGTCGAGGTGTTCATCCACGCGCCGTACCTGATCAACGTGGCGTCGCTGAACAACCGCATCCGCATCCCGTCGCGCAAGAACGTCGCGCAGCACGCCACCGGCGCCGCCGCAATCGGCGCGAAGGGACTCATCGTGCACGGCGGCCACGTGGGCGCGGGCGACGACGTGGCCGAGGGCCTGGTCAACTGGCGCAAGCTCTTCGAGCGCGAAGCGGACAAGGGTGGCTTCGCCGTGCCGATCCTCATCGAGAACACCGCGGGCGGCGAGAACGCGATGACCCGCGAGCTCGACGTGATCGCGCGCCTGTGGGACGAGGTCGGCGAGTTCGGCGCCGGGTTCTGCCTCGACACCTGCCACGCCTACGCCGCGGGCTGGGAGCTGGCCGACGCCGTCGAGAAGGTCAAGGCCATCACCGGCCGCATCGACCTGGTGCACCTCAACAACTCGCGCGACGAGTTCGGCTCCAACCGCGACCGCCACGCCAACGTCGTCGGCGGCGAAGGGACCATCGACCCCGAGCTGCTCGCCGACGTCGTCCGCAAGGCCGGCGCGCCCGTCGTCGTGGAGACGCCGAGCGAGGGCCAGGCGGCCGACATCGCCTTCCTGCGCAAGCAGACCGCCTAGGGCTCGGGAACGGGAGGCGCGGGGGGCATCGTCGGCACAGCCCGGCGGTGCTTCCCGAAGCCCGCGAACTTCACGCGGTCACGCGCCCGTTCGAGCACGCCGCCCGCCGGGTCGTCGTCTCCGGCGAGCCGGATGAGGTCCGTGCGCGGCCGGTAGATCTCGCGGATCACCAGCACGCAGAGGCCCACCACGGCGAGGTCGCGCACCACGACCGTGCCGAGGAACCAGCCCTCCGGCAGTCCCTTGTGGTCGATGCCGAGGTAGTAGAACATCCGCGGCGCCCACACCAGCGCGTCGATCACCATCCAGCTCAGCAGCAGCCGCCAGCGCGGGATCGCGAGCACCGCCAGGGGCACGAGCCACAGCGAGTACTGCGGGCTCCACACCTTGTTGGTCAGCAGGAACGCCGCCACCACGAGGAAGGCGAGCTGGCCGAAGCGCGGCCGCCGCGGCGCGGTGAGGGCGACGTACGCGATTCCGGCGCAGCAGAGCAGGAACAGCACGGCGATCACGGTGTTGAGGATCGCCGGCGTCTGTCCTTTTTGGAGCACGCCGTCGAAGCCGGTCCAGCCCGTGGTGTAGGAGATGACGTTGTAGAGCGAGTCCGGGTCCATCGGCCGCAACGTGTTGAGCCGGAAGAACTCCCACCACCCGCGCGTGGCCACGAGGATGAACGGCACGTTCACGATCAGCCACGTGAGCAGGATGAACGCCGCCGTTCTGCCCCACGCACGCAGCTTCCCCGCGCGCAGGCAGAGCACGAACAGCACCCCGAGCAACAGCAACGGGTACAGCTTCGCCGCGGCACCGAGCCCCAGCAGCACGCCGGCGATCTCCGGCCGTTTTTGCGACCACGCGAGGATCCCCGCGGCGGTGCACGCCGTGGCGATGGCGTCGAAATTCGTGAACGCCTGCACCAGCACCAGCGGCGAGATCGCCACCAGCACCGCGTCCCACGGCCGGCGTTTCATCGTGCGCCCGGTCGCCCACACCGTGATCAGCCACGCGAGCGCGAGCCAGAACGCGGAGATGTTGAAGTAGATCGCCACCGGTAGCGCGCCCGGCAGCCAGCCGGAGTTCGCGACCGAGAGCCAGCCCGCGGCGAGCTTCGCGTTGACCCACTGGAACAGGCCCGTCAAAGCCGGGTACTCCATGTACCGGGTCTGGTTCTCCGCCGTCTGCGTGTCCTCTTTCCAGGACGTGACGTACGGGAAGGTCTTCGGGTCGTTGAGCCGCTCGGAGCTGTAGAGCGGCACGATGTCCGAGTAGCACATCGCGACGAACGGGCGGCCCGCTCGCCAGTCGAGCTGCGACGCGCCCGTGGAGTCCTGGTACTGCTGGATGCAGGACGCCTTGCCGAACCAGCACAGCACCAGCGCGAGGATCGCCAGGCCCAGTCCCACGCGCTGCGGTGACCAGAACCAATGCCGGCCCACGGCCGCGTGCTCACCGAGCGGACCGCCGATCGGTCTGGTCGCCGCGGCGGCCAGCGGGTCGTTCCAGCTCGGCACGATCCGCTCCGCTGGCGTCAGCGTGCGGGGAGCCGCGTCCGGCTCTTCGGCGGTGGCTTGGTCGGGCACGTCGCGGATGCTATCTGCCCGCAGGTCAGGCGCCTGTCATTTAGGGTCGGAGTAGAACCCGGCAAGCACCTCGAAAGCCCCACCGAGGGCCACGGCTTCCTCCCCGAGGTCGCTCAGCTCCACGTCGATGCGCTGCCAGTGCGGCACCGGCAGCAGCTCGCTCAGCTCCGCCGCCACCGTGTCCCGGTAGACGTCGGGCGCCGCGCGGATGGCGCGGCCGAACAACACGATCCGCTCCAGGTCCAGGACCTGCACGAGGTCGGCGAGGCCGATCCCCAGCAGCCGCGCGGCCTCGGCGGGGGTGGCCGCGGAGCGGTGCATGATCTCGACGCAGCCGCGTCGTCCGCAGGCGCAGCGCGGGCCGTCGTAGGAGATCGTGGTGTGGCCGAACTCACCGGCGTTGGTGCGCGGGCCGCGGTAGACGTTGCCGTCGACCAGCAGCCCGACGCCGATGCCGGTGCCCACGAGCACCACGGCGGTGGCGGTCTCCGGCGTGTCGGGCCACGTGTGGGCGACCGCGGCGGAGTTCGTGTTCTTGTCGAGCGTCACGGGCAGTCCCGTGCGCTCGGCGAGGAGGTCGCGAAGGGGCACGTCGTGCCAGCCCGGCATGTTCGTGGCGTCGCGGACGCGGCCTTCGCGGCGGTCGAGCGGTCCCACCGCCCCGACGCCGAGGCCCAGCACCCGCGCCGGGTCGACGTCGGCGAGCAGCTTGCGCGTCGCGTCCACCACGGCGGCCACCGCCTGTTCGGGCGTGAAACCGACGGGGAGCGGACCTTCGACGGTGTCCTCGATCTGACCGGACAAGCCCGTGCGCAGCACGAGGAACCCGTCGCGGTCCAGCTGCGCGCCGAGGGCGCACTTCGCCGACGGCCGGATCCGCAGCTGCGTGCGCGGCTTGCCGACTCCGGCCGCGGCCTGGCGCTCGACGTCGAGCAGCTGCGTCTCGAGCAGCTCGGCGACGATCTTCGACACCGCCTGCTGCGTCAGCCCCGTGCGTTCGGCCAGCTCCACGCGGCTGAGCCCGCCCGCGCGCAGGATGTGACCGAGCAGCAGCGCTCTGTTGAAGCGGCGCAGCCCACGCAGGTTGACTCCGGTTTCGGCCATCCGGAGATCCTCCCGAAGAACTGGCTAGTTACGCAACAGTGTTGTTTAATGAGCGGCATGGCTGATGACTTGCGAGTCGGCATCCTCGGTTACGGCATCGGGGGCCGCGTCTTCCACGCGCCGCTGGTTGCTTCGACGCCGGGTCTGGTGCCCGCGGCGATCGTGACGGCGAACCCGGAACGCGCCGGCCAGGCCCGCGCGGAGTACCCCGGCACAGAGATCGTGCCCGACGCCGACGCGTTGTTCGCCCAGGCGGGCGACCTCGACCTCGTCGTGGTGAGCACCCCGAACCGTACCCACGTGCCGCTCGCGCTGCGCGCCGTCGAGCTCGGACTGCCCGTGGTCGTGGACAAGCCGTTCGCGCCGACCGCGGCCGAGGCCGAGCAGGTCGTGGCGGCGGCGAAGGCCAAGGGCGTCGGCCTCACCGTCTTCCAGAACCGCCGCTGGGACTCCGATTTCCTCACCGTGCGCAATGTGATCGAGTCCGGCCGACTCGGCGACGTGTTCCGCTTCGAGTCCCGCTACGACCGCTGGGTGCCGAAGATCAAGGACAACTGGCGCGAGTTCGGCGATCCCGCCGAGGCCGGTGGCCTGCTCTACGACCTCGGCGCGCACATCGTCGACCAGGCCCTGCAGCTGTTCGGCCCGGTCACACAGGTCTACGCGGAGGTCGACCGCCGCCGTGCCGGCGTGCAGGTGGACGACGACGTTTTCGTCGCGCTGCACCACGCCAACGGAGTCCGCTCGCACCTGTGGGCCTCCGCCTTGGCCGCCACGCGCAACCCGCGGTTCCGCGTGCTCGGCGACCGCGCCGCCTTCACCAAGTACGGCCTCGACGTGCAAGAACCCCAGATCAAGGACGGCCTGCGCCCCGGTGACGAGGGCTGGGGCGTCGAGCCCGCAGCCGACGCCGGCACCCTCGGCGTTGACGACGGCACGGACCACACCGAGACCGTGCCCACCGAAGTCGGCCGCTATGAGGACTTCTACGCCCAGGTGCGCGACGCGTTGCGCGGCGAAGCGGCATTCCCCGTGGATCCGGCCGGTTCCGTGGCCGCGTTGCGCGTGATCGAGGCGGCCCACCGCTCCGGCGCCGAAGGCCGCGTGATCAGGCTCGAGTAGCTCGCCGCGACCTCGGCAACCCCCAGTGTCGAGCTCGCGGCCTCCCCGCTTTTCCTTTGCGGGCGCGAAAAAGGCTCCCCCCGTCCGGAAACCCGGATGGGGGGAGCCTTTTCTCTTGCGACGCCCTGGCTATTCGGTGGGATCGCCCGTGTCGCCGGGAACCCCCGTGTCGGTGGGGTCACCTGACGGCGGATGCTTCGGCGGCTTGGGCGTGTGTGACGGGAACGACGGGAAGTTGCCGCCAGGGCCGTTCGGGTCGCCGGGGTTCACCGGGGTGTTGCCGTTGCCGCCGGGGTTGTTCGGGTCGTCCGGGTTGTCGGTCGGCGTGATGTCCCCCGGCGGGGTGTTCGTGTCGCTCGGCGGGCCGGACGGCGGGGCCGCGTCGCCGATCAGATCCACCTGGGAGAAGCGCTCGGCCGGCTTGCCCGCGAGGTAGGTCGTCATGAACTTCTGCCACAGCGGGCCGGCGATCGTGGACCCGAAGATCGGCGCGCTGCCCTTGCCGTGCAGGTCCAGGTCGCCGTCGCCGCCGACCCACACCGCCACGGAGACCGAAGGCGTGTAGCCGACCATCCACGTCTGCGCGTTGGCGTTGGCAGCCGAGGCGGGCTCCCCCGCGCGCTTCGTGTGCTGCTGCGTCCCCGTCTTGCCGGCGCATTCGTGGCCCGACGGGCACTTCAGTTTCGAGAAGCCGATCACGGGCTTGAGCGCCTCGGTCACGTTGCCCGCGATCTGCTTGCTCAGGTCGGAGTCGCCGTCGGCGAACGCCGACTTGGCCGGCTGCGCCTGGGCTTCGTACGCCACCTCGTTCTGCGAGTTCGTCACCTTCAGCACGAAATGGCGGTCGCGCTGCTGGCCGTCGCCCGCGAAGGTGGCGTAGCCCGACGCCTGGTCGGCCGGAGTGATCTTGGTGTCGCCACCGCCGAGCGAGATGTTGTTGTTCGAGATGTCGATCTGCGAGTTGCCGCCGCCGTTGTCCTTGGTCTTCACCCCGGCTTCCTCGGCGGCCTGCTCGACCGGGCCCTGCTTGGTGACGTTGAGGACCATGTCGTAGAACACCGTGTTCGCCGAGATCTTCATGGCCTCGGCGACGGTGCACTGCTCCGAGCAGCTGTCGCTGTCACCGGCGTTGCGCACGATGCGCCCGTCGAACTCGCGGTTGTTGCGGCCGTCGAAGGTCGAGTTGATCCCCTTGCCCATCTTGAGGAACGCCGTGAGGTCGTACGGCTTCATCGACGAACCGGGGTTCTGGGGCGTGTCGGCCCAGTCGCGCGCGGCCTGTTTCTGGCCGTTCACATCGACGATCGTGGGCCCGCCGTAGTACGCGAGCACGCCGCCGGTCTTCGGGTCCACGGCCACGAGCGCGTCGAGCAGCCGCTTGTCCGACTGCTTCGCCAGCGCGTCGGCACCCGCCTGCTCGGCGAGGTCCTGCGCCTTCTTGTCGATGGTCGTCTGGATCGTGTAGCCGCCGGCGTAGTACTTGTCCTCCGGGATGCCGTGGGCCGCGAGCTCGGTCTTCACCTGGTCGGAGATAAAGGCGTAGGGCGCGCCCGAGTCGTCCTTGCTCTCCGACAGCGGGATCGGCGTGGGGAACTGCGCGGCCTTGCGGTCGGCCGCGGTGATGTAGTGGTTCTCCACCATGCGGTCGAGCGCGGTGTTCCAGCGGTCGTGGGCCACCTTCGAGTTCTCCGAGCGGCCCGGCTGCTGGATGAGGCCGGCGAGCAGCGCGGCTTCGGAGAAGTTGAGGTCCTTGACGTCCTTGTGGAAGAAGGCCTGCGACGCCGCGCCGATGCCGTACGCACCGCGCCCGAAGTAGATGATGTTGAGGTACGAGGTGATGATGTCCTGTTTCGAGTACGTCTGGTTCATCTTGAACGACTTCGCCAGCTCGGTCCATTTACGGGTGAGCGTGGGCGCGTCGTTGTCGGTGGCCTTCTTGATGTACTGCTGGGAAATCGTCGAGCCACCGCCGGTGCCGCCGGTGACCTGGTTGTAGACGGCGCGCAGGATGCCCGTGACGTCGAAGCCCGAGTTGGTCTCGAACGACGCGTCCTCGGTCGCGGTCACGGCGTGCTTGACGACGTCGGGAATCTGGTCCGGCGTCAGGATCTGCCGGTTGCCGCCCGGGGGCACGTCCTTGCCCATCGGACTGCCGTCGGCGTAGAGGTACGTGACGGCCTGGCTCTGCCCCTGCGCCACGCTCTGCGGCGAAGGCACGTCGACGCTGAAGTACGTGATGACGAACGCGATCGCGGGGATCACGATGAAGACACCGACGAACGCGTAGATGCTGCGCCGGATGATCTTCCAGCGCCGCTTCTTCTTCTGCGCGGCCGTGAGGACCGGCCTGCCCTTCTTGTCGAGCTCCGGCTCCTCCGGGTAGACGTCATCGGGGTCGAGCGGTCCCCCGGAGTCGTACCGGGCGTCGTAGCCGTCGTCGGCGGTGCCGTTGTGCACGTGGTGCGTCATCAGCTCCGGCTCACGACGCGGCGGCGGGGTCGGGCGGCGCGCGCCCGGGGGCGGCGGCTGCCGGAAGCCGGGCGGCGGCGTGCCGGGACGGTTCCGGGGCGCGCGCGGCGGCTGACCGGGCTGCGCGGGAGTGCCGGGCGGGGGCGTCCGAGGGGCACCACCCGGAGGCGGCTGGTTGCGCGCCCACGGCGGCGGTCCCTGACGGTCCGCGGGGGGTGGTTGACGCCGCGGATCGGGATCCCGGTCGGGCCAGGAGCGGTTGCGGTCGTCGTTCACGTGCGGATCCTCTTCTCGGACGCGGGCGTGCTGCGGGCGCAGATCCCCTCTCCACAAGGGGACGCACCGCGGGTGGGGTCGGTTCACTCGACCGGCGGGACGTATCTCTGGGTAACGGCCCCGGCGCGGTGTGAACCGGACAAAACTACGCCCAGGGTGACGGCTGAGCGATGTCGCCTGGGTCACTTCGAGGTGCAGGGGCTTCGGTCACGAAGAAAGGCTCCCCTCCTGAACCGGAAAGGAGCCCTCTTCGAGGAACCGCGGGTCGCTACCCGCCGGGCTGTTTCGGTGGTGGAGTCACCTCGACCCCGCCTCCGCCGTCGCCGCCACCGCCGTTGCGGCCGGGACCGCCACCGTCGCCGGGACCACCGCCGAAGATGCCACCGGGACGGCTGGTGGTGGTCTCCGACGACGTCGTCTCGCTCGTGGTCGTGCTCGACGTGCTGGTCGGCGTGCTCGTCGTCGTGCTGGGCGTCGTCGTGGTGGTCACCGAGCGACTGCTGCTGCTGGTCGTGGGCGTGACCGTGTCGGCGTCCTTGCCGATCGGGTCGACCTTCGGGAACTTCTCCGTGGGTTTGCCCTTGAGGTAGGTGTCCATGAAGTCCTGCCACGCCGGACCGGCGATGGTGGCACCGAAGATCGGCTTGTTGTTCTTGTCGTGCAACGGCTTGTTGCCGTCACCGCCGATCCACACCGCCGCCGACACCGACGGGGTGTAACCCACCATCCAGGTCTGGGCGTTGCGGTCCGCATAACCCTTCGGCAGGTTCTTCGCGCTACCCGGGTCGAACTGCTGCGTACCGGTCTTGCCCGCGCAGTCGTGGCCGGTGGGGCACTTCAGATGGGATTCCTTGATGACCGGCCCGAGCGCGTCGGTGACGTTGCCCGCGATCTGCTGGCTCTTCTGCTCGTCGGGGTCGAACGCTGGTTTGCCCGCCAGCGTCGTCTCGTCGAACTCCACCTCGTCCTGGGAGTTGGTGAGCTTCGAGACGAAGTGCTGCTGGCGGTAGATGCCGCCCGAGGCGAAGGTCGCGTAACCCGCGGCCTGGTCTTCCGGGGTCAACGACGTCTCACCACCGCCGAGCGCGATGTTCGCGTCGTTGGTGCCGAGCTTGGCCTTGCCCTTCGGCGCCGGTTGCACCCCGGCTTCCTTCGCGGCTTCGGCGACCGGCGCGGGCTTCGTCACGTTCAGCACCATGTCGTAGAACACGGTGTTGGCCGAGACCTCCATGGCCTTCTTGACCGTGCACTGCGGGCCACAGCTGGCACTCTCACCCGCGTTGCGGACGATGCGGCCGCCGAGCTCGCGGTTGTTGGTGCCGTCGAAGGTCTCGCCGAGGCCCTTGCCCATCTTGAGGAACGCGGTGAGGTCGTACGGCTTCATGGACGAGCCGGGGTTCTGCGGGGTGTTGGCCCAGTCGTTGGCCAGCGTGTCCTTGCCGTTCTCGTCCTTAACCGTGTTCGGGCCACCGTAGTAGGCGATGACCCCTCCCGTTCTCGGGTCGACGGCGACCAGAGCTCCCAGGATGTCGGGGTCGGTTTGCCCCTTCATGTTGTCCTGCACGGCTTGCACCGCCGCCTGTTGCGCGGCCGGGTCGATCGTTGTGTAGATCTTCGCGCCGCTCGAGTAGAGCTTGTCCTGGTCGTAGCCCTTGGCTTCGAGCTCGTCCATGATGCGCTGCTGGATGAAGTAGTCCAGGGTGCCGGCGTTCTCCTTCGCCTGAGCGCCCTTGGGGATCAGCTTGGGGAACGTCGCGGCTTCGCGATCCGCTTTCGAGAGCCAGCCGTTGGCCACCATCTGGTCCAGCACGTAAGACCAGCGCCGTTGCGTGTACGCCGGGTCTTCCGATTTGCTCGGCAGCTGGATCAAGCCGGCGAGCAGCGCCGACTCCGAGGGCGAAAGCTGGCTGACGTCCTTGCCGTAGTAGGCCTTCGCGGCCGCCGCGATGCCGTTGGCGCCGCGGCCGAAGTAGACGATGTTCAGGTAGCCCGTGATGATGTCCGATTTGGACTCTTCGTTGTTGAGCTTGAACGACTTCGCGAGCTCGGTCCACTTACGGGTCAGCGTCGGAGCTTCGTTCTCCGTGGCCTTCTTGATGTACTGCTGCGAGATGGTCGAACCACCACCGGTACCACCGGTGACCTGGTTGTACACCGCGCCGAGGATGCCCTTGACGTCGAAGCCCGAGTTGGTCTCGAACGTCTTGTCTTCGGCCGAGTACACGGCGTGCTTCACGACGTCGGGGATCTGGTTCGGCTGCAGCAGCTCGCGGTCGCCGCCGGGCGGGACGCTGCGCCCCATCACCTGGTTGTTGGCGTAGTAGAACGTGATGGGCTGGCTCTGCAACGCTTTCACGTCCTGCGGGGAAGGAACCTTCACCATGAAGTACGTGATCACGAAAGCGACGGCCGGCACCACGACGAACAGACCCACACACGCGTACGCGATCCGCCGGATGATCTTCCAGCGGCGCTTCTTGCGTTGTTTCGGCGTGAGCGGCGGCTTGATCGGCTTGCCGTTCTCGTCGAGCTCGGGGCCTTCGTCCTCGAAGTCGTCCTCGTCGGAGTACTGAGGGTGCTCGGCGCTGTCGTACTGATCGTCGTAGCGGTCGTCGTACGGGTCGTAGCCGAACTCCGTGCCGTTGTGCACCTGGTGCGTCATCAGCTCGGGTTCGCGGTCGGGATACGCCGGAGCTGCCGGCGGAACCGCGGAACGGCTCTGCGGCGGACGGCGGGCGGGACCCGCGCCGTTGCGGCCTGGACCACCGGGACCGGGCGGGCCCGGCTGGCGGAACCCCTGCGGCGGGCTCGCGGTCGGACCACCCGGACCACCTGGGCCACCCGGACCACCTGGGCCACCGGGGCCGGGCGGGCGGCCACCGGGGGGCGGCGGAGGTGGCGGGGCCTGCCGGCGCGGCGGCATTCCCGCCTGTCCGTTGCCGTTCGGCACACGCTGGGACTGCTGGGGGCGCTGCGGAGGCCGTTGCGGCCGGCGGGGTGGTTCGTCAGCAGGCCATTGCGGATCGCCGCCGCTCCGGTCTGAACCACGCGGGTCTGAACCACGCCGGGGCTCGTCGCCGCTGGGCCATTCCGGGGCGCCGCCACCGGCGGCCGCGCGAGGCGGCCGCGGTGCGTTGCCGCGAGGGGCCCGGCGGGCGGGGGGCGGGGCCTGCCGTTGCGGGCGACGCGGGGCGTCCTCACCCGGCCAGGCGGGACCCGGTTCTTCCTCCGGCCATTGGGCACGGCGAGGTGCATCTGGCTCCTGGCCAGGCCAGGAGCGGTTGCGATCGTCGTTCACGAATGGGCCTCCGAAGGCGGCACTGCCGGCACTGCCGGCACCGGAGTCCGGGAAAAGCCGGAGTGCGCCGCCCTGTGCTCTGCAGCGGTTTTGGTACTCGTCACTGGCCGGCTGTCCTCCGCGGCCGGGTGGGCTGGGGCTCGCCCGTGCCGAGGACGTAGGACAGGACCAGGTGGTTCCAGTGGCACGTCCGGCACACCTCTACGTCGTAGACGGTGAACTCGCCGAACAGCCCCGCCATGCGGGCCAGTTCGTCGGGTGTCCGCGCCGATCCCGAGACGTGCTTCAGCTCGTCGCCGTAAACCCACGACACGAGGGTCAACGGCGTCCGGCGGCACATCGGACAGGCGCGGTCGTCCGGCCTGCCGTGGAACTTCGCCGCACGGAGCAGGTACGGGGTCGCGTCGCACACCTCATGGTCGCCGACGCGTCCGGAGCGGACGCCGGCCAGCAGCGCACGGCGCTGCAAGGCGTAGTCCACGACCTGCCGCTGGGTAAGCACGAGGAACAGAGTACGGGCTCTTCCTGTGTGTGCAGTGCCCCCTGCGGGAGGCCACCCAGGGCGACCATTCGGACACGCCGGAAATTCGATAACTCTCTGGTGACGTTCGCCCTGGTCTGGCCACTTCCGGGGGTTACTTCCGCCACTTCGATGTATCGGCGCGATATAGTTGCCGAGTAGGTTGACGGAGGCGGTCGCGCCAGTAGGTCCCACCAGCCACTGGGGCAACGGCGGCTGCTGCGGTTTGTTCCCGTGAGGGGGTGCGGTGTGCTCGAACTCGCGATCCTCGGGTTGCTGCACGAAGCCCCCATGCACGGGTACGTGCTGCGCAAGCGTTTGCACGAGACGCTCGGGATGTTCCGGGCGTTCTCGTACGGCTCGCTGTACCCGACCCTGCGTCGGTTGCTGCGGGCGGGATTCCTCGTCGAGGAGCTCGACGAAGCGGACGACCGGGCCTGGTCCCGGCGCGGCCGCCGCGTCTACAAGCTCACCGCCGAGGGCAAGGAGCGGTTCGCCGAACTGCTCGGTGACGCGGGTCCGCAGACCTGGGACGACGAAGGGTTCGGCGTCCACCTGGCGTTCTTCTCGCGGACACCGGCCGACGTCAGGATGCGGATCCTGGAGGGCCGGCGGCGTCGCGTGGAAGAGCGTCGCGAGGGTTTGCGCGAGGCGCTGGCCAGGGCCGAGGAGAGGATCGACCGCTACACCCGCGAGCTGCACCGGCTGGGACTCGAGTCGAGCGAGCGGGAGGTGCGCTGGCTCAACGAGCTGATCGCGCACGAACAAGCCGAGCAGCGTGGCCCGCAGGAGTGAGGGCGCGCCGCTCGGGCCGCAACGTCGCGGCCAGACCTGCAGATGAAGTAACGGATTGAAGGAGAAACCGGCATGGGCGAGAACCGCCGCGTTCGGGTGGCCATCGTGGGCGTCGGCAACTGCGCCTCCTCGCTGGTCCAGGGTGTGCAGTACTACCGCGACGCGGATCCCGGCACGCGCGTGCCCGGTTTGATGCACGTCCAGTTCGGCGAGTACCACGTCAGCGACATCGACTTCGTCGCCGCGTTCGACGTCGACGCCAAGAAGGTCGGCCACGACCTGTCCGAGGCGATCTTCTCGAGCGAGAACAACACGATCAAGATCGCCGACGTGCCGCCGCTCGGCGTGCCGGTGCAGCGCGGGCACACCTACGACGGGCTCGGGCGGTTCTACCGCGAGACCATCTCGGAGTCGGACGAGGCGCCCGTCGACATCGTCGGCGCGCTGCGCGACGCGAAGGTCGACGTGCTCGTCTCCTACCTCCCCGTGGGCTCCGAAGAGGCCGACAAGTTCTACGCGCAGGCCGCGATCGACGCCAACGTGGCGTTCGTGAACGCGCTGCCCGTGTTCATCGCGTCCGACCCGGTGTGGGCCAAGAAGTTCGAAGACGCCGGCGTGCCGATCGTCGGTGACGACATCAAGTCGCAGGTCGGCGCGACGATCACGCACCGCGTGCTGGCGAAGCTCTTCGAAGACCGCGGCGTGCAGCTCGACCGCACGATGCAGCTCAACGTGGGCGGGAACATGGACTTCCTGAACATGAAGGAGCTCGAGCGCCTCGAGTCGAAGAAGATCTCGAAGACCCAGTCGGTGACCTCGCAGGTCGACCGCGAGCTCGGCAAGGGCAACGTCCACATCGGACCGTCGGACTACGTGCAGTGGCTCGACGACCGCAAGTGGGCCTACGTGCGCCTCGAGGGCCGCGCGTTCGGCGATGTGCCGCTGAACCTGGAGTACAAGCTCGAGGTGTGGGACTCCCCCAACTCCGCCGGCATCATCATCGACGCCGTGCGTGCCGCGAAGATCGCGAAGGACCGCGGCATCGGCGGGCCGATCCTGTCGGCGTCGTCCTATTTCATGAAGTCGCCGCCGGAGCAGTACGACGACTCCACCGCGCGCGACGCGGTCGACAAGTTCATCCGCGGCGAGCTGGAGCGCTGACGCGTTTCTCGCCGGCAGATGGGCTCCTCGGTGTTCCGGGGAGCCCTTCTCGGCGTCTAGAGTCCCAACGCCGCCGGGAGTTCGTTGATGTCGCGCACCACGGCGGTGGCCTGCTTCAGCACGGCCGGGTCCGGCGGGAAGTGCGGGTTCGGCACCGCGTACACGGCCATCTTCGCCGCCAGCGCGGCTTTCAGCCCGTTGGTCGAGTCCTCCACGGCGGCGCACTGCTCGCCCGGCACGTTCAACAGCTTCGCCGCGCGCAGGTAGACGTCGGGCGCCGGTTTGCCGGCACCGACCTCCTCGCTCGACACGGCGACGGGCACCAGCGACGTGAGGTCGCACGCCTGCAGGAACGCCTGGATCAGCACCGGCGGCGACGAGCTCGCGATCGCCACCGGGTAGTGGCGGGCGACGGCGCGGACCACGTCGGGCGCGCCGTCGATCACGGGCGGTCCCGAGGCGTAGCGCTGCGCCATCCGGTCGATCACGGTCCGCGCGATCTCGTCGGGCGTCAGCTGTGCGCCGAGCGTGCCGACCAGGTAGGCAGCCCACTCGGGGGTGCTCATCCCTTGCTGTTCTCTGGTCGATTCGGGTAACCAGGTACCGCCGTGCTCCGCGACCACCGCGCGGCGCACCTCGTCCCAAGTTTTTTCCGAATCCACCAGCACGCCGTCGAGGTCGAAGATCACCGCGTCCATGGCTGCAGCCTAGTCTGTGAGGCGAATTACTTCGCTACCCTAACTAAATTTGTTAGCCTGGCTAAGTGACTTCCCCGATCGTCGACCTCGCGCACCGGCTCCGGCCAGTCGTGTTCCGGCTGTACTACCTGGTGCGCCGTGAAACCCCGCAGCTGCTGACGCTCACGCAGGGGTCTGTGCTGGCCGAGCTCGTGGGCGGCGGTCCGAGCCGGATGAGCCGGCTCGCGCAGCTCGAAGGCGTGCGGATGCCGTCGATGACCGACGTCGTCGGCCGGCTGGAGCGCCTCGGCATGGTGAGCCGCCGCCCCGATCCGGACGACGGCCGGGCCGTGCTCGTGGAAGCCACCGAGGCGGGCGAGCGCTTCTACGCCGAACTGCTGGCGGCGCGGGAGGCGCAGGTGCGCGAGCGGCTCATCGTGCTCGACGACGCCGAACGCGCCGCGATCGACGCCGCGTTGCCCGCTCTCACGAAGTTGATCAGCGATTTCCACAGTGATGCACCGAAGGCTGACCAACCCAAGAGGGAGTTACCCGAAAACCCGGAGGAGGAACTGATCAGCGATGAGCGCTGAGCACCACTCGAGCCTGCTGGACGCGATCAAGGGCCAGCCCAAGCAAGTGTGGATCACGGCGTTCGCCGCGGTCATCGCGTTCATGGGCATCGGCCTGGTCGACCCGATCCTGCTGTCGATCGCCAAGGGCCTGAACGCGTCACCGTCGCAGGTCACGCTGCTGTTCACGTCGTACCTCGGCGTGCAGGTGATCGCGATGCTGTTCACCGGTTCGATGTCCGCGCGCTTCGGCGCGAAGCGCACCGTGCTGGTCGGGCTGACGTTGATCGTCGCCGCGACCGCGCTGTGCGCCGCGGCCGGTTCGATCGAGCAGCTCGTGGGCCTGCGTGCGGTGTGGGGTCTCGGCAACGCGTTTTTCATCGCCACCGCGCTGTCGGTGATCGTCGGCGCCGCCACGGGCGGGCAGTCCGGCGCGATCCTGCTGTACGAGGCGGCGCTGGGTGTCGGGCTGTCCGTCGGCCCGCTGCTGGGCGCGCTGCTCGGCACGATCTCGTGGCGCGGCCCGTTCCTGGGCACGGCGGTGCTGATGGCCGGCGCGCTCGTGCTGTGCTCGGTGTTCCTGAAGAGCGATTCGCACGAGAAGCGCGAGCCGATCAAGCTGCTCGACCCGATCCGCGCGTTGAAGCACCCCGGTCTGTTGCGGACTTCGGTCGCGTCGGCGCTGTACACGGCGGCGTTCTTCGCGGTGCTGGCCTGGTCGCCGTTCGTGCTGGGCTGGAGCGCGATCGCCGTCGGGCTGATCTTCTGCGGATGGGGCCTGTGCGTGGCGGTGGCCGGCGTCGCGTTGGCGCCGAAGCTCGCCGCGCGGTTCGGCGAACGGCACGCGGCCGCGCTCGCCGTGGTCGGCTACACCGTGCTGATGCTGGTGCTGGCCGTGCCGAACAAGACGGTCGTGGTCATCGGCATCGTGCTCTCGGGGTTGGTTTCGGGGCTGCTGAACACGCTGTTCACGGGCACCGCGATGTCGATCAGCAACGCGCCGCGCCCGGTCGCCAGCGCGGGCTACAACTTCTGCCGGTGGCTCGGCGGCGCCGTCGCGGCCACGCTCGTGGGGCACGTCGCCGACTGGCTGGGCTGGGAGCAGGGGCCGTTCGTGATCGCGGCCGCGCTGTGCGTCATCGCCGCGGTGCTGCTGTCGTTGCGGGAGAAGAAAACCGACCCGCACGAGGTGCCCAAGGAAGCCGCGTTGGTGGGCGAAGAGGAACTCTGAACCCACGTCGAATACATCTATTGTTCACCTGAAGATTCGATTTGGCCGAATATGGTCGCTTTGTTCCCTTACTGAAGCGACCTGGAGGCCCTGTGTCCACGGAACGCGGGCGGCTGCTGCCCCTGTTCGCCACTCACCCCGGCGGGCGTTCTCCCCTGACCTGCGAATACCGCTGTGGCAACGCGTGCGCGCACGAAGCGCCGAACCCCTCGGGCAACGAGTACTTCGGTGACGTCGCGAAGGGTGTCTCTCGGCGTGGCGTGTTCAAGGCCGGTGCCGTGATGGCCGCGGCGGCCGGCGGGTTCGCCGCGCTGCCCGGCACGGCGGCCGCGGCTCCCGCGCACGGCGGCGGTCACCCGCGTCCGGTGCCGGGCACCGACTTCGACGCCGTGGCGCCCAACAAGCTCGACCGCGTGAGCATCCCCGAGGGCTACGACCAGCACGTGGTCATCCGCTGGGGAGACGCCGTGGTGCCGGGTGCGCCGGAGTTCGACTTCCGCGCGCAGACCGCGGCCGCGCAGGCCAAGCAGTTCGGCTACAACAACGACTTCGTCGGCCTGATCCCGCAGGATTCCCTGGGGCTGCGCAACTTGCTCGTGGTCAACCACGAGTACACCACCGAGGTGCACCTGTTCCCGGCCGACCAGTACGACCCGGCCAACCCGACCGAGGAGCAGGTGAAGATCGCGTGGGCGGCCCACGGCCTGTCCGTGGTCCAGACGCTGCGCGACCCGATCGGCGGCGGGCTGCGCACCGTGCCCAGCCCGCTGAACCGCCGCATCACGCTCGACACGATCTTCGAGGTTCGCGGCCCGGCGGCCGGTTCGAAGTACCTCAAGACGTCGGCCGACCCGTCGGGCAAACGCGTGCGCGGCACGCAGAACAACTGCTCCGGCGGCGTCACGCCTTGGGGCACCGTGCTTTCCGGTGAGGAGAACTTCCACCAGTACTTCGCCAACGCCGACAAGGTGACCGACCCGGCGCAGGCCGCGCGGCTCAAGCGGTACGTGATCGGCACCGGCGAGAGCACGCGCAAGTGGGAACGCTTCGACAAGCGCTGGGACGTGCCACGCGAGCCCAACGAGCCCAACCGCTTCGGCTGGGTCGTGGAGATCGACCCGAACGACCCGCACGCCGCGCCGGTCAAGCACACCGCGCTCGGGCGGTTCAAACACGAGGCCGCCAACGTGAAGATCACCGCCGACGGCCGCGTCGCCGTGTACTCCGGTGACGACGAGCGCTTCGAGTACATCTACAAGTTCGTGTCGAAGGGCAAGTACAAGAAGGGCACGTCCGCCCTGGCCCGCCGCCACAACTCGGCACTGCTGGACGACGGCACGCTCTACGTCGCGAAGTTCACCGGCGACAGCCCGGCCGCGGAGATCGACGGCACCGGAAAGCTCCCGGAAGACGGCGAGTTCGACGGCGCCGGCGAGTGGATCCCGCTGGCGAGTGGCAACAAGTCGTTTGTGGACGGATTTACCGCCGAGGAGGTGTACGTCTTCACGCGCCAGGCCGCCGACAAGGCGGGCGCCACGAAGATGGACCGGCCCGAGGACATCGAGCCCAACCCCGTGAACGGCCGGATCTACGCGGCGCTGACCAACAACACCGACCGCGGAGCGGCCGGCAAGGCGGGCGTCGACGAGGCGAATCCGCGGGTCGGCAACAAAAACGGCCACGTGCTCGAGTGGGAAGAAGCGCGCGGCGACTCGGCGTCGACGCGGTTCGCCTGGCGCCTGCTGCTGGTCTGCGGCGACCCGGCCACGGCCGACACCTACTTCGGCGGCTTCCCGAAGAGTCAGGTCAGCCCGATCTCGTGTCCGGACAACGTCGCGTTCGACCCCCACGGCAACCTGTGGATCTCCACCGACGGCAACACGCTCGGCGCCAACGACGGCCTGTTCTCCGTGCCCGTGTCGGGTCCGGAACGCGGGCACGTGAAGCAGTTCCTGTCCGTGCCGATCGGTGCGGAGACGTGCGGGCCGGTCGTCACCGACCACCTGGTGCTCGTGGCCGTGCAGCACCCGGGTGAGAACGCGGTGAGCTCGGCGAACCCGTCGTCGCACTGGCCCGACGGCGGCACCTCGCAGCCGCGCCCGGCCATCGTTTCGGTGTGGCGGAAGGGCCGGTTCGGGCTCGCCGGCCGCATCGGCGTGCGGTAACTCTTTGGAGTGGCTTCCACTGCGCCGAACCCGTGCGGAGTAATAGCTTCGGTTGGGTGAGGCGGGCAGGAAAAGTCGCGATCGGACGTTCGGCGGGCGCGTCGGCCTGCACCCTGGTGCTGGCCGGTGCGCTCGTCGTCGTCCTCCCGGCCTCCGCGCCGGCGGCCGACACCCCGGCGGCCGACACCCCGGCGTGTGGCGGAGTGGCCCCGAACCCGAGCGTGGAGCAGGCGAACGCGCCCGGCGGAGCGCCGGCGGGCTACGTGTTCACGCCTGCCGCGCCCGTGCCGCGCAGCACGCCGGCGGACAAGGTGCCGAAGCTCGTCACCGACGCCGCGCACGCGTCCGACGGCAAGCTCAACGCGCAGATCCAGACGCCCGACGGCCGCGTCAGCTCCGCTACCCAGACCCTTCCCGCGGCGCCGGGCGGCATCTACACGCTCTCGGCGGCGACGGGTTCCGTCGGCTCGGCGCTGGCCGACCGCGCCAACGCCCAGTCGACCGGCCTGCGCTTCACCGATTCCGCCGGGCGCGCGCTGCTGGAGAAATCGCAGAACGTCACGCACGACGTGCAGTCCGACGGCAAGCTCGCGCGCCAGGACTTCCCCGCGCAGACGGCGCCGGACAAGACCACGTCGGTGGTGTTCTTCGCGACCACCAACCGCAACTGGGTGATGTGGGACTGCGTGGACCTGCAGCTCGCCGCGTACACGGTGAAGCTGGAGGTGCAGAACCCCGCGACCGGCGAGTGGGGGCCGTCGGCCACGATCCCCGCCGGCGAGACCGCCCACTACCGCACGACCGTCACGAACTCGGGCTCGCAGCCGCTGACCGGCGTACTGCTGAAGGACTCGTGGTGCTCGTCGCTGCCGCCCGCGTTCGGCCTGGCACCCGGCGCCTCGAACGCCGTGCCCTGCGACCACCCGAACCTGGCGGAGAACGACACCGGCCACGTGAACAAGGTGCGGATCACCGGCGTCACGTCGCCGAGCGGCGCGCTGACCGACCAGTCGGCCACGGCGGCGATCACCGTGACGCCGCTGCCGCTGATCGACAAGATCGGCGACCGCGTGTGGCGCGACACCGACCGCAACGGCCTGCAGGACGACGGCGAGCCCGACGTCGCCGACATTCCCGTGACGCTCAAGGACGGTGCCGGCGGCACGCTGGCCACCACGAAAACCGCGGCCGACGGCTCGTACCTGTTCGACAAGCGCAAGGACGGGACCTACCAGGTCTGCTTCGACATCTCGCACCTGCCGGACGGGCTCACCGTGACGCGGCAGGCCGCCGGCGACGCGGCGCGCGACTCCGACGTCGACCCGGCCACGGGTTGCACGGCGGGGTTCACTCTCGGCGGGACGACGCACGAGAACCTCAACGCGGACCTGGGGCTGGCACCGCCGCCCCCGCCGCCTCCGGCACCGGTCCCTACATCCAGCACGACTCCGCCACCGCCTTCGGAAACCCCGGCACCTACGGAAACCCCGGCCCCTTCGGCGAGCCCGGCACCCACGCACTGAAACAATCACGGCATCGCTGCGACCAGCGCCGCGAGCCACCCGTACCCCCGGATGCGAGACTGGGAAAAGACCACCGGGGAGAGGGGCCATGACCACAGCCACCACCGCCACGACGAAATCCGTGGCGGCACCCACGCCGTGGCTCAAGTCCCCCACCACCTGGCTGACCTTCGCGACGCTGGCGCTCTACGCGTACCTCTCGTGGCGCCGCCGCTGGATGTCGGACGACGGGTTGCTCGTCCTTCGCACGGTCCGGCAGATCCTCGCCGGTCACGGGCCCGTGTTCAACGTCGGCGAGCGGGTCGAGGCCAGCACCAGCCCGTTGTGGACCTGGCTCCTGGCCGCGCTTGGGACGATCCCGGGCCCGGCGCTGGAGTGGCTGTCGGTCGTCACCGGCCTGATCTGCGCCGTCGGCGGGCTGTTCTTCGCGATGGACGGCGCCCGCCGCCTCTACGACAGCCCGGTCGTCCCGGCAGGGGCGCTGATCGTGTGCGCGCTGCCGCCGTTCCGGGACTTCGCGACGTCCGGCCTCGAAACCGGGCTGGCGATGCTCTGGATCGGCCTGACGTGGTGGCTGCTCGTGCGCGGCAAGGCGCCCAAGGCCACGGCGTTCGTCATCGGACTCGGGGTGCTGGTGCGGCCTGATCTGGCGTTGTTCAGCATCGTCGCGTTCGCAGCGCTGGCCTTGCTGCGGCGGCCGAGCCTGCGGACCGGGTTCGGCTGGCTGGGCGTCGGAATCGCGTTGCCGGCGGCGTACCAGGTCTTCCGCATGGGTTACTACGGCCTGCTCGTGCCGAACACCGCGCTGGCCAAGGAAGCGGGCACGAGCAACTGGTCACGCGGGTTCGACTACCTGCTCGACCTCGTCGACCCGTACTACCTTTGGCTGCCGATCCCGATGCTGGCGGTCGCGGCGTTCCTGAGCCGGAAGTCGCGGATCCTCACGCTCGCGCCGGTGGCGGGCGCGGTGCTGCTGGCCGCGTACGTGGTGCGCGTCGGCGGCGACTTCATGCACGGCCGGATGCTGCTGCCCGCGTTGTTCGCGCTGCTCCTGCCGGTGATGGCGGTGCCGTTGACGCGCAAGACGTTCGCGCTGCTGGCGGGCGTCGCCGTCTGGTCGGTGGCCGCGGCCGGGTGGCTGCGCGTGCCGTACGCGAACGATCACGCCGCTGTCGGCGTCACCGACGAGCGCGCGTACTGGTCGTGGGTCACCGGGCACGAGCACCCGGTGCTGGCGTCGGACTTCCTGGGCGAGCCGGTGATGCGCACGGCCGTCGAGGTCACCGACGCGACGCGCGCACCGGCCGTGCTCGTGTACAGCTACGGGGAAAAGCGCTGGTACACGTTCCCGACGGACCGCCCGTACGTCACGCTCGCGGCCGACAGCATGGGCGCGATCAGCAACCTGGTGTCGCTCGACGTGCGCGTCCACGACGGCTACGGCCTCGCCAGCGACCTCGGCTCGCACTCCACGTCGATCCCCGGCGGGCGGCCTGGGCACTCGAAGTGGCTCACGGCCGCGTGGGAGATCGCCGACGCCGGCCACGGCGAGGTCGCGACCGACGGGCGGATGCACGTCTTCACCCCGGCCGAGATCGAAGCCGCCCGCCAAGCGCTGCGCTGCCAGGGCGAGCAGGACGCGCTCACCTCGACGCGCAATCCGTTGACCTTCGGTCGGTTTGTCGACAATTTCGCGGGATCTTTCACCCGCACGGGCATCCGGTTCGACCGCGACCCCCGCGTCGCGGCGTCCTGCTGACGCTTACGGTGGATCGCATGACCGATCTTCCGCTCGCCCTGGTCACCGGTGCCTCGCGTGGCATCGGCGCCGCCGTCGCCCACCAGCTCGCCCCGACGCACCGCCTGCTCCTCGGCGGCCGCGACGAGGCCGCGCTCGAGAAGGTGGCCGCCGAGCTGCCGGGCGCAGAGCCGTGGCGTGTTGACCTCACGGACGACGCTTCGCTGGCGGCCGCCGCCGCGCAGATCGAGCGACTCGACGTCCTCGTGCACTCCGCCGGCGCCGCCCGTCTCGGCACGATCGCCGAAGGGTCGGCCGAAGACTGGCGCGTGAACTACGAGGTCAACGTAGTCGCCGTCGCCGAGCTCACGCGCCTGCTGCTGCCCGCTCTGCGCGCCGCCCACGGCCACGTCGTCGTGATCAACTCCGGCTCCGGCCGTACGGCCCGCGCGGGCTGGGGCGCTTACGCCGCATCGAAGTTCGCCGCCCGTGCCTTCGCCGACGCGCTGCGCGACGAAGAGCCGGACCTGCGCGTCACCACCGTCTATCCGGGCCGCACCGACACCGACATGCAGCGCGCCGTCATCGCCCACGAGGGCGGCGAGTACGACCCGGCGCGCTTCCTCCGCCCGGACTCCGTGGCGACGGCGGTGCTCACCGCGGTGAGCGCGAGCCCGGAAGCGCACCTGACGGAAGTGATCCTCCGCCCTCGCTGAGGGCGTTGACGCTTCAGCCGCGCAGGCGAGCCGCGGTGTCGGCGACGGACGCCTGGATCTTCGCGCGGTCCACGCGCGTCGGCTCCGCGTCGGCGACGACCTGCTCGCCGGCGACCCACACGTCGCGGACGCGGCGGGAACCCGCGGCCCACACGAGGTTGGACAGCAGCTGCTCGTCGGGCACGTCCAGGCCGGCGGCGAAGGCCGGGTCGTCGAGGTCGACGTGGACGAGGTCGGCCCAGCGGCCCGGCTCCAGGGCGCCGATGTCGGTGCGGCCCAACGCGTCGGCGCCGCCGCGGGTGGCCATGACGAAGACGTCGGCGGCGGTCAGGACCGTGGAGTCGTCGTTGGCGAGGCGGGCGAGCATGGCCGTGAGCTGGAGCTCTTCCCACAGGTCGATGTCGTCGTTGGACGCGGGGCCGTCGGTGCCGAGGCCGACGGCGACGCCGGCCGCGCGCAGGTCCTTGATGCGGGCGATGCCGGACGCGAGCTTCGCGTTCGAGCCCGGGCAGTGGGCCACGCCGACGCCGCGGGCGGCGAAGAGCGCGATGTCCTCGTCGGACAGATGGATGGAGTGCGCGGCGAGGGTGCGGCCGGCGAACACGCCGAGCGAATCGAGCAGCGCCGGCACCGAGCCGTACTCCTTGCGTTGGACCAGGTCCTCGTTCGCAGCCTCCGCCACGTGGATCTGCACCAGCGCGCCGCGCGCGGCCGCCGATTCCGCGGTGGCGCGCAACCCCTCAGGGTTGAGCATGTACGCGGAGTGCGGGCCGTAGCCCAGCTCGACCCGGTCGCCGGGACCGAAGCGCAGGCCGTCGGTGTCGATCCAGCGGTCGATGGCCGCCAGCGACGTGCGCCAGTCCAGGCCCGGCAGCTCGATCACCGGCGGCGCCACGAGCACGCGCCCGCCGGTGGTGAGCACCGCGTCCACGAGCTGCTCGCCCTCGAAGTACATCTCCGCGCTGGTCGTGACGCCGTGGCGCAGCATCTCCACGGAGCCCAGCAGCATGCCGGTGCGCACGTCCTCGGGCCGCAGCTTCGCCTCGGTCGGCCAGATGATCTCGCGCAGCCACCGCAGCAGCGGCAGGTCGCCACCCATGCCGCGCAGCAGCGTCATGGGGCTGTGCGCGTGGGTGTTCACCAGGCCGGGCAGCAGGATCCCGCCGAGCCGCGTCACCTCGCCGGTGAACTCGGGTGCCTCGGCGACCGGGCCCACGAACGTGATCCGGCCGCTGTCGTCGACGTCCACGACGGCGTCGCGCAGCAGCGAGCAGGCGGGATCGGCGGGCAGGACAACGGGCGCGTGGAAACGGTGTGACATGCGGAGATAGTACGGGCGTCCCAGACGCCTGTGGTCAGGGTGTCTTCTTGATCAGCTTGCCGTCGGCGCCCACGGCGAACCAGAGGTTGTCCACGCCCTGGCCGTCGACGTCACCCGGACCCTGGTCGCCGACGTAGTAGTACAGCGGCCACTTCCCGTACTTCGCCTGCTCGACACCCGGCGTCCGTTCGGTCGCCGTCAGCAATTTCTGATCCGCGCCCGCGCCCGCGTGGAAATCCTTGTCACCGGTCAGCGCGGGCCACGTGGCGAGGCAATCGTCGCCACACGTGCTGGTGCCCGAAATGTCATCGGCGAAGGCATAAAGGGTCCTTCCCGAGGAGTCGGTGAGAATGGGGCCGAGGCCGGACTGGCCGATTTTCACCTCACCCGACGACGCCGGGGAGGCCGGTGACGAACCTTCGGGAGCGGAAGCAGATCCGCTGGTCGCGGTGCTTCCGCAGGCAGCGAGGGTGCCGAGCAGGGCGGCACCGGCCAGGACGATCGAGACACGCATGAGAACTCCTCCACCGATTCACGTCGAATTCGGGACGAGACACGGCGGGCGCAGCGAAACGGTTCAATCGAATTTTCCTCTGAACCGCCCACCGCTGGATTCCGTGTCGGCTGCGGAATCCGACGTGAAAGGACGAACCTGATGCGAGCACGAATCGCGGCACTGGCCGCCATGACCGCCGGCCTCGGCCTGCTCGGCGCTGTCACCGCCACCGCCAGCCCGATGCCCGGCACCCCGACCACGCCCGACATGCCGGGCATGAACATGGACATGCCCGGGATGGACATGTCCGGCCAGGGCGCTTCGACCCCGGCCAAGGCGCCGGCCAGCCTGTCCACGGCCATCCAGCGCTCCCAGCAGAAGCCGATCTTCCTGCAGGCCAAGCTCACCGGCGCCAACGAGGTCCCGGTGGCCGGCAAGCCCGCCGTCGGCGACCCGAAGGGCAGCGCCACCGGCATCGTCGAGGTGCAGGGCAACAAGGTCACCTACGCGTTCTCGTGGAAGGGCATCAGCGCGCCCACCCTCGGCCACATCCACGAGGGCAAAGCCGGCGTGAACGGCGACGTGAAGGTGCCGCTCTTCGGCACTGCGATGCCCGCCACCGTGACCGCGGCCGCCGGCACCGCCACGATCACGGACCAGGCCACGGCCGACGGCCTGCGCAAGAACCCGTCGAACTTCTACCTCAACCTGCACACCGACAAGTTCCCCGGCGGCGCCGTGCGCGGCCAGCTCACGCCGCTGCGCTCGTCGGTCGACATGCTGAAGCTGCTGCAGGGCGGTGGCCTGCACGCGTTCATGTCCGGCAACCAGGAGGTCAAGGCCGCTCCGGGCGAGCCGAAGGCCGGTGACCCGAAGGCCAACGCCGTCGCGTTCGTCCGCCCGACCGGCACGCAGGTGCAGTTCTCCTTCGCGTGGTTCGGTTTCCAGCCGACGCTCGCCCACATCCACAAGGGCACCTTCGGCAAGAACGGCGCCGTGGTGGTTCCCCTCATCGGCACGACCGTGCCCGCGGGCGTGTTCGCCGTGTCCGGTACCGCGACGGGCCTCGACTCGGCCCTGGTGAAGGACATCGCCCGCCACCCGCTGTCGTACTACGCGAACCTGCACGACGCCGCCTTCCCGGGTGGCGCCGCGCGTGGCCAGCTTTTCTGAGCCGGCACCAAAAACGGGGGCCGGCTCACCAGCCGGCCCCCGTTTTCCGCAGCGAGAAACTCAGTCCACGACCCCGCTGCGCCAAGCCCACGCGGCGATCTCCACGCGGTTGCGCGCTCCGACCTTGCCCTGCACCGAAGCCAGGTGCGTCTTCACCGTCGACAGCGACAAGTACAGCTCCGCGCCGATCTCGGTGTTCGTCAGACCGCGAGCGGCGGCCTTCACGACGTCGAGCTCACGCGCGGTGAGCGGTTCGGACGGCGGGGGCACGTCGCGCTTGTGCCCGTTTGCGGCGTCGAAGTGCTTGAGCAGCCGCACGGTGATCTGCGGCGACACGAGCGCGTCGCCGCGTTCGGCCGCGCGGATGGCCTCGATCAGCAGTGCCGGGCCGGCGTCCTTGAGCAGGAAGCCGCTGGCGCCGTTGCGCAGCGCCGTGTGCACGTACTCGTCGAGGTCGAAGGTGGTCACGACCACGACCTTCAGCGGGTCGGTGACGTCCGGGCCGGCGAGCTGCCGCGTGACCTCGAGGCCGTCGAGGCCCGGCATGCGGATGTCGAGCAGGCAGACGTCCGGGCGCAGCTCCCGCGCCTTGGTGACGGCCGAGACGCCGTCGGCGACGTCGGCCACCACCTCGATGTCGTCCTGCGCGTCCAGGATCATGCGAAACCCCATCCGCACCATCTCCTGGTCGTCCGCGATCAGTACCCGGATCACCCGTCATCCCCGTTCGCCTCGAGTGGCAGCCAAGCTTCCACACGCCAGCCGCCGTCGGGCCCGCGCCCGGCCGTGATCCGGCCGTGCAGCAGGGCAACGCGCTCGCGCATGCCGACCAGACCGTAGCCGCCCGACCCGCCGGCCGGTCGGTGAGCCTGCTCCCGGCCGTTGTCGCGCACCGACAGGTGCAGCTCGCGGCCGGTGACCTCGGCGTGCACCAGCGCTTCCGTCGCGTCGGCGGCGTGTTTGCCGACGTTGGTGAGCGACTCCTGCACCAGCCGCAGCGCCGAGCGCCCGACCTCGTGCGGCAGGTCCGGCGGCAGGTCAAGCATCAGCGTGGTCTTGATGCCGTGGTTGGCGCCGTCGGCGAGTTTGCGCAGGTCGGCGTCCAGATCTGTGGTGGCCTGCTCGCTCAGGTCGCTCGCGCCGGCGGGCGCGTCGCCGCGCATGCTGCGCACGAGCCGGCGCATCGCCGCGAGCGCTTCCGTGCCCGCGTCCTCGATGCGGCCCATGGCTTCGAGCGCGAGCTGCGGGTTCTTCTCGCCCATCATTCGCGCGGCCTGGGCCTGCACCACGATGCCGGTGACGTGGTGGGCAACCACGTCGTGCAGCTCGCGCGCGAGCGCCATCCGCTCGGTGATCTGCGCGTCGGTGACCGCGGCCTTCATCACCTGTGTGCGCTCGGAGTCGCGCGAGCGCAGGAACAGGCCGACCGCGATCGCGATGCCGAGCACGAGGCCCGCGGCCACGACGAGCCCGCCGATTTCCTGCGGATCGGTCAGCGGGCGGAAACCCGGGCGTTTCGCGTTCAGGATCGCGCCGACGCCGACCGCCGCCGTCAGCACGGCGATCCGCGGCCACGCCTTGATCAGCGGCATCGCCCGGACGAGGTTCACCACCACGCCGATCCCGGCCACCATCTGCGCCGGCGGGATCCCGCCCGGGAACTGGTAGTCGTAGCCGAGGCGCAGGAACGGCGTCACGAGGGCCGAGAGCAGAATCAGCCCGGCCACGCCGAGTATCGCATCGGCGGGGCGGCGCGGCGAGAGCACCGCGATCACCGCCGCGCCGATCGAGCAGAACAGCACGGGGAAGCCGCTCGTGCCGCTGTCGTAGGTGAAGCCGAACTCGAACAGCAGCGAAAGTGCGAGCGCGCCGATCAGCGGCCACTGCCCCTTCGCCAGCGCGTTGATCCGCCGAAGCCGGCGCAGCCGTTGCTCACGCTGCACGGTCCGCGTGCGGCCCGAAGCCCCGATCACCACGGCCGCGACGAGCAGGAAGCTGCCGAACAGCAGTGCCTGCAGGATCGTGGAGTACGAGAGGTCGCCGTACGTGTAGCGCCCGAACACCGCGATCAACGCGCCGACCACGAGCGACGAGATCGCCGCGAACGCCGCCCCCGGGCGGACCTTGCGCGCGACGTAGAAGACCATTTCGGTCCCCGCCACGACCTCGGTGATCGAGAGGTTCGCGAGCACGCTCGAATACGTCGGCGTGTGCAGGTAGCGGATGAAGATCGTGAAGAACGCCAGCGCGAACGCCCCGACCATCGCGGCCACGGCCGCCCGCCGGCGCGCCCAGATCGCACACCCGACCATCGCGAAGATGCCGGGCAGCAGCGCGAAGTCGACCCAGCGCGGCCCGACGTCGTCGAGCGCGGCGTCGGTCACGAACACGAGGTCGAACAGCAGCGCCGCGAGCAGCACCACCACGGGCATGCCGAGGCGGCGCACGAGCTCGGTCACGCGTGCGGAAAAGGACGAAGACGGCGGAGCTTGGGACACAACCGAACGGTAGAGGATCTCTGGCGGCGCGCACCTTGGCCAGGTGGTTCGAGCCGCATCGGCCGATCGGCCGATGCCGGTGATCGTCGGACTGGCCGTCTGCCCGAAGTGGACACCCGCCCCGATCCGTGAAGGTGATTCCCAACGAAGTCGCAGACCAATGAGGGAGAGACCCCCGGATGAGCAATCCACAGTGGACTTCCGGCCCGGTGCTGTCGGGGCGGGGGCTGGTGAAGCGGTACGGCGGGCAGTACGCGCTGGCCGGTATCGACATCGACATCCAGCCCGGGGACGCGGTGGCCATCGTGGGCCCGTCCGGGTCGGGCAAGACGTCGCTGCTGCACGTGCTGGCCGGCATCCTGCGCGCCGACGGCGGCGAGATCCACCTCATGGGCCGGCGCATCGACAACCTGAACGAGAAGAAGCGCAGCGAGCTGCGGCGCACGGAGTTCGGGTTCGTCTTCCAGTCCGGGATGCTCGTGTCCGAGCTGACGGCCGAGGAGAACGTGGCGCTGCCGTCGCTTCTCGCGGGCAAGGCCCGGCGCGAGTCGGTCGCGGCGGGCCGCGAGTGGCTGGCGCGCCTCGGCCTCGCCGGCAAGGAAACGCGCCGCCCGGGTGAGCTCTCCGGCGGTGAGGCCCAGCGCGTGGCCATCGCCCGGGCGCTCACGCACCGGCCGAAGGTGATCTTCGCCGACGAGCCCACCGGCGCCCTCGACACGCGCACCGGCCGCGAGACCATGCAGGCGCTGCTCGGTGCCGCGCAGGAGTCCGGCGCCGCCGTGATCGTCGTGACCCACGACCGCGAGCTCGCCGAGTCGATGCCCAAGACTGTGGCCATCCGCGACGGCCTCATCGCGACGAGGTTGGCCGCATGAACTCGCTCCAGCTCGCCCTGCGCGTGCTCCGCGTCGACCGACGGACCCGCACCTCGGCGATCCTCACGGCGGTCGGCGTCGCAGTCGCGACCGGGCTCGTGCTGCTGCTCGCGTCACTGCCCTTCGCGACGCAGGTGCGCGAACAGCGCGGCATCTGGCAGTCGTACGACAACTTCGACACCAGTGGCACGCCGGTCATGCTGGTCAGCGGGGCCAAGGACTACTTCCACGACCAGGAGATCACCCGCGTCGACGTCGCGGCCACCGGCAACACGGCCGGGCTGAAGCTGCCGGCAGGGATCCCGAAGCTGCCTGGACCGGGTGAGACGCTCGTGTCGCCCGCACTGGGCCGGCTGCTGAACAACACGCCGGCCAACCAGCTCGGCGACCGGTTCGGCAAACCCGTCGCTGCACTCGGTGACCAGGCGCTGAAGTACCCGGAGCAGCTCGTGGCGCTCGTCGGCCACAGCCAGCAGGAGCTCACTTCCACGGAGACCGAACGCGCGACGGAGGCCGTCGCGCAGCCGGTGAGCGCGTTCCCGGACCAGCAGGCGAAGGCAGATCCGCTGCTCACGCTGCTGGCGTGGGTCGGCATCATCGTGCTGCTGGTGCCAAGCCTGGTTCTCGTCGCTTCTTCGGCGCGGCTCACCGCGGCCCGGCGCGAACGCCGGCTCGCCGCGATCCGTCTGGCCGGCGCGACGCCGGGGCAGGTCACGTCGATGGTCGCCGGGGAAACGATCCTGTCCGCAGGTGTCGGGGCCCTGCTCGGCCTGGGGATCAGTCCGGCGCTGCACGGCCTGGCGACGTTCGTCCCGTGGGGCGGCGGCACCTGGCTGGCCACGGACTTCACGCTGCCGACCGCGCTCGCGGTCTTCATCGTGATCGCCATCCCGGCGCTCGTGGTCCTCGCCGGCGTGCTCGGCCTGCGGCGAGTGCTGCGCAACCCGCTCTTCGCGACCGGCGGCCACAGCGTGAAGCCGCTGCGCTGGTGGCGGCTGCTCGTCTTGCCGGTGGCGGGCCTGTTCTTCCTCTACGCCGTGACCAGCGCCGGTGACGGCGGCGGAGCCACCCTGATCCTGGTCGGATTGTTCCTGCTGGTCGCGTCGGCGATCGTGGTCGGTCCGTGGGTGACCTCGGCGGTCGGCGGCACGTTCGTGCGGGGGTGGCGGGGACCGTCGGCGCTGCTGGCCGGGCGCCGGCTGCGCGACGACCCGAAGGGCGCCTACCGCGCCACGGCGGGCATCGTGCTCGCGGTGTTCACCGGCTCGATGGCGCTCACGCTGCTGCCCTCGTTCGAGTCGCTCGCCGGTGGCGGGCGGACGTACGCCGACTCGGTGCTCTACGCCGACAGCAGCCCGGACAAGGCCGCGGCCGTGGTGGACCACACCAACGCCGCGCTGGCCCGCTACGGCCAGCAGGAACGCGCGGTCGCCGTGGGCCAGGTGTACCTGGTGCAGGGCACGGGCGACCAGCGGTCCTACCAGCGGGCACTCGTGATGTCCTGCGCCGACGCCGCCCGGCTGACGCGGCTGGGGATCACCGCGGCCGACTGCAAGCCCGGCGTCGGGCTGTATGCGCCGTACGAGCTGAACGCCGCCGAGTACCACGTGGTCGGCGACCCGGAGCCCACCGACCCGGGGCAGCCGCTCGGCTCGGTGCCGGTCGGGACGTTCAAGATGGGCGACGACGTGAGCAGCTCCTACCTGCTCGACCCGGCGGCGCTGCCGGCGGGCGTGAAGCTCGGCGCGGCCACGGTGATCGCCCCGACGACGGACGCCGACCGCGAGATCGTCCGCACTGCACTGGCCTCGGCCGCGACGGGCGCGGAGGTCGGCAGCCGCGACCAGTACCTCTACGACCAGCAGACGCAGCTGTCGGACCTGCGCCGGGTGACCGTGATCGGCCTGGTGGCCGCCGGCATCCTTGCCGGCTGCAGCGCGGCCGTCGCCACGGCCGGCTCGATCATGGACCGGCGCCGGACGTTCGGTGCCCTGATGGCGGCCGGGACACCGGTGAAGGTGCTTTCGAGGGCGCTGCGGATGGAGACGGCGCTGCCCGCGCTGGTCGCGACGGTCGGCGCCGGCGTGGTCGGCATCCTCGTCGGGGTCGGGCTGTTCAGCACTGCAGGCGAAGGCGACATCGTCTTCAGCCCGTGGATCTTCGCCCCGGTCGTGCTCGGCGTCGGGGTGGCGCTGCTCGGGGCCTCGATCTGCACGCCCGCCCTGCGGCGCGTGCAGGCGGAACCGCTGGCCGACGAGTAGCGGGCGGTCCGCCCTTCGCGGGGTTGGGCGGACGCCGGGGGTGAAAAAGGGGAGAAAAAAGGCCGCTGCCGGGGGTGGGACCCGGCAGCGGCCTTTTTGCGGTGTCTTTTCCACTGCACTTGCCAACCCGGCTAAAAGCAGGCGGGGACCCAACCGGAGGTCACGACGCTTCGCAACCATCCCCGCCGTGACTGTGGTCGGGTTGGCAAGCAGCAGCACAGTCAGCGTTTCTCGAAAATGAGGTCGTGTGACACTCGGCCTTCGACGTCGGCGCGCTGTTCGAATTTCGTCCGCGGCCGCCATTCGGGCCTCGGCGCCCAGCCGCCCGGTTCATCCGCGTAGCGGTTGCGCAATGCGGGCTCGGCTGAACACACTTCCAGCATCTGCTCGGCGTAGTGCTCCCAGTCGGTGGCGAGGTGGAACGTGCCGCCCTGCGCGAGCCGCGACGCGACGAGAGCCACGAAATCCGGCTGCACGATCCGGCGCTTGTGGTGGCGCTTCTTCGGCCACGGGTCCGGGAAGTACAGCCGCACGCCGGCGAGCGCGCCGGGCTCGACATGCTCGGTCAGCAGCACCACCGCGTCGCCGTGCATCAGCCGCAGGTTCTCGACGCCGAGCTTCTCCGCGCGCAGCATCAGCTGGCCCAGGCCCGGGTCGTAGACCTCGGCGGCCACGTAGTTGAGCTCGGGCGCGGCGGCCGCGAGCTGCGACGTCGTCTCGCCCATGCCGGAGCCGATCTCCAGCATCACCGGCGCCTCGCGGCCGAACCACTCGGCGAAGTCGACCGGTCCGGCCGGCAGGTCGGCGACCGTGCGGCCCAGCCGCGGCCAGTGTTCGTTCCAGGCACGCTGCTGGCCGACGGTCATCCGGCCGCCGCGGTTGACAAAGCTGACCACGCTGCGCAGCCGGGGCTGGTCCTCGTTCTCCACCCGGACACGATACTGATCCGGCCAAAAGCAGGCCGACCCCCACGCGGCACGTAACCGTTGTACGAAGCCATTCGGCCGTGTCTGTGGTCGGATCAGTATCCGTCGGCACAGTTGGGCTGATCAGCGGACGGCTTCGAACTCCCCGAGCCGGGAGCGCAGTCCGGCGAGCCCGGACACGGCGATCGGGTGCGGCGTTGTGCCCGTGTGGGCCGGCAGCACGTCGATCCAGCCGGGGTGACGATCGGTGTTCAGCACCGTCGTCGGGACGGAGTGCCCGGACTTCCCGCGCTCGGACGGCATGAACTCCCAGTAGCCCGATTCGCCGTCGGCGGCCCAGGGCACGAACTCCCAGCCGGAGCGGCGGGAAAGCAGCTGCTGGATGCGGTCTTCGATGCGGAACCCGAGCTCACGCGACTCGAGCCGGCCACTGGCGACGGCGCGCAGCCACCACGGCGCGGGCAGCGGGCCCTGCATGCCGCTGGCCCTGCGGTAGAGGGCGAGCACGAGGTCTTCGGCCGCGCGGTGCACCCACGCCTGGCGCAGGTCGCCGGGCTTCATCGCGGGCAACGCGAACCGCGGCAGCTCGATCGCCTGCGACCATTCGAGGTCCAGCATCGGCTCGAGCCGGGGCTGGCGCGGCGCTGCGCGGTGACTTTGGGGTGCCGCTTCACGGTCACTTCGAAGTGTCGCGTCGCCGTGATTTTGTGGTGCCGCTTCGCCGTGATTTTGTGGTGCCGCTTCGCTGCGGGCTGTGGGAATGGGACTCATGAGCCCCTGACCAGCGTCCACCGTCAAGGTTCACCTCCGGGGAGCTGAGACGGACGAGCACGCTCTTGATCTCGAATATCCTGGGGACTTTGCCATTATGTCCGCTCCCTGTGAGAGAAGCCACAACGACTTAACACGGTCTTAATCCGTTTGCCTCGTGGACACCTGTTCTGCACGTGCAGATTAACGCGAATGTGCTCTCGTCAGGCGTCGCGGCGGTTCGCGGTGAGCACGCCGGCGACGTAGAACGCGAGACAAATGCCGCCGAAATACGCGAGGTAGCCCCACGGGCCGAAAGCGGGCGTCACGTTGAGCGCCGCTTGGGTGAAATCCCCACCGGCGAACTGCCCGGCCGCGAAGAACGGCAGCCACGGGTAGACGTCGGGGCCGACGCGTGGGATCAGCAGCACCAGCCCCTCCACGAGCTGGGTCCACACGAGCACGAGCGTCAACGCGAGCGCGGTGCTCCGCAGGAGCAGCCCGACGCCGACGCCGAGCAGCCCGGTGAGCGCGAACGTCACGGTCTGTCCGAGCACCAGCCGCCAGTCGCTCGCCGAGTGCAGGGCGAGATCCGCGTCCGGGCGGACCAGCGACGCGATGCCCCACGAGCCCACGCCCGCGAGCAGCCCGAGCACCGCGCAGACGGCCACCACCACGGCACCCTTCGCGAGCAGCGCGGGCACGCGCGCCGGCACGGCCTGGAACGTCAGCCGTAGCGTGCCCCAGCTCGCGTCGGAGGTCGCGGCGAGCACGGCCAGCACCAGAGCCACCGTGCGGCCGATCCCGGTGGCGAGCTGGGTGTTGCCGACGCTCGCGGTGATCTCCGAGCCGGCCAGCGCGAAGAACAGCGTCGTGAACGCCAGCGGCGCGAGCACCGACAACGCGCCGCACCACCAGGGTGCGCGGGTGGAGAAGAGCTTGATCCGTTCGGCCCGCAGCACGTTCACCGGGTACCTCCGCTCGTGAACGCGGCCGTCTGGCCCGTCAGCTCCAGGTACGCCTGCTCCAGCGACCCGGCCAGCGGGCTCAGCTCGTGGAGGGTGGCACCGACCGTGAACGCGAGATCACCTAAAGTGTCGCTGTCCACTTCGGACACCAAGAGCGCGTCGCCCTCGTCGGTGAACGCGATCCCGCGCTCGGTCAGCGCGGTGCGCAGGGCGTCGGCCTGGGGCGTGCGCACGCGGACGCCGCGCGAGCCGGCGCGTTGGACGAAATCGGCCATGGTGCCCTGGTAGGTGAGCCGGCCGCGGCCGATCACCACGAGGTCCTGCGCCGTCTGCTCCATCTCCGGCAGCAGATGGCTCGACACGAACACGGTGCGGCCGTCGGCGGCGAGCGAGTGCATGAGCTGCCGGACCCACAGCACGCCTTCGGGGTCGAGACCGTTCACGGGTTCGTCGAACAGGAGCACCTTCGGGTCGCCCAGCAGCGCGGTCGCGATGCCGAGGCGCTGCAGCATGCCGAGGGAGAACTCGCCCGCGCGCTTCTTCGCGACGGAACCGAGGCCCACGAGCTCGAGGACCTCGCCGACGCGCCGGTCGGGCAGGCCGTTGGTCGCGGCGAGCCAGCGCAGGTGCTGCCGGGCGCTGCGGCCGGGGTGGCGCCAGGTCGCGTCGAGCAGGGCGCCGACTGTCCGGAGTGGATCGGCCAGCTGCCGGTAGGGCCGGCCGTCGATGTGCGCGGTGCCGGCCGTGGGCGTGTCGAGGCCCAGCAGCAGCCGCATCGTCGTGGACTTGCCGGCGCCGTTGGGGCCCAGGAAGCCGGTGACGCGACCGGCTTCGGCGGTGAAGGTGAGGTCGTCGACGGCCAGGGTTTCGCCGTAGGACTTGGTCAGCCCGTGGGTCTCCAGCACGCGCGAACCCTACCGAGCCGAGCGCGTACCGAAAACGAAAAGATCCGGGTCGCCCCCCGAAGTGGCGACCCGGATCTTTCTTCTATCCCCTTTTCCCCCCGTTCAGCCGGTTTCGGCCCCCGCCGCCTCCGCCCGAACGTCCCTGTGGTGGGTCTTCCTGTCAGGCGTCGCGCTTCTTCGCGACGCCGATCGCGACGGCCAGCAGCACGATCGCGATGCCGGCGAAGTAGGCGAGCGACCAGCCCTGCGAGAGCACCGCGTCGGACGGCGGCGGCCCCTGCACCGCCCCGCCCGCACCGCGGAGGAACTTCTCCGCGACGTTGAACGGCAGCCACTCGTGGATCTTCGGGCCGACGGTCGGGATGAGCTGCACCAGGCTTTCCACAGCCAGCACGTAGATCAGCAGCAGCGCGATCGCGCCGGCGCTGTGGCGGATCAGGATGCCGATGGCCACCGCGATCACCGCGGCGAGCGCGAAGAGCACGCCGACGCCGGCGACGTTGATCCACTCGGCCGAGGTGTCGAGCGCCAGCGCGTCCGACGGGCGGATGGCGTAGCCCAGTGCCCAAGCGCCGAACGCGCCGATCTCACCGATCACGAGCGAAAGCAGCGCGACGACGGTGGCCTTGGCGACGAGCACCGAGGTGCGGCCCGGCACGGCCTGGAACGTGGTGCGGATGGTGCCGAAGCGGTACTCGGTGGTCACCGAGAGCGCCGCGAGCACCATGATCACGGCGATGCCGAATTGGTAGCCGAACTGCGTCGTCGCGACGTCGATGGTCGCCGTGCTCGGCGCCGCGCCTGCCACGAGGGCGGAGAAGCCGGCGGTGAGGACGATGGCGATGAGGGCGCACCACCACGGTGAGCGGGTGGTGAACAGCTTGATGCGTTCGACCGCGAGCAGAGTCATGGTTCTTATCCCCGGAATCCTTGTTGTACGAGTAGTCGTCAGCGGGCGGTGGGCTGGAGGGCTTGCTGCGCCTCGGCCTCGAGCCCGGTGTGGTACTCGACGGAGTCGCCGGTGATCTGCATGAAGGCCTGCTCGAGCGACCCGGTCTGCGGGCTCAGCTCGTGGAGCACGACGTTCGCGGAGGCCGCGAGTTCGCCGATCTTGGCACTGTCCATCCCGGACACGATGAGCGCTTCGCCCGAGTCGGTCACCTGGGCGCTGGCGCGCACCAGCGCCTCGCGCAGCACGGGCAGCTGCGGCGAGCGCACCTTCACGGTGTTCTCCGCGGCGCGCGCCACGAACTCCTCGGTGGACGACTGCGCGATCAGCTGACCCTTGCCGATCACCACGAGCTCGCTCGCGGTCAGCGCCATCTCCGAGAGCAGGTGGCTCGACACGAACACCGTGCGGCCGTCGTCGGCCAGGCGGTGCATGAACTTGCGGATCCAGAGGATGCCCTCGGGGTCGAGGCCGTTCACCGGCTCGTCGAACAGCAGCACCTCCGGGTCGCCCAGCAGCGCGCCCGCGATCCCCAGCCGCTGCGACATGCCGAGCGAGAACCCGCCGGCGCGCTTGCCGGCCACGCTGGTGAGACCCACGACGTCGAGCACTTCGTCCACCCGCGACGCCGGGATGCGGTTGGACTTCGCCATCCACATCAGGTGCGCGCGGGCGGAGCGGTTGGGGTGCACCCACTTTGCGTCGAGCAGTGCGCCGACGGTGCGCAGCGGGTCCTTCAGGTCGTGGTACCGCTTGCCCCCGATGCGGACCTCACCGGCGGTGGGGTTGTCGAGCCCCAGGATCATGCGCATGGTCGTGGACTTGCCGGCGCCGTTCGGGCCCAGGAAGCCGGTGACCTTCCCCGTGGCCACGCTGAACGACAGGTTGTTCACCGCCAGCGTGTTCCCGTACCGCTTGGTGAGACCTGATGCCTCGATCATCCCCTGCTCCCTCTCCTACGGCTGGGCCGCTTACCGGCAATATCCTGACCGAGGTGGACCGGTCTCCGCGTCATCCTGTGGGTCGAACTCGTCACCCGACCTGAGTAGTACCCAACCGCTTCCGCGGTTGATGTGCGATCGGTGAAACCCCTGAGACGACCCTGAACTTCAGCGCCCGAAGACCAGCACAGTGGATCAAGAACTCAGCCGAGGCCGGGGCGCGCGAGGCCGGTTTCGTAGGCAAGCACGACGGCCTGCACGCGGTCGCGAAGGTCGAGTTTCGCCAGGATACGGCCGACATGCGTCTTCACCGTGGCTTCGGAGAGAAAGAGCGTTTCGGCGATCTCGAGGTTCGACATGCCCTTCGCGATGAGCACGAGGACCTCGCGTTCGCGGTCGGTCAGCACGTCGAGCTCGCGCGCGTCGCGCACCGGCGAGCCGCCGGCGCCCACGAAGCGGTCGAGCAGCCGCTTGGTCACCGAGGGTGACACCACGGCGTCGCCCGAAGCGACGGACCGCAGCGCCGACACGAGGTGGTCGGGCGGGGTGTCCTTGAGCAGGAAACCCGACGCACCGCCCTGCAGGGCCGCGTAGACGTACTCGTCGAGGTCGAAGGTGGTCATCACCAGCACGCGCGCGGTCCCGGCGGTCACGATCTGCTTCGTGGCCTCCACCCCGTCGAGCACCGGCATGCGCACGTCCATGAGCACGACGTCGGGCCGCAGCTCGTCGGCCAGGCGGATGGCCTGCGCGCCGTCACCGGCCTCGCCCACCACGTCGATGTCGGCCTGCGCGCCCAGCACCATGCGGAAGCCGACGCGCATCAGTTCCTGGTCGTCCACGACCACCACTTTGATCACGGCGCCAACCTAACGGGCAGCACGGCCCGCACCTGCCACCCACCGGCGGGCGCTGGGCCCACCTCCAGCGTTCCGCCGTACACGTTCGCGCGCTCCCGCATCCCGATCAGTCCGTTCCCGCCCGCGACCTGCAGTCGCGGGGCCTTCTTCGACGGCGCTCCGGCGCCCACCGTCACCTGTTCGAGTTGACGCGCGCGGCCGGCGCCGTCGTCGCGGACGAGCACTTCCACGGTGTCGTTCTTGCCTTCGGTCGTGCGCCGCACGTGGACCTCGGCGCGCGCGCCGGTGCCGGCGTGCTTGAGCGTGTTCGTGAGCGACTCCTGCACGATGCGGTAGATGCCGAGGGAGACGCCGGCGGGTAAGTCGGTGAGGCCGTCGTCCACCCGCAGGTCCACGGGAACGCCGGCGCCACGCATGCGTTCGGCCAGCTCACCCAGGGCATTGGCGTCGGGCTGGGGCACGCGGGGTTCGCCGTCGCCGTGGTCGCCGCGCAGCACCTCGAGCAGCCGGCGCAGCTCGCCGAGGGCGCCGCGGCCGGTTTCGGAGATCGTCTGCAGGGCGCGCCCGGCCAGCTCGGGGTTGGTCGGCAGGGCGAGCGCCGCGCCGTCGGCCTGTACGACCATCACGCTCACGGAGTGGGCGACCACGTCGTGCAGCTCGCGCGCGATGCGGCCGCGCTCCTCGGCCACGGCGATGCGCGTGGCCTGGTCGCGTTCGGTCTCCAGCAGGTGCAGGCGCGCTTCCACCTCCAGCTGGTACGCGCGCCGCGCACCGACGAACTCGCCGAGCGTCCAGCAGAGCGCGATGCCGAAGGCGGTGAACAGCGCGTTGCCCAGCCACGGTGTCGACTTGTCGGTGAACACCTCGACGCCGGTCATCAGCACGAGCGCGCCGACATAGATCAGCCCCTGCTTGCGCCCGATATAGACCAGGATCGAGTACAGGCTCATCGCGAGCGCCGCGACGGAGGAGAAGCCGAGCGACAGCGCCCCGTGCGCGATGGCGACGAAGTACACGACGTAAGCCGAGACCAGAGGCTTCTTCCGCCGGAATACGAGCGGCGCCACCATGGCGACGTCGATCGGCAGCGAGATGAACCACGGCGGCGGGTGGTTCTCGTGGCCGACGCTGCCGCCGACGAACAGCACGAAGTCGATGAACAGCAGGACCACCGCGAGCAGTGTGTCCCCCACCATGGGGTGGGCACGCATCCAGAGGCTCAGCCGTCGCACCCGACAAGATTAGGTCCGCACTCGGGCACGGCGCGTCATCCTCGGGTAGCACTGTCGGTCGCACTCGCGGTGGTCGGGCATGGCACGATTTCCCGGCGGAACGACTGACGAGAGGGGACCAGGGCCGTGACGGAGCTGGGTCGCCTCGCGGGCCCGCTGTCGATGTCGGTCGCCAACCTGTGCCACCGGCTCACCTCGCAGGTCTCGCCGCGCACGGCCGCCGGGTTCGCCGAGGTGCAGCGCCGGCTCGCCGCGCCGCTGCAGGTGGCCGTGGCCGGGCGGATCAAGTCGGGCAAGTCCACGCTGGTCAACGCGTTGATCGGCCGCCGGGTCGCGCCCACCGACGTCGGTGAGTGCACGCGCCTGGTCACCCGCTTCCAGTACGGCACGGTCGACCGCGTCGAGGTCGTGTTCACCGACGGCACCAAGCAGGTGCTGCCCTTCGCGGCCGACGGGTCGATCCCGGCCGAGCTCGGCGTGGACGTCACGAAGGTCTCGCACCTCGAGGCCTACCTGACCAACGCGGTGCTGCAGGGCATGACCGTGATCGACACCCCGGGCCTGGGCTCGCTCGACGCCGCGTCCGTCTCGCGCACGGAGCAGCTGCTGGGCGCCGCGCGGGAGGACACCGGTTCGGACGACCTCGACGACACCTCCCGCAATGCCGTCGCCGGCGCGGAAGCCGTGCTCTACGTGGTGACGCAGGGCGTGCGGGCCGACGACCAGCAGGCGCTCGCCGCGTTCACCGCCGCCACCGCGAGCCGCGAGGCGGGCCCGGTGAACGCGATCGCGGTGCTGAACAAGGCGGACACGATCGTCGCGGAGACCGTCGAGGGCTCGGGCGGCGACATCTGGGTGGCGGCGAAGCTGCTCGCGGAGAAGCAGGCGAGCACGCTCAAGCCGCGCGTCGCCGACGTGCTGCCGGTGATCGGCCTGATCGCCGAGTCGGCCGAGTCGGGCGGCTTCACCTCGGCCGACGCCGACGCGCTGCACCAGCTCGCCGACCTCGACGACGACGTCCTCGAGACCATGCTCATCTCGGCCGACATCTTCACCAGCTGGGAGTGCGACGTGCCCGCCGGCGTCCGGCTGCGGCTGCTGGAGAAGCTCGACCTCTACGGCGTCCGCCGCGCCGTCGACGCGATCCGCGCCGAACCCGCCATCACCGCGGGAGCTCTGCGTCGGGTGCTGCTCGACGCGTCGGGCCTCGACGCGGTGCGCCAGCGCCTGGCCATCGTCTTCGCGGCGCGCGCCGACGGGATCAAGGCCGCCGCGGCGCTGGCGTCGGTGACCGCGCTGGCCCACGCGTCGGGCGATCCCGGCGAACGCCAGCGCGTGCACGACGCGATCGAGGTCCTGCTCGCCAAGCCGGAGGCACATCAGCTGCGGCTGCTGGAGGCGTTGACGCTGGTGGCCTCCGGAGCCGTCGACATGCCGGAGGACCTCGCGGAAGAGGTGTTGCGCGTCGGCAGCAACGCCGACCTCGGCGCACAGCTCGGGCTCCCCGGCGCCGCCCGGCCGGAACTGGCCGCTCACGCCCTCGAACGCGCGGGCTGGTGGCGCTCCTTTGCTTCGTTCGGCGCAACGCCCGCGCAGAGCCGCGTGGCGCACGTCGTTCACCGGGCCTATTTCCTGATCTGGCAACAGATCCGCATGCCCTAGGTTTGTCGTCGTTCACGCGTAGGGTGGATTTCGTGCGGCTGGAGAACACCACCTCGTGGCGGGCGTCCTGGGGGAGCGAGCAGGAGATCGACATCGCTCTGTACCTCCGGGACGTGCTCGCGTTGTCGGTCGCCGAGGGCCAGCTGCTGCCGCCGGTAGAGCCCGCGGTGCCGGTGCGCGTGCCGCCGGCCATCGACCGCGCCGCCGTTCAGGCCCAGTGGGCGGACTGGTGGACCGATCTCCTGGAGTTCATCCGGCTCCGCGGCGAATCGGGTTCGCGGACGCCCCGCGGCCGCTTCGGCCGGCCCGCGCCCGGCGACGGCTCGGCCATCGACCTGGCCATCCAGCACTTCACATCCGCCGCCGCGCGCCACTTCACGGAGGCTCGCCGGCCGGCTCTGCACGCCGCGTTGGGCGCCGCGGGCTTCTACCGGCGGCAGATCGTGGCGGGCGACCGGCTGGGGCAGCTCGTCCGCGAGACCGAAGTCGACCTCGGCCGGCGTGCGCGGCCCTTTCGGCTGTCGGTCATCGAGATCTCCGTGGCGGGCCGCGTCTGGCTCCGGACCGCCGAGGACCAGATCCTCGTGTCTTCCCGCTTCGCCGAAGACGTGCCTTCGCTGGAGCAGGCGATGCGCTCGGTGATCCGCGACCTCGCCTGACGGCGCGCGCAAGCGTTTGCGCTCCCGGATTCGCGCCCGACTGGCGAAGATCTGCTCCGGACTGGTGGAATCCCGGCGGGCCGAACGGGCGGTCCGCGGGACGAGGCGGGGGTGAGGGGTGTGGCCTGGTTCCGCAACCGCGGCACGGAACCCGCCGACGGGGAGCCCGGAACCACCACCGACACGTCCGCGTCGAACACGGATGTGGACGTCGTAGCTGCCCCCGGTGATCTCGAACGCGCGCTGGCCGATCGTCAGGCGCTCATCCAGCTCTGCCTCTACGCGCTCGACCGTGCCCGCAGCGGCGGTGTGGTCCAGCGGCTCGAACATGGCCTCGCCGACATCGGCGTCACCGCGCTGCGCCCCGACGGCGAGCGCTTCGACCCCGCGTGCCACGAGGCCGGCGGCGCGATCCCCACCGACGACCCGGCGCTCGACGGCGTGGTCGCCGAGACCGAGGTGATCGGGTTCGCCGAGGGCCAGCGGCTGCTGCGCGCGCCCATCGTCACCGTCTACGCGAAGCGAGCCCAGTGACCTCACCCAGCCTTCCCGCCCAGGTCCAGGCCGCGCGCGAGCAGCTGCTCACCGTGGTCCGCGACGCCGATCCGCAGGCTGCCAAGTGGGTGGACGACGTGCGCCGGGTGCGCGCGGCGAAACCGTCGGTCGTGGTCGTCGGCGAGACCAACCGCGGCAAGAGCACGCTGGTCAACGCGCTGCTCGCGACTCCAGGACTGTCCCCTGTGGACGCTGACGTCGCCACCGCCACCTACCTCGTCTTCGAGCACGCGGAGCAGTGGGGCGCGCAGGCCTGTTACCCCGGGCAGCTCGCGCCGGTGCCGATCCAGCTGACCGAGCTGGTCAACTGGGTCTCGGCCGCCCACGAGCTGCCGCCGGGTCAGATCCCGCCGCGCTACGTCGAGGTGTCCGGGCCGGTGCCGCTGCTGGAGCGCGTGACGCTCGTCGACACCCCGGGCGTCGGCGGCCTCGACTCGCTGCACGGCGAGCTGGCCCGCGAGGCGGCGGCGAGCGCGACGGCGCTGGTGTTCGTGCTCGACGCGTCGGCGCCGTTCACGTCCACCGAGCTGCAGTTCCTGCGCGACGTCGCCGACCGCGTCGAAACCGTGCTGTTCGTGCTGGCCAAGACCGACGCGTTCCGCGGCTGGCGCGAGATCCTCGAGGCCGACCGGCAGCTGCTCGCCGAGCACGCCCCGCGCTTCGCCGACGCGGTGTTCCACCCCGTCTCGGCCCGCGTGTTCGAAACGGCCGCGAAAGCGCCGAACGAGCAGGTCGCGGCCATGCTGCGCGAGAAGTCGGGTATCGCCGCCGTGCAGGTCGCGTTGCAGGAGATGCTCGTCGGCCGCTCGATGATGCTGGCCGAGGCCAACACCCTGCGCGCGCTCTCCAGCGCGCTGGCCGGCATCAAGGCGAAGCTGCAGGCCGAGAGCCGGGCGCTCTCGGCGGGCGAGGCCGAGGCGGAACAGCTGCGCGAACGCCGGGACCACCTGCAGGCCGAACGCCGCTCGTCCACCCGCGGCTGGCAGCTGAAGTTGCGGGGCGAGATCCAGCGCACCCGCGTGGAAGTCGGCCACGAGAGCAGCCGCGAAATGCGCGACGCCCAGACCCACTTCCGCCAGCGCATCGACTCGGCGAAGCGCGACGAGCTGGCCGCGTTGCCGCAGCAGGTGGACCTCGCGTTGCAGACGACGTCGCAGCGCGTCTCGATGCTGCTTTCGCAACGGCTGAACCACGTGACCAACGTGGCGCTGTCCGAGCTGTTCTCCCCCGAGGAGCTCGACGTGATCCGCGCGCAGTTCGCGCGGGCCGGCGGGCCGCCCGTCGTGCTGCGGCCGCCGGACAAGAAGCCGCCGACGGCCGAGGACAAGCTGCTGGTGTTCATGGGCATCTCGGGCGGCGTCGGCGCGGGCAAGATCGCCGCGTTGCCGCTGGCCGGCGTCGCGATCCTGAACCCGGTGGTGCTGCCGGCCACGATCATCATCGGCCTCGGTGCCGGCTGGTGGATGGCCCGCACGCGCAAGCACGCCGCCGACAAGCAGCACATGAAGCAATGGCTGGTGGAGGCCATCGCCGACGCACGCTCCACGCTCGACCAGCTCGTGGCCGAGCAGCTCATCGAAGCCGAGCAGCAGCTGTCGATGGCGCTCGACGAGGCGCTGAGCCGCCGCATCGAGGCGATCGAGGCCGAGCTCAAGGACGTGGACCGCACGATCAAGATGGGCGCGCAGGAGCGGGCGAAGAACATCGCGATCGTTTCGAAGCGCCTGAAGGAGGCCACCGACGGCCACGCGAGGGCGGAATCGCTGCTCGGGCGCATCCGAACGCTGCGTGACCGGGGTTGATCAGCTTGTGGACCGGAACCGAACCGGCCTAACGTGAGTCCTACCGATCGACAGCTGAACGCAGCCGGCGAGACCCGGTCCTAAAAGGGGGCTTTTCCCATGTGGGTCGACGAGAGTGGCGGCACCGACACCGACGCCAGCGGGCCCGAGGACATGACGGTCCACGTCGAGGGCCAGGACTACCAGGCGGAGGTCAACTACGACGTCGACTCCGACGGCGTGAACGACACCGCCATCGTGGAGCACGACGACGGCACAGCGCAGGCGTTCATCGACTCGGACGGCGACGGCGTCGCCGACCAGTACGCCGTGCTGGACAGCTCCGGCCACGTCGTGGACCAGGCGGTTTACGATGAATCGAGCGGTGCGTGGGTCGAGTCCGGCGGTGCTGAGCACCCGGGCGGCACCGAACCGCATTCGCAGGACAACTCCACGACCGGCCACATCCACGCCGACCTGCCCGACGGCGAGGTCGACGCCGGCGTCGCCACGATCGACACCGACCACGACGGGCACAGCGACACCGCGATCGTCGAGACCAAGGACGGCGGCACGATGGCGTTCACCGACACCGACGGCGACGGCGAGGCCGACGTCGCGGTGGAGATCGGCGCCGACGGCAGCACGCACACTTACGAGCACACCGGCGACGGCCAGTGGACCGAGGCCGAGGCCGCCGGCGTCCGCGCGGCCGACCCGGCCGGCGACGCGGCCTGGGGCGGCGACGGCACGCAGTTGCTTTCGGGAGTCGCGAAGATCGATTCGGGAACCGGACAATGGATCAGCCCCAACTGACCCATTTGTAACTCACGTCACAACGGGCCCGGCACTCGCCGGGCCCGTTGTCGTTTCGCCGAACGCAGTGATCTTCGCCCGAATTGAGCACCCCGCATCGAAAGGATTTCCGGCGCTGGACCAATCCGGTGACAACTGAATCGATTCCCTTATCGTTCTTGTGAGAGAACCGACAGGTCAGCTCTCGGTTACCTGCCGGTCATCCGGCTACAGTCGAGGAATCCCAAAACCCGCACACCGGCTCACCCCCGGTGTGCGAAGCCATTCGGTCGCCGGCAACGAGGCCCGCACCCGGACACCGCGGTCCGGCGTGTGGGCTTATTTGTCGTCGGAAGTCAGGAGTAGAGATGACCGCAGTCGCCATCCCCGGACTGGACAATGCGCCGACGACGCACAGTGGCGTGCTGTCCTGGGTCCGGGAGGTCGCCGAGCTGACCACCCCGGACCGCGTGGTGTGGGTCGACGGGTCCGACGAAGAGGCCGCGAAGATCAACGACGAGCTGGTCGAGGCCGGGACCTTCGTAAAGCTGAAGGCCAAGCCGAACTCCTACTGGGCCACTTCCGACCCGGGCGACGTCGCTCGTGTCGAGGACCGGACCTTCATCTGCTCGCAGCGTGAGCAGGACGCCGGCCCCACGAACCACTGGGTCGCGCCGGCCGAGATGAAGGCCACGATGACCGAGCTGTACCGCGGGTGCATGCGGGGCCGCACGATGTACGTGATCCCGTTCTGCATGGGTCCGCTCTCCGACGAGAACCCCAAGCTGGGTCTGGAAATCACCGACTTCGCCTACGTCGTGGCGTCGATGCGCGTGATGACCCGCGCGGGCAAGGCGGCGCTGGACAAGTTCATCAACCCGGACGGCACCGAGCGCGACTTCGTGCCGGCGCTGCACTCCGTGGGCGCGCCGCTCGAGCCGGGCCAGAAGGACGTCGCCTGGCCCTGCAACGACACCAAGTACATCTCGCACTTCCCCGAGGAGCGCGCGATCTGGAGCTACGGCTCGGGTTACGGCGGCAACTCCTTGCTGGGCAAGAAGTGCTACTCGCTGCGCATCGCCTCGGTCATGGCGCGCGACGAGGGCTGGCTCGCCGAGCACATGCTGATCCTGAAGCTGATCTCGCCGGAGGACAAGGTCCACTACGTCGCGGCGGCGTTCCCGAGCGCCTGCGGCAAGACCAACCTCGCGATGCTGCAGCCGACCATCCCGGGCTGGCGCGCCGAGACCCTCGGCGACGACATCGCGTGGATGCGCTTCGGTGAAGACGGCCGTCTCTACGCCGTGAACCCGGAGTTCGGCTTCTTCGGCGTCGCGCCGGGCACCGACTGGCACACCAACCCGAACGCCATGCGCACCATCGAAAAGGGCAACACTGTCTTCACGAACGTCGCCCTCACCGACGACGGCGACATCTGGTGGGAGGGCATGGAGAACACGCCCGAGCACGCCACGTCGTGGAAGCACCAGGACTGGACGCCGGCGTCCGAGGAGAAGGCCGCGCACCCGAACTCGCGCTACTGCACGCCGATGTCGCAGTGCCCGATCCTCGCGCCGGAGTGGGACGACCCGCAGGGTGTGCCGATCTCGGCGATCCTGTTCGGCGGCCGCCGCAAGACCACGGTGCCGCTGGTGAACGAGGCCCGCGACTGGCAGCACGGCGTGTTCATGGGCGCCACGATGTCGTCGGAGACCACGGCCGCCGCGGCCGGCGCGGTGGGCAACGTGCGCCGCGACCCGATGGCGATGCTGCCGTTCCTCGGCTACCACGCCGGTGACTACTTCAAGCACTGGCTGACGCTGGGCAAGAACGCCGACGCGAACAAGCTGCCAAAGATCTTCTACGTCAACTGGTTCCGCCGCGGCGACGACGGCCGGTTCCTGTGGCCGGGCTTCGGCGAGAACTCGCGCGTGCTCAAGTGGGTCGTCGAGCGCGTCGAGGGCAAGGGCAACGCGGTCGAGACGCCGATCGGCTTCGTACCGCGCGCCGAGGACCTCGACACCGAGGGCCTCACCGAGCCGGCTTCGGACATCGAGGCGGCTCTGCAGGTCAACGCCGAAGAGTGGCGCGCGGAGCTGCCGCTGATCGAGGAGTGGTTCGAGAAGATCGGCGAGGTGCCCACCTCCCTGCGTGACGAGCTCGACGCGCTGGCCCATCGCCTGAGCTGACGTTCTGTCCGTCCGAAGGGGACGTTCGTGCCGTTGTGGTGCGAACGTCCCCTTCGTGCTCCGGCAGCCTCAAGATCGTCAGGGGTGCCCGGTAGCGTGAGCTGCATGGAAGCCTTCGCGCAACGGTGGTCCCGCCGATGATCATCGACGCCCGCGGCCTCGGCGTGAAGGCCGGCGACCTGTGGCTGCTCGACGACCTGGACTTCTCCGTCGACCCCGGCGAGTGCGCCGTGCTCGTCGGCCCCAACGGCGTCGGCAAGTCCACCCTGCTCCGGTGTCTGTACGGCATGCAGGACCCCCAGCGCGGCCGTGTCCACATCGACGGCGAGAAGCCCGACGAACGCAGCGTCGCCTTCCGCCGCAAGGTCTCCGTGCTCTTCGACGACTCCGACTTCTTCGCGGAGCTCACACCGATGCAGCACCTGGAACTCCTGGCCGGCTCCTTCGGTGTTGATCTCGGCGACTTCGACGCGTTGCTGGCGGATGCCGGCCTCGCCGACCGCGCGCGCGTCACCGCCGGCCACTTCTCCGCGGGCCAGCGCCGCCGGCTGCTGCTCCTCGGCGTCACGGCCCGCCCGCACAAGGTCCTCCTCCTCGACGAACCCGAACGCGCCCTCGACACCGCGGGCAAAGACTGGCTCGTGGACCTGATCAAACGCTCCACCTCCTCCGGCGCCGCCGTCGTGGTCGCCACTCACCACCAACCCCTCCTCGACGCGGCCGACAGCGTCCTCGAACTGTGGTGACCCCGGCCTCCCCCACCCGCGCGGCCGAAAGCGGGGTCACTCCGTGGTAGCCCTCGGCACCCGCCTCCGCGTCCCCGGCCGGAAGCGCTTCGGCGGGATCTTCAGCGGCGACAGCGCCACCTTCGTCCTCATCTTCGGCGTCGGCTTCCTCTTCACCGCGTTCTTCCGCACCGACGCGTGGCACCGAGTCCTTTTCGGACCGTCCCCTGTGGACTATCCCGCCGTCCTCGGGTTGGTCACGCTCTGCTGCGCGGTGGGCTGGCGCAGCCTGCTTCGGCGAGGCTTCGTCTGGACCGAACCCGCGGAACTCACCTGGATGGACTTCGCCCGCGTAGACCGCCGCCGCGTGGTGGCGAGCCGGCTGGCGGGCGGTCTGACCGGCTTCGTCATCGTCGTCGCCTACCTCGCCGGGCTGATGCTGGCCGTGGGTGGCAGCTCGCTCGACCTGTGGCGCGCGGCGCTCGCCCTGGTCGTGAGCAGCGCCGTGCTGGTGTTCGCCACCGCGCGGCGCACGGCGTTGCGCATCGACGTCGGCGGGCCGGTGCTGCTGGCCGTGGTGGGCGTCGTGATCGCGGCCGCGCACCTCGGGCCCATCGCGGTGCAGTACGCGGGCGCCGGCATCCTGCTCTGCGCCGTCGCGTTGTCGTTCGGCGGTGAACCGGTCACGCGCGCGGGCCGCGCGAGCCTGCTCGACGGCTGGAACGCGCGCGTGCTGCGCTCGGTCGCCGTCACGTTCCTCGACCCGATGATGATGCTGCCCGAAGCCACGGCGTCGGGCCGGTGGTCGCTGGCTCGGCCGACGCCACTCAGGCTGGCCGTCGCGGGCATCGCGGGGCGCTCGCGCTACGCGGGGATGCTGCTGCTCGTCGCGCTCGCCGTGGCGGTGGGGCACGTGGCCGTGCCGACGCTGCCGGGTTCGGTGCTCGTCGGCCTCGGGGGTTACGTCGCGCTGACCCCGTTCGGCGCCGGCCTCGGCGTCCTGTGGCGCAACCCCGGCCGCCGGCGTTGGCTGGGCTCCACGGATTCCGACCTCGTGATCGCTCACGGCGCGGTGCTCGCCGTCGTCGCCGTCGTGTGGTCGGCGCTGCTCGCGGCCGCGCTCGCGGCGCTCGGCACGTCGGTCGACGCGCTGTCGTGGGTGACCGTGGCACTCGCTGTGCTGTCGGTGTTGCGCACGGTCACGCGCAAGCCCGTGGACTACAGCAGCGCCGGATTCGTCGACACGCCGGCGGGCCCGCTGCCCGCGAACCTCGCTCGCCAGCTCTTCCGCGGACCTGACCTCCTCGTGCTCGGCATCGCGGCCCTCTCGCTGCTCGGCTGAGCCGCGCCCGGCGGGTTACTAATCCGGCCAAAAGTAGGCCGACCCCCAAGCGGCGCGCAACCGTCGCTACGAAGTCATTCGGCCGTGACTGTGGTCGGCTTAGTAACGATCGGCACAGTAGGCTCCCACCGGACGAGAGGAGCTGACGTGGGCGGTGCACACGCTCCGGGCACCGGCCGCCGGGCGACCAGCGAGTTCCCACCCGGCTGGACCGACGAGCAGATCATCGCGGTGATCAAGGACGTCGCCAACGATCCGAGCGAACCCCGCACCCGGCAGTACAACGGCCGCTGGCGCTGCGTCGGCGAACGCTACGGCGTGCAGGTCGTGGTGCTGGTCGACCCGGAGGGCTTCGTCCACACGGGATACCCCGTCGCCGGCGCGGGCGTGATCCGCAACCCGGACACCGCGCGGGACCCCGCGAACCCGACGGTGGCCGACCGCGCCGAGAACCGCATCAGCTACTTCACCGACAGCCTGCTCGACCTGCTGGCCGACCGCCTCCCGGTCGAGGACCTGGCCCACTACCGCACGCTGCAGTGGTCCGGCGAATGGGAAGAACTCACCGACACCCTCGCCGCCCACATCACCATCGCCGACGTGCCGCTCAGCCCGGACGAGACCTCGGACTTCGAGAAGCTCCTGAACTCCTTCGACCTTCCGGTCCGCGCGTGTGCGTTCATCAACGACCGGGAGCACATCCTGGGGAAGCTGCGCGCCTAGCTGGCTTGGGACAACGCGGCCTTGAACGCGGGGTCCGCTTCGGCGTCTTCGCACGCCGTCCGCAGCACGTCGAGCGGCACCCCCACCGCGTCGGCGATCGCCGCGACCGTGAAGAACGCCGGCGTCGGGATGCGCCCGGTCTCGATCTTCCGCAGCGTTTCCACCGAGATCCCGGCCTCGGCCGCGACGTCGACCATGCTGCGGCCCGCGCGGGCAGCGCGCAGCGCCACCCCGAGGCGCTCACCGCGGGAGCGCTCTTCATCCGTCAACGGGACCCGAACCATGCCCCGCAGTCTAGTCGAAAGTTGTCCACTGCCTGTGGACAACTCTGTGCACAAGGTGTGGAAACTCGCTCCGGCCAGGCAACCACAACACCTGGTGCCTGTGCTGACCGCCGCTACCGCCCCTAGATCAACACCGAAACCGGTCCCGGACAGCTGTCCACGAGGTTGTCCACAGCTGGACCTGGAATGGCCAAATCGTTGCCCGGTTTGTGTGACGTCCACGTGGCTGAAGTCCTAGGGTCAGGCCCGTTGTGTGTTGCGTGAGTGTTAAGTGAGGTCCGATGTCCACAACCAAACAGGACGGGCGGGTGCGCGGGTTCCAATTCAGCCCGTGGAACCTGTTGCTGATCGTCCCGCTGCTGATCCTGGTCACGCCGTTGTTCAACTTCGACGGCCCCCGCCTCTTCGGCATGCCGTTCTTCTACTGGTTCCAGCTCGTGTTCGTCGCCGCCGGCGTGCTGTGCACCGGCATCGTCTACTGGGCGACCCGCAAGGAGCCGACCACTGACGAGCCGGACAAGCTGAGCGTGGACGACCTCGACGAGGGTGAAAGCCGATGACCATCCAGTGGGTCCAGCTGACCATCTTCGTCATCCTCTTCGCGCTCGTCACCGTGCTCGGGTTCGTCGCGTCGCGCTGGAAGGCCGGCGCGAACCTCGACCACCTCGACGAGTGGGGCCTCGGCGGCCGCAAGTTCGGCGCGTGGATCACGTGGTTCCTGCTCGGAGGGGACCTCTACACGGCGTACACGTTCGTCGCCGTGCCCGCGCTGGTGTTCAGTGCCGGCGCGCTCGGCATGTACGCGCTGCCCTACACGATCGTCGTCTACCCGATCGTGCTGCTGCCCGCGCTGCGCATGTGGTCCGTCAGCCGCTCGCGCGGCTACGTGACGCCGGCCGACTTCGTCCGCGGCCGGTTCGGTTCGCCGACGCTCGCGTTCCTCATCGCCATCACCGGAATCGTCGCGACCATGCCGTACATCGCGCTGCAGCTGGTGGGCCTCGAGGCCGTGCTTCGCACGATGGGCATCAACGGCTCCGGCATCGTCGGGCACCTGCCGCTGCTGGTCGCGTTCCTGATCCTGGCGCTGTACACGTACCAGTCGGGCCTGCGCGCGCCCGCGCTGATCGCGTTCGTCAAGGACATCCTGATCTACATCGTGATCATCGTGGCGATCGTGTACCTGCCCTCGAAGCTCGGCGGCTGGGACCACATCTTCAACCAGGCCGCCACGAAGCTGGCCACGCCGAGCCCGGCCACGGGCAAGCCGGCGGGCTCGATCCTGCTGACGTCGGCCAACCAGTTGCAGTACGCCACGCTGGCCCTCGGTTCGGCGCTCGCGCTGTTCCTCTACCCGCACTCGCTCACGAGCGTGCTCGCCTCGCGTGGGCGCAACGTGATCAAGCGCAACATGGTCGCCCTGCCAGCGTACTCGCTGGTGCTCGGCCTGCTCGCGCTGCTCGGGTACGTCGCGATCAGCGCCGGCGTGAAGCCGCTGACCAACAACGCGACCGGCAAGCCCGACGGCAACACCATCGTCCCGCTGCTGTTCGACTCGCAGTTCGCACACTGGTTCGCCGGCATCGCGTTCGCCGCGATCGGCATCGGCGCGCTGGTGCCGGCCGCGATCATGTCGATCGCGGCGGCGAACCTGTGGACGCGCAACATCTACAAGGAGTACATCCGCAAGAACGCGACGCCGAAGCAGGAAGCCAAGCAGGCCAAGCTCGCGTCGCTGATCGTGAAGCTCGGCGCGGTGCTGGTGATCATCCTGATCGACCCGCAGTTCTCCATCGACCTGCAGCTCATCGGCGGTGTCCTGATCCTGCAGACGCTGCCCGCCGTGGCGCTCGCGCTGTACACGCGGTGGCTGCACAAGGCCGGCCTCATCGCCGGCTGGGTCGTGGGCATGGGCTGGGGCCTGATCATGCTGTACGGGATCCCCAACCCCGCCAACGGAAAGCTGCACTTCGGCGGCTCGGCGCTCGCGATGGGCAACCTGTCGATCTTCGGCTGGCACCCGTTCTCGGGCACCGGCCTGACGACCGTGCAGATCTACCCGGGCTTCGTAGCGCTGATCGCCAACGTGCTGGTGGCCGTGATCGTCTCGGCCATCGCGCACGCGGCGAAGTGGAACCCCGGTGTCGACGAGACCCAGCCGGCGGACTACCACGCGGACGAGCACGACAAGGACCTGCGGCCCATCGGCGTGCACTGAGATTCAGGCCACGCTTTAGTCCACTGTGGACGGCCCCCTCACCGGTTCCGGTGAGGGGGCTTTCTCTTTGCCGATCATCGCGTTCGACACCACGTAGAGCACCACGGCGTTGAGCAGGTGCCACAGGAAGTGCGTGCCGACGGGGAAATCTCCGCACACGACGCCGTCGATGGTGCGCAAAGCCAGCGACAACGCGAACATTGCGCCCGCCACCGCGAAGTGCGTCCAGTACGGGTCGCGCGCGTACGCGAGCACACCCGCGAACACCGCCAGCCCGATCAGCGCCGGGAGGTACAGCCCGCCGCCGAGCGCCGCCAGCGCGGCCGTGAGCACCACGAACGCGGGCGCCGCCAGCCACGACTTGCGCAGGGGCACACCGAAGAACACCTGCGGGAACTTCGCGGCGTAGTAGAGCACGAACACAAGGATGAAGCCGGAGTCGGCGGCCCCGCCCCAGCGCGTCGCGAGCAGGTGGAACGCCGTGCTGGCCAGGAACACGAGCCCGACGAGCACCGCGAGCGTTCGCCCGGTCCGCCGTCCGTCGGCTCGCCACCACACCGCGATGGCGGACCCGAGGAACGCCAGGTTGGTGACGTCGTTCAGCGGCTCGCCCCACAGCCCGGGCGCGAGGCGTTCGCAGTAACCGTCCACGTATGCGGTCCAGTTCACGGGGGTAAGCAAACTCCACCCGGGTGAACGCGCGGTGCCAAGGGTGGCGGGTTTCCGCGTTAGGTTGGGGTATGAGCGACAGCCGGTTCCCCGTGACCGAACTCGAAGACCTGCCCGAAGACCTGCGCGAGCGCGTGGGTGCGATCGCGGAGAAGTCCGGCTTCACGCCGAACATCTTCCGCGCGCTGGGCCACCGGCCGGCGGAGTTGCGGGCGTTCATGGACTACCACGACGCGTTGATGGAGCGCGAAGACGGACTGACGAAGGCGGAGCGCGAGCTGGTCGTCGTCGCGACGTCGGGGGCGAACCACTGCACCTACTGCATCGTCGCGCACGGGGCGATCCTGCGGATCCGCGCGAAGGACCCGGAGCTGTCCGACCGCGTCGCCGCGAACCCGTGGCAGGTGGAGCTCGACGAGCGCGGCCGGGCGATCGTCGACCTCGCGCTGGCGCTCGCGCAGGATTCCGCGCTGTTCGGCGAAGCCGACCTCGAGGCGGCGCGTGATGCGGGACTGACCGAGGACGAGATCTGGGACGTCGGCGCGATCACGGCGCTGTTCGCGATGTCCAACCGGCTGGCGCACTTCACGGCGTTGAAGCCGAACCCGGAGTTCTTCCTGATGGGGCGTCAGAAGCGGTAGAACGGGCCGGGCAGGTCGCGGCTCACCTCGAAATGGCCGCGCAGCCAGGAGCGCAGCTTGTTCATCGGCTTGGTCCAGATGCGTGGCGCCGGCCCGAAGTAGCGCGGGTCTTCGTGCGGGGTGAACGCGTCGCCGGTCAGGAGCACCACGTCGTGGCCACGCGGGCAGTGGCCGGACACGGAGATCACGCCGCGCGTGAGGTTCTCGACCCACTCGACCTCGTCGACGCCGAGCAGTGTGCGGCGGTCGCAGACGGCGCAGTAGACGACGAACATCTAGAGCTCCATCCGCCAGGTCTCGCCGATCACCGGCGGACCGAAGTCGCGGGTGGGCTCCTCGTGTTCCAGCCTGAACCCGGCGCTGCGGTAGATGCCGCGGGCCGCGTCGAGGGCCGAGAGGGTCCACAGCTCCATCGCCGCGTAGCCGCGGCCGCGGGCGAACTCGACGCACTCGTGCACGAGCCGTTTGCCGACGCCGTGGCCGCGCGCGGCGGGTTCGAGCAGCAGGAGGCGGAGTTTGGCGGTGCGTTCGTCCGCGCTGGGCATGCAGAAGACGCTGCCGACGCGTTCGCCGGCGAGCTCCGCGATCCACGCGGCCTGGCGCGGGTCGTCGCGGTGGTCGGCGAAATCGGCGACGACGCGGGCGACGAGGGCTTCGAAGCGTTCGTCGAGGCCGTACTCGCGGGCGTAGAGGGTCCCGTGGCGGTGGACCACCCAGCCGAGGTCACCCGGTCGCGGGGTGCGTAACACGAGTGTGGGATCTGCGGTTTTCTCACGGACGAGCTGCGTGATGGTCCCCATCGCGCCAAGCAGGCGGCGCTGGTCTTCGTCGGGGAAGCGTTCGAGGAGGCCGCCGATCTGGCGCACCGAGCGGCTGTCGAGGTCGGCGAACGCTTCGCGGCCGGCGTCGGTCAAGCGGACGATCTGGCGGCGGGCGTCTTCGCCGCTGCGTTCGCGCAGGACCAGGCCGCGGCTTTCAAGGCGGCTGAGCAGCCTGCTCGCGTAGCCGGCGTCGAGATCGAGACGTTTTCGCAGGTCACTCACGTGGAGCTCGGTTTGTTGGGCGACCTCGAACAGCACCCGCGCCTCACTCAGCGAGTACTCGGCGTCGGCCGGTCCTTCGTCGAGGACGCCGATCACCCCGGTGTAAAGGCGGTTGAACGCGCGCACGGTGGCGACGCGCTCCGCCAGGCTTACGTCGTTCATTGACCACCTCAACCAAATCGTTGACGGAGTCAAGCATCGCGCCGCAAGCCGGATCGCGCAAGGGTTTTGCGAAATCGGACAAAGGGTCCAGACATGTGGAAACCCCGTGATGCTGCCAGGTCGGGGGTCCGCCAGCATCACGGGGTCGTAGTGGGTATCGATGCCGCGAGGCGCGACGTTACACCCACAGCACTTTGTGGTCTAGGTCACTCATGTGAGTGACACACTAACCAGTTGTTGGCTGCGTCAGCGCATGAACGGCTGACGCGCCTGGGCGAGGGCGATGAGCTCCTGGCGCACCGTCGAGGTGGCCGCGGTGTCGATCGCCCGGTTCAGTGCCCGGCGAGTACGAGCCTCGGCGCGACGAGCACGGAGCTTGGCGGCGATGTTGCTCATTGTGTCTGCATCCCCTTTGGAGGTTCTCGGTGGTTGTGTCTCTAGTATGCGCCTTTTTTCACAAGGATGCCAACGAATCAACGGTGATGTGGCTTACTTGCCGACGAATCATCGGCTGTTTGTGGGTGATCACCGGACAGATCGCGTGTCTCGGGTCACTTTCAAGTAACAGGCTAATGGCCTCTTGGGTTGTATAGCTGATTTGCTAGATATCACTGGGCAACGTCATAGAGCGGTAGCGAGGGTGAAGACGGCCGTCAGTCGCGGCCGAGCAGGTAGTGCCCGAAGTGGGGCACCGTGAAGGCGATCTGCCCGCGTTCGGCGGAATAGACCAGGCCCTTCTTCATGAGGCTGTCGCGCGCCGGCGAAAGCGAGGAGGGCTTGCGCCCCAGGTAGACGGCCACGTCGGCGGTGCCGGCGGCCTCGTCGCGGCCTTGCGTCAGCTCGGCCATCGCGATCAGGTACTCGCGCTCGGCGGGCGTCGCGCGCTCGTAACGCGAGCCGAAGAACCCCACCGCCAGCTCGGACTCCGCCTCGGGCGCCGCGACCTGCACGTCCTTCACCGTGATCGGATCCGCGGGCGCGGCGTCCCACGCCGCTTTGCCGTAGGCCTGGATGAAGTAGGGGTACCCGCCGGACGCGTCGAACAGCGCGTCGAGCGCCTCGGGCTCGATGCCGGCTTCCTCGCGTTCGATCGGCGCCATCACGGCGAAGTCGGCGTCCTCGCGGCCGAGGCGATCGATGCGCGCGTAGCGGAACAGCCGTTCCGAGTACGACTTCGAAGCGCTCAGCACGGCCGGCACGTGCGGCAACCCCGCCCCGACCACAACCAGCGGCGCCCCCGACTGCGACAACTCGTGGCACGCGGCGCAAAGAGCGGAGACGTCGTCGGGCTGCAGATCCTGGATCTCGTCGATGAGGAGCGCCACCCCGGTGCCGACGTCGGCGGCGAGTTCAGCGACGTCCGTGAACAGCTCCACCAGGTCGATCTCGATGTCCCCGGAATCAGCCCGCCCCTGCGCGGCCGGCGCCTCGATCCCCGGCTGCCACCGGTCCTTGAGCTTCGAGTCGGCCTTGTTCGCCTTCAACGCGAACGCCTTCAGCACCCCCAGGACCTCTTCAACCCGATCCGGCGCCCTGTGCCGAACCGCGAGATCCCGAATCGCCCTGTGCAGGGCAGCCGACAACGGCCTCCTGAGCTCCGCATCCGGCCGCGCCTCGATCTTCCCGGCGCCCCACCCGTGCCGAATGGCCATCGAGCGCAGCTCCCCGAGCAACACGGTCTTCCCGACCCCCCGCAGCCCGGTCAACACCAGACTCCGCTCCGGCCGCCCCCTCGCGACGCGCTCCAGGACCACCTCGAACGCCCCCAGCTCACGCTCCCGCCCCGCCAACTCAGGCGGCCGCTGCCCAGCCCCGGGCGCGAACGGATTGCGGATGGGGTCCACTCTGCCACCGTATCGGGGTATCTAGCGCGGGCCCGATATTGCGCCATATCCCGCTAGCGCGTGTCGCCGATCACTGCGCTCGGGCTTCGCGGGCTCCACGACTGGTCCCCTCACCCCGCGCGGGTCGCACGACCGGCCCCTTCGCTCAGGTTTCGGCGCGCGAACGGACCTTCCGCACCCGGCCGTGCGCGCGAGTGAACCTTTCGCCCAGGTCTCGCCGCGCGAGCGGACCTTCCGCACCGAGCCGTGCGCGCGAGCGGACCTCTCGTCCCGGTCCTGCCGCGCGAGCGGACCTTCCGCACTGAGCCGTGCGCGCGAGCAGACCTCTCGTCCCGGTCCCGCCACGCGAACGGACCTTCCGCACCGAGCCCCGCGCGCGAGCGGACCCTTCGCCCTGGTCCTGCCGCGCGAACGGACCTTTCGCACCGGCACCACCGTGCCAACGGATCTATCGCACCAGGCCGCGCGTGCGAACGGTCCGTTCGTGCCCAGCCGGGACCAACGGACCATTCGCCGCTGCCTCGATGCGCGAGTGGACCTCTCGCGCCAAGTCGAGTGCGCGAGTGGACCGTTCGTGCCGAGTCGCGTGTGCGAATGGAGGCGTTCGGCCCCATGGCCCGTCGTCACGGGACGTCTCACGCGTCGCCCATTGCACCGATGGACCGCTGACGCGGCGCCGGACCCGTTCGCGCTCCCGCATGCCGGGCCCGCGCTCGCCAGGAGGGATGCGCGAATGGATCTTTCGTGCCGAGCCGTGTGTGCGAGTGGACCGTTCGTTGCCATCGCGCCGCATAAAGGCACCGTTCGCGCCGGGTGGAGGGTGCGGGTGAACCGTTCACCCCGACGCGACACGAGGGGATCTTTCGCGCCGAGCCCCGCGCGCGAGCGGACCGTTCGTGCCCGGTCAGTCGGGACGCCGGACCATCCGCCGCTCGCCCTGCGCGCGAGGGGACCTTTCGCGCCAGGTCGCGTGCGCGAATGGACCGTTCGCACCGAACCGCATCCGCGACTGGACCGTTCGAGGGCCCGGCAAAACGCGAGTGGACCGTTCGCACCGAACCGCATCCGCGACTGGACCGTTCGCGGGCGCAGCACCACGCGGGTGGACCGTTCGTGCCAGTCTCCTGGCCACCACCGGACCACGCGCGCCAACCCAAGCCAACCCGCCGACACCAAACAACCCAGGCCAGAGGGATGGGCGGGTCTGCAGCCCCGACCATCCCCACCCCCAGCGCTCACTCCGACGCCGCACTACTCCGCCAGGTTCCGCTCCGCGTAGATCCGCATCGCGTCCCGGATGAACTCCGCGGTGCCCGGGCCAAAATCAGCGTCGTAGGTTCCATACCGCGGATCATCGACATACAACTGCCCCAACCCCACGAAATACCCGCGCGACACCGTCTTCACCGCCGGCCGCAACCAAGCGTGGAGCCGACTGACGACGGCCTGCACCTCGGCAGACTGAACCGACAACCCCGAAGCCCGCGCCGCCCCGAAACCAGCCGCGATCTCGCCCTGCTCCCGCTGATGTGCCGCACGCTCCGAAGCCGACAACGACCGCCACCACTGGTCACCAGTGCGATAAGCCGAAGCGCCCCAGCGGGACGTCACCTCGGCCTCGTGCACCGTGTGGTCGAAGCCGTCGAAAACTTCCTCCGCCATGAGTGGTTCACCTCCCTCCAGTTTCCTCAACGTGGTCCGCACGGAGTCGATCTGCCGCCCGATCCGTGCCCGCTCCTGTTCCAGCAGCGAGAGATGCATCGACAAAGCGACAACGCTGTCGCGCTCGCCGTCGAGCACGGAGGCGATCGCGGGCAGCCCCAGGCCGAGCTCGCGCAGCAACAGGATCCGCTGGAGCCGCACCAGGGCGGCCGAGTCGTAATAGCGGTAGCCGTTGCCGCCGATGCGGCTGGGCGCGAGCAGCCCGACGGCGTCGTAGTGCCGCAGTGTCCGGCTGGTCGTGCCCGCCGCGCGGGCGATGTCCTGGATCGACCACTCCATGCCGGCAACCGTAGAAGTTGACGCAGCGTCAAAGTCAACCGCTAAAACCGTCTATGCAAATCTAGTAAAAACACGATAAACACCTAGGCAAAACTAGCGCGGTTCGGCGACCCGCCCACGGGGAATGCCGGTTGTAGGTTCGACCAGCACCGAAGACCTCGCAGGAAAGGCGACGACCGTGATACTGCGCCGGGTGGCCCGTCCACTGCTCGCGTCGATATTCATCTACGGCGGTATCGGCATGCTCCGCGACACCCAAGGGCACGCGAAGGCGATCGAGCCGTTCCTCACCGAGACGTTCGACAAGGTCGAGGGCCTCGTCCCCGAGCAGGTGCCGCGCGATCCCGCGACGCTCGTGCGCATCGACGCCGCCGTGAAGATCGGCGCCGGCCTCGCGCTCGCGGCGGGCAAGGCGCCGCGGCTGGCGTCGCTCGCGTTGCTGGGCACGCTCGTGCCGACGACGGCCTCCTCGCACCGGTTCTGGGAGATCAAGGACCCCGCCGAGCGGCAGGCGCAGCAGGTGCAGTTCCTCAAGAACGCGGGCATCGCCGGCGGTCTGCTGCTGGCCGCGGGCGACACGGCGGGCAAGCCGTCGCTCGGCTGGCGCGCCCGCCGCGCCGCGAAGAAGGCCGGCAAGCAGGCCGAGAAGCTGAGCAAGAAGGCCGAAAAGCAGCTCAGCTGAAGAGGTCCGGGCCCCGCACAACGGGGCCCGGGTTCACTTCTCCAGAATCGCCGTCACGCCCTGGCCCCCGGCCGCGCAGATCGAGATCAAGCCACGCCCGGATCCCCTCTCGTGCAACAGCTTCGCCAGCGTCGCCACGATCCGCCCGCCCGTCGCGGCGAACGGGTGCCCGGCGGCAAGCGACGAGCCGTTGACGTTCAGCTTCGCCCGGTCGATCGAGCCCAGCGGCGCGTCGAGACCCAGCTTCTCCTTGGCGAACGCCGGGTCCTCCCACGCCTTCAACGTGGCCAGCACCTGCGACGCGAACGCCTCGTGGATCTCGTAGAAGTCGAAGTCCTGCAAGGAAAGTCCCGCGCGTTCCAGCATCCGCGGCACCGCGTACGCGGGCGCCATCAGCAGCCCCTCGGCGCCGTGGACGTAGTCGACGGCCGCTGTCTGCGAGAACGTCAGGTACGCCTGCACCGGCAGGTGGTGCGCCTTCGCCCACTCGTCCGTCGCGAGCAGCACGGTCGACGCGCCGTCGGTGAGCGGCGTCGAGTTGCCGGCCGTCATGGTGCCGTCGGCGCCGCCGTACACAGGCTTGAGCTTGGCCAGCTTCTCGACGCTCGAATCCGGCCGCAGGTTCTGGTCCTTGGCCAGCTTGAGGAACGGCGTCACGAGGTCGTCGAAGAACCCGCGGTCATACGCGGCGGCGAGGTGCTGGTGGCTGGCCGCGGCGAGCTCGTCCTGCGCCTCGCGCGTGACGTCCCAGACCTTCGCCGTCAGCGCCGCGTGCTCGCCCATCGACAGGCCCGTGCGCGGCTCGGCGTTGCGCGGGATCTCGGGCACGATCTGGCCCGGCCGCAGCTTCGTGAGGAGCTTGAGCCGGTCGCCCAGCGTCTTCGCGGAGTTGAGCTGCACGAGGATCTTGCGCAGGTCGGCGTTCACGGCCAGTGGAGCGTCACTCGTCGTATCCACGCCACCCGCGATGGCGGAGTCGATCTCCCCCAGCGAGATCTTGTGCGCCACGTTGATCACGGCCTGCAACCCCGTGCCGCACGCCATCTGGACGTCGGACGCGGGTGTCGCGGCCGAGAGCCGGCTGCCGAGCACGCTCTCGCGCGCGAGGTTGAAGTCCTTGGAGTGCTTGAGCACCGCGCCCGCCGCGACCTCGCCGATCACCTCATTCTGCAGGGCGAAGCGGCTGACGAGACCGTCGAGCGCGGCGGTGAACATGTCCTGGTTCGACGCCTTCGCGTAGGGGCCGTTCGACCGCGCGAAGGGGATGCGGTTGCCACCGATGATCGCGACCTTGCGGACCGCGGCGGTTTTCCTGGTCGCCATGACGTCCACCTCTCTGAGTCGGTGCTTTCACACTGTAACCTACTAGCGAGTAGGTTAGACTGCGACGTGACGCAGACGGCACGGGAGGCGCTCGATGGCTGACAGGTACCAGCAGTTCACGAAAACCCCGGTGGGGAAGTTCGTGGTGCCGAAGCTCGGCCTGCCCAACCCCGCCACGCTGCGCCGCTACCGCGCCGGCCAGCCCGCACTCGAGGGTCCCGCACTCCTCGGCGCCGCGCCGGGCGGACGGCTCGAAAAGATCCTGAAGAGTCAGGTCTCCGAAGCCGGCATCGAGGTTCTCGAAGTCCCGGCCGAACGCCACGCCGCCCTCGTCTTCGACGCCACCGGCATAAAGGATCCCGCCGACCTGCGTGAGGTCTACCGCTTCTTCCACCCGGTGATCCGCAAGGTCGGGCCGTCTGGCCGCGTCGTCGTGTTCGGCACGCCGCCGGAGCTGGTCGAGGGTCGCGAGCGGATCGCGCAACGGGCGCTGGAGGGCTTCGTGCGCTCTGTCGGCAAGGAGCTGAAACGCGGTGCGACGGCGCAGCTCGTGTACGTGGCCGAAGGCGCCGAAGCCGCGGCCGAGTCGACGGTGCGGTTCCTGCTCTCGGCGAAGTCGGCGTTCGTCGACGCGCAGGTGATCCGCGTCGGCACGCACGGCACCTCCGCCGCGGCCCCGGCGAACTGGGAAAAGCCATTGGCGGGCAAGGTCGCGCTGGTCACCGGCGCGTCGCGCGGCATCGGCGAGGCCATCGCGGAGACGCTCGCCCGCGACGGCGCCCACGTCGTCGCCCTGGACATCCCGGCTCAGGGCGCGGATCTGTCCACAGTGGCCAATCGCGTCGGCGGATCCGCGCTGCAGCTGGACATCACGGCGGCCGACGCGCCGGCCAAGCTCGCCGAGTACCTCACCACGCGCCACGGCGGCGTCGACGTCGTCGTGCACAACGCCGGCATCACGCGCGACAAGACGCTGGGCAACATGACCGAGGGCGGCTGGGACGCCGTGCTCACCGTGAACCTCGCCGCGCAGCTCGCGGTGAACGACAAGCTGCTCGCCGACAAGGTCCTGCGCGAAAACGGCCGCATCATCGGCGTTTCGTCCATCGCGGGCATCGCCGGCAACGTCGGCCAGACGAACTACGCGACGTCGAAGGCGGGCGTGATCGGCATGGTCAACGTCGGCGCGCCCCAGCTCGCGGAGTACGGCGGCACGATCAACGCCGTCGCGCCGGGCTTCATCGAGACCAAGATGACCGCCGCCGTCCCGCTGTTCATCCGCGAAGCCGGGCGGCGCGTGTCGAGCCTCGGCCAGGGCGGCCTGCCGGTCGACGTCGCCGAGACCATCGCCTGGTACGCCAACCCGGCGTCGGCCGCGGTCAACGGCAACGTGGTCCGCGTGTGCGGCCAGGCCCTGCTGGGAGCGTGACGATGTCGGTTCGCGAGCTGTCCAGCGCGCCCAGCCTGGCGACGCTGTACCCGAAGGCCCTGCTACGCCGCGGCCGCGGTTCGACGCTGCCGGAGACGGAGCTGGTGCGGCCGTCGGTCACGGTCTCCCCTGCGCACGTCGCTGCGTACGCGGAGGTGTGCGGGTTTCGGTATTCGGATGTACTGCCAGCGACCTACCCGCACATGCTGGTCTTCGGCCTGCAGATGGCGTTGATGACGGAGCCGGACTTTCCGTTCCCGCTGCTCGGCCTGGTGCACGTGGCGAACTCCATCACGGTCCGTCGCCCGCTGTCGCTGAGCGAGACGTTTTCCGCGCGGGTGCGGGCGGAAAACCTGCGGCCGCACGAGAAGGGCCGACAGTTCGACATGGTGAGCGAGCTGTGGGCGGGCACGGAACTGGTGTGGTCGGAGGTGTCGACTTATCTGCGCCGCTCGGGTTCCTCGGGTTCCTCGCGGCCGCGCGCTTCGTTGGTCCCCCCGACGCCGACCGCCCTGTGGACCGTTTCGGGCGACATTGGCCGCCGCTACGCCGAGGTCTCGGGCGACCGCAACCCCATCCACCTGCACCCACTGACCGCGCGCCTGTTCGGCTTCCCCCGCGCCATCGCCCACGGCATGTGGACGAAGGCCCACGCCCTGGCGTCCTTCGAGGGCCGGCTGCCCGACGCGTACACGGTGGACGTCCGCTTCAAGCACCCTGTGCTGCTCCCGGCCCGCGCGGCTTTCACCGCCTGGCCGACGGACGAGGGCTGGGCGTTCGAGCTATGGCAGGCGCGCAAGCCGAAACCGCACCTGGACGGCGTGATCTCAGCCGTCTGACGGTGAGTTCCGCCAGGTGATCAAGACCTTCGGGTTGATGATCGCCGACCCGTGCAAGGTGCAGCTTCCTACCCGCCGCCACTTGGCCTTGTGCGAAAGTTTCGCTTCTACGTGAAGTTTGCGATCTTGATGCCCAAGAGCTGGCCCCGTCGCCTCGAACTCCACGAACATTCGAAGGACGCTTCGCCCTGTCACTGCGAAGAGTGCAGGGACTTCCGATCGGTTTCAGGCGTCCAGTGCGTCATGCTCCAATCGATTGGGTCCACCGCAGGTTCGCCGAGCAGGGCAAGCCGAAGCCCTTGGACAGAACGAGACGACCGTGAACAAGAGCGCGCAGGTCGAGACGACCAGGGCGGCGACCGTCATTCCGACGGCTTCCAGACCTGACCTTCGATGAGATCGTTGAAGCCCAGCCACACCAGGTTCATCAGCCACGACGCAAGCACGCTGTCCGAGATCTCCGGATGGTCCAACGCCCAGTCAGCCAACGATTCCGCCGCACCGACCAGCGCGGCGGCCAGCCCGGCGCCGGAGAACTCGGCCTGCTCCCCGAGCCCCTTCCGCGTCCCCGCCGACACCACGAGCGCGGCGACGAGCTCGATCGCCCGCCCGCGCATCGCGGTGATCTCAGCCGCGAACGCGCCGCCGACGGTCAGCGCCTGGCGGTGCAGCACCGTCCACGACTCGCGGTACTCGGCGACGAAGCGGTAGAACGACCGCAGCCCGTGCCAAAGCTGCATGTCAGGTGGAAGATCCGGCTGGACGCCCGCCTGGATGGCCTCGAGCAGGCGCGTCGCCTCGCGCTGGATGCTCTTGCCGAAGAGGTCTTCCTTCGAGCCGAGGTAGGTGTAGATCATCGGCTTGGAGACGCCCGCGACGTCGGAGATCTCGTCCATCGAGGCCGCGTGGTAGCCGTGGCGGGAGAACACGCGCACGGCGGCGTCCAGGATCTGCCGCTCACGCACCGCGCGCGGCAGCCGCCGGGCCCGCTCGGGCGGGCGCTGATCTTCGTCGGGCACTCTCCGACCTCCCTCTCGCCAGCAGGAGACGGTACCTGCCGCCGTGGTCGGCGCGTGCTTGCCCGCTTACCTACTCATGGGTAGCCTTTGCTGGAAGATCACGGAAGGGGCTTGGGATGGCCGACGGTTCTGACGTCGCCGGCTTGCGCGGCGCCGCCCTGCTCGACGCCCTCGACCGCGTCGCGCTCGACGGCCTCGACGTCAACACCGTCGCCGACGCCATCGACCCCCGCGAACTCGGCCGCGACGACTTCCGCCGCCTGCTCTCGTCCCTCATCCGCCTGTCGGAAGACGCCCCGGCGTTCTCCCTGGCCAAGGTCGACCCGACCCGCTTCGCCACGCTCGTCTCGCGCGCGTCCCGAGCGCAGCTGGAGGCCGTGGTCGCCTCCCGCCCCCTGCGCGAACGCGTGCTCGACGAGATCTTCGCCCGCATGGGCGCGCACATCCGCGTGGACCGCGCCCGCGCGCTCGACGCCGTCATCCACTGGCGCCTCTCCGGCGGCACCGGCGCCGGCGGCTACGACCGCTACGCGACGGCCATCTCCGGCGGCTCGTGCACGGTCTCGCGGACCGTCGAGGGCGCCCGCCCCCGCGTCACCATCACCCTGTCGCCGGTCGACTTCTTCCGCCTCATCACGCACCAAGCAACTCCCGCCGTGTTGTTCGTGACGGGCAAAATCAAGGTGAAAGGCGACCTCGCATTCGCGGCCGGCTTGATCGGCTATTTCGACCTCCCGAAGCCCGCCTGAGCCGTTAGACTCCGTTTCCGTGTCCCGTTTCTCGCGTTCCCGTTCTACCGCCTCCGAGGGGCACGCGGTCAACGGCTTCGCCCGCAAGCTGGACGTCGGCAAGCTCACGCCCGCGCAGTTCGTGCAGGTCCTGGAAACCTTGCACATGCTCGGAAACGCGGGCGCCGGCATCGAACTGAGCAGCCTGACCACCCAGGCCCTGGTCGACGTCGTCCACCGCGCCTCCCGCGACCAACTCAAGGCCCTGGCCGACCACCCCGAGTTACGCGCGGTCTTCCTCGACGAGATTTTCCGCAGAATGTCCGAGCATTTCCGCGCCGACCGCGCCCGCCACGTCGACTTCGTCCTTTCCTGGCGCTTTTCCGGCGGCACCGGCGACGACGGCTACGACCGCTTCCAAACCGTCATCGAATCCGGCGCGTGCGTCTCGAGCACCGACCTGTCCCGCACCGCGGACACCACCCTCACCCTCTCGGTGGACGACTTCATCCGCATGGCCACCGGCGCCTCCGCCCCCGCGGCGATGTTCGTGACGGGCCGCGTGAAGGTTAAGGGCGAGTACGCACCGGCGGTGCGGTTCTCGAGCTACTTCGACATCCCGAAGCCGAGCACTGGCGGGTAAGTCAGCTGAGCGCGTGCCGCGGCCCGCGTTCCGCGGCGAAGGCGTGCAGCGAATCGTGCGCGGCGCGGCGCACCTCGGCGGCGAGCTGCTCGTCTTCGAGGGTCTCGAAGGACATGAAGGCGCCGAGTCGGAGCAGGCGCTTGAGGAAGTCCTTCAACAGGTCGGTGGTGTTGACTCCTGCGGTGTCGATCTCTTGCCACACGTGGAGGATCGACCGGACCAGCTGCGGGCTGCCACCGAGTGCTCGCCGGCGTGCGTAGATCTGGTCGAACGCTGCTTCTCCGAGGATGTTCAAGGCAGCGTAGGGCTCGCTGCTGTCGGGATCGTGGACCAGGTGAGCACGCCACCAGAGGCGGCCGAAAACGTGCCGAGTGAGGTCTTTGGCGAGGAAGCGTTCGTCGGTCCGCTTCTCGAACCTCCAGAAGGAGACGTCCGGCAGTACGACGAGCGCGAGGAACGCCCAGATGTCCCGCGCGGCCGCCTCCGCGGGCGCCAGACCCGACGTCTGGTGCAGCAACGCAGCGATCTTCCGGTCGAAGTTCGTCTGACCGTTCGTCGTCGCTCGGCCGGGGAAACCCGCTTCGCGCGCTGCGGAGACGATCGCCTGGCGGAGTTTCTCGAGGTCCTTCTCCCGGACGCGGTCTCCGCCCGTCGCGGCATAGACCGCGGAATCGTGGCGCAGAGCAACCTGCTGTTCGAGCTCCTCGATCGTCAGCGACTTGTACTGGTCGTACAACGCTTGTGCCTGGCGGGGCAGCAGACGCGGGAACAGGACGCTCATCAGGACTCCTCGAAGATCCGAACGGCGTGCTGCAGCTCGGTGGCGAACGTGGTCGGCGACTGTTCTCGGCTCTGGCGCAGGTGATTCACGCTCTGGCCGGGAAAGAACCGCCCGACGAGAGCCTGCAGCGTGCTGCCGATGCTTTCCTCGCCGTAGTCGGCCTCCAGACTGAAGTCCTCGTCCTGCAACGCGTATTCGACCAGCGTGCGGGCGACGTCCGTGTGGACCGTCGACAGCACCACACGATCTACGGCCCGCGGCTTGGCTGCGTTCCGCATGGCTTCGACGAGCACCTGCTTGCGTTCATTCACCAGCAGGAGTAGCGCTCCCATGGTGGCCGTCTCGAAGTCACCGCCGATTTCGACATGCCAACCGGCGCCTTCGGGGTACTGCGTCTTGGAGAAATCGACCACAGCGATCGGGAAGAGCGGCGCGTCGCCCTGGAGCCGGGTGCTGTAGTCGCCGGACCACAGGATGGAGCCGGCTCGTCGAGGTGAGGCGAACGCGCCGGCCTCGGAGTACTCGGCGAGCACCAGTGTCGTTTCCAGCTTCAGCACGCCGCCGAGCTGACTTCCCTGCAGAATCGCGCCGAGCTCCACGTTGGCGATGCCCGACCCCGGAAGGGTGATGCGGTCGCCGGCGGCCTTCAACCCGGAGCCTGAGGCGGTCCAGACCACCGCCAGGGTCAACTTCGCCGAAGGCGGAAGGCCGGTGGCATGTCGCACGAGATCCACGTCGACGGTGACCGACTGCCGCAACGACAAGTCCGTCCGGTAGTCCCAGTCCGGCAAGGCGTCCGGCAGCTCGGTCGGGACGTCGTCGATGAGCCACTGCCACGGTCCGGGAACAACTGAGCCGTGCGGTGCCGTGCGATACGGCGGAGCCTGGGTGCTCATCGAAGCGCCTCCTCACGCCGGGCGGTCACCGTGATCTCGGTTGTCGTGTCCGGTGCCGGTCGGACCAGAACGCGCCATACGTCCTCGCTGCCCTCGAGGACTTGGCTCGGCTCCGTGCGAAGCGCGCCGTCCGGACCTTCCCAACCGAAGAACTGCGGTTCGTCGGCTCCCCGCGGCGGATCGGTTTCACGACTGCTGGTGCCTGCCAACGCAACACCGAGATCGGCGACGCACCGATGCAGGCCGGGTGTGGTGATCCGGAACGCCTGGGTCAGCACGACGCGCCCGGCGCGGATCTCGTAAGAAGGCGATTCCACGTACTCCACCCTCGGCCGCCGTCCGGTCGACGTACCGGGTCCGGGACGGACATCCGGACCCGGTGTCGAGCTCGCCCCGTCGTCGCTGCCTGCTCCGGAGACCCCGCCGGCGCCGGAGTCGAACAAGTCGCCGGAACGCTGAGAGGCGCTGGTCTGTGCGGTGGGAGCGACCGGCTTGAACGCCTGTCGATAGTCGGACGCGCCGCCGATACCCCAGGAACCCGCGACCAGGTCTGAGAAGGAGCGGCTGGCTGCGCCCAAAGCGATCTCGGACGATCCCGTCTTGACCCGACCATCCACATCGATCAGTTCTTCGACGGACTCCTTGATCCGCGTGAAAGTCGTCTTGACGAAAGTCTTGTCGCGCCCTTCGAGGGACTGCCAGTGCCAGGCGTCGTGCGTCGGTGGTTCCGAGGCGGCGAACGCGCTGTCCAGCTCGGCGTCGGCGCGGAAAACACCCGCGTACGAGACATACTCCGCCGGCGGCTTGGGGCCGGCGTGGTAGGTGACCACCAACTCGGCAGTCCGCATCAGACAGACGTGGTGGACAGTGCTGCCGATGCCTGCCGCAACACCGGCCGGAGTTTCGGCGAACGGTGAAACGAAGCGCTTCTCGAGCCCCAGGTTGCCGAGCTTCGCCTTGGGGTTGTAGCAGCGCAGTTCCTTGTGGTCCTCGTCCGACTGCATCGCGTCGTGCGCCGCGACGAACATGTCCAGCGGCGTGGTCTCGCGCGGGTCAGGGACGGGCACCGTGATCCCGTCGCACTGCACCGAGAACCGCATCGGAGGAATGTGGTCGTCGGGTCCGGTCAGCATCTTCGGCCAGAGGTTCCAGGCGATCGTCTCGGCGAGGTACTCGCCGGCCTCGTGGATCTCCAGCTCCCCGAGGTCGGGGTCGATGACGACGACCGTCGTGCCGGTCTCCTGGCGGCCGAAGGCGCGCAGACCCAGCCGTTCCGCGGTGGCGTCGGCTTCAGCACCGACGAGCGGTTCGACTACGCCGTCCGCGGAGACGGCGCCCCACCAGTGGCGACCGGTGTACCGCCGTCCGGACAGACCTTCGCCCTCCGCATAGCTCTTCCAGAGCGCGCAGCCCATCAACCGGGTCTCGAACCCACCCGGGACCTTGCATCGTGTGTGGATGAGCACGGTGCCGGGCTTGCTCAGGAGATAGAAGATCCCTTTGCCGAAGCCGTAGGTGCCACCGCCGAGCTCGGTGTCCCGCGGCTCGCCGATGTTCCGGATGAAGGACACGAAGTCGTGGTTCTCGACTACCGCGTTGTCCGCACGGGTCGGTCCGCCCAGGCCGGTCGTTCCGCGGTCCGAGACTGTCAGGACGCGGATCGCCGGGCTCGAGATCGCCTGCCGGAGCGGCAGGTTCTCGTGGGCGGGAACGCCTCGGGTGAGCAGTTCCCGCCACGCCGGCGCGTGCGCCGGGCTGACGACCTTCAAGTCGAGGTGGTAGTAGACCGTGGTGTCGCCGGCTCGCGCGTCCCAGCTGTTCTGGGCCGACTCGCGCACGAGGATCGTCAGCAGGTCCAGCTCGGGCCTGCCGAGCTGGTTGCGAATCCCCTCGGCTGCGCTCGCGCCTTCGGGCGGGAACGTCTGGGAGTGCCAGGCTGGTTCGGTCACTTGTTCTCCTGGGTGATCCGAATGACCCGATCGCGGATGTCGTTGTCGTCCGTGACCTGCGGCTGCTGTTGATCGAGGTCGAGGGTGTAGTCGAGGTCGGAGATCCCCGGAGGCGCCGACGAGGGGTCGATGCGTGGGAAATCCTTGCCGACCTCGTACCAGCGTTGTTCGCGAACGGTGAAGCGCACTTCCCGATACAGGTCCGCGTCGGCCGGGCGGTAGCCGGCTTCGGCGAGTTTGAAGAGCAGCCCGTTGTCGTCGTCGCCGGCCTGACGGGTGTCCTCGACCAGGTCGGCGATCGTCCGGCCCTGCTCCGCAACCCGTTCGAGTCGGACCCACACCAGGTCGAGGTCTCCGTGCGGCGGCGGCAGGAGCTGCTCGACGCCGTGGATGCGAACCTTCCGGTCGGTCGTGGCGGTGGAGGTCTTCACCTCGATGCCCTGCGTCCCGACGGTGAAGTCGTGTCGGTGTCCGGACGGTCCCGTCCAGAAGTCGACCGCCGTGCTGTCGCCCGCGAGCAGCTCGTTGAGCACCACAAGTTCGCCGAAGAGCCCTGCCAGCCGATCGGCGATCAGCGGCGCCGGTGAGTGCTGGAACAGGGCCCGCCACCGGGCCAGGACCGTGTAGAGGGCTTTCAGGGGTCGCTCGGGCGCTTCTTCGACGGCAGCGAGGACGTCGACGACAAGGCCGGTGAACACCTCGTCGAGATCCCTGCGCAGGCAACCGAGATCGGCGTAGCGCTCGTAGACCTCGCCGTTCTCAAGCGGCCGTTCGCGGACGGTCAGCGCAGCTGCGCCTCGGTCCGGCCGGACGTGCTGGTGTGCGGTCAACGGCACGAGGACGTGGCGGTTTCCCACGTGGTCCACGGCTGCGAGCACCGGACCGAGCGGTGTCGTCACCGGCAGGTCCGAGGTGCGCACGTGGTCCGGGCCGGAGACGGGCTCCTCCTCGAGTTGCTCCCAGTGGTCGTCGACGACCTTCCGCAACGGTGCGGACATCAGTCGTCCACCGCGTCGAGGGCGCTCAGGTCCTCCTCTTCGATGCGGACCTTCGACAGGTTCGTGGCCACGTACTGCCACTCGACCGTCGAGTCGTCCGAAGTCGGTGCCGGGAAGATGAGTCCGACGCCGATGACGTCGGCCGCCGCGTTCAGTCCGCGGCGAGGGACGCGGGCTTCAGCCTTCGATTCCTTGGGCCGGGAATCCTTGTCGATCGCGTAGAGCGCCAGCAATGCAGTCTCGGGGCTTTGCTGTAGTCGGAGCGCGAAAATCATCTGCTCGGTCAACTCGCCGCGTACCGAAGAAGTGTCAAGATCGATTGCAGCGTCTCGACGGCTCATGAGCGTCTTGATGTCGACAGAGGCGGGGTCGTCGCCGTCCAACGCCGAACGCGTGACCATGCGAACGGTGAAGTCGTCGGCAAAGGTGAACGCCCTCGGGTCGGAATCTTTGCCCGCCGACCCACCGATCAGTGCGACGTTCCACTTCCGCAGCGCTCCGGACTTGCCGATGCGTTTGGCGATGTACTCGGTCAACAGCTTCGAGTCGCACTCCTGCGACCGTGCGTCGAACTGGTACTCGCGGAGGAAATCGGTCACGAGGTCGTGCGGAACTCCGCGGACGAGATGATTTCCGTCGGTCACCGAGGTGTCGGGACTACCTTCCAGCGCGGCCTTCTCGACCAGCTTGCGAGCCGCTGCCTGGTTGGCGTCAAGCCACTCGTGGTCTGTGTGGAAGTACCGGGTCTGAACCCGCTTGCCGCCGTACGCCGACGCGGACGGCACCGCGTTGGTCATCTTGGCGGCAGCTGTCACCCGCAACGAGGGGTGCGTGCGCAGGCGGACCGCGAAGGTCATCGGCGTCTTGTCCTCGACCATGTAGACGTCGATGTCACGGCGCATCTCGCTCTCGACGGTCGCGATGTGGCGGAACCAGTCGCGCAGCTCGTCGGTCATCCAGATTCGGGGCAGGTCGGCGTAGCCGTTGCGGAAACCGAACCACCGCCCCATCTGCAGGAGCGTGTCGTACGCGGATACCGAGCGCACGAAGAAGCTGACCGCGAGGCCTTCCAGCGTCAAGCCGCGGGACAGGGTGTTGCCGCCGACCGCGATCGCGACAACAGGGCCGTTCTCGTAGTCCAGACGGTCCTTGCTGCCGGAGTTGTCCATGATGATCCGGCAGTCATGCAGGACACTCGGCAGCAGCGGCTCCAGCTCCTCGAACAGCACCGGGTGTTCGCCGAACAATTCCGCGGGCACCCTCGAAGTTTCCTTCTCCCACAGCTCGCGCAGCTCGTCGAGGAGCCGGGTGTCGCCTGCCCGGAGCAGGGTTTCGTTCTCGTCGCGGAGCTTGGTCAGCGGGTACTCGAAGCTGTTGTGGACCGCGGTGTTCACGCTGGTGTGCACCAGCATCGTGGCGTGCGGGTTGCCCGTCTTGCGCACCCGGCGCGCAGCGGTGCTGAGCCAGAAGTAGCGGATCGCGGTGCGCAGCGACTCCGTCATGACCGGTTGGAAGCCGTCGGCATCGGCGCGTGAACTCGGGCGCACCAGGTCCACTTCGGAGTCGGGGACCTCGCGGATCATGTCGTAACCGTCGAAGACGTCCTCGGGGTCCTCCCCGTCCATCACGTCTCGGCCGAACAGCACCTCGGTGCCGAAGTGTCCCTGCGGTTTGGGCAGGTTGACGATGAAGTGCTCGGGGTAGAGGTCCTTGGCCGACGGGTCGATCAGCAGGTTCGCGAACGGAGTGGCGGTATAGCCCACGTACGCGGATTTCGGCAGCCGGCCGAGGATTTCGATGATGAGCGGGTTGATCGTCTCGGTGGCGACGGTGGCCTGGTCGGCTTCGTCGTCGATGATCAATGCCGGGCAGTCGGCCAGGTACTCCGAAGCCGTTTCGAGCCACGCCGAGAACTTCTCGAGGACTCGGGGGTTCTTCTTGATCACGCACAGGACGTACTGCTTGCTGCTGTCGGCCAGGTAGGACGCGGCGTTGGCGGGTGGCGTGAAGTCCTTGTCCGGGTCGGTGAGCTGATGCCACCGCGAAGGGTTCGGCTTTACCAGCTGCTCGACGAGCCGGAGCTGAGTCTGCCTGCGCAAGCCGTTGTGGATGCCGGCGAGGACGATGAAGAGCTTGTAGCCACGGTCAGCCGCTTTCGCTGTGACGGCGGTGAAGTTGGTGGTCTTGCCCGACTGGACGTAGCCGACGACCAGGCCCTTGGTCGAAAATGCCCGCTCCCGCGGGTGGCTCAGCAGCGACACGACCTTGGTCGAGGCGCCGTCGAGGTCTTCGAGACTCTTCTCCGACCAGCCCGACTTCCGCAGCAACTCTTCCAGTGCCGGCCAGCACCTGTCTCTCGGTCGCGGGCCGCTGTACCAGGTGAGCCGGTTGTCGACGACGACGCTGTGCGGTTCCTCGCGCTCCCTGACTCTGATGGTCTCCTGTTCGTGCCGTTCGGCGATCTGCTGCAGGAGTTCCTCGGGAGCTCCGACCAGCTCCATCTTCTTGAGCGCGCTCTCCGGGGTGCCCGTGTCCACCAGGTCGAGGAATGTCGCGTACTGCTGGTCGAACTTGTCGGTCACCGATCCTCCATCTGCGTGTCCGGGCGCGCCGACGGTCCACGCCGACCCGATCCACGGTAGGACTTGTCGGCGGGCCCGTCAGGGATGTTCGAAGAGCGACCCCTGACCGGGGCGATGCCCTTCGCAACGCAACGCGCTCCGTGATCGGTCGTCGCACGGGCGGCCGCCTTTGTTACTCCGTGTGGTCACGAACGCGTCACGCTGACATGAGCGTGGAGTGAAACGCTCGCCGGCGTGTCGGGTTCGGGACTGGTCCGGACTTGTCGTACTCGGCTTATAGACTTCCGCTCCATGACCGACGGACAGCCGCCTTCGCCGACATCTGCGCAGGTCGAGATGGTGGACCTCTTCGCCGGTCCCGGTGGCCTCGATGTCGCCGCGCATTGGCTCGGTGTGTCGGTCACCGGGGTCGAGTGGGACGACGACGCCTGCGAGACCCGCAAAAAAGCCGGGCTGCGCACCAAACACGGCGATGTGCGCCATTCCAAGCCGATCGACTACCCCGAGGCCCGCATCCTCACCGGAGGCCCGCCCTGCCAGACGTACACGGTCGCCGGGAAAGGCGAGGGCCGAAAAGCGCTCGACCGTGTGCTGAGGTTTGTCGAAGCGATGGAAGAGGGCAACGACGTACTTCCGGCGTTGCGAAAGCTGAAGGACGAGCGAACTGGGCTGGTTCTGGAGCCCTTGCGGTGGGCCCTCGACGCGGCTGATCGCGGAGTCCCTTACGAGGCGATCCTCCTGGAGCAGGTCCCTGCTGTGCTCCCTGTGTGGCAGGCGTTCGGTCGCGTCCTCAGATCTCGCGGCTACAGCGTCGACTGCGGAATCCTCCACACGGAGGACTTCGGCGTTCCGCAGACCCGCCGGCGGGCGATCCTGATCGCTCGGCTGACCGGCGTGGCGAAACTGCCCGCTCCAACGCATCGTCGCTACCGCAAGGGTCGAGCTCGCGGCGAGGGCGACGCGAACCTGCGCCCGTGGAAGACGATGGGCGAGGCACTCGGATGGTCGGACCAGTTCACGGTGGTGTCCAACTACGGCACCGGGGGTGATCCGAAGTTGCGTGGCGAGCGGGATTCCTCACAGCCGGCCTTCACAGTGACCGGCAAGGTTTCTCGCAACCGTCTCGTCGGCCGGGCGAAAGGGCTGCCTGAACGGTTCGCGGATCACGAGGCAGGCAAGCTTCAGACCTTCCCGCACGACTATCCCTGGTCGGGGAGGGCCATCGCGCAGCAGATCGGCAATGCGATCCCGCCACGGTTGGGCGCGCACGTCCTCGCTGCTGCGCTGGGCAAAGAGCTCGATGACGCAGTCCTGGACGCGTGCGTCAAGCAGAGCTGGAAGGAAACCCGCAACGGCGTGGAAGGTCTGGTCAAGAACCCCGACTAGATCTTCGAGCGCCGCTCGCTGACTGCGGCGATCACCCGATCCGCAGCGGTGTCCACAGCTTCGTGTTCCCAGATGCGGACCGCGAGCCAGCCGGCGTCATGCAGGCGGGTGTCCGTGTCGGCGTCTCGACGGCGGTTGGTTTCGATTTTCGTGCGCCAGAAGTCGGCGTTGTTCTTGGGCCAGGTGGCGTGGTCGGGGCAGCCGTGCCAGAAGCAGCCGTCCACGAAGACCGCGACGCGGGCTGGGCCGAACACCAGGTCGGCCTCGCGGCGGACGCCCTTCACTGGTCGGCGGTGTACGCGGTAGCGGAAGCCGGCAGCGTGAAGGATCTTGCGCAAGGCGATTTCGATCCCGGTGTCGCGGGACTTCTGCTTGCTCATGCGGGCGCGCACCGCGGACGTGGTGTTCAGGCTGTCCACGGCGGCCATTGTGGCATCGAAGGACTGTCGCGGGTTGTCAGCCTTCGACGACGCGTTCCTCGATGATCGGGTGGGTGGTCGGTCGCGGATCCTCGGCGACGACTTCGCTGTCCACCACCATCACCGGGCCGCGGCGGGTGTTCGCGTACCGGATCGCGCGCTTCTCAGCCCGACGCAGCCACCAGCGGCGCACGAGCGCGCGTGACGGCGGCAGCAGGACGAACAACCCCAACAGGTCGCTGACAAACCCAGGCACCATGATCAGGATGCCGCCCACGGCGATGAGCATGCCGTCGGTCAGTTCTTTGTCGGCGGGGCGGCCGGATTGGGCCTTGGTGACGAAGGCGCGCATCGCCTTGGCGCCCTCGCGGCGGGCGAGCCAGGAGCCCACGAAGGCGCCCGCGATGAGCAGCGCGATCGTGCCGAGGACGCCCACCAGGGAGCCCACGGCCCAGATCGCGGCGACCTCGGCGATGACGTAGAGCAGGAACGCGACAGCCATACCTTCTCAACGAACGAGGTGTCCGGTTTTCTCCCGACCCGCAAGACGGCTAGACCGACAGCAGGAAAGCCGCGACGTCCGCGCGGGTGCGCAGCAGGTGGTGGCAGGCCTGCGGCGCGTCCGCGGCCACCGATGCCAAGACGCGGCTGCGGTGGGTACGCGGCCAGTTCCAGATCCAGCTGACGAACTCGAGGTCGAGCTTCGAGACGCAGCCGGGGGCCTGGGTGTCGCGGCCGCGTTCGCGCAGGTGGCGCAGCAGGACGCGGCGCAGGCTGGTCGTCCGGCCGACGTCGAGGAAAACGACGGTGTCGGCCAGCGGCAGGCGTAGGTCGAAACCGGAGCTGTAGTTGCCCTCGATGACCCAGCCGTCCGTGGCGACGGCGGCGGCCTGCGCGGCGCGGAACTCCTCAGGCGGTGCCGGCACCCAGCCGGGGCGCCAATACAGCTGGTCCAGGTGGGTGACGGGCATGTCCAGTACCGCGCCCAGGCGGCGAGCGAGAGTGGATTTGCCGCTGCCGGCGGGGCCGAGGATGAGGACACGACGCACGCGTCCACCCTAGAGAAGCCGGCAGCACCATTCCGATCGCGATGGGTGGCAATGGCTTACCCCGACCGTTTTGTCTTCCCCGCAAGAACGCTGTTGATTATTTGAAAGCCGGCACAGGCGCAGAAAGTCGACACTCTGGCCCGCATTCGAGAACACCCGAAGGCACGCCGCGAAGGGCTCCGCGCGCAATGGCGAAGCAGCCCTTCGCAGCAGTGTCAGGCCAAAACCGTCACTTCAGCCCCGTCGCCTCACCCGCGGCCGGGTCGGACTCGTTGAGGAAGGTCTTCACGCGGTCGTACTCGTCGGTCTCGCCGATGCGCCCGGCGGCGATGCCGAGGGCGGCCAACGCGCGCAGGAAGCCCTGGTTGGGGCGGTGCGACCACGGCACCGGGCCGAAGCCCTTCCAGCCGGCGCGGCGGAGCTGGTCGAGGCCGCGGTGGTAGCCCGTGCGGGCGTAGGCGTAGGCCGCGACGGTCTCGCCGTCCGAGAGGGCATTCTCGGCGAGGGCGGCCCACGCGGCGCTGAATTCGGGGTGTTCGGCGGCGACGGCCGACGGGTCGGTGCCCGCGTCCAGGGCGGCCTGGGCGGCGGTGTGCTCGGGCAGCAACGTCGGCTCGGGGCCAAGCAGGTTGTGCGTCATACCGACATTCTGCCTACGCCCGCGCGGACTCAGAGGAACAGGCTCGTCAGCACGCCTCCGCCGGCCAGCACGAGGGCGGCGACGACGACTGCGGCGACAACTCGTTTCGGCATCATGGCGCGACACCCTGCCGTGAAAAAGACCGCCGAGGCAAATCCGCCACCCGTAGGGGTGAACCCTGGTTTTCGAGCGGTTTGCCACCTTCCGCACCACCGCTGCCCGCGGGCCGGGAATGATAACGGCCATGACGCAGGTAGACGTGATCCCGCGGAGCCCGGTCGGGAAGACCCGGCTGTTCTTCCAGCGGCACTGGCACCGCGGGGCGGCCGGCCGGCCGACGCCCGCGTGGGTGCTGCGGTTCTGCTACGGGATGTGGCTGGCGGCGTTCGGGTTCAAGCTGGTGGGCTCGTCGTGGGACATGTCGTGGCACTTCATGTGGCTGCGCGACGACCTGGCGCCCCCGCACCTGATCAACACCGTCGGCACGGTGATCATCATCGTGCTCGTCGCGATCCACAGCTACACGGGCCTGGGCTGCGACAAACCGTCGCTGCGGCTGATGCAGACAGGTCTCGTGGTGTTCCTCGTCGCGGCGCCGCTGGACGTGATCAACCACCGCGTGAACGGCCTCGACCTCACCGCGTGGAGCCCGTCGCACATGATGCTGTACCTCGGCACGGGCATCATGCAGGCCGGCGTCCTGCTCGGCTGGGTGCGCCTCGCGCCGCCGGGGCGCTTCCGGACGGGTGTGCTGCTGGCGCTGTGGGCGTTCTTCCTGGAGAACACGTTTTTCCCCAACGGCCAGCAGGAGTACGGCATCCTCGGCCTGCGCGCGTGGGAGCGCGGGGCGCCGGAGGCGGAGCCTTCGCTGCTGAGCTTTGCCGCGAACCAGATCGGGCATCCGGTGGACCGGACGGCGATCTTGCACTTCACGATGCCGATCCCGGAGTGGGTCTATCCGCTGTGGGGCATCGCCGTCACCGCGCTCATCCTCGCCCTCGCCCGCCACACGCTGCGGTTCCGCTGGGCGGGGCTGGCCGTGGCCGGTGCTTATGTGGCCTACCGGTGCGTGATGTGGCCGCTGCTGCTGGGGCTGGGTTTTCCGGTGTCGACGGTGCCGTTCTACCTGCTGGCAGTCGGCCTCGCCGTGGACCTCGCGGTGACGATCGGCGCGGGTCACCGCGTCGCGACGGCCGCGATCGGGGCGCTGCTGGTGACGGCGTTCGGGTACGGGGCGCTGTGGGTGCAGTCGCAGTTCCGGGTGTGGTTCCTGGGTGACGCGCACACGGAGTCGGCGCCGCCGGTGGCGTACTGGACTGTGGCGGTGGCTTTGGTCGGTGTGTTCGTCCTGTGGGCGGGCGCCGGGCCGGTCACGCGCCGCTGGATCGCGCGGCGGAAGGTGACCCCCGAGAAACTGGTCGCCTAGCCAGAGCAAAAAACGGCCCTTCCCCCGAGACGCCGGGGGAAGGGCCGTTTCATGTGTTACCAACCTCAGTCGAACAGGACTTACTTGACCTTCGTCCCGGCCGAGCCCAGCGCCTGGCAAGCCTCGACCACACGAGCCGCCATGCCACCCTCGGCGGCCTTCAGGTACGAACGCGGGTCGTAGACCTTCTTGTTGCCCACCTCGCCGTCGATCTTCAGCACGCCGTCGTAGTTCTTGAAGAAGTGGTCGACGATCGGGCGCGTGAACGCGTACTGGGTGTCCGTGTCGACGTTCATCTTGACGACGCCGTAGGTCACCGCCTCGCGGATCTCCTCCGGGAGGGAGCCGGAGCCGCCGTGGAAAACGAGTTCGAAGGGCTTGGCGCCGGCGTCGAGGCCGAGCTTCTTGGCGGCCGCTTCCTGGCCGCCCTTCAGCACGTCGGGGCGGAGCTTGACGTTGCCCGGCTTGTAGACGCCGTGGACGTTGCCGAAGGTCGCGGCCAGCAGATAGCGGCCGTTCTCGCCCGAGCCGAGGGCGTCGATGGTCTTCAGGAAGTCGCCTTCGGCGGTGTAGAGCTTCTCGTTGATGTCGTGCGCGACGCCGTCCTCCTCGCCACCGACGACGCCGATCTCGACCTCGAGGATGATGTGCGCGGCCGCGGTCTTGGCCAGCAGTTCGGTAGCGATCTCGAGGTTCTCGTCGAGGTCGATCGCGGAGCCGTCCCACATGTGGGACTGGAAGAGCGGGTTCTGGCCGTTCTTCACGCGCTCGGCCGAGATCTCGATCAGCGGGCGGACGAAGCCGTCGAGCTTGTCCTTCGGGCAGTGGTCCGTGTGGAGCGCGACGTTGACGTCGTACTTGGCAGCCACGACCTGTGCGAACTCGGCCAGCGCGGTCGCGCCGGTGACCATGTCCTTCACCTTCTGCCCGGACGCGAACTCCGCGCCGCCGGTGGAGAACTGGATGATCCCGTCGCTCTCCGCCTCGGCGAACCCGCGGATCGCGGCGTTCACGGTCTCCGACGAGGTCACGTTGATGGCCGGGTAGGCGAACTCGTTCGCCTTGGCCCGGTCGAGCATCTCCGCGTAGACCTCGGGGGTGGCGATGGGCATCGTTTCCTCCTCGGAACTGACTGTCTTCTCAGCCGCATCGTACGAGGTGGACCGGCCGCGTGGGCCGGTCCACCTCATTAGGGACGCCTATGGACATCCTCACGTGGAACGATTCAGAACAACTCGACCGCCAGTGCCCGGTATGCCGGGAACGGGTCTTCGTTCAGGACCTGGACGTTCACGTGGTCAGCGCCCGCGTCGAGGTGCGCGCGCACGCCCGCCGCGATGGCCGGGGCGTCGCCGTGCAGGACCAGGGCGTCGACGAGGCGGTCGCTGCCCTCGCCGGCGAGGTCTTCCTCCGTGAACCCGAGCTTGCGCAGGTTGGCCGTGTAGTTGGACAGCTGCAGGTAGAACTGCACGGTCTTGCGGCCGAGCGCCCGCGCGCGCTCCGGGTCCGTGTCGAACACGACCTTGTGCTCGGGGGCGAGCAGCGGGCCCGAGCCGAGGATCTCGCGGGCGGAGCGCGTGTGCTCCGGGATGGTCAGGTACGGGTGCGCGCCGGCCGTGCGGTCGCCCGCCAGCTTCAGCACCTTCGGGCCCAGCGCGGCCAGCGCGCGGGACGCCTGGGGGACGCCCGCCGTGTCGAGGCCATCGAGATATTCAACGAGGGCGGCGTAGGGCTTTTTGTACTCCTGCGTCGCCTCCGGGTGGCCCGCGCCGACGCCGAGGAGGAAGCGGCCCGGGTGCTTCGCCTCGATGCGGTGGAACGCCTTCGCGATGGACGCGGGCGTGTCCGCCCAGATGTTGACGATGCCGGTCGCGACGGCGAGGTGATCGGTCGCGTCGAGCAGTTCCTCGGCGATCGCCAGGTCGCCGCCCGGCGAACCGCCCAGCCACACCGCGCCGTAGCCGAGCCTCTCCACCTCCGCCGCGAACTCGCCGTTCGTCTGCGTGGCACTACGCCAAATGCCGACCCTGCCCAGTTCGATAGCCATAAACCTTCCCAACACCCGATGCCCGGCGGATTCTTCCGGGTCTGAAGGCTAGTTTCGTGGCATGACCAAGCTCGGCAACTCGGACCTCGACGTATACGGCCTCAACCTCGGCTGCAACGTCTTCAACTTCACCGCGGACGAAGAGACTTCCCACGCGGTCCTCGAAGCCTACGCTTCAGCCGGCGGCAACTTCCTCGACACCGCCGACGTGTACGGCGGTGGCGGTGGTTCGGAGACGATCATCGGCAACTGGCTGACCAAGCGCGGCCGCCGCGACGACATCGTGGTCGCCACGAAGGTCGGCGCGTGGGAGCAGCGCAAGGGCCTGTCGGCGGCCAACATCACGGCCGCGGCCGAGGATTCGTTGCGGCGCCTGCAAACCGATCACATCGACCTGTACTACGCACACAAGGACGACCAGGACACTCCGCTCGAAGAGACGCTGTCGGCCTTCGACTCCCTCGTGCGCGCTGGCAAGGTCCGCTACATCGCGGCGTCGAACTACTCGGCCGAGCGGTTGACCGAGGCACTGTCCATTTCGGACCGTGAGGGCTACGCGCGGTACGTGGCCCTGCAGCCGCACTACAACCTGGTGGAGCGGGACTACGAGACCGACCTCGCGCCGACGGTCTCGCGCGAGGGGCTTTCGACGTTGCCGTATTTCGCTCTGGCCAAGGGTTTCCTCACCGGCAAGTACCGCTCGGCCGACGAGCCGGGCGACTCCCCGCGCGCCCCGAGGGCCATCGCGTACCTCGACGACCGCGGCGAGCGCGTGCTGGCGGCGCTGGACTCGATCGCCTCGGCGCACGGCGCGTCCGTCGCCTCGGTGGCGCTGGCCTGGTTGCGCGTGCAGCCGACGGTCGCCGCCCCCATCGCGAGCGCGCGCACGCCGGAGCAGCTGACGGATCTCGTGGCATCGGTGGCGCTGGAGCTGACGGGTGCCGAGGTCGAGGCGCTGAACAAGGCGTCGGTCTAGAACGCGCTGATGTTCCGCGCCCGTTCGCGGCGGGTCAGGGTGCCGACGACGGCGCCCTGACCGTGCCGGCGGACGGCGAGCCGGGACAGCAACGTGAGTACTGGCGTGAAGGCCGCGTCGGGGAAGTCCGGCGCCGGCAGGTCGACGCTCGCGGCGAGATCGGCGGAGTGGACGACCAGCTCCAGCAGGCGGGTGTGCAGGAAGTCGTTGCGGCGCAACGACCAGCCCTGCCACGGAATGTCCACCCGCTCCGCCGCCTCGCCGCGCAAGAGCTGCGCGACCGCGGCGAGATCGGCGTCGTACCGCGACAGCATCCAGTCGAAGCCCAGGGCGGCCTCGGCGTCGTCGGTGGTGCGGTCGTTGGCTTGGTCGGTGAGCGACGTCGAGGTGACCCAGGCGGCCCGCGCGTAGTGCTCGTCGACCGCGGCGAGCACCGGCAGGGTCGACGGGGCCGCGAGGAGCTCGGCCGCGCGTGTCACCTGGCGGGCGAGGTGGCAGGCCAGCGCGCCCACCGACAGCTCCGGCAACGCGCTGGGTTCGGCCCAGCGCTCGCGCACAACATCGAGTCGCAACAGCGTCGAACAGACCGCCGCGGCGTCGAGAAACGACTGGTCGAGATCCCCCACGCGAGCACCATCCATGGTCGAATCCTGCCACCCACCGCAACCTACCGAGAAGTAGCTTACCCCGGGTAGGTTGCGGTACCGTCCCCTTCACAAGCGGAAACGCGCGCCAAGGAGGGCACCAGTGGTCAAGAACGTGGACGGCAAGGTCGTGCTGATCACCGGGGCCGCGCGGGGCATCGGGGCCGGGCTGGCGGAGCGGCTGGCCGCACGCGGGGCCAAGGTCGCGCTGGTCGGCCTGGAGGCGGACGAGCAGGCGAAGGTCGCCGAGAAGATCGGGCCGAACGCCAAGGCGTGGGAAGCCGACGTGACCAGCTGGGACGACCTCGAAGCGGCCACCCAGGGCGTCGTGGAGCGCTTCGGCGGGATCGACATCGTCATCGCCAACGCGGGGATCGCCACGGCCGGCTTCGTGCGGAGCGTGGACCCCAAGGCGTTCGAGAAGGTCATCGAGGTCGACCTGCTCGGCGTGTGGCGCACGTTCCGCGTGACGCTGCCCCACGTGATCGAGCGGCGCGGCTACCTGCTGGCGATCTCGTCGCTGGCCGCGATCACACACGCGCCCGGCATGGCGAACTACTCGGCGGCCAAGGCGGGCGTCGAGGCGTTCTCCAACAGCCTGCGGGCGGAAGTCGCGCACCTCGGGGTGAAGGTCGGCGTCGCGCACCCCACGTGGATCCGCACGGACCTGGTCGAAAGCGCCGACGCGCACCCGGTGTTCGGGAAGCTGCGGGCGTCGATGCCGGGGCTGATCGGGAAGACGTACCCGCTCGACGTGGCGCTCGACGACCTCGAGGCGGGCATCCTCAAGCGCGCGCGGACGATCCACGTGCCACGCTGGGTCGGCGGCCTCAAGCTGCTGCGCGCGTTCCTGCCGCCGATCGTCGAGCTCGGCGCGCGGGCCCGCGTGCCGGCGGCGGACAAGGCCGCGCTGGACGACATCGAGCAGCGCGGCGCGTACGAGTCGGCGGTGACCGGCCACGGCGGCCGGGCTGCGACCCGACCCGAATAGATCACAGCCGAATAGGAGCGCGCATGTCCCGCCGCGACCAGATCCGCATGACGCCCGAGGAGATCCGGGCCTACCTCGACGAGCAGAAGGTCATCAACGTCGCCACGGTCGGGCCGAACAACCGGCCCCACCTGGCGCCACTGTGGTACTTCCCGCACGAGGACGGCGTCGCGACGTGGACGTACGGCAGCTCGCAGAAGGCCAAGAACCTGCGCCGCCTGCCGGAGGCGACGGTGCTCATCGAGAGTGGCGATTCCTACGAGAAGCTGCGCGGCGTCTCCCTCGAGGCCGACGTGCAGATCATCGAGGACACCGACGAGGTCACCCGCATGGGCATCACGCTCATGCAGCGCTACGCGGGCGCCAAGCCGGGTGACCCCGTGCCCGCCGAGCTCGGCGAGTTCATCGGCCGCCAGGCCCCGAAGCGCATCGGCCTGATCTTCCACTCGACGAAGGTCGTCTCGTGGGACCACACGAAACTCGGCGGAGCGTACTAACGGGTAGCAGGTACTTTCGAGTAACTGTTACTTGAGGTAACGTCATCTGTGGCAGACCCCCAGCGCAGCGGAGGCCGACAGATGACCGAGCGGTTCAAGGTCGTGATCGTGGGCACCGGGTTCTCCGGGCTCGGGCAGGCGATCCAGCTCGAAAAGGCCGGCATCCGGGACTACGTGATCCTGGAGAAGGCCGACGAAGTGGGCGGCACCTGGCGGGACAACTCGTACCCCGGGTGCGCCTGCGACGTCCAGTCGCACATGTACTCGTTCTCCTACGAGCAGAACCCCGACTGGTCGCGGTCGTTCTCGCCGCAGCCGGAGATCTTCGGCTACCTCAAGGGCGTCGCGGACAAGTACCGGCTGCGCGAGCGGATCCGGTTCGGCGTGGAGATCACCGGGGCCCACTGGGACGCGGGCGAGCGCCGCTGGAGTGTCGAGACCAAGAGCGGCGACGAGTTCTCCGCGCAGTTCCTGGTTTCCGGGGTCGGCGGGCTGCACATCCCGTCGATCCCGAAGCTGCCGGGCATCGAGAAGTTCAAGGGCCAGACGTGGCACTCGGCGCAGTGGAACCACGAGTTCGACCTGCGCGGCAAGAAGGTCGCGGTGATCGGCACGGGGGCGAGCGCGATCCAGTTCGTGCCGCAGATCGCGCCGGAGGTGGCTGAGCTGACGCTCTTCCAGCGCACACCGCCGTGGATCATGCCGAAGCCCGACCACGCGATGCCCGGCTGGGCGAAGCAGCTGTTCCGCTACGTGCCGGGCACGCAACGCCTGTACCGCAACGCGTTGTACTGGCTGCTCGAAGCGCGCGCCATCGGCTTCAACGGGCACCTGAAGCTCATGCACGCGGCCGAATCCGTGGCTCGCCGCCACATCGCGAAGGGCATCAGCGACCCGAAGCTGCGCCGCAAGGTGACGCCGGACTACACGATGGGCTGCAAGCGCGTGCTCATCTCCAACGACTACTACCCCGCCCTCGACCGCGGAGGCGTCGACGTGGTCACCGACGGCGTCCGCGAAGTGCGCGAGAACAGCGTGGTCGACGAAGCCGGGGTGGAGCACGAGGTCGACGCGATCATCTACGGCACCGGCTTCCACGTCACGGATGCGTTGGAGTACCTCGACATCACGGGCGTCGAAGGCCGCGGCCTCGCGAAAACCTGGGCCACGGACGGGATCCGCACGCACAAGGGCATCACCGTCGCCGGGTTCCCGAACCTGTTCTTCCTGCTCGGCCCGAACACCGCGCTGGGCCACAACTCCGTGGTGTTCATGATCGAGGCGCAGTCGCGCTACGTCGTCGACGCGATCAGGCTCGCCGACTCCCACGGCGCCGCCGCGCTCGATGTGCGCCCGTCCGTGCAGGACCAGTTCCAGGCCGAGATCCAGGACAAGCTGGTGAAGGGCGTTTGGACGCAGGGCGGCTGCACGAGCTGGTACCTCGACGCCAAGGGCGTGAACCGCACGATCTGGCCCGGCTTCACGTGGAAGTACTGGCTCGAGACGCGCCGGGTGGAGCCGAGCGACTACGAGCTGTCCGGGAGGCCCTCGTGAACCCGGCGAATCCCGTCGAGCACGAACAGATCGTGCTGCACGCGCGCGACGTCAAGTTCGACTGGGCCGCGCTGCCGATGCACTGGATCCCCGGCGAACCGCAGGCCACGCACAGCATCAACGTGCTGCACATCGCCCTGCCCGAAGGCGAACGCTGGTTCGTCGAGGTCTTCAAGCAGGCCGTGCCGCTGATCCGCGACGAGCGGCTGAAGGAGGACGTCCTCGGCTTCATCGGCCAGGAGGCCATGCACGCCGAGGCCCACGACGGCGCCGCGGAGCACCTCGAAGCCGCGGGCCTGCACGTGCGGCCGTACGTCGCGCAGATGGAGTGGCTGTTCCGCCGGCTGCTGGGAGATCGTCCTGGCGCCGGTGAGGAATGGCTTGTCGAACGGCTCGCGCTGATCGCCGCGATCGAGCACTACACCGCGTTCCTCGGCCAGTGGGTGCTCGACGCGAAGGCGCTCGACGACGCCAGTTCCGACCCGACGATGCTCGACTTGCTGCGCTGGCACGGCGCGGAGGAAGTCGAGCACCGGTCCGTGGCCTACGACCTGTTCTGCCACCTCGACGGCCGCTACTCGCGCCGCGTGCGCAGCATGGCCGTGGTGACGCCGGCGCTGGCGTGGGTTTTCGTGCGGGGCACCAAGTTCCTCATGCGCAACGACCCGACGCGGCCGGGGCGAGCGTCCTGGCGCGCGTACCTGAAGGCCGCGAAGCGCGGTGTTGCACCTTCGCCGCGCGAGCTGCTGCGCGAGATCCGGCCGTACTTCCGGCGCTCGTACCACCCGACGGAGACCGGCAACACCGACCAGGCCGTGGCGTACCTGGCGAGCTCACCCGCGGCCCGGGCGGCCGACGCACCGAAGTGACCGCACCGCGATGACCGCGCCGGAATTCCCGCCGCGGCTCGACGGCACGGGCCGCCGCGACCGGCTGATGTCCACTTTGGTCGGCGTCGGCGCGGCCTACCGCCGGCTCGCCCGGTACTCCGGCCGGCGCCGCCCGCCCGTGCAGGCGGTGGACCGGACGTTGCCGCTGGTCGTGACCACCGTCCGGCCGGAAGCCGACGAAGTGGTGTCCCTGCGCCTCGCGCGGCCCGAGGGTGAGCCATTGCCGAGCTGGCGGCCGGGCGCGCACCTCGACCTCACCCTGCCGTCGGGACTCGTCCGGCAGTACTCGCTCTGCGGCGACCCCGGCGACCTCTCGCACTACCGCGTGGCCGTCCGGCGGATCGGTGCGGCCTCGGGTGAGGTCCACGCGCTCGAACCCGGCACCAAGGTGGATGTGCGTGGCCCGCGCAACGCGTTCCCGTTCGTCGCGGCGGACTCGTACGTCTTCATCGCCGGCGGCATCGGCATCACGCCGATCCTGCCGATGGTCCGCGCGGCCGACGCCCGCGGAGCCGGCTGGCGGCTCGTCTACACGGGACGCAGCCGCGAGTCGATGCCGTTTGTGGAAGAACTTTCGGATTTGCCCGGGGATCGCGTGTGGTTCCGTCCGGACACCGAGTACGACATTCCGGCCTCGGGCGCGGAGTTGCTGGAGGGCGTCCCCGACGGCGCCTCGGTCTACTGCTGCGGGCCGACGCCGATGATCACCGGCGTCCGCGTGGACCTCGAGCTCACCGGCGCCAGGGCCGTGTACTTCGAACGTTTCTCGACCCCGCCGATCATCGGCGGGCGGCCGTACACCGTGGTCCTGCGCCGCAGCGGCCACACGCTCGCCGTGCCGGCCGACCGTTCGACGCTCGACGTCGTGCGCGAAGTGCTGCCTGACGTGGCGTTCTCCTGCCGCCAGGGCTTCTGCGGCACGTGCGCCGTGGCGACCCCGGACGGCGGGTCGGTGCGGATCTGCGTGGACCGCGGACCCGCCGTCCTGGAGCTCTAGGTGCTACGCCTGCGGGACCCAAGCGCCGAGCACCGGCTTGTACTCCCGGATCGAGCGATCGGCGACCACGCCTTCGAGCTGGTACGGGTCCTTGCCGATCAGTTCCTCGAGGGCCGCCTCGTCCTCGGCCTGCCACAGGACCAGACCACCGGAGCCGTCGGCGAGCGGTCCCGCGACGGCCACGCGGCCGTCGGCGGAGTGCTGGCTCAACCACTCACGGTGACGGGGCCGGACGTCGGCCACCTTCTCCTGCACGTAACGGATTTCGACCAGGTACCAGGCCATGTGGATCTCCCGGGTGGGTGCGTTGGTGACGCTGCCGACGCTACCGGGCAACACCCTGTGGTCCCAGCATCCGACCAGTGGCGGGACAGAGCTCACCCGATACGCTAGGGCTGCGTCAGCAGCTCGGCGCAGGGGCACCACAGGGGTCGAGAACAGGCAGGCAGGGGTACATGCTGGAGGGCAACGCGGAACGCAGTGTCGAGGCGACCCTCGGGCACCTGCGGACCATGGACGGGCCGGTGCCGCCGCAGCAGCCGGCCGCACCGCTGACCCTGGAGGACCTGTACCGCCAGCACCGGATGCGGCTCGTGCGGCTGGCGATCCTGCTGGTCGACGAGCCGGCGACGGCCGAGGACGTGGTGCAGGAGGCGTTCACCGGTCTGCACCGCAACTGGGGCCGGCTGCGCGATGCGGCCGCGGCCGTCGGATACCTGCGCACGGCCGTGGTCAATGGCTCGCGCAGCGTGCTGCGGCGGCGGAAAACCGCGCGTGAATACGTGCCTCCGCACGCCGTGAACGCGCGTTCCGCGGAGAGTCTCGCGATGCTGTCGAGCGAGCACCAAGCCGTGGTCAGCGCCCTTTCGAAGCTCCCGCCGCGCCAGCGCGAGGTGCTGGTGCTCCGGTACTACGGGGGGCTGTCCGAGGCCGAGATCTCCGAGGCCGCGGGCATCTCGAAGGGTACCGTTAAGTCGACCGCCAGCCGGGCGCTGGAGGCCCTGCAGAAGGCGATGCAGACCCCACAGTGACCCGGGTGGACCAATCGCGATCACCGAGTTGCGTAGCCATGTCTGGTCCAGACCAATATATGCTGGAGGGCGTGAAGCACGCCGGAGACTTCGTCATCACGGGCGGCCGGGTCGTCGCCCCGGACCGCGTACTCGACGACGGCTGGCTCGCCGTCTCCGACGGGCGCATCGCCGCGGTCGGCACGGGGACGCCGCCGGGCGGCCCCGACACCGAGGTCGTCGACGTGGGCGGAGCACTCGTGGTGCCCGGGTTCGTCGACACCCACTGCCACGGCGGGGGCGGCGCTTCGTTCTCCACACTGGACCCCGACGAGATCCTCACGGCGGTGCGCGCGCACCGCCGCCACGGCACCACAACCACGCTCGCGAGCCTGGTCTCGGACCCGATCGACCTGCTGACCGAGCAGATCGCGGCCCTGCGTGAGCTCGTGCAGGACGGTGAGCTCGCCGGCATCCACCTCGAAGGCCCGTTCATCTCACGCGCCCGCTGCGGCGCGCACGATCCTGACACGCTGCGTGAACCGGACACCGGCACCGTCGAGAAGCTGCTGCGCGCGGGCGCCGGCGCGATCCGCATGGTCACGCTCGCGCCGGAGCTCAACGGCGGGGTGAAGGCCGTGCGCCAGCTCGCCGAATCGGGTGTGACGGCCGCGATCGGGCACACCGACGGCCTCGCCGAGCAGCTCGTGCCGGCCATCGACGCGGGCGCCACCGTGGCGACGCACCTGTTCAACGGCATGCGCCCCCTGCACCACCGCGAACCGGGCCCGGTCGGTGTGCTGCTGGACGACGAGCGCGTGACGGTCGAGCTCATCTGCGACCTCGTGCACCTGCACCCGACCGTGGTCCGGCTGGCCGCTTCGCACGCGGGCCGCGGCCGGACCGTACTGATCACCGACGCCATGTCGGCCACCGACGCCGCCGACGGTCGCTACACGCTGGGCCGACTCGAGGTCGACGTGCACGACGGCGTGGCGACGCTGGACAACGGATCACTGGCCGGCAGCACGTTGACGATGGACAACGCCTTCCGCAACCTCGTGAAGGGTGCCAAACTCGGTGTCCTCGACGCCGTCCGGGCGACCTCCGGCCGGCCCGCCGAGCTGCTGGGCATCGCCGACCGCACCGGTTCGCTGCGGCCGGGCCTCGCCGCCGACGTCGTGATCCTCGACGACGACCTGCGGCCGGTCCGGGTGCTGCGCCGGGGCGAGTGGGTCGCCGAGGCCGGCCGGGCTACCTTGAGCACGTAAGCGACTACGCGGGCCGCCCGCGGGGAAGTACGGAGAGGGATGAGCGAGCCGAAGGACCCGGAGCGACTGCTCGCCGACGCCCTGCGCGCCCAGGCCGTGTTCGCCCCGCACACCAGCTCGCAGCCCCCGGCGTCTTCCGGCTCCCCGGACTCCACGGGCTCCCCGGACTCCACGGGCTCCGCCGGCGCGACCGGCCCCACCGAGGAGCTCCCACCCCGTTACGGCCTGCTCTCCGGCGCGGGGGCCGACTCCCTCGAACGCGAACGCGCGGCCCTGGACGACGCCTCCGGCCAACGGACGACGCCGGTCTCTTCGGGAGTTCGGCCCGTTCCCGCACCGGATCCGGCGACGGTCCGCCAGGTCGCGCCCGGCCCCGCGCCGCTGCCCGCGCACTGGGTGCTGCTGCTGGCTCTCCTGCTGGGCTTGGCCGCGGGCTCGGTCATCGGACTGCTCACCCTCGTCTGACAATTCCGGAAAACCCCCACTACCTGCGGTGGTTCTCCCTGTGAAGGCACTCAGCGTCACCCTGTACCGTTTTCGGTGTGATTCTCGCCCAGAGCACAGTGACGACCATGTCCATCCTGCCGTCCTGGCTGGACCCGGAGCAGCTGCTGTCCGGCCTGACCGTGCCGGTCATCGCGGTGCTCTGCCTGATCATCTTCATCGAGAGCAGCATCTTCCCGGTGCTGCCGGGCGACTCGCTGCTGTTCACGGCGGGCCTGTTCATCGCCAACGGCACGCTGCAGGCGCCCCTGTGGGTGGTGTGCGTGCTGGTGACGGTGGCGGCGCTGCTCGGCAACGTCTGCGGGTACTACATCGGGTACTTCGTCGGCCCGAAGCTGTTCAACCGGCCCGATTCGAAGTTCTTCAAGAAGGAGTACGTCGACAAGACGCACGCCTTCCTCGACCACCACGGGCCCAAGGCCGTGGTGCTGGCGCGGTTCGTGCCGTTCGTGCGGACGTTCATCACCTGGATCGCCGGCATCGGCCGCATGGACCCGAAGCGGTACTTCACCTACACCGTGCTGGGCGGCATCGTCTGGGCCGCGGGCATCACGGTGCTGGGCTCGCTGCTGGGCAACATCGGCTTCATCCGCGACAACGTCGACGCCATCTTCGTGCTGATCGTGCTCGTGTCCGTGGTTCCGATCCTGCTCGAGTACCTCAAGAGCCGCCGCGAGAAGAAGGCCCGCGTGGGTGCGCCGGAAGAAAACGCCGCCGAGGTCACCCAGCGGATCCCGCGCGTGCGCGACTGATCGAAACGCAGAAAACGGCGCCGGCCCCGAGCAAGGGACCGGCGCCGTTTTCGTGAAACCTCAGTCCGTCATCGAGAACATCGACCCCGGGTTGAACAGGTTTTCCGGGTCCAGTGCCTGCTTGATCTGCCGGTGCACCCGCATCCCGACGGGCCCGATCTCGCGCGCAAGCCAGTCGCGCTTGATCTTGCCGACGCCGTGCTCGCCGGTCACCGTGCCGCCGAGCGAGAGGCCGATCTCCAGGATGTCGTCGAACGCCTGCCGCGCCCGGACGAACTCGTCCTCGTTGTCGGGCGCGTAGACGATCGTCGGATGCATGTTGCCGTCGCCGGCGTGGCCGACCACGGCGATCTTCAGCCCCACCTTCTCACTCACCTGCTCGCAGCCGCGGATCAGCTCGGCGATACGGGTGCGCGGCACGCTGACATCGTCGGTGAGCCAGATGCCGTAGCTTTCCAGCGCGGTCAGGACCACTCGCCGGGCCTGCAGCAGCATCTTGCCCTCTTCGAGGTCGTCGGTGGCGTAGACCAGGTCGGCGCCGCAGTCGGCGCAGATCTGCTCCAGCACGGCGAGCTCGCGCAACGCGGCCTCGCCGCCGACGTCGGACTGCGCCAGCATCAGCGCCTGGCAATCGGAACCCGCGCCGAGGTCGGTCTTGAGGTAGGTCTCCGACGCCTTGATCGACGCCGCGTCCATGATCTCCAGCAGCGACGGCACGAGTCCCTCGCGCACGACCCGCGCCACGGCCTCGCCCGCCGCCTCCGTGGTGCTGAAGCCCGCGACGAGCGTCGCCGGCGCCTGCGGCAGCGGGCGCAACGCCACGGTGGCCTGCGTGATCACGCCGAGCGTGCCCTCGCTGCCGATGAACAGCTTCGTCAGGTCGTAGCCCGCCACGCCCTTCACGGTGCGGCGGCCGGTCTTGAGCAGCGACCCGTCGGCCAGCACGACCTCGAGGCCGAGCACGGAGTCGGTGGTCACGCCGTACTTCACGCAGCACAGGCCGCCGGCGTTGGTGGAGAGGTTGCCGCCGATCGTGCACCAGTCGTAGCTCGACGGGTCGGGTGGATAGAACAGGCCGTGCTTCTCCACGGTGTTGCGGAAGTCGAGGTTGACCACGCCGGGCTGCACCACGGCGAGGCGGTTGGCGGGGTCGATCTCCACGATCTCGTCGAGCTTGGTCAACACGAGCACCACGCAGCCGTCGATGGCGTTGGCCGCACCGGACAGGCCGCTGCCCGCCCCGCGCGGCACGACGGGCACCTTCGCTTCGGCGCACGCCTTGACCACGGCCTGCACCCCCGCGGTGTCCGCGGGCAGCACCACGGCCAGCGGTTTCCCGGACGGCGCGAGCGGCATCATGTCGCGCGAGTAGCTCGCGGTCACGTCGGCGTCGGTGAGCACGGCCTCCTTGCCGAGCTCGTCGCGGAGTCGCTGCAGGAGGGCGTCAGTGCTCATGGCTTCATCGTAGGCACAAATATCTCCGCAGTGCGGAATAGAATTTCCAGATTTCAGCCGGATGGCGACTTGCCCGGCGCCATCCGGCTGCGCATCCAGCCGACCTGTCAGCGCACCAGGCCGTAGACCCGGTCGACGTTGATCGTCAGCACCAGCCGCTGGTCCGCGACCATCGCCTCGCGGTACTCGTCCCAGTCGGGGTGCTCACCGCCGACCTTGCGGTAGAGGTCGATGAGCGCCTCCACCGTCGCGTCGTCCTTGGCCGTGGCGACCGGCGTCAGCACGGCTTTGCCCTCCGCCACCGCGTACGACCAGCCGTTCTCGCTGCCCACGTGGTAGCTCACGCGCGCGTCGCGGCGCATGTTCTTCGTCTTCGCCCGTGTCTCGGTGATCGACACGAGGATCTTGCGCTCGGCGGCGTCGAAGTGGTGGCTCACGGTGGACAGCTGGGGCCGCCCGTCGCGCTTGAGCGTGGCCAGCACGCCGTTGCGGCGGGAGCCGATGAGGTCGTACAGCGGTGTGTCGTCGGTCATAGCTTTTTCAACCCGTCACATTCCGTCTTGTTCCCTCGTCAAGTTCCAGAGCCCTGACCTGGGCCTTCGGACTCGGGAGAAAACGGACGAACACCCTCCGGTGAATATCTGCTTGCATGCAACAACTAAAGTGTGATGCGACACAACCGGGGTCCGCGAGCTTGCGCGAAGCACGGATCAGGCACACTCTTGCTAAAGGCAACTAGTTGCAGCCGCCAAACAACGGTTCGTTTCACCGCGAGAAAGATCGACCGAATGGCACCGAACAGCGCCGCCACCCGGCCCAAGGACAGGCTCGACCTGGCCGACCAGCTCGGACACGAGCTGGTCCGTTTCATGCGCCTGATCACCAAGGCGAAGTCGCAGGTCTCCAAGCAGGGTCCGGACGGCATCGAGCGGGCCGCGTACGCGATCCTCTTCTGCCTCATCCACGAGGGGCCGCAGCGCACCAGCAAGCTCGCCGAGTTCCTGCACTCCGAGATCTCCACCATCAGCAGGCAGTCGAGCGCGCTCGTGCAGCACGGACTGGTGGAACGTCAAGCCGACCCCGAAGACGGCCGCGCCTGCTTGCTCGCGCCCACCGCCGAAGGCCTGCGGGTCTTCGACGAGAACCGCAAGCAGCGCAACCTCTGGCTCGCCGACGTGCTCGGCGACTGGACCCAGGAGGATCGCGAGACCCTCAACGAGCTGTTCGGGCGGCTCAACACCGGTATCGAGAACAACTTTCCAGACATGACCGACTCCGCGCCGGCGGACTCGGTGCACTCCAAGGGGGCCTAGCAACCACATGACCACCATCGAGAAACAACCTCAGCAGCGGGGGGGCGCACCCGTCCTCGACGCGTCGGGTGTGCCGCGGCTGAGCCACCGCCAGATCGTCACGATCCTGAGCGGACTCATGTGCGGCATGTTCCTCGCCGCACTGGACCAGACGATCGTGGGTACCTCGATCGTCAAGATCGCCAACGACCTGCACGGCTTCGACCTGCAGGCGTGGGCCACCACGGCGTACCTGATCACGTCGACGATCGTCACGCCGATCTACGGCAAGCTGTCGGACATCTACGGCCGCAAGCCGTTCTACCTCGCCGCGATCTCGATCTTCGTCGCCGGTTCGCTGGCTTCGACGTTCTCGCAGTCGATGTACGAGCTCGCCGCGTTCCGCGCGGTGCAGGGTCTCGGCGCCGGTGGCCTGATGTCACTGGCCATGACCATCATCGGTGACGTGGTGCCGCCGCGCGAACGCCCGCGGTACCAGGGCTACATCCTCGCCGTCTTCGGTCTGTCCACTGTGCTCGGTCCGGTGCTCGGCGGGTTCTTCGCCGGGTTCGACACGCTCGGCGGCATCTCCGGCTGGCGCTGGGTCTTCCTGATCAACGTGCCGATCGGCATCGTCGCGCTGTTCGTGGTCGCCAAGGTGCTGAACGTGCCGCACGTGCCACAGAAGCACAAGATCGACTGGTGGGGCGCACTTTCGCTCGTCGTGGCGGTGGTGCCGTTCCTGATCGTCGCGGAACAGGGCCAGACCTGGGGCTGGGGCGACGGCAAGGCGATCCTCTGCTACGCCGTCGGCGCGATCGGCATCATCTCGTTCATCGTGGTCGAGAAGCTGATGAAGGACGCCGCGCTGATCCCGTTGCGGCTGTTTAAGAACTCGACGTTCACCGTCGCGATCATCGGTGGTGTCATCGTCGGTGTCGCCATGTTCGGCGCGATCACGATGATCCCGCAGTTCATGCAGGTCGTTCAGGGCTACACGCCGACCGAGTCAGGTCTGCTGATGCTGCCGCTGATGGGCGGCCTGATGCTGAGCTCGATCGGCTCCGGCCGGATCATGTCGAAGACCGGGCGCTACAAGATCTTCCCGATCGTCGGCACCCTGCTCATCGCCGGCGGCGCGTTCTTCTTCGCGCAGGTCAAGTACGACTCGCCGCTGTGGCACCCGCTGGTGGCCGCGGCCATCATCGGCCTCGGTCTCGGCCAGTGCATGCAGACGCTGGTCATCGCGGTGCAGAACGCCGGCCCGCGCAGTGACATGGGCGCCTCCACGGCAGCGGCCACGTTCTTCCGCCAGATCGGTGGTACGGCCGGTGTCGCGGTGTTCCTCACGATTCTGTTCAACGTGCTGCCGGGCAACATCACCAAGGCGTTCGGCGGCAACCCGCCGGCCGGTGCCGGTGCGCAGCTGGCCGACATCCAAACCAACACCAGCGTGATCCAGACGCTGCCGGACGCGCTGAAGACCCCGATCCTCGTCGGCTTCACCGAGTCGATCACCACGGTCTTCTACGTCGCCGGCGCGGTCGCACTGCTGGCCACGATCGTGCTGTGCTTCCTGAAGGAGATCCCGCTCGCGGGCATGAACCCGGCCGCCGCGGCGGTGGAAGGTGGCGAGGCACTGCTCGAGGAGAGCGAGACGCCGACGGACATCGTCGACCAGGCGGCCAAGCCGGGCTCGCTCTTCGAAGAACAGCCGCGAGAACCCGTTCTCGTCGGCGCAGGGGGAAGGCACTCGATGAACGGCAACGGTCACGGCGACCCGCAGGCGATTTCGGGCTCACTGCCCATGCCGATCACCAACTCGGCCGCGGGTGCGGGCATCGACGTGCCGCTGGGCGCGGGCGGTCCCCCGGTGACCGGGCACGTGCGCCGGCAGGACGGCAGCCACGTCGGTGCCGCCGCGCTGACGCTGATCGACCAGCAGGGTCGTCAGGTGGCGCGGGCGACCGGCAACGGCGACGGCAGCTACTCCGTGCCGACGCAGGGCCCGGGCACCTACGTGCTGATCGTGGCCGCTCCCGGCCACCAGCCGCAGGCCTCCAGCGTGGTGGTCGGCGGCGGGCCGGCGAAGCTCGACGTGACGCTCACCGGCTCGGGCGAGCTGACCGGTGTCGTGCGGTCCGTGGGGATCGGTTCCCCGCTGGCCAACGCCACCGTGACGCTCACCGACTCGCGCGGCGAGGTCAACGGCGCGTTCATCACGGCCGACGACGGCGTCTACACCTTCAGCGGTGTCGGTGCCGGGCAGTACACGCTGGTCGCGAGCGGCCCGCACTACCGCCCGGTGGCGGTCACCCTGACCGTGCCCGACAGCGGCGTGCTGCGCCACGACGTCGAGCTGGCCGGTGCCGTGCTGATGCAGGGCATCGCGCGAACCGAGGGCGACCGGATCGTGCCGGACGCGCGGATCACCGTGCTCGACGCGAACGGCAACGTCGCGGCGGTCGCGCGCACGGACGGTGAAGGCCGCTACGTGGTGAGCGACCTGCCGGTGGGCTCGTACACGGTGGTGGCGAGCGGTTACCCGCCGGCCACCAGCCAGGTGAGCCTCACCGACGGCGAGGCCGAGCACGACGTGCGCCTGAGCTACGACCAGGCTCTCGACGAGCTGGTCGACCGCTCATGAGCGGGGGCCTGCGCGCACAGCTCCGCGCCAGTGGGGGCTGGCCGGTCGAGAACGCCGTGCTCACGGTGACCGACCTCAACGGCCGTCAGATCGCGCGCCAGGTCACGGACGCGAAGGGGGCGGTGGCGACCGATCCGCTGCCCCCGGGCGTCTACACCGCCGTGATCACGGCGCCCGGGTACACGCCGATGGCTCGCACCGTGCAGGTCGGCTCCGACGGCGCCGGGCTGCTCGGCGACATCGCCCTGGCCCCCGTGGCCGAGGCCGTGGAGCTGCCGCCGCCCGGTCCGTGGACGATCGACCCGGTCCACACGTCGGTGGTCGCGACCGCGCGCCACATGGGCATCGCCAGCATCAAGGTGCGGTTCCCCGACGTCGGCGGACGCATCGACATCCGCCGCCCGGTGGAGCGTTCGACGGTGTTCGCCGAGATCAAGGCGGGCAGCATCGAGACCGGCATCAAAATGCGCGACGACCACCTGCGTTCGGCCGAGTTCCTCGACGTGGAGGCCTTCCCACTGATCACGTTCGAGAGCACGGGCATTTCGCAGCGCGGCACGGACACCTGGGCGCTGCTGGGCGAGCTCACCCTGCACGGCGAACGCCGTCAGGTCGAGCTCGACCTGCGCTACCAGGGCCACGGCCCGGACCCGTGGGGCGGCGTGCGCGCCGCGTTCCACGCCGAGACCCAGCTGCACCGCAACGATTTCGCGATCAACTACAGCGCGATGGTCCGCGCGGGCGTCGCCGCGATCGGCACCACGGTCAAGGTGGAGCTGGACATCGAAGCGGTGCAAGGCGAGTCCCTGCCGCAGTTCTAGACGTTTTGTTCGATTCGGGCCGCCCGGGAACTGTCCCGGGCGGCCCGTTCGTTTGAGCCGTTGGTGAACGCGCAGTTCATTCCAGGAATACCGAAAGTGACCGGAAGGCTGGATTCGATGGTTCCTTCTTTCCGTCGATCGTGGCCACGTAGGCTCTTCGCGTGAACCCCGCAAGCATCGAGGCCGCCGGAGTCGGCGTGAGCTGGCTCGACACGGCCGGCCCGCTGCTCGTCTGGGTGATCGTGCTTTCCTTCGTGTTCGTGGAATGCGCGCTCATCGTCGGCCTCTTCCTGCCGGGCGACTCGCTCCTCTTCGGCGCCGGCGTGGTGCTCGCGCAGCACGGCTCCGACGCGAACGCGTGGCTCCTGTCCGGCGCCGCACTCGTGGTGGCCGTCGGCGGCAACCAGGTGGGCTACTACATCGGCCGCAGCACGGGCACCCGCTTCATCGCCCGCCGCGGCGGCAAGGTGCTCAATCGGCACAACCTCGACCGCGCCCAACGGTTTCTGGACCGCAAGGGTTTCTTCGCGATCGTCGCGGCGCGGTGGATCCCGTGGATCCGCACACTCGCCCCGCTCATCGCCGGCGCCGCCCGCATGGACCCCCGGCGGTTCTTGTTGGCCACCAGCCTGGGTGGCCTGCTGTGGGTCCCCACTTTGGTCCTGCTGGGCTACTACGGCGCCGGCCTGCTGGACGCCCTGCCGTGGCTGAAGACGGCGTCCCTGTGGATTTCGGTGGCGTTCTTCGTCCTGGGGACGGGGTACGGGGTGCTTCGGTACCGGCAGGAAATGCGGCGACCGGTCGACGAACCGGACGACGCGCACGCCTGAGTTCCCGGCTCGCACGGTGGTCTTGGGGCTCCCGCTCTTTGCGTCGGCCACACCGATCGACCTACTGAGCGCGCGGCGTTCCCGGCCCAGCACGGACCTCTTCGGCTGAGCCGCGGCCGCCCTACAACTCCGGATCCGACCAGATCTCCAGCTGAATCCCATCCGGATCCCGGAACACGATCACCGACGACCCCTCGAAGGTCCGCGACTCCCGAGGCGGCAGGTACGACACCCCGTACTCCGAGAGCCGGTCCTCCCACTCACCGAGTTCCGCCTTCGACGACACCGAGAACGCGACGTGATCCAGCCCGGTCCGGCGCTCGTCGAAACAACGGCGGTCGGTGTCGGGGTGCTGGACCAGGACGACGGAAAACCCGTCGCCGGCGGACTTCAGCACGACCTTGTGGATCCCGGTTCCGGGGTCTTCGCGGCGGTGGCTCTCCTCGAGGTCGAGCACCCGCGCGTACCACGGGACGCTGCGTTCCACATCGGTCACGGTGAGCGCCAGATGGTGCACAGACGTGAGCTTGGGCATGACTTTCGCGGCCGTCCTTTCCGACCCCCGGCTGCGCACTCCGTGCGTTTACGACGCGGGGCGCTTGTCACCCACCCCGTGAACCGGCGCCGCCGCGACCCCGGTCGTCCAACTGCTCCGGAGGCTCCACCAGAGTGACACAGCCGCTCCGATCGGGCGGACGGATTCACCGACTTCCGCCACGAATCGTGATCTCCTCGTCGCCCGGCGTCCCACAAGCCGGGATGACGTGAACACGAGTAGCACACCAGTGGAACGCCGAAATGGGCAAAGACCACATGGTGGGACGCTATTCAGCGGCCGCCGCCGACTTCCAGGACGGCGCCGACAGTGAAGGACGATGCCGGTGACAGAAGCCACAGCACCGCTTCGGCAATCTCCTCCGGTTCGCCCGGCCGGCCGAGCGGAATCCCGGGCGCCAACCGCTCGAGCCGGTCCGGCAGGCCGGCCGCTTCGTGCAGACCCGTGGCCACGAGCCCGGGCGCGACGGCGTTCACGCGGATGCCCTCGCCCGCCACTTCCTGGGCGAGTCCGTACGTGAGCGTGTCCACCGCGGCCTTCGTCGCGGCGTAGTGCACCCACTCACCCGCCGAGCCCGTGCGGGCGGCCGTGGACGAGACGTTGACGATGGCGCCACCGGGACCGCCGTACCGCGTCGAGAGCCGCCGCACGGCCTCGCGGCAGCACAGGAACACCCCGCCGACGTTGACCTCCAGCACGCGCCGCACGGTGGCCGGGCTCTGCTCGTCCAGGCGCCCCGGCGTGTTGCCGGTGATGGCCGCGTTGTTGACCACGCCGACCAGCGACCCCATCTCCCCGGCGGTGCCGAAGAGCTTGCGGACCTGCCGTTCGTCGGCGACGTCGGCGCGCACCGCCAGCGCCTTGCGCCCGTGCGCCCGGACCTGGGAAACGACCTCGGCCGCCGGCTCGGAGTCGCCGGAGTAGTTGACCACCACGTCGTAGCCGCGCTCGGCCGCGAGGGTGCAGATCGCCGCGCCGATCCCCCGGCTGCCGCCCGTGACGACGAGAACTCCGCTCACAGGGCGAAGTTCACGAGCGGCAGGTTCTCCAGCAGGAGGTCGGCACGGTCACGGGTGCTCGTGATGAGGTCGGCGTTGCGTTGGTCCGAGCCGAGCGCACGCTGGCGCGCCTCGACCAGTGACCGGCCGTAACGGCGATGGCGCGAAACCAGCCGTTCGATCCGCTCGGGCTCGTCGGGCGCGAGGAACCAGGCCTCGGTGAGGTACTGGCGCACGCCGCTCCACGGGTCGTCTGGCAGCAGCAGGTAGTTGCCCTCCGTGATCACCAGCTGCACCTCGGGCGCCACCGCGACCGCGCCGGCGATGGGCTCCTCGATCTCACGGCGGAACTCCGGCGCGTAAACGGTTTCCTTGCCCTTCGCGAGCCGGCGGACGAGGTGGACGTAGCCCGCGGCGTCGAACGTGTCGGGCGCGCCCTTGCGCTCGGCGCGCCCGAGCCGGCGCAGCTCCACCTGCGCGAGGTGGAAGCCGTCCATCCCGACCACCGCCGCGCGGGAGCCCAGCGCGTTGGCGATCGCCCAGGCCAGCGTGGTCTTGCCGGACGCGGGCGCGCCGATGATGCCGAGCACGCTGCGCTGCCGCGGCTTGGCGAGCCCTTCGGCCCGTGCCAGGAGGTCTTCGAACGCCGTCATCGCACTCCTTCTCCCAACTTCGAGATCGCCGCCGTCCAAGACCGCGGCCCCACGTGGCGGACGCGCTCGCCGGCCACCGCGTTCGCGTGCCGGATCCACCCGTCCACCGAGCTTCCACCGGCCGCGACCGCGTGCGCGAGCGCACCGTGCCACACGTCGCCGGCCGCCAGTGTGTCCCGCGCCTCGACATCGTTGACAGGCACCTGGCCTGAGTCTTCCGTAGTGCTCCAGCGAACGGGATCCGGCCCCGCGGTCCTGATCACGACGGGTACTCCGCGTTCACGCAGGCCCGGCCCGGGCGCGGCGAAGTGCGCGGAGCACGCGGCGACGTCCACCAGCGGCAACAGGTCTTCCAGCACGGGTTTCCAGCTGCCGGCGTCGAGCACGACGGGCACGCCGAGTGATCGCGCGGCCCGCGCGACGGCCAGCGCGAGCTCGGGGTGGTGACCGTCGACGAGCACCGCATCGGCTTGGCGCACGAGCCCTGTGAGGTCAGTGAGATCCGGAACCTCCACCGGGGCACCGGAAGCCGCGTTGCGCGAGACGACCGTTCGCTCCCCGTCGGAATCGCGCACGACCACGGCGCTCACCGGCGGCGAGTCGGTGCGGGCCGGATCGAGGTCCACGACGTCGACTCCGTACGCGATCAGGTCGGCGTGCGCGAGCGCTGACAGCGGGTGGGCGCCGACGACCGTCACGAGCGTCGCGGCGGCCCCGAGCGCGGCCACGGTCACCGCAGCGTTGGTCGCCGGCCCACCGGCCGCGACGTCCACCCGCAGCGACTGCACCTTCTCGCCCGGCGCCGGGAAGTGCGACACCCGTTGCACGACGTCGACGGTGCACAGCCCCGCCAGCAGCACGCGCACGTCAGGTCAGCCCGGCGTGCGTGGCGGCCGCGACCTCCACGACCGCACCGCCTTCGTCGAGCTGCAGCGCACCGGTGAGCAGGCCGACGACCTGGTTCATCGTGTGCGTCTTCGGCGACACCACGGCCACGCGCTTGCCGAGCCGGTGCACGTGGATCCGGTCGGCGATGTCGAACACGTGCGGCATGTTGTGGCTGATCAGCACCACCGGCAGCCCGCGGTCGCGGATGCGCCCGATCAGCTCCAGCACCTTCGCCGACTCCGCGACGCCGAGCGCGGCCGTCGGTTCGTCCATGATCACGGCCTTCGTGCCGAACGCCGCCGCGCGCGCCACCGCGACCCCCTGGCGCTGGCCGCCCGAGAGCGTCTCCACGAGCTGAGAGATGGACTTGACGTTGATGCCCAGTTCGTCGAGGATCCGCTGCGCCTCCTTGCGCATCTCGCCCGTGTCGAGCTTGCGCGCCAGCCCGCCGAAGGGCCCGCGCAGGCGCTTTTCCCGGCCCAGGAACATGTTCGACGCGATGTCGAGCGCCGGCGCCACGGCCAGATCCTGGTACACCGTCTCGATCCCGTGGTGGCGAGCGTCCAAAGGGGACTTGAAGTGCACGACCTGGCCGTCGACGCGGATCTCGCCCTCGTCGGGGATCAGCGCACCGGACAACGCCTTGATGAGACTGGATTTCCCGGCGCCGTTGTCGCCGACCACGGCGAGCACCTCGCCGGGGTAGAGGTCGAAGTCGGCGCCGTTGATGGCGGTCACGCGGCCGTAGCGCTTCACGAGGCCGCGCGCGGAAAGCGTGGTCTGCTGCCCGTTGTGGGAAGTCATGACTGCTGCTGCCTCCGTGCGATCCGGTCGACGACCACGGCGGCGATGAGCAGCGCGCCGGTCGCGAGGTCCTGGTAGTTGCCGTCCACGCCCATCTGCGTGAGGCCCGAGCGCAGCACCGCCACGACGAGTGCGCCGAACAGCGTGCCGAGCACCGAACCGCGGCCACCGAAGAGGCTCGTGCCGCCCAGGACCACGGCGGTGATCGAGTCGAGGTTGCCGAGCTGGAACTGGTTCGGGTCGGCGTTCGGTGTGCGGCCGAGCGCCTGCCACGCGGCGATGCCGAAGCAGAAACCCGCGACCAGGTAGACGGAGATCACCGTGCGGTTGACCTTGATGCCGGACAGGCGCGCGGACTCCGGCGCGTTGCCCACCGCGTAGACGTGCTTGCCCCACGCGGTTTTCGTAAGGGAGTACCAGACGATGAGGAACATGATCAGCGCGAGCGTCATGCCGTAGGTGATCGGGATGCCACCGAAGAGGTAGCGCTTCGTGCCGAGCCATTGCAGGAGCCCGTCGGTGACGGGCACGGCCTGGCCGCCCGCGATCAGCTTCGCCACGGCGGTCAGACCGGTGAACGTGCCGAGCGTGATGATGAAGGCGGGCAGCTTGATCCGCGTGGCGAGCGTGCCGATGAACAGGCCGACGAGCACCGTCAGCGCGATTCCGGCGAGCAGCGCCACGAAGCCGCCTGCGCCCGCCGCGGCGAGCTTCGCCATGATCAGCGTGGCCACGACCATCGACGACGCGTTGGACAGGTCGATGCCGGCGATGAGGATGATCAGCGTCTGGCCGAGCGCGAGCGTGCCGACGACCAGTGACTGCTGGACCACTGTGGACAGGTTGTCGAGGTCGAAGAACGTGTCCGTGGCCAGGGAGAAGACCACGATGGCCACGATCAGCGCGAGCGCGGGGCCGACCGCGGGCGCGCGCAGGAGGAACTCGCCGAGCGACTCGCGCTCACGGGTGCCGTTCACCGTCGCGGTGGTCATTTCGCGCCTCCCCAGCAGTTCTGCAGGCCCCACGTGGTGTTCTGGCTGGGGACGCCCGGCATCGGCTTGTCGGTGATCACGGTGGAGCCGGTGTTCACGAAGCCCGTGGGCTTCTTGCCGGTTTTCGCGTAGTCGACGGCGGCGAGCACGCCCTGTTCGGCCATCTTCTTCGGGAACTGCATCACGGTGGCCGCGTAGAGGCCGTCCTTGACGTTCTGCACGCCTTCGCAGCCGCCGTCGATCGAGCCCATCACGATGCGGTCGGTGAGGCCGCGGGCCTTCAGCGCGGCGTACGCGCCGCGGCCCATGGGTTCGTTCATGGAGTAGACGGCGTTGATGTCCGTGCTGCGCTGCAACAGGTTCTCCATGCCCTGCTGCGCGAGGCTCTGGTCGCCGTTCGCGGGGGTGTGGCCCTTGATCTCGGGTGAGGAGTCCGTGAGGCCGATGCCCTTGAGGAAACCGCCGTGACGCTCGGTGTCGACGGAGGAGCCGGCGGTCCCGTCGACCATCAGCAGCTTGGGGTCGACGCCGTTGAGCGCGGCTTTCACGTACGCGCCCTGCTGCTGGCCGGCCGCGAAGTTGTCGGTGGCGAAGGTCGCGTCGACGGCGTCGGCCGGCTCGGTGGCGGTGTCGAGCGCGATCACGAGCACCCCGGCGTCGCGCGCGTCCTTGATCGCCTTGAGCACGCCGGTGGACGAGCTCGGGGTGATCAGGATCGTGTTCACGCCCTGCTGCATGAGGTTCTCGATGGCCCGGACCTGGCCGTCGTTGTCGCCGTCGAACTGGCCGGCGAGCGCGCTGAAGTCGGCGCCATTGGCCTTCGCGGCCGCGCCGGCCGCGTTGCGCAGCTCGACGAAGTACGGGTTGGTGTCGGTCTTGGTGACCAGCCCGACCTTGGCCTTGCCGCTGCCGGCCGGGGTCGTGTTGCCGCCCCAGTGGCGCTCGACCGTGCAGCCGGCGGTGCCTAGCACTGTGCCGACCACGGCGGCCAACGCCAGCGCGGAGAGACTGCGCTGTCTCATGGATGAATACCCTCCTGCGAGGTTGCCGATGGTCGGCAAGGTAGACAGACTCATGTCACGTCGCAAGCGTTTGCGCAAACGCTTGCGAGTGAACCTGGTTAAGGACTGACATGCCACAAACCCGCTCCTCCCGGCCCACCCAGCGCGACATCGCGGAGCTCGCCGGGGTGTCGATCACGACGGTTTCGCACGTCGTCAATGGCACGCGCGCCGTCGCGGAGGACACGAAGGCGGCGGTGCTGCGGGCCATCGAGACCACCGGCTACACCGGTGACGCGATCGCTCGTTCCCTGGTCACGGGTGGTACGCGCTCGATCGGCATGGCGGTCTCGCTGGTGGCCAACCCGTACTTCGCGGCGCTGATGCAGGCGATCGAACGGGAGGCTTCGGCCAACGGCTACACGGTGCTGCTCGCCGACACGCACGACACGGCGGCGACCGAGCGTGACGTGGTGCGGGCCCTGCGGTCCCGTCGCGTCGACGGCCTGCTGGTGACTCCCTCCCCGGGCGACGGTCCGGTGATCGGCGAACTCGTGTCGCTGGACGTGCCGACGGTGCTCATCGACCGGCTCTCGACCCGCACCGACGTCGACCAGGTCGGGGCGGAGAACATCCAGGCGATGTCGGCTTTGACCGCTCACCTGGCGTCGCTCGGACACCGGCGGATCGGCATGATTTCCGGCGCGCCGGGCCTTACGACCAGCGACGAGCGCGTGCTCGGCTACCGGCTGGGCTTGGGCCGTTCGGGGCTCGCGTGGTCGCCCGGCCTCGTCGCCTGCGGGAACTCGCACCGCGACGGTGGCGCGCTGGCGTTGAGCACGTTGCTGGCGCTGCCGGAACCGCCGACGGCGCTGGTGGTGGCCAACGACAGCATGATGGTCGGCGTCCTGCACGAGGCCCGCCGGCGCGGCCTGCGCATCGGCCGTGAACTGCCGGTGGTCGTGTACGACGACGTCGAGTGGGCCGACCTGGTGGACCCCCCGCTGACCACCATGGCGCAGCCGATCGAGGAGATCGGCCGCCGCGCCGTGCAGCTGCTGCTGGCCCGCCTCGCCGAGCCGACGCGCGCGGCCGAGACCGTGCGGCTGCCGCCCACGCTGCGCCACCGACAGTCGTGCGGGTGCCCCGGAGCGGCCTGACCGTTCACTCACACCGGTGATTCTTGGAGTGGATCGCCTTTCGTGCATCTCGGCGGGGCCTCCCGAGCGGTTACCGTTGGGTAAGCACGACGACGAGGGCCACGGACATGACCGCTCTGGCGCCGGAGATCCCGGTTTGGGGTACGCCGGTCACCCACCGGTTCGGTGTTGCCCTGGGCATGCACGCGAACCCGTACACGGGTGATCTGCTGCGCGCGATCCGCGGCGCCGCCGCGCGCGCCGGGTGCGATCTCATGCTCGCCGACACGCACGATTCCGTGGCCGAAGAGGCGGCCGTGGTGCGTGCGTTGCGGGCGGATCGGGTCGACGGGGTCCTACTGGTTCCGGCCCCCGGCGACGACGCGGTCATCAACGGCCTTGTGCGCATGGGCGTCCCCACGGTGCTGGTTGATCGCATCGCCGGCCGCAACGACGTCGACCAGGTCGGCTCGGAGAACATCCAGGCGGTGTCTTCGCTGGTCGAGCACCTGGCTTCGCGTCGGCACCGCCGCATCGCCATGATCACCGGCGCCGCCGACTCGGCCGTCAGCGAAGAACGCACTCTGGGCTACCGCCTCGGCCTCGACCGCACCGGCCTGCGCTACAACCCCGAACTCGTCGCCTGCGGCATGTCCTCCCCGGGCGGCGCGGCCCGCGCCGCCGCCAAACTCCTGGACGGCTGGCCCTCCCCCAGCGCCGTGGTGGTCGCCGGCGAGTCCATGCTCATGGGCGTCCAATGGGAAGCCCACCGCCGCGGCATCCGCATCGGCGCCGAACTCGCCGTCGTCGGCTTCGGCGACATGGCTTGGGCCCGCACGGTCTCCCCCGCCATCACCACGATGGCCCAGCCCATCTCGGAAATCGGCCGGCGGGCGGTGCAGTTGTTGATGGCGCGGGTGCAGGAGCCGGATCGTCGTCCTGAAGCGGTGCGGCTGGCGCCGCGGTTCTTGCACCGCGCTTCGTGCGGCTGCTGAGCTTCGTCTTCTGTCTTCGCGCGATCGCGTCGACAGCCCGGTTCTCACACCAGCTGCGAGCATGGCGCTGCGTAAGCTCCTGACCAGACCTTCCTTGCTGCAGCAGGGCCCACCCCGGACCACAGCCCCCGCCCTCCCCCGGGGGGCATCTACCGGCGCAACCCGGCGAAAACGGCTGAGGGCGACGCCGTACAGGAATCGTTGTGGTGGAAGGAAGGCCATCGTCAGGCGAGCGTCGCGGCGGCTTCGAGGAGCATCCACGCTCCGGTTTGGACGGACAGGTCGCGTTCGGGGGCTCCGGGAGGTGGCGGGCTTGGAGGGGCGGGGTTGGCCCATTCGGCGCTGAACAGGGGGCCAGAGGGCGTCTGGGTGGCGCCGGACCAGCAGGCGTCCGCGGTGGTGAGGACGAGGGTGCGGGCGGTGGCGGCTGCCGGGGTGGGCAGGCGCGGCACGGCGAGGGCGAGGTAGCGGGCGGCGATGGCGGCGAAGAGACCACCGTCGCCGCCGTTTTGGCCGCGGAGGATGCCGCCGGGGGCGAGGTGAGTGGCGATGGCGCGGACGGTGCGCGAAGCGGATTCCACATCGGACTGTTCGAGGCACGCGCCCAGGTAGACGCCTTGGCAGTAGGTGAAGATGTGCTTGACGAGTTCGCCGGTGTCGACTCGGAGGCCGTCCCAGACGAGGCCGGTTGCGGGGTCGACGAGGGTGTCGGTGAGCCACTTCGTCATGTCGCGCGCGCGGGTGGTGTCGCCTTCGCGGGCGTGGAAGATGGCGGCGGGACCGTTGGCGGGGGCGTTCTTGAAGGTGTCGCCGCGGCGCCACCAGATGCCGCCGCCGGCGTCGTCGGTCCAGCCTTCGTGGAGCTGGGCGTCGATGTCCGAGATGGCAGGGTCCACATCGGACAGATCTAGCGCGCGGACGCGTTGCAGGGCAAGGCCGAGCCAGGCGATGTCGTCGTAATAGTCGTTGATCCACTTGCCGAAGTTGCGCAAGTGCACGGACTTCACGAACTGCCCGATCACCTTCGCGCGCTCGGGCCGCGGGTCGCGCAGCTGGGCGTCGACGAGGCTGTCCAGCAAATGCGCCTGCCACCAGTAGTTCCAGTGCCAGTGCAGCCGCTGCCCGGCGGTCGGCGGCCAGCCGCTGCGCCCCAGCACCGTCGCGGGCACACCCCAGACGCGCCGCAGGTGCCGCCCCCGCACGGCGCGTTCCGCCGCAGCCGCCCGCCCAACCCGGTCGACGCTCATACCCGCGATTCTGCCCGTTCGCGCAGGATGGCGCCCCCTGATCCCGGCCTGACGCGATTGAAACCGGTTCCTGACAACCCGCCCCTACGTTCGGTGGTGTCCAAGATCCACTCGACAGTCGGGGAGAACACCATGAACGCCAAGAAGCTCACCGTTTCCGGTCTCATCGGCCTGGCCGCCGCGTGCGGCGCACTGGCCTTCTTCGGCCCGGCCGCCAACGCGGCGCCCGCCAGTGCTCCGGCTCCGGTTGCCGCTCAGCGCACCGCCACTAGCGCCCCCGCGCCCGCCGAACGCGCCACTACCGCCCCCGCCCCGCGCGGTACGGCTGCTCCGGCCCAGCGCCGGGCGGCATCGGCCCCTGTCGGCCGCATCGGCGCCTCCGCCCCTGCCCAGCGCGGTACCGCAGCGGCCGCCGTCCGTCGCACCGGCGTCTCCGCCCTGGCCCAGCGCGGCACTGCACCCACTGTCGTCCGCCGGACCGGTGTCGCCGCTCCCGCGCAGCGCGGCAGTGCGGCCACTCCCGCGCGTCGGGCCGGCGTCTCCGCCCGGCTCCCGCTCAGCGCCGCGCTGGTGTCTCCGCTCCGGCTCCTGCCCAGCGCTGACAAATTGAGCGCAGCCAGCTGAGCAGCCGCTGCCTCAGCGCGCGGTCTGGACCACGCGGGAAGGCGAGTCTTTCCGCCCAGACACGTGGTCCAGACCGTCGCGGAACTGAAATCGAAGTTTCCTCCGCAATCACCAAGACCGAGACAAATCGGCATGCTCCCTCACCCAAGCATGCATGACAATCCCCGCCGCGACCCCGGCATTGATCGACCGCGTACTCCCAAACTGCGCAATCGACACCACCATCGACGCCGCAGCTTGAGCCTCCTCCGACAACCCCGGCCCCTCCTGCCCGAACAGCAGCACGCACTCCCGCGGCAGCGAAGCCACCTCCACCGCCACCGACCCAGGGGTGTTGTCCACCGCCACCACGGCCAACCCGGCAGCGGCAGCGAAAGACACCAACCCGGCAACATCCTCATGATGCCGCAAATGCTGATACCGATCCGTCACCATCGCCCCACGACGGTTCCACCGCCGGCGCCCCACGATGTGCACCTCGGCAGCAGCGAAGGCATTCGCCGTCCGAACGACCGTCCCGATGTTGTGGTCATGCTGAAAGTTCTCGATCGCCACGTGGAACGGATGCCGGCGAGCATCCACATCGGACACGATGGCCGAACGGCGCCAATACCGGTACGCATCCACCACGTTCCGGCGATCGCCGTGCTCCAGCAGTTCAGGGTCGTACCGCGGATCCGAAGGCCACTCGCCCACCCACGGACCCACACCAACCGGCTCACGGCCCACCCACTCGGTGGGCCCGGCCTCGGGATCTTCCGTCACGAGGGACGATTCTCGCTCAGCCCAGGCGGACGCGGTGAGCCGGAGTGTCGTCGTGGCGGTGGCGCCAGTGGTGGTAGGCGCCGACGTACGAGAAAATCACCAGGGCCAAGGCAATCGCCGCGACGGCCGGCAGCAGCGAACGCGGCACGACCGTGTCGTACAGGTAGTACGCGTTGAACCCGCCCGGTAGGTCGCCAAGTCCTTGCTGGTGGCGGAAGAAGTTCTCCGCCGCGGTCAGGGGGCACGGGACCGGGGTGACGTTCACCAGTACGCCCCAGGCCGCGAAAAACACGTGTACGAGAGCGACTCGCGGCCAGCGCCACGCGAGGAAACCGCCGAGCCCGATGAACAAGAGGGCGAGGATGTGCACCGTCACCGTCACGTCGGCGAGGAAATGCGCAACCGAAGCGCTCACCACCGCCCCCTTTCCCCACGGCTTCTACCAGCGACGTTACTCCGGAAACCGTGCCCCGGCGGGCGAAAATTCCTCACTCGCTGTGATGTTCCACCCAGGGGAGCAACGCGTTCACCCGAGGGGTAACGGAGTGGTCACTCCGGGTACGAACCGTGCGCCGGAAAGATCCCTCAGCGCACCCGATCACTCATGGTGGGCTCTTCGTCCGCACTCGGGATGTGCACGTCGCCGACGTTGATGTTCACCTCGACGACCTCCAGGCCCGTCATGCGCTCGATCGCACCGATCACACTGCGTCGCACCTGGCGCGAGAGGTCCGCGATCGGCACGCCGTACTCGACGACGATCTCCAGGTCCACTGCCGCCTGCTTCTCGCCGACCTCCACGGCCACGCCCTGGCCCGCACTCGCGGACGCGCCCGGGATCCGGTCGCGCAGCGCACCCAGCGCACGCGCCGCGCCCCCGCCCAGCGCGTGGACGCCCGGCACCTCACGCGTGGCGAGGCCGGCGATCTTCTGCACGACCACGTCGGCGATCGTCGTGGTGCCCTGGTCGGTCACGAGGCCAGGAGCCACTACGAGGTCAACGGTCTTCTCTGCGGCAGTCATCGGACTTCTCCCTCGGTAGGTTGGGAAGCGAGGCGGGACAAGGCTTTCCTGCCCCGTCGCCGCTTCGACACAACGGCCCGGTGATCGTCACGACCCGATCGTGTGACACAGCGCTAAAGAAAACACAGGGCTCAGGAAAACGCGCCGGCATCGACGTCGGTGACGATCAGCCGCAGTGTCGCACCCGCCCACTCCGTGTCCGCCAGCACCGGCCGCACCACGGCTGCCGCGCGCGCCAGCAACGGCGGCAACGGCAGCCGCGTGGCGATCAGCCGGATCTGCACCGCCTCCGGAGTCAGATCCACCGCAGAGCCCCGAATCCGCTCCACCGCCGGCCGCAGCCCCTCCACGTCGGCGAGCGCCGAGACGATGCCCTCGGCGATGTTCACCGGCGCTCCAGCTCGATATCCACAATGGACACCACCACGGCGTCGACCGTCAGCCCCGTCTGCTCGGCCACCACGCGCGTCACCGACCGCTGCACCGCCCGCCCCACAGCGGCGGCCTGGTCGAACGACGACGTCACCACGTCGACCTCCACCGACAGCCCACCCTCGACGTCGCGCACGCGTACGCCGTCGATCGGCGCCGGATCCAGCCCCTGCCACCGCCCGCGGGCCGCCCGCGTCCACACCGTGACGAGGCCGCGCAGGCCCGGCTCCAGCCGCACCACGCCGGGGGTGACGAGCGCGGCCCGGGCCGCGACGCTCGCGACCACCGGGTCCGCGATCACGTACTCGGCCTCGCCCGTCATTCCCCGTCCTCGTACACGTCTTCGACCAGCAGGTCCAGCTTCGCGAGCGTCAGCCCGACGCGCGCAGCGGCCGCGGTCGTGACGCGTTCGCGCACCCGGGCCAGCGTCTCGGCACCGTCGACGTTCCCCAGCCGCACCGCGAGGGTGAGCTCGACCTCGACGACCCCGCCCCCGTCGGAAGCGATTCCGACCGTGCGCACGCGGCAGCGGCGGGCCCGGACGTCACCCGCGGAGTCGGCGGCGTAGCGCAGCACCACGGCCACAGCCGCCTCGCTCACCTCCACCCGGCCCGGCTCCGGCGTCGGCAGGTCGAGCATCTGCCCGCGCCGCGCCGCGGCCCGCACGGGCGACATGATGCGTCCCACCAGGCCCGGCGGTACCGGATCGGGCGAGGCGACGAGCTCGGCCGTCGCCGAACGCAGGGCGAGCAGGCTCTCGCGCGCGGTTCCGCAGTGCGGGCAGGTCGCCTCGTGCGCGTCGACCGAGTCGAGCCGGTCCCAGAGCGCGTCCAGGTCCCGGCCGCACGGCAGTTCGTAATCTGTGCCGGTCTCGTTCATCGCCACGGCTTCATCACCGCCGCCAGCTGCGCCCGAGCCCGGGCGATGCGGCCCCGGACGGCCGCCGGGTTCACCCCGACGACCTCAGCGATCTCGTCGTAGGAGCGGCCGTGGACCTCACGCAGGAGCCAGCACACCCGTTGCGGCGGCGTGAGCTGCTGCAACGCCGCGTTCAGCGCCTCGAGCTGACCGCTGACCTGCGCCGCGTGCTCGGGCCGCCCGTCGGTGCGCGGCGACTCCGCCAGCTCGAGGTCGACGTCGGCCTGCGGACGGCGCGCGCGGATCACGTTGAGGCAGCGGTTCGCCGTGCTGCGGTAGAGCCAGCCGACGAACGCGCTGTCGTCCTGCAGCTGCGCGAGCTTGCGCCAGGCGCGGAGGAACACCTCCTGCACCACGTCCTCGGCGTCGCCGCGGCGGTTGAGCATCTTCACCGCGAGCCGGAACATGGGCGCCTGGTAACGCAGCACGAGCTGTTCGTACGCCCGCACGTCGCCGTCGCGGGCGCGGCCGACCAGGGTCGCGTCGTCGAGCTCCGTCGTGGTCACGACACCCCCTTCCACCAGGGGGACACCGGCGAGGGGGTGTTCGTCACGCACGCATTCTCGGGGATCTTCGAGAATCGCGCTCAGCTCAGGCCGAGGTCGTCCTTGTTCAGCAGGTACCGGTACTCGAGGCCTTCCTTCTCGATGGCCTCACGCGCGCCCGTGTCGCGGTCGACCACCGTGGCGACGCCGGCGACGACCGCCCCGGCCTCGCGCAGCGCCTCGATGGCCGTGAGCACGCTGCCGCCCGTGGTCGAGGTGTCCTCGACGGCCAGCACGCGCTGCCCGCGCACCTCCACGCCCTCGATGCGGCGCTGCATGCCGTGCTCCTTCACCGCCTTGCGGACGACGAAGGCGTCGAGCACCATCCCGTCGCTCGCGGCGGAATGCAGCATCGCCAGCGCGACCGGGTCGGCGCCGAGGGTGAGGCCACCGGCGGCGACGTAGTCCCAGTCGGCCGTGAGCTGCCGCAGCAACTTCCCGATGAGCGGCGCCGCCGCGTGGTGCAGGGTCGCCCGGCGGAGATCGACGTAGTAGTCGGCTTCCTTGCCCGACGATAGGGTCACCTTGCCGTGCACCACGGCCAGTTCGGTGACCAGCCTGGCCAGTTCGAGCTTCGCACTTTGATCCAACCCGGGGTACGCCACGGCCGAGAGTCTTACACACGCCACCGACAAGCCCGCTCGTCACTCGCCGAGCGCGACGGCGGTCACGGGCCGCGCCCGCGTGGCCACCCAGGCGGGCACCAGCGACGCCACCAGCGCGAGCACGGCGGCGGTCGCCACCACGGTGAGGTAGATCCCGATCGGCCCGGCCGGCAGCGGCGAACCCGTGGCCACCAGACAGAACGGCACGATCGCACCCGCGGAGACGACCGTGCCGAGCACCACGCCGATCGTCGCGATCAGGCCGCCTTCGACACCCGCCATGCGCAGCACCTGTTTACGCGTGAAGCCGCCGAGACGCTGGAGGCCGAACTCGCGGCGACGGCGCGCGGTGGCCATCACGAGCGTGTTCACCACGGAGATCACGGTGTAACCGATGATCATCCCGATCATCAGGTAGTTGACCCACGCGCCCACCGCGTCACCGGTTGCGTGCGCGGCGAGCAGCGACTCGCGGTCGCCGACGGACACGGGCAGGCCGGCGGTGGCCGTGGTGAGGCCGGCCGTGAGCCGGGCCTGGTCGACACCGGGTGCGGCGCGCACCAGCACCTGCGGCGCGAGGCCCGCGGTGGTGTGGGCGGCGAGCAGGCCGGCCGGGAACAGCAGCGTCTCGAATCCGGTGCGCTGGTCGACGAGTGCGACGACGCGAACGGTCACCTCGTGCCCGTCTCCGAGCCGGAGCGTGACGACGTCGCCGACACCGCGGTGCAGCTCGGTGGCCATGCTCGCGGGCAACGCGACGGCGTCTCCGGTGAGCGTGTCGAGGCTGCCTGCGGTGACTTTCGCCGACGTCGTCTGGGCAGCGCTGCCGGTGGTGAGGCCGAGGGCCGGGTGGCCGTCGTCGTCCTGGCTGTCGTCGTAGGGAGCGGTGACGAAGACGGTGCTGGTCACGTACTCCGACGCGGCGGCGACGCCCGGTGCGTCCTGCACGCGCCGGAGCAGTTCGGGGCTGACGCCGGCCGGGGCCGCGACCACGGCGTCGGCGCGCAGGTCCTCGGTGAAGGCCTGCTGTGACACGGCTTGCGTGGTGGTCTGCAGGTAGATGTTGGCCGTCGCGATGCCGACGGCGAGCATGATCGGCGTGACCGCGCCCGACACCTTCGTGGCCGCGGCCCGCGTGTTGGCCAGCGCCAGCCAGCCGGTGACGCCGCCGAGCAGGCGGACCGGCGCGTGCAGCAGCATCGCCATGACCAACGTGGCGCCGGGGCTGATCGCCGCGACGCCGATCGCCCACAGCATCACCGCGGGCCCCGCCGTGCTCGCCGCGATGGGACCGGTCATCACCGCGAGCGTCACGATTCCGAGCGCCGTCCCGCCGCCGAAGCAGAGCACGGCGACGATCAGCCGCAAGGGCGTGAGCCACCGGCGTTCGACAGCGGCTTCGGCCAGCGCCTCCGTCGGCCGGATCCGGCTCACGCGCCTGGCCGCTACCACGGCCGCGAGCACCACGGCGAGCAGCGTCGCGCCGGCGGCGACGACCATGGGCAGCCAGCCCTGGTGGAAGCGCACGACGTCGGGCACGACGCCGGCGTTGGTCAGGCGGCCGAAGAGCCAGCGGCCGAGTAGCGGGCCGAGCGCGGCGGCCACGGCGATCGCGAGCAGGCCGATCGCCACGGCCTCGCCGAGCACCATCCGGCGCAGCTGCCGCCCAGTGGTGCCGATGGCGCGCAGCAGAGCCAGCTCCCGGCGGCGCTGCTGCGTCGCGAGGCCCAAGGTGCTGGCGACGACGAACAACGCGACGAGCACGGAGAGGCCACCGGAGACGGCGGAGAGGACCACGAGATTGGTGCCGCTGGCGTCGGCCTGCGGGAATTCGGCGTGGCCACGGTCGTCGCCGGTGAGCGCGACGACCCCGTCGCCGAGGTTCAGGCGCGCGGCGACGGTGGCCGGGTCTTCGTTGGTGAACACGTCGAAGTCGTCGACCTGGTTTCCGGCCAGGCGAGCGGCTTCGGCGGCGGTGAAGAAGATCGTGGGCGCGGTCGTTGACGCGGTGGCGACGCCGGCGACGCGGTAGGTGCCGGTAGTGCCGCGGGCGGCGAGCTGGATGGTGTCGCCGGGTTTCGCGGTCACGTCGGCGACGACGACCTCGCCGTCGCCGGGAGCGTGGCCGGAAGTGAGTGTGAACGGCGTGAGGACGGCGGAGTCCCACGCGTGGCCGGTTGCCGGTCCTCGCGGCAGCGCAACGGGAATGTTGACGTCACTGACCACAGTGGACACACCGGGCGTCGCGCGGATCTTGTCGGCCAGCGCCGGATCCAGGCGCACGGTCTCCGGCAGCGCGACAGCTTCGGTCTTGAGCTTGCCCTCGTCCGGATCGCGTTTGGGCAGCCGGATCTCCTGCTGCCCGGCCACGACGATCGGCGCGGCCGCCAGCCGCTGCGGGGGCGCGTCGGCGCGGATGCCCGTCTCCATCAGGCCACCGCACGCCGACACGATCACCGCGCCCAGGAACGCGGCCACGAACGTCGCGAGGAAACCGCCTTTGCGCAACCGAAGCGTGCGCAGCGCGAGCCGGAACATCACGCACCACCGACCGCGACGGCGCCGGCCCACGCGCCGAGGTGCGTCATCCGCGCGGCGACGGCTTCCGGCGTCGGGTGGGCGAGCTCGCCGGCGACGCGGCCGTCGGCGAGGAAGACCACGCGGTCGGCGTGCGCGGCGGCGACCGGGTCGTGCGTCACCATCACGACGGTGAGCCCGCCGCGCACGGAATCCCGCAGCAGGGCAAGGACTTCGGCCGCGGTGCGCGTGTCGAGGGCACCGGTGGGCTCGTCGGCGAAGAGCACCACCCGGGCGCGCCACGAGCGCCCGCGCGATGGCCACGCGCTGCTGCTGGCCGCCGGACAGCTCGCCCGGGTGGTGCCGGCGCCGGTCGGCGAGGCCGACGTGCGTGAGCATGCCCGTCACCAGCTTGCGGTCAATGCGGCGGCCGGCCAGGCGCAGCGGGAGCACGACGTTCTGCTCGACCGTCAGCGCGGGCAGGAGGTTGAAGGCCTGGAACACGAAGCCGATCCGGTCGCGGCGCAGCTTCGTCAGCTGCGTCTCCGAGAGCTTCGCGAGGTCCTGGCCGTCGAGGTGCACCGAGCCGGCGGTGGGGCGGTCGAGGCCCGCGGCGCAGTGCAGGAACGTGCTCTTGCCCGAGCCCGAAGGCCCCATCACGGCGGTGAACCCGCCGCGCGGGAACACCAGGTCGACGCCCGCCAGCGCGGTGACGCGCCCGTAGTCCTTCCGCACAGCCCGCAGCCGCACTGCCTCATCCGTCATGGGGAAAACGCTAGGCAGCGAAGGCGGTTCGCACCCTGGTGCCAGCTCGCCGGGAAGGGGTGGGGGCAGCCCTACCTCACGTGCGCGAGCGGTTGCCGAACCCGGCCGACAGGCGGCGCAGCACCCCGCGCGGCAGTAGGCCGGTGACGGCGACCAGTGCCTTGTACTGCAGGCTCGGCACGGAGATCACCTTGCCACGGCGCAGGTCCGTGAGCGCTTCGTCCACGACCTGCTCGGCGCCGAGCCAGAACGCCTTCGGGCCTTCCTTCGCGAGGCCCGCGCGCTCGTGGAACTCCGTGGTGGTGAAGCCGGGGCACAGAGCCATCATCCGTACGCCGGGTGGCAGTGACGTCGCGATGCCTTCGGTGAACGACGTGACCCAGTTCTTGCTGGCCGTATAGGTAGAGCCCCGGCCGGAGAAGAAGCCGGCGACACTGGAGACGTTGATGATGTCGCCGTGGCCGCGCTCGACCATGCCGGGCAGCGCGGCGCGGGTGAGGCGCAGGACGGCGGTGACGTTCACGTCGAGCTGGCGCTGCAATGCGTCGGGGGAGATCTTCCAGAAGTCGCCGGAGAGGCCGAAACCGGCGTTGTTGATCAGTAGGTTCACCGGTTTTTCGGTGAGCCGTTCCTCGACCTTCGCGCGTCCGTCTACTTCGGACAGATCGGCGGGGAGAATTTCCGCGTTGACTTGATGGCGTTCTGCCAATTGCTTGGCGAACGCCTCGAGGCGCTCTTGGTCGCGGGCGACGAGCACGAGGTCGTGTTTCTCGGCGGCGAGCGTGCGCGCGAACTGCGCTCCGATGCCCGCGGTGGCTCCGGTGATCACGGCAGTGGCGGTCATGGGGCGAACCTACCTGCAGTCGCGTTTGTCCCAGTGGCGAAGTATGGTCCGGCCCATGGGCAAGCACACCCAGCGAAAGCCCGGCTACCTTCCGAAGGTGGCCGCCGGTGCGGCACCCTTCGCACTGCTGCTCGCCGGCCCCGCGTCCGCGCTGGCCGATCCCACTCTTCCCCTCGACGGCCTGCCGCTGGACCTGCAGCAGCACGGCAGTCTCGACCACTCCGTGCACTCCTCGGCGGCATCGGTGGGGGTCGTGCGCGACACCTCCGTGGCGACGCGGGGGTTGCCGGTGTCGGCGGCTTCTTCCCTGACGCAGGCGGTGTCCGACACCACCGGTTACGGCCCTTCGGATTCACTCACAGCGGTGAAAACGACAAACGGCTTTTCGCAGTCACAGCGCCACGAACTCCGGGCGGGCTCGCCGGTGCGGCTGATGGCGGGGGACTCGTCGCGGGTCACGTCTTCCTCGCCGGGCTCCCGTCTTGGTGCTGCCACGGCGGAGGGCGTCTGGCTGCCCTACGGCGTCGACGTCCTCACGGATTCCTCCGGCGACGTCGGTGCCGGGCGCTTCGCCGGCGATCTCGGCAGCGGCGTGGGGGCGCACCGGACGTCCGGCCACGCCGTGGACGTCGGCGGGCTGGGTTCGGTGGTGGCCAACTCTGAGCAACACGGGACGGGTCGGTTCGTCGGCTCGCTGGATGTTTCCGACGTCGGCCAGCGACACCTCGCCACGGCAGACGTCGGGCCGGTTTCGGGCTTCCTGCTTACCACGCAGTCGTTGTCGGGCAACGGTTTCCGCGGCGAAATGGCGGCGGCGGACGCGGCTTCGGCGCGGGTTTCGACCGGGACTTCGGTTTCGCCGCGGATCGGGCAGACGCAGTCGGTGGGGGTGACGGCGTTCGGGACCCCGGTGGTGCCGGATGCAGTGTTTTCCACGCCGCCGTTGGGTTGAGAATGTTGGTGCGGCCGCCTTTCGGGGCGGCCCTTTCCGCGTGTGGGGTCAGCCTTCGTCGAAGGCCGGATCCGGGCGGGTCGGCCGCGACGGAGCCGCCGGTGCTCGGGTCGCTGGGGGTGCCGGATCTGAGGTGTCGGATGCCGGTGGTGGGTTGAGCCGGACATGAAAAACGGCCGCCTTTCGGGGCGGCCGTTTTCGCGTTCGGGATCAGTCTTCGTCGACGTCCGGGTCCGGTTTCGCCGGCGGGGTGGCCGGGACGGAGCCGTAGGTGCTCGGGCCGCTGGAGGGGGTGCGGGGCTCGGGCGGGGTCGGGGCGTCGGCCGGGCGGGTTTCGACGGGGGTCGTCGCGCGGGTGTCGACCGGGGTGGTCGCGCGGGTGTCCGCCGGGGACGGGGCGCGGGTGGCCGAGCGGGGCTCCGAAGCAGACGCCGTGGCAGCAGCCCCGGGCGCGGGGGTGCCGGCGGCGGGGGTCCAGGTGCGGCCGGTGTCGTAGTCCTCGTCGAAGGGGTCGACGATGTCGGCGATCTCGCCGAGGTCGCGCAGCAGGCGCTCGAGGCGCGACGGCCCGGCGTTGGGCACGACGCTCGCCAGGACCCACTCGTTTTCGAGCCAGGCGACGCCGACGTCGCCGCCGAGCTGGTCGGCCGCGTCGACGAGCTCCTGGGTGATGACGGCGCGGGCGCCTTCGGAGTCGTCGGCGAAGGCGTAGCGCTGGCCGATCGGGCCGAGCATCTCGGGCATGTTCTCGCGCTGGAACGGCACGCTCGACAGCCACATCTCGACCGGCACGCGGTGCGTCTTGTTGCAGCGCACGGCCACGACCGTCGCCGGGATCTGGCCTTCGGACTCGATGTCGAAGATGAACACCGGGCGGCGGCCGTCGGAGGTGAAGGTGGAGCCCGCGACGACGTTCACGGCCGCGTCGGCGCCGAAGTAGCCGATCGCGCCGCCCGACCACTGCCGGGGCAGCCGCTCGTCCTCCTCCACGAACTGCCAGCCGCGCAACTGGGCCCAGCGCATGCGCTCGCGATTGCGCGAGCCTTCCTTGGCCCGGTCGGCCGCGAGCAGGCCGAGCCCCGCCACCAGCGCGACGGCGGCGATGACGAACCAGATCCACGCCGAGATACCCACGACGGTGAGGGTATCGCTGCTCGGCCGTTACATCCGAACGCCCGCACCGTGTCGGCGCGCCCCTTTCGGGACAGCTCCCCGTGCCGGGTCGACAAATCGGTTAATCTCTGGGCTTTTTCGCGGTTCGCAGACGGTCGAGCGCCGCTTTCACGGTCGCCACGTCGTCCTTGCCCAGCGGCTCGAGCAGGTGCTCCCGCACGGCGGCGGCGTGCACGGGCCGCGCCCGCTCCGCCTCCGCCCGGCCGAACTCCGTGAGCAGGACCTCGACGCCGTCGTCCGCGGGCCGGCGCTCGACGAGCCCGCGCTGCTCCATCCGCGTCAGCTGGTGCGACAGCCGGCTGCGGTGCCAGCCCATCGACTCGGCGAGCTGGTTCTGCCGCAGCCGTCCCGCGTGGTCCGCCAGGCGCGCGAGCACGCCGAAGTCCGGATCGGACAGTCCCGTCGCCGTCGCGATGTCCTCCGCGACGCGGGCGCGCACCGACTCCGCCGCGTGCTTGAACGCGTGCCAGAACTCCAGCTCGTCGCCGGCCAGCCGATCCACAGCGGGTCACTGTACTGCGTCGTTGTCATGACAACACCTTCCGAGGTGCGGTGTTGTCATGACAACACCGACTGCCTCGTGACCGGCGCCGGCAAAGGCATCGGCAAGGCGATCGCGGCCGGCCTGGCCGCCCGCGGTTTCGACGTGTGGCTCGGCCTCCCGCGACCGGTTCCGCGGCACCGCGGCCTCCGTGCAGAGGTCGGCGGTCGCTTCGTCCGGCTCGACGCGGCTTCGGACGAGGAGGTCGCCGCCGCGGTGCGGACGATCGGCTGCCTCGACGTGCTGGTCAACAACACCGGCGCCAACACGGGCTGCCGTCCCAGGAGGACGTCGCCGCGATGCGCCAGGTCTACGAGACCAACGTGTTCGGCATCGTCCGCGTGACCAACGCCTTCCTGCCACTGCTGCGCGAATCGGCCGCCGGCCGCATCTTGATGGTCTCGAGCATGCGCGGCTCCCTCGCCGAGCCGGGCGCGTGGGCCGGGCAGCCGTCGATGCCGTACTCGAGCTCGAAAACCGCACTCAACGCTCTGACCGCCCACTACGCCCACGAACCCAAGGTCAACTCCGCCTGCCCCGGGCACGCGGCCACGGACTTCAACGCCTTCCTTGGCACGCGCACGCCTGAAGAGGGCGCCGTGGCAGCCATCCGGCTCGCCACGGTGGGCCCGGACGGCCCGACGGGCAAGTCTTTCCACGACGGGCGCGAACTCACCCGGTGACGCAATCGGGCCGATCACGACGCGGAGTCCGCGCGAAAGGACCACTCGCCACCGAAACATGGCACGATCGGTCCACTCGCGCCCGCTGCCGAGCACAAACGGTCCACTCGCGCCGCGCCGCGCCGCCGAGTCCGGCCGGTCCACTCGCCGTGCCGCGCGGCACGAGCGGTCCCGTCGCGCACGTCCTTCGGCGCGGTTCGAGCGGCCCTGTCGCGCGATAGCTCCGGCACCAACGGCCCGTTCACGCCACCGAACCCGCGCGAAAGGACCATTCGCCACCGAACGACGGCACGATGGGTCCACTCGCGCCCGCTGCGACGTACGAACGGTCCGCTCGCCGTGCCGCGCGGCACGAGCGGTCCTGTCGCGCACGTCCCTCGGCGCGGTTCGATCGGTCCCGTCGCGCGATAGCTCTGGCACGAATGGGGCCGTTCACCACCCCAAGCCCGTGCGAAAGGACCACTCGCCACCGAAACACCGCACGATCGGCCCACTCACGCTGGCCGCTGAGCGCGAACGGTCCGCTCGCGCCGCGTCGTTGACGCGAATGGTCGACTCGCGCCGCCCTGCTGAGCGCGAACGGTCGACTCGCGTCCCGTCGCCGAGCGCGAACGGTCGACTCGCGTCCCGTCGCCGAGCGCGGCCGGTCCACTCGCGTCCCGCCGGTCAGCGCAATCGGTCCGTGCGCGCGAGCGGTCCCGCCGAGCAACGGGCCGTCAGGTCCGCGCCAGCGGTCCACTCGCGCGGCGGCAGAGGTACCAACTGCCCACTCGCGCCGCCAAGCCCACGCGAAAGGACCATTCGCCCCCAGAGCCGCGGCAACGCTGGCCCCCTCGCTCCCCCAAACGAAACGAACCCCCCGGGCCAGCCCAACCGAACCACCCCACAAACACAGAACAGCCCTCCCACCGAAGTGGAAGGGCCGTTCAGAACCAGCAGCCGTCAGACCCGCTCAACCGTCAGCGTGTCTCCGGCCTCCAGTTGCGGGATGTCCACCCGCACAGTGTCACCATCGCGGATGTCCCCCGACAGCAGCTTCTTCGCCAGCTGGTCACCAATCGCCGACTGCACCAGCCGACGCAACGGCCGGGCCCCGTAGATCGGGTCGAAGCCGTTCAAAGCCAGCCATTCGCGCGCACCGTCGGTGACCTCCAGGTGCAGCCGCCGCTGGGCCAGGCGCGCCGCGAGCCGGGCGACCTGGATATCCACAATGGACGTCAGCTGTTCCGTGCCGAGGGCGTGGAACACCACGATGTCGTCCAGCCGGTTCAGGAACTCCGGCTTGAACTGCCGCTGCACGCTCTCCAGCACCGCGTCGCGACGCTGGTTCTCGTCCAGGGACGGGTCGGCGATGGCCTGGGAGCCGAGGTTCGACGTCAGGATGAGGATGGTGTTGCGGAAGTCCACCGTCCGGCCCTGGCCGTCGGTGAGCCTGCCGTCGTCGAGGACCTGCAGGAGCACGTCGAACACGTCGGGGTGCGCCTTCTCCACCTCGTCGAGCAGCACGACCGTGTAAGGGCGGCGCCGCACGGCCTCGGTGAGCTGGCCGCCCTGGTCGTAGCCGACGTAGCCCGGCGGGGCGCCGACCAGGCGGGCCACCGAGTGCTTCTCGGAGTACTCGCTCATGTCGATGCGCTGCATTGCGCGTTCGTCGTCGAACAGGAATTCGGCCAGGCCCTTCGCCAGCTCCGTCTTGCCGACGCCGGTCGGCCCGAGGAACAGGAACGAACCCGTCGGACGGTCGGGGTCGGCGACACCGGCCCGCGCCCGCCGCACGGCGTCGGACACGACCTGCACGGCCTGTTCCTGCCCGATCACGCGGCGGCCGAGCTCCTCCTCCATACGGAGCAGCTTGCCCGTCTCGCCCTCGAGCAGCCGGCCGGCGGGGATGCCGGTCCACGCGCTGACCACGTCGGCCACGTCGTCCGCGCCGACCTCTTCCTTCAGCATCACGTTCTGCTGGCTGACCTCCGACGCGGCCGTGGCCGCCTCGAACTCCTTCTCCAGCGCCGGGATCCGGCCGTAGCGCAGCTCGGCGGCCTTGCCAAGGTCACCGTCGCGCTCGGCGCGCTCCGACTCGCCGCGCAGCTGCTCCAGCTGCTCCTTGAGCTCGCGGACGCGCTCGATTGAACCCTTCTCATTCTGCCAACGCGCGGTCAACGCGGTCAGCGTCTCCCGCTTCTCCGCCAGCTCGGCGCGCAACGCCGACAGACGCTCCATCGAAGCGGCATCGTCCTCCTTGGACAGTGCCATCTCCTCGATCTCCATGCGCCGCACGGCGCGCTCCACCTCGTCGATCTCGACGGGGCGCGAGTCGATCTCCATGCGCAGCTTGGAGGCGGCCTCGTCGACGAGGTCGATCGCCTTGTCCGGCAGGAACCGCGCGGTGATGTAGCGGTCGGACAACGTCGCGGCGGCCACCAGCGCGGCGTCCGTGATGCGGACACCGTGGTGCACCTCGTAGCGCTCCTTGAGCCCACGCAGGATCGCGATCGTGTCCTCCGGCGACGGCTCGCCCACCAGCACCTGCTGGAAGCGCCGCTCCAGAGCCGCGTCCTTCTCGATGTGCTGGCGGTACTCGTCGAGCGTGGTCGCGCCGACCATCCGCAGCTCACCGCGCGCGAGCATCGGCTTGATCATGTTGCCCGCGTCCATCGCGCCCTCGCCGGTGGCACCGGCGCCGACGATCGTGTGCAGCTCGTCGATGAACGTGATGACCTGGCCGGCCGAGTCCGTGATCTCCTTGAGCACGGCCTTCAGCCGCTCCTCGAACTCGCCGCGGTACTTCGCGCCGGCCACCATGGACCCGAGGTCCAGGGCCACCACGCGCTTGCCCCGCAACGATTCGGGCACGTCACCGGCGACGATGCGCTGGGCCAGGCCCTCGACGATCGCCGTCTTGCCGACGCCCGGCTCACCGATCAGCACCGGGTTGTTCTTGGTCCGCCGCGAAAGCACCTGCACGACACGGCGGATCTCCGTGTCGCGCCCGATGACCGGGTCGAGCTCACCGGCGCGGGCGCGCTCGGTCAGGTCGACGCCGTACTTCTCCAGCGCCTTGAACGTGCTCTCCGGGTCGGCGCTCGTGATGCGCGCCGAACCCCGCACCTTCGCGAACGCCTCCTGCAACGCCTCCGGCGTCGCTCCGTGGCGCTTCAGCAGGTCTGCGACCTGGCCGCCCTCGGTGGCGAGGCCGACGAGCAGGTGCTCGGTCGACACGTACTCGTCACCGAGTTCGGTGGCGAGCTTCTGCGCGTGCGTCAGCGACTTCACGGCGTTCGTGTCGAATTGCGGGCTCGACACGGTGGCGCCCGTCGCGGACGGCAACGCGTGGATGATCGGGTCGAGCTCCTTGTGGACCACCTCCGGGTCGGCCCCGACCGCGGTCAGCAGTGGTGCGGTCAGGCCCTCACCCTGCGCCAGCAGGGCGCCCAGCAGATGGGCGGCCGAAACGTGCGGGTTGCCGGCCATCGTGGCCGCCTGTGCCGCCGACGAGATAGCCTGCTGGGTCTTCGTGGTCGGGTTGAAAGCGTCCATCCCTCACCTCATGCGCTCTGTGAAAAGTCCAGGTGACAGCCCTGACCGAGGACCATCGACTTGTACAACGTCAGAAAACTTGAGTCTGTTCCGCTCAACTCTGAACCGGCGTCACCGCGTCCGCCGGAAGCCTCGGTCCCAGCCTGCCCAGGCCCGCCACGGCGAGGCAAGCGCAGGTGCCGACCAGCACCCAGGGTAACCACGTCGACACGGAGAACAACGCCACTACCGCCGGCGCCAGCACCTGCGCGACGGTGAACGCGTACTGGAACGCAGCCAGGTAGCGGCCCTTCGCTTCCGGCGGGGCCGCGGCCTCGGCGAGCGCGCCCGAGCGCGGCCCGAAAACCAGGTCGCCCGCGGCGTAGACGAGCGTCGCGGCCAGCAGGTATCCCACCTGCCAGCTGCGCGGCACGACCAGCACGCCGAGGCTGACCACGCACCACGCGGCGAAGAGCGCCGAGCCGCCGCGCATCGCCGCGACGCGGTTGAGCCGGCGCGTGAGCCGCAGCGCGACGGTGCCGCCGACGCTGGTGACCACCGTGAGCAGGAACAGGATCGCGCCCGGCAGCCAGCGCGGGCCGTGGAGCAGGTCGAGCACGAACACCGGCGTGCCGATCAGGAAGAAGTCCAGCGACAGCCCGAACATTCCGCTGAACAGGATCAACGCCAGGTACGGCCGGTTGCGGAGCACTCCGCTGCGCGCCTTCGGGTACGACGTGCGTCGCCGCTGCGGCCGCACAACCCCAGCGATGAGGACGGCGGCAACCATGAACGTCACGACGTCCACCGCCAGCGCCACGCTGTACCCGCCGTCGCCGATCCACATCAGGATCCCCGACGACGTCAGCGCGCCCAGCCCGAAACCGCCCGCCCGCACCATGCCGACCTCGGCGAACGGCCGGTCCTTCGGCACGTCGCCGGCGACGTCGGCGATCAGCGCGTAGAGCGAGCTGTAGAAGAGCTGTTGTCCGGCCGTCAGCAGGACCGCCGCCACGACGACCGCGGTGACGCCGTCGGCGATCAGATACGCCGCCGCCCCCGCCGCCTGCAGCAGCTGCGCGCCGACGATCACCGCGCGTGGCCCCGTGCGGTCCACGAGGCGGCCCGCGAGCGGCGGCACGACCAGTCCCGCCACCGTCCCGAGCGTCACGGCCGTGCCCGCCAACGCGAGCGGGACGCCGACCACGCGCGTCACGTAGACCAGCGCCAGCGGCAGGAACAGGCCGGAGCCGAAGTTGTCGATCCCCAGCGCGCACAACAACGCGACCCGGCTCCGCGTCACGTCCTGGACGCTACCGCCGGGGCAGGACCCGAGGTCAGGGCCGGAAGGAGACTTCGCGAGCCGCCGAATGCCACTGGCGGTAGAGCGGGCTCACCCCGAATCGGCGGACGGCGTCCGTCCGGTTGACCGGGGAGGGGTTCCGGGGCGGTCGCTCTAGCTTGCCGGGCATAGGAACTGCTCGCAGGCCACGCCCGACTCCTGAGCCACTCCCGCCCGCAAACGCTTGAGCCCCGGCGTAGGGGGCCGGGGCTCAAGCGTTTCTCCTGGAGGCGCGGAAAGTCAGCCGAGGTTCAACGTGCCGCTGTGGCGGGCGAACTCCGGCTCGGTCTCCAGCACCACGTCGTGGTGGGCCGGGGTGCCGAGGTTCACCGCGAGCGGCTCGGCGTGCGGCGCGTGGCCGTACGCGGTGACCGTCAGCGTGTACGAACCCGCCGGCACGCCGTCGAGGTCGTACGCTCCGGCGCTGCCGCTCAAGCCCGAGGCGACGACCTTGCCGGCGCTGTCGGTGAGCGTCAGGGCCGCACCGGCGACCGCGGCGTGGCGCCCGGCCGTGCGGACGCGGCCGGTGACGCCGCCCGTGCCGCCGAGGAGCAGGTCGTGCCACGCCGGTGTGCCGGTGAGGCGCACCGTGGACACGGCCGGCGGGAGCGAACCGGCCGTCGCGAGCAGCACGTGCTCGCCGGTCGAGCCCGCCGCCAGGGCGAACTCGCCGTTGCGGGCGCTGCGGCCGACGTCGACCTGGCGGCCCGACGCGTCGGTGAGCGTGAGCACGACACCCGAGACGGGGCGGCCGTCGGCGTCGAGGACGCGGCCGCGCAGGGCCGTCATCACGTCGGCCTGAGCCGAGGCCGACGGCGCCACGACCGGAGTGGTGTCGGCGTCGAGAGTCCGGCGCAAGGGGACCTCCTTCATGAGAACCACCGCCAGCAGCGTCACGACGGCGATGAAGCCGGCGAACAGGAACACCGTGCCGGTCGCGTCGCCGAACGCCGCGCGGACGATCGGCTGAAGCGCGGCGGGCAGGCCGTCGATGTCGAAGGTGCCGCCACCGCCGTGCACCGCGTCGCCGGCCGGGAGGCCGAGGCTGGTCAGCGATGACGTGATGTTGGTGGCCACCTTCGCCGACAGCACCGCGCCGAGCGCCGAAACCCCCGCCGCACCGCCGAGCGAGCGGAAGAACGTGACCACCGACGACGAGGAACCCATGTCCTTCATGGCCACGGTGTTCTGCACGACGAGCACCAGGTTCTGCAGGAGGAACCCGAGCCCGATGCCGACCATGGCGAGGTACCCGCCCATCAGCGTCAGGTTCGTCGTGTGATCCACCGTGCTGAGCAGGAAGAGCCCGGCCGGCAGCAAGATCCCGCCGGCGATCATGAACGGCTTCGTTCGGCCCGTGCGCGAGATGACCTGTCCGGCGGTCGTCGACGCGACGGCCAGGCCGAGCACGAGTGGCAGCGTCATCAGGCCCGCGTGCGTCGGCGAGAAGCCGCGTGAGATCTGGTAGTACTGCCCGAGGAAGACCGAACCGCCGAACAGCGCGGTGCCCACGGCCAGCGAGCCGAGCACCGAAAGCGTGAAGGTGCGGTTGCGGAACAGGCGCAGCGGCACCACCGGCTCGGCTGCGCGCGATTCCACGAGCACCGCCAGCGCGAGCGCCACGACAGCGCCGCCGACGTACGCCACGCTCGTCCACGAAGCCCAGGCGAAGGTCGAGCCGGCCAGGGAAACCCAGATCAGCACCAGGGCCACGCCACCGACGAGCAGGGTCGCGCCCAGCCAGTCGATGCGCACCTTGCGCTTGAGCACCGGCAGGTGCAGCGTGCGGCCGAGGACCACGAACGCGATCACGGCGATGGGCACGCAAACCCAGAAGCACCAGCGCCAGCCGAGCGGCGAGTCCACGATCAGGCCGCCGATCAGCGGCCCGGCGGCAGTGGCGACAGCGAAGACCGCGCCCGTGTAGCCCGAGTAGCGGCCGCGTTCGCGCGGGGCGATCATCGCAGCGATCACGACCTGGATCAGTGCCTGGAGGCCACCGAGGCCCACACCCTGCAGCGCGCGGAACGCGATCAGTTCCGGCATCGACTGCGAGATGCCGCCCAGCGCCGAGCCGATCGTGAAGATCACGATCGCCAGCTGGTACAGCAGCTTCTTGCTGAACAGGTCGGACAGCTTGCCCCAGATCGGGGTGGTCGCGGTCGACGTCAGCAACGTCGCGGTGACCACCCACGTGTACTGGCTCTGGGAACCGTGCAGGTCGGCGAGGATGGTCGGCAGCGCGTTGGACACGATCGTCGACGACAGGATCGCCACCAGCAGGGCGAGCAGCAGGCCCGAGAAGGCCTTCATGATCTGCCGGTGGCTCATCTGCTCACCGGCGACTTCGGTACTCACTTGCGTTTGGTCACTTCCCGACTTCCGCTTGGTCCGCGGCGCACTCGGGGGGCCCGAGCACGGTGCGAAGACCGTCGTTCAATTCCGCGAGCCGGGTCGTCAGGTCGGCGATCCGCTCCTCGTCCCAACCACCGAGGGCCTTCTCGAAGAACGCGATGTAGCGATCCCGCCACTTCTCGACCTCGGCGAGGCCCTTCTCGGAGATGCTGATCAGCGACGCGCGCCCGTCCTCCGGGGCGGGGCGGCGGTCGACCAGGCCGGCGGCCTGCAGCTGCGAGATCTGGCGGCTGACCACCGAGAGGTCCACGAGCTTGCGCTTGGCCAGCTCGGAGGGCCGGGCTTCACCGTGCTTCGCGAGGTCCGACAGCAGCATCCCGGCGGCCGGGTGGAGGCCGGGTTCGGCTTCCCAGGCCTGCATGATCCACAGGTGCTGCAGCTGTGAAGCGGACCGGAGCTCGCGCATCAGTTCGACCCTGACGTCGTCGGCAGAGCTCATGGGCTTTCCTCCCGGGCCGGACACTGTTCGAGCGCCCACTTGGTTGTGCCATACAAGTTTATTGTTGATGGTTGCGTAGGGCAACTATCTATTCGGTGACTTGCCCCACGCCCGTCAACCTGCCGGTAACCCGACCGGAGCAACGTTGCTGGCAAAGGGCCGCAGGGCGGCTACTCTGCGGACGAGCCGCAGTCAGGGGACGCAACGACAACGTCCTGAAGACTATTGAGGGGAACGAGGTGGGACAGTGGTGAATTCCCTCGGCACCGACCGCAGAGGCCGGCCCGAGCCGGAGTGCCGCCACAGGCCCGCCACTCGCCCGTGATCGCTCCGCCTGAGTCCCCGAACCGCCCCCGACCTGCGAACGACACTCGATGACAGCCGATTCGATCAGCCCGATCCCCCGCTCGGCGGCGCCGCGCGAGACGCCTGCCGCCGTGGCCGCGATGGTGCGGCTGATCCGTGACACGTGGGCGATGTCCGAGCCCTTCATCCCGGAGATCTCGCAGTTCTTCTACGGGATGCTGTTCACGCTCGCCCCGGTCACGCGCGACTTCTTCCCCATCAACATGGAGGTGCAGCGCGGGCGGCTCGTGCGCGCTCTGGTGCACATCGTGCAGATGGTGGACCGGCCCGACGACCTCGTGCCGTTCCTGCGCCAGCTCGGGCGCGACCACCGCAAGTTCGGCGTGATCCCGCGGCATTACGAGGCCGTGGGCACGGCGCTGCTGGCCGCGTTGAAGAACCACCTCGGACCTCAGTGGACCGCGCCGGTGGAGCGGGCGTGGGCCGAGGCGTTCACGATCGTCGCGCGCGCGATGCAGGAGGCCGCGGCCGCCGACGTGAACCCGGCATCGTGGCACGCGACCGTGGTCGAGCACCGGCGGTTGACGTGGGACCTGGCGCTGGTGCGGCTGCTGCCCGAGCAGCCCGTGCCGTACCTGCCGGGGCAGTACATGAGCGTGGAGGTGCCGCAGCGGCCTCGGCTGTGGCGCTACCTCTCGCCGGCCAATGCGCCGCGAGAGGACGGCGGCATCGAGTTCCACGTGCGCGCCGTCGACGGTGGCTGGGTCTCGCGCGCGATCGTGAGCCACACGCAGCCCGGGGATGTCTGGCGGCTCGGCCCGCCGCTGGGGCGTATGGCCGTGGACCGCGAACGGTCCCGCGGTGTCGTGATGGTCGCGGGCGGAACCGGTGTCGCGCCGTTGCGCTCCATTCTCGACCACCTGGCGATGTGGGGCGAGAACCCCAAGACGCGGCTGTTCTACGGCGGGCCGGCGCGGGAGGACCTCTACGACCTCGAGGAGCTGCGCGCGCTGTCGTCCACGAACCCGTGGCTGACCGTGGTCCCGGTCGTCGAACGCGGCGACCATCTGCCCGGTTGCGAGCAGGGGACCTTGGCGGAAGCGGTTACGCGGTACGGAGCTTGGCCCGACCACGACATCCTCGTGTCGGGTTCTCCCTCGATGATTCGCGCGACGGTTTCCCGCATGTTGGTCGCCGGCAGCGTGCTGGGCCAGATCCAGTACGACCCGTTCACCATCGACTGATCCGCGGTGGGCGGTTATCGGCCCACGAAAAGCGTTCTCTGCCAAGGGAAACCGCCGAAGATCCTTTTTACAGAGCGCCAGATCGGGTTTACCAGCAGTGTTGAGAATTGCTCCGTTCGAGCGGGAACGGCGTTAACTACACCCGTTTTTCTCCAGTGGCGCCTACAGTCGGGATTCCTCGGGGGCGGCACGCGTACGCAAAGCCGCGTGAACACTGAAACCGCTTGGCATGACTGGAGAAAACCGTTCCCGATGAGTGCTGAATCCGTGAAGATCGATCTTGCTCCCGCCGCGGTACGCAGACCACTGCCCGGTTCCGAGACGGCGCGGGTGATCCGCGAGAGTTTCGCACTGGTGGAACCGAAGGCCGAGGAGCTGGCGCAGTACTTCTACGGGGCGCTGTTCGTGGTCGCGCCGGATGCCCGAGATCTGTTCCCGGTGACGATGACCACACAGCGGAGCAGATTGTTGCGGGCGCTCGTGTACGTGGTGCAGATGGTGGACAGACCTGACGAACTCACCACGTTCCTCGGTCAACTGGGCCGCGACCACCGGAAGTTCGACGTGGTGACGCGTCACTACGACGCCGTCGGAACCGCGTTGATCAGCGCGATGAAACGGTTTCTCGGCAAAGGGTGGACGCCCGAGGTGGAAACGGCGTGGACGTCGGCGTACCAGTTGATCTCCGAGACGATGCGCAAAGCCGCGGCGCAGGAGACGGGGCCCGCGTCGTGGAGCGGCACGGTGCTGGAGCACCGGAAACTCTCGGCTGACGTCGCCCTGGTGCGCGTGCGTACGGAGCAGCTGCTGCCGTACCGCTCCGGCGGCTACGTGAGCGTCGAGGTGCCGCAGCGGCCGCGGCTGTGGCGGTACCTGTCCATGGCGACGGCGCCGCGCGACGACGGCCTGCTCACCTTCCACGTGCGCGCGGTCGCCGGCGGGTGGGTCTCGCGGGCGATCGTGAACCACACGCACGCCGGCGACGTCTGGCGGCTGGGACCTTCATTGGGCGCGCTGTCCGTCGTGCCGACCGCCGACCAGCGGCCGCTGCTGATGATCGCGGGCGGCACCGGCGTCGCGCCGCTGATGGCGATCCTCGACGACTTGTCCCGCTGGAAGCGCAACCCGCCCGTCCACCTCTTCTTCGGCGGCCGCAAGCCCGGCGATCTGTACGCGCTCGACGAGCTGCGCCGCCTGGCCGTCACATCGCCGTGGCTCACCGTCACCCCCGTCACCGAACAGGGCGCCGTCCCCGGCGGCGACCGGGGGACGCTGGCCACGGCGGTGACGCAGCGTGGCGCCTGGAAGGACCGCGAGGTGCTGGTGGCGGGCTCACCGGACATGATCCGCGGCACGATCGCGAAACTGCTGGCCGCGGGAGTGGACCTCGAGCGAATCCGGTATGACCCGTTCACCTTGGACTAATGTGCTGGTCCATGGAGATCACGATCCCCACCCCGGCCGGCGACATCGACGGCTACCTGGCAACACCGGCCGGCCCCGGCCCCTTCCCCGCCGTCGTGATCATCCACGACGCCATCGGCCTGACCAAGGACGCGCGCAACATCACCGACCGCTTCGCCGCGGCGGGTTACCTGGCGCTCAGCCCGAACCTGTATTCGCGCGGCGGCATGTTCCGCTGCGTGCGGCAGGTCTTCAAGGACATGTTCGCGCGTAGCGGCCGCGCCTTCGACGACATCGAGGCAGCGCGCGTGCTGGTGTCTTCGCGGGACGACTGCTCCGGAAAGGTCGGCATCGCCGGCTATTGCCTGGGCGGCGGCTTCGCGCTGGTGGCGGCTTCACGGTCGTTCGACGTTTCGGCGCCGTACTACGGCCAGCTGCCGAAGGATTTGTCCGTTTTGGACGATGCTTGCCCGGTGGTGGCGAGCTTCGGCCGCCGAGACCCCTCGCTGCGCGGCGCGGCCGCGAAGCTCTCGACGGCCCTGACGGAACGCAACGTGCCGCACGACGTGAAGGAATACCCCGACGCGGGGCACAGCTTCGCGAACAAGATGGGCCCAGCCCCGGTGGCGGCCTTCGCGAAGGTGGTGGGGTTCGGGTACCACGAACCTTCGGACCGCGACGCTTGGCAACGCGTGATGACGTTCTTCGGGGAGTACCTGAAACCGCCGTCGGAAGCCTGACGCTGCCTGGCTTCATTGCTGCACGAAAGGTCCCCACGCGGCCGCGAACTCGACGCGAATGGACCACTCGCGCACGGTTGACGGGCGCCAATGGCCCAGTCGCGTCCGCGCCCCGCGGCCAGGGGACCGCTCGCGCCGCAGACGGTGTGCGACGGGACCTCCCTGCACCGCCGACAGAGCTCGAAAGGGCCGGCCGCGGATCAACGCGAAGGGACCGCTCGCAACCACGGCACCGGAGCGAAAGGTCCCCTCGCGCAGGCTCGCGGGGTATGAACCGGTCCACTCGCGCGCTTCAGCAGAACCCGCCCGCCTCCACACGGCGCGACGGGACCAATCGCAGACCTTCAACTGGCGCCAACGGTCCACTCGCATCCGCACCCCGTGGCGAGAGGTCCGCTTGCGCCGCAGATGGCGGGCGATGGGACCGCCTGCGCCGCCGGCAGGGTGCGAAGGGTCCGCGCTTGCCGAGCAGTGCGGTGGTGGCGAGGGGACCGCGCGCGCCGCAGATGGCGGGCGATGGGGCCGCCTGCGCCGCCGGAAGAGTGCGAGGGGACCGCTGTGCCGAGTAGTGCGGCGGTGGCGAGGGGACCGTTTGCACCGCCGGAAGAGTGCGAGGGGACCGCTCGTGCCGGGCAGTGCGGCGGTGGCGAGGGGACCGTTTGCACCGCCGGAAGAGCGCGAGGGGACCGCTCGCGCCGCACACGGCGGGCGATGGGGCCGCCTGCGTCGCCGGCGGGGCGCGAAGGGTTCCCTCGTGCCGAGCGGTGCGGTGGTGGCGAGGGACCGCTCGCGCCGCAGATGGCGCGCGGTGGGACCGCTTGCGCCGCCGGGAGAGTGCGAGGGAACCGCTCGCGCCGCACACGGCGGGCGATGGGACCTCCTGCATCGCCGGCAGGGTGCGAAGGGTCCCCTCGTGCCGAGCACTGCGGCGCGAGAGGTCCAGTCGCGTACCTGCCACGGCGCGAATGGACCACTCGCAGGCCCGCCTGGGAGCGAAAGGGCCACTCGCGCCGCTGTCAGCGCGCGAAGGGACCGGTCGCGGACCGAAACGAGAGGACCGCGCGCAACCGCGGCCACCCGCGCAACCGCGCCCAGACGCGAAACAGCCCCTCCACCACCGAACCCGGTGACAAAGGGGCTGTCCCACAAAAACCTCAGCGGCGCTTCGGCTTCCACACCACCAAAGACGTCTGCTGCCTCATCGGCACCAGGTCCTTCCGGTACGAAGCGTGCACCGCCGCGGCGGCTTGTTCGGCGGCGGCGTACGCGGACGCCAGCTCCTCGGTCAGCTCGTGCACCCGCGCCCGCAGGGCGTCGACCTGGTTTTCCAGCTCGATGATCCGCTTGACGCCCGCCAGGTTGACCCCGTCCTCCTGCGAGAGGCGCTGGACCTCGCGCAGGAGGGCGATGTCGCGCATGGAGTAGCGCCGGCCGCCGCCGGAGGTGCGGCCCGGGGAGACCAGGCCCTGGCGGTCGTAGGAGCGCAGGGTTTGCGCGTGGAGGCCCGAGAGCTGGGCTGCCACGGAGATCACGAACACGGGGGTGTCCTCGTCCGCGCCGTGCGGGAGTCCCGGGATTCCGCCGAACATCACCCTCACCTGCCTTCGAGCAGCTCGGTCACCTCAGGCCGCGGGTCGTGGCCCTTCATCGCCTCCGCGTAGGCCTCGAGGGCCTCGCGCGCCTTGTCGTCCAGCTTGGCGGGGACCGACGGCTGCAGGGTCACGAGCAGATCACCCTGCGAACCGTCCCGCTTCTGAATGCCCTTCCCGCGCACACGCAACACTCGGCCACTCGCGGTACCCGCGGGCACCTTCAACGACACCTTGCCCTCGAGCGTCGGCACCGTGATCGTGGTGCCCAGCGCGAGCTCGGTGAAGTCGACCGGCACGGTCAGGGTCAGGTCGAGGTCCTTGCGCCCGAACAGCTTGTGCGGTGCCACGTGCACGCGCACGTACAGGTCACCGGCCTGCGCGCCACCGCGGCCGGGTTCGCCCTGGCCCGCCAACCGGATCCGCTGGTCGTCGTCGACGCCCGGCGGGATGCGCACGGTCAGCGTGCGGGTGCGGGTGCTGATGCCTTCGCCGCGGCACTCCGGGCACGGGTCGTCGATGATCTGGCCGCGGCCGCGGCAGTCGCGGCACGGCTCGGAGAACGCGAACGCACCCTGGCTGCGGCTGACGAGACCCGAACCGCCACACGTCGGGCACTGGCGCGGCGACGTGCCCGGCTTCGCGCCGTTGCCGCCACACGTCGAACACGTCGCGGGGCTCGACAGCCGCAGCGGCAGGGTCGCGCCCTTGACCGCCTCGGTGAAGTCGATCCGCACGTCGGTCTCGACGTCGGCGCCGCGCTGCGGCCGGTTGGCCGACGCGGCCCCGCCGGCCCGGCCCTGACGGCCGAAAATGCCGCCCAGGATGTCGCCGAGCCCGCCGAAACCGCCCTGCTGGGCAGCGCCGGCCTGGCCGAAGATGTCGCCCATGTCGAAGCTGCCCGTACCGCCGGCGCCACCCGGGAACCCGCCGAAACCACCGGAGCCGAAAAGGCGCTGGGCCTCGTCGTACTCCTTGCGCTTGGCCGGGTCGGACAGCACGCCGTACGCCTCGGACACGGCCTTGAACTTGTTCTCGGCCGTGGTGTTGCCCGAGTTGGCGTCCGGGTGGTTCTCCTTGGCCAGCTTGCGATACGCCTTCTTGATCTCGTCCGCAGTGGCGTCGGAGGAGACACCCAGCTCTTTGTAGAAGTCCTTGCCCATCCACTCCCGAGCACTCATCGGGTGCCTCCTCCTTTCGCTACGAAACGGTTGTTACTGCTGGTTCGGCTCATCGATCGACCCGTCCAGCGGCAGCTCGCCGCCGACGGGCGGGTCGACCGGTGCCGCGGCCGGCTCGTGGTCGGTGACCCCGACCAGCGCCGCCCGCAGGACCCGGTCGCCGAAGCGGTAACCGCGGCGCATGACCACGGTGACCGTCGGACCAGCCACGTCCGGCGAGGTGTTGTGCTGCACGGCCTCGTGCACGCTCGGGTCGAAGGGTTCGCCCTCCGCGCCGAACGACTCGAGACCGGCGCGCTGCAAGCCGCTCACCAGCTTGTCGCCGACCGCCTTGAACGCACCGGTGAGGTCACCGTGCTGCTCCGCTCGCTCGAGGTCGTCGAGCAGAGGGAGCAGCTCGCCGACCACCGACGCCTTGGCGCCCAGCACCACGGCCTCGCGGTCGCGGTCCACGCGCTTGCGGTAGTTGGCGTACTCCGCCTGCAGGCGCTGCAGGTCGGCCGTGCGCTCGGCCAGCTGCTTCTCGACGTCGGACGCGACCGTGACCGCGTCGTCCACCGAGTCGCCGAGCGAGGGGCCCGCGTGGTGCGCGGGCGCCTCGTCGACCTGAACTTCTTCCGGGGCAGGAGGACGAACCTCACCGGTCTGCGGGTCGACCCGCCGCCGGTCACGCACGACCACCGGTTCCTCGGGGCCCCGGCCCTCGGCTTCGGAGTGTCGTGGGGTCACTTCTTCTCGTCCTCTTCCACGATCTCGGCGTCGACCACGTCATCGGCCTTGTCCTGCGCCCCACCGGCGGAACCGGCGTCGGCACCCGGAGCGGCACCGTCGGCACCGGCGTTCGCACCCTGGTTGGCGTAGAGCGCGGTGCCCAGCTCCTGCGAAGCCGTGTTCAGCTTCTCGATGGACTCGCGGATCTTGGCCGAGTCGGTGCCCTTGAGCGCCTCGTTGGCCTCGTCGATGGCGGTCTTGACCTTGCCCTTGAGCTCCTCGGGCAGCTTGTCCTCGTTGTCCTTGACGAACTTCTCGGTCTGGTAGACGAGAGTCTCCGCCTGGTTGCGGGTCTCCGCTTCCTCGCGGCGCTTCTTGTCTTCCTCGGCGTGGGCCTCGGCGTCCTTGACCATGCGGTCGATGTCGTCCTTCGGCAGCGCGGAGCCACCGGTGATCGTCATCGACTGCTCCTTGTTCGTGCCCAGGTCCTTCGCGGTCACGTGCACGATGCCGTTGGCGTCGATGTCGAAGGTGACCTCGATCTGCGGCACGCCACGCGGGGCCGGCGGAAGACCGGTCAGCTCGAACATGCCGAGCTTCTTGTTGTGCGCCGCGATCTCGCGCTCACCCTGGAACACCTGGATCTGCACCGACGGCTGGTTGTCGTCCGCGGTGGAGAAGATCTCCGAACGCTTGGTCGGGATCGTGGTGTTGCGCTCGATGAGCTTGGTGAACACGCCACCCTTGGTCTCGATGCCCAGCGAAAGCGGGGTCACGTCCAGCAGCAGGACGTCCTTGACCTCACCCTTGAGCACACCGGCCTGCAGCGCGGCACCCACGGCCACGACCTCGTCCGGGTTCACGCCCTTGTTCGGCTCGCGCCCGCCGGTCAGCTCCTTGACCAGGTCCGACACGGCCGGCATGCGGGTAGAACCACCCACGAGCACGACGTGGTCGATGTCGCCGACGGCGATGCCCGCGTCGCGGATCACGTTGTTGAACGGGTTGCGGGTGCGCTCGAGCAGGTCCGCGGTGATCTTCTGGAACTCGGCGCGCGAGAGCTGCTCGTCGAGGAACAGCGGGTTCTTGTCCGCGTCGACCGTGATGTAGGGCAGGTTGATGCCGGCGGAGTTGGAGCTCGACAGCTCGATCTTCGCCTTCTCGGCCGCCTCGCGGATGCGCTGCAGGGCCATCTTGTCCTTGGTCAGGTCGATGCCGTTGGAGGCCTTGAACTTGTCGACCAGCCACTTGACGATGCGCTCGTCCCAGTCGTCACCACCGAGGTGGTTGTCACCGGAAGTCGCACGCACCTCGACGACACCCTCGCCGATCTCCAGCAGCGACACGTCGAACGTACCGCCACCGAGGTCGAAGACCAGGATGGTCTGTTCCTTCTCGCCCTTGTCCAGGCCGTACGCCAGCGCGGCGGCGGTCGGCTCGTTGACGATGCGGAGCACGTTCAGGCCGGCGATCTGCCCGGCCTCCTTGGTGGCCTGCCGCTGGGCGTCCTCGAAGTACGCCGGCACGGTGATCACCGCGTCGGTGATCTCCTCGCCCAGGTACGACTCGGCGTCGCGCTTCAGCTTCATCAGCACGCGCGCGCTGATCTCCTGCGGCGTGTAGTTCTTGCCGTCGATCTCGGTGTTCCAGTCGGTACCGATGTGCCGCTTGACGGACCGGATGGTGCGGTCGACGTTCGTGACGGCCTGGTTCTTCGCCGACTGACCGGTGAGCACTTCACCGTTCTTGGCGAACGCGACGATGGACGGGGTGGTCCGGGAGCCTTCCGAGTTGGCGATGACCGTCGGCTCGCCGCCCTCAAGGACGGCTACGACCGAGTTGGTCGTGCCGAGGTCGATGCCGACCGCTCGCGCCATGGTGCTTCCTCCTGTGTTGGCAGCTCTACTGCTATGTTCGTGACCTGCACGTTTCGGGTCCGCCTTGAGCGGACCCCTGGCAAGTTCTATCGGTCTCCCGCGAGCTTCGTCAAGCCAGACTTGAGTCAGCTGCACTCAACCTTCGTATCAGCCTAACGACGGGGTAGTGGCTCTTGTTCCCGGGCTCACCGGCAGATCGTGCCGCGAGGGGGTGTGAGGCCGCTCACCAGGTACTTCGTCTCCGCCGCTCGCGCGCACGCGGAGTTCAGCAGGCCGGTGTGGCCGTCGTCGAGGCGCGTCAGCAGCACCGAGTTCTCGACGTCCGCCGCGAGCCCCCTGGCCCACGCCAGCGGCGTCGCCGGGTCGTGGGCACCGCCGACGACGAGGATCGGTGGAGCGCCGTGCACCCGCTCGGGGTGCGGCGGGTTCCGAGCCGGCAGCGGCCAGCCCGCGCACCCGCTCGCGAAGTCCCACCACTCCGAGTAGCGCCAGCTGTGCGGGGCGACCGTCTTGACCACGGCAGCCGTCGCGCGCAGGTCCGCGACGCCGGTGAAGGGCGACGGGAAGTCCTGGCAGCCGATGGCCCGGTACATGCCGTAGCTCGGGGAGAAGAACTGCGCCGCCGAGGTCAGCTGGGCGGCGTCCGTGCTCGCGGCGGCCAGCGCGCGGCCGAGCTCGGGCCACTGGTCCCTTATGTAGAGGTAGCCGTAGACACCCGAAGCCGGCTCTTCGCCGGTGGCCGCGCACCCGAGGCCGCTGGACCAGACTCCGTGGGCGAGCAGGTCGTCGTAGCGGGCCAGCACGTCCTGGCCGTGAAGCGCGCAGTCGTCGACCCGAACACCACGACGCGAACCGCACAAGCGAGTCCTCCGTCGCTGCCGCCTCTTCCAACATCGACTGCCGCGCCGACCGACGTGGTCGAGCGCACCGCACTCGGCCTCGATCCGCCAGGTGCGCGGCTTGGCCATGGAAGTGGTTGTCAGCGCAGGAGTAGATACCTGTGGGCGGGTTCGTTCGCCGAGCCCGATCGGATCTCACCTGGTCGGGTTGTGGACAACTACCCCTGTCAGGCTCGCTGTGCCCAATTTTGTCGGCGGTGGCGGATAAAATGGACATGGGCACGCCCCCCAAGGGAGGGAGGGGGCTGTGAGTCTCGCAGGCGGTGCTCGAAAACGACCTCGTGGCGAGAGCAGACGGCGCCGCCGAGCCGCGCGAGCCACTCGTGTTTTGAGGCTGCTGTGCCTGCACCACTGCTATGCCCCGACCGCGGTCTGCGACGCGTGCGCCACCACCGCCGCCGATCCGCCGGGCCTGCCCGGCTTGATCAGCAGCGAGCCGATCCGGTGCGCCGGGTCGGTGGCCGGCAGCCGCACCACACCGAGCCGCGCCGTTCCCGAGCCGGAGCCGGAGCCGATCGGCACGTCGACGAACCCGCACTCGGCGGTCGGTTCCTGCGAGGTCGGGCACGGCGTCCACGTGGTCGACGCCGAAGCCGGCACCGCGAGCAGCGGCAGGAAGAGCAGGACAGCGGCAGCGATCAGCTTCATGCCGGACGAGCCGCGGCCACCGGCCGAAGAGCGCGGTGGGACCCCTCGTCCCGCACGATCACCGTCTCCGCCAGCCGCACGTCACCGGCCGGCGCCGTCACCTGGACCACCGCGACGGGCGTGGGTGCCGGCGTCGACGCCTCGGGCTTGGCTGCCAGGCCCAGGCTCGCCGTCACGACGAACGCCCCCACGGCCCCGGCCAGCACGGCCGCCAGCACCCGGTTCTCGATCTTGCGCATGTGAATGTTCCCCCGAAAGTGTGGTGGTTCAGGCGGCCTTGACGGTGACGCTGCCGCTGGAGGTGTTGAGGTCGAGCGTCTTCGTCTCGCCGGCGTTGTTCGACGTGGGGATCTGCACGGTCCGGTGCCCGCTGTCGGTGTCCCCGATCACCCGGTACGACCCGTCCGGGACCCGCACGTCGACGCTGCCGGAGTCGGCGTGCACCTTCACGTCGTTGGGCGTGGTCAGGGCCAGCTCGACGCTGCCGCTGTCGGCGGAGACGTCGACCGGCCCGCGCACTCCGTCGGCCTTCACATGGCCGGACTCGCTGTGCAGCTGCACCGGCCCGACGTTCTGCAGGTCGATCGAACCGCTGTCGAGGCGCAGGTTCACCAGCCCCGCGACGTCCGCCACGCGCGCGTGGCCGGAGTCGGCGGTGACGTCGACACTCGCGACGCCCGTCACGTCCAGCGAACCCGAGTCGGACTGGCCCGTGACGGGCAGCCCGGCCGGCACGACGACGTCGAAGTCGGCGGTGCAGTTGCGGCCGCAGTCGCCGAGCACGAGCTGGTCGCCCTCCACCCGGAAGGCGTCACCCGGCTCGCCGCGGAAGTTGTAGTGCAGCTTCTGGTGCACGGAGATGGGGCCGGAACCGGTGCGGATCCGGATGTCGCCGGAGTTCGCGTCGAGCTTCACGCCGCGGATCTGCTGCGAGACCGTCGCGCTGCGCTCCACCGTGCTGCCCAGCCCCCAGCCGAGCGCGATGGCCACTCCCACGCCGATCAGAACTACGCCACCCAGTGCCAGAAGCGGGCGTGCCATGGTGTCCGTCCCCTCAGTACCGCTCATCCGTCTTCCGCAAACGGTAGGAGGGGCACGGGTGCCGCGACATCCGGTAAACCCCCCGAAACATCCCTGAGGTGCCGGGGTCCGGGTCAGGGTCATAGCCTGGAGCCGACTGGACTTCCAAGATCAACGCGTTCAGGAGGATTGATGCCTCAATCGCCCAATCCCTACGATTTCCTGCCGTCCGTGCCGTCGTTCACGCTGCGCAGCACGGACATCGCCGAGGGCGAGACGCTCGCGACGCCGCACCTGTCCGGCATCTTCGGCGCCGGTGGCGAAGACCGGTCGCCGCAGCTGTCGTGGGAGGGCTTCCCCGAGGGCACGCGCAGCTTCGCGGTCACGGTGTACGACCCCGACGCCCCGACCGCGAGCGGTTTCTGGCACTGGGCCGTGTTCAACGTCCCCGCGTCGGTCACCGAGCTGGCCGCCAACGCCGGCGACGCGAACGGCTCCGGCCTGCCCGAGGGCGCTGTCACTCTGAAGGGTGACGGCGGCGTGAAGCAGTTCCTCGGCGCCGCCCCGCCGCCCGGGCACGGCCCGCACCGCTACTACTTCGTGGTGCACGCGCTCGACGTCGACTCCCTGGAGATCGACGGCGACGCCACGCCCGCGTTCCTCGGCTTCAACCTGTTCGGCCACACCCTGGCTCGCGCCACGATCACGGCGGTCTACGAGAACAAGGGCTGAGTTTCACCGATAGCAGGGCCACCGCGGGTTCGCTCGCGGTGGCCCTGTGGTGTTTTTCCGACAGGTGGAATCACTGCCGTTGACCCGCTCCCTCGCCGGGGAAGACGATCGGAAGCTGCACATCAGCACGTACCTCGTAGCGCAAGGGAGCCGGCACCGATGTACGAAAAGGACGGCGAGCGCTACTTCATCGTCGACGGTCACGTGCACTTCTGGACGCCGACGGAAGTCGGCTTTCGCCACCAGAGCGAGGAAACGATCGTCCACGACCTGTTCGAAACCGGGTACGTGGACCACGCGATCTTCCAGCCCGCCGCCACCGCCGACCCCGACGGCGCGGCACCCGGGAGCGCGCTGACCGAGCGGTACCCCGGCCGGTTCACCGTCGCCGGCCTCGAGCCGGTCGCCGGGAACCTCAAGGGCGTCAAGCTCGTCACCACCGAACAGGCGGGCCGGCAGCTGTCGGACCCGGGCTCCTACCGCTTCCTGGAGAAGTGCCAGGAGCTCGGCATCCGCAACATCCACCTCCACGCCGCCCCCTCGATCCGCCCGCTCGACCGCGACGGCTCGGATGGCACGGGCGGCTCCGACGCGTCCGCGGCCTTCGACGCCGCCGGCCTCGACGAGGTCGCCGCAGCGTTCCCCGACCTGCGCTTCATCGTCGAGCACGTGGGCTTGGCGCGGCTGCAGGACTTCTGCTGGATCGCCACGCAGGAGCCGAACGTGTACGCCGGCCTCGCGCTCGCGTTGCCCGCCATCCTCACCCGGCCGCGCCAGTTCGCCGAGATCATCGGCGAACTGCTCTACTGGATGGACGAGAACCGGATCACGTTCGCCAGCGACTACGGGCTCCAGCACCCGAAGTGGCTGATCGAGTCCTTTGTGGACTTCGAGATGCCGGAGGACTTCCAGGACGAGTACGGCGAGCTCACCACGGACGTGAAGAAGAAGATCCTCGGCCTCAACGCGGCTCGCCTGTACGACCTCGAGGTGCCGGACGGCTGCGGGAGGACCGAAGCGGCGGCCGAGATCGGTTCGAACTCGAAAGTACCGGTGTGACGCCGGGACTCACCCGTTCGGTCCAGCGGGCCGAGATCCCGGTACGCCGGAGTCACCACGGCCGGTCGGCGGGCGACCTGCACTGATCTCACCGGGTGAAGCCGAGGCCCGGTCGGTGTGAGCACCCGCGGCGACGTCGGAATCGTTGCCGACCGGGTGCTCCACTTGAGCCGTTCGGAGCACGTATGGTGGTGGGCGCATGTGATCGCCCGTTCACTGCCGAACGGTTTCACGGAGGTGCCGCTGTGTCCGAACCCGCCCTGCCGCTTTCCGACGACGACATCACCGAGAAGGAACCCAGCGGGCTGATCGGTTCGGCGCAGCGGGCGCTGCGCGTGCTCGAGATCGTGGCCGGTGCCGGTGACGGCATCGCGGCCAAAGCCGTGGCCCGGCGCGCCGGTTACAAGCTCTCGACCACCTACCACCTGCTCAACACGCTGGTCCACGAAGGCTATTTGATCCGCCTCGGCCACGGCCGGGGATTCGGCCTCGGCTACAAGGTCGGCGGCCTCTACCACAGCCTGCTCGGCGAGCTCGACGTCGACCACCAGCTGCGCGACGGCCTGCACCAGCTGCACCTGCGCGTGAGCGCGCCCGCGTACTACACGGTCTTCCGAGACACCGACGTCGTCGTCGCGGCCGTCGCCGACTCGCCGGAGTTCCCGCGCGCCCAGCCGCTCGACTTCGGTTTCCACGAAGCCGCGCACGCCACCGCGTTCGGCAAGGTGATGCTGGCATCGCTGCCCGCGCGCGAGCGCCGCGACTACCTCGCGGGGGCTGGCATGCCCCGCCTCACCGACCGCACCCGCGTGACGTCGCGCGACCTCGAGACGGAGCTCGAAACCGTGGCGCGCTCGGGGATCGCGCTGGAGATCGAGGAGTTCCAGCCCCAGCTGGCGTGCGTGTCCGCGCCGGTGCTCGACACCGAGCAACGCGTGACGGGTGCGGTCGCGTTCTCGGTGCCGGTGCATCAGTTCGCCGACCGCCGCTCGGACCTCGAACGTGCCGCCCGTGCCGGGGCGGCGCACTTCTCGAAGTTGTTGTCCGCCAAGGACAACTGAAAATTCGACCGACCGGTCTACCGGAGCGCTTCCCGGTTGGCACCCTCGCGTTCGAGGAACCGGCCCTTGGTGTGCTCGCCGAACCCGAACTGCCGGTACAGCCCGTGCGCGTCGGCCGTGTGCAGCATCCAGCGCATGCCGGCGCCCGGGCCGTTGTCGATCATTTCGCGCACGATCTCCTTGCCCAGCCCCGAACCACGCGCGTCTTCGACCACGAACACGTCGGCGAGGTAGGCCGACGTCACGCCGTCGGAGATCGCCCGCGCGAAGCCGACCTGGTGGCCGGTGGCGCGCTCGTACGCGCCGACCACGCGCCAGGACCCGGCGACGGCCGCCTCGACCTGATCACGCGTGCGCCAGCGGCCCCAGTAGGCCTCGGTGGAGAGGAACTTCCACAGCACGTCGAGATCGAGCCGGCCGGGGTCGTCGTCGAGTTCGTAGTCGCCTGCGATCCGCATGCGGGCAAGTTAGCCGAACTCGTGAAAAGAGCGCACGGGAGTTTCAACGAGGCTTGAGCAGGTAGTCCACTACGGGCCGCAGCTCTTCGGCCGAGGGCGGTTCGTCGTCGATCAGGCCCTGGATCAGCAAGCCGTCGATGCCGGCGAGGAACACGCGGAACGCGACCTCGTTGTCGTGGCGGACCATGGACGTGAGGACGTCGAGCCAGCGCCGCGCGGCCGGGCGCAGCTCGGGTTTGCGCGCGGCCAGCAGGTACAGTTCGTACTCGGCCATCGTGCGCCCGCGGCGCGGTCCGAGTGCCTCCGCGAGCAGGCCGGCGACCTCTTCGGCGCCGCGGCTGCCGCGGGAACGGGCGCGGTCGATCATCCAGTAGACCTCGGTGGCCATGTCGCGCGCGCAGGAGATGAGCGTGGCCACGAGCAGGTCGTCGAGCGAGGCGAAGTGGTACGTGGTCGACGCGGTGGGCACGTCGGCCTCCACCGCCACCGTGCGGTGCGTGACGCCCGCGACGCCGTCGCGCTCGATCACCCGCAGGGTGGCCGCGATGATCTCCGCGCGCCGCTTCTCGCCGCGCGCCTTGCGTCCGTCGACCTGGATCTTCACTGGTTGCTCCCGACCTCGATCAGCACCACCCCGCCGATCACGAGCACGAGCCCGCCGGCCATCACCAGGTTGATCGGTTCCTTGAGGAACAGGACCCCAATGATCGCCACGAGCGCCACGCCGACGGCGGCCCACACCGCGTACGCGATGCCGAGCGGCAACCCCGACTTCAGCACGCGGGAAAGTGCGAAGAACGCTACGCCGTACCCGACGGCGACCAGCGCGGACGGCAAGACTTTCGTGAAGCCCTCGGAGAGCTTCAGGGAAACGGTGGCCGTCACTTCTGCGGCGATCGCCAAAGCGAGGTACAAGTAAGCACCCATGAGTACGAAACTACCTGAACGATCGTCTCACTAGCCAGCGAGGCGTGCACCACATCGGTGGGACTTGGGCGCTGCCAACCAGTTACCCATCAGTAAGAAGCGTTACCCTGCTCGGCACCGGCGCTGTGAGAAACGCACAGGCACCGGCACCACCACACCGGACGAAAGGCACCCGACGATGGGCGCTGTAGAGCTGACGCTCGGGGGGATCTCGGTCCTCCTGGGCATCGTCGCCTGGGGACTGTTCATCGCCACCATCGCCCGCTTCGTGCGGGTGATCCGGCTGGGCCAGCCCGACCCGACGCGCAACGGACCGTTCATGCCGCGGCTCGGCACCCTGATCAAGGAGTTCGCCGCGCACACGCGCATGGCGAAGTTCCGTCAGGTCGCGCCCTGGCACTGGATGGTGATGTGGGGCTTCCTCATCGGGTCGCTCGCGCTGTTCGAGGCCTACGGCGAGGTGTTCGTGCCGACGTGGGGCTGGCCGGTCCTCGAGGACTGGTCGCTGTGGAGCCTGCTCATGGAGCTGCTCGGCGTGGCCACGATCGTCGGCGGCATCGGCCTGGTGATCATTCGCCAGGCCAACCACCCGCGCCGTGCCGACCGGCAGTCGCGCTTCGCGGGCTCGAACTTCAAGTGGGCCTACTTCGTCGAGGCCGTGGTGATCATCGAGGGCATCGGCATCATCGGCGTGCGCGCGGCGAAGGCCGCGATGGGCGTGCACGAGACGCCGACGTGGGCCGCCTTCGTGTCCAACCCGCTTTCGCACGCGCTGCCTGCCAGCGCCGCGCTCGTGTCGGTGTTCGCGTTCATCAAGCTGATGAGCGCCACGGTGTGGCTGATCGTGGTGGCCCGCACGATGACCATGGGCATCGCGTGGCACCGCTTCAGCGCGTTCTTCAACATCTACTTCAAGCGCGAGGACGACGGTGGCGTCGCGCTCGGCGCGGTGAAGCCGATGATGAGCAAGGGCAAGGTGCTCGACCTCGAGGAAGCCGATCCGGACGAGGACACGTTCGGCGTCGGCAAGGTCGAGGACTTCAGCTGGAAGGGCTGGCTCGACTTCTCCACCTGCACCGAGTGCGGGCGCTGCCAGTCGCAGTGCCCCGCGTGGAACACGGGCAAGCCGCTGTCGCCGAAGCTGCTGATCACGCAGCTGCGCGACCACGCGTACGCGAAGGCGCCGTACCTGCTGGCCGGCGGCAAGCGGGACATGGCGGGCGACGAGATCGGTTTGACCGGCGACAACTCGCATGCGGGTATCGACGTGCTGGCGCTGGCCGAGTCCGAGCGGCCGTTGATCGGCGGCGCCGAAGACGGGGGCGTGATCGACCCCGACATGCTGTGGTCCTGCACTTCGTGTGGCGCCTGCGTGGAGCAGTGCCCGGTGGACATCGAGCACGTCGACCACATTGTCGACATGCGCCGCTACCAGGTGATGATCGAGTCTTCGTTCCCCACCGAGCTCAACGGCATGTTCAAGAACCTGGAGAACAAGGGCAACCCGTGGGGCCAGAACGCCAAGGACCGTCTCCAGTGGACGGAGGACCTCGACTTCGAGGTGCCCGTCTTCGAAGGCGACCTGGGTGACGCAGAGTACCTGTTCTGGGTCGGCTGCGCCGGTGCCTTCGAGGACCGCGCGAAGAAGACCACGCGCGCCGTGGCCGAGCTGCTGCACATCGCGGGCGTGAAGTACACCGTGCTCGGCTCGGAGGAGTCGTGCACCGGTGACCCGGCGCGCCGCGCGGGCAACGAGTTCCTGTTCCAGATGCTGGCCCAGCAGAACGTCGAGGTCCTGAACTCGGTGTTCGAGGGCCGCGAGCGCAAGGCGCGCAAGGTCGTGGTGACCTGCGCCCACTGCTTCAACACGCTGGCCAACGAGTACCCGGAGCTGGGCGGCCAGTTCGACGTCGTGCACCACACGCAGCTGCTCAACCGCCTGGTGCGGGAGAAGTACCTGACGCCGGTCGCGCCCGTCGCGGAGGACGTCACCTACCACGACCCGTGCTACCTCGGCCGCCACAACAAGGTCTACGACGCTCCGCGTGAGCTCGTCGGGGCTTCGGGCGCGAAGTTGCGCGAGATGCCCCGCCACGGTGACCGGTCCATGTGCTGCGGCGCCGGCGGCGCGCGGATGTGGATGGAAGAGAAGATCGGCAAGCGGATCAACGTCGAGCGCGTGGACGAGGCGCTCGGCACCGCGCCGTCGAAGATCGCGACCGGCTGCCCGTTCTGCCGCGTGATGCTCACCGACGGCGTGACCGCGCGCCAGAGCGACGGCCTCGCGAGCGAGCGGGTCGAGGTCGTGGACGTGGCTCAGCTGCTGCTCACGGCGGTGAAGCGCAAGCCGGAGTCCGCCTTGGTGGCGACGGGGGCGCCGTCACTGGAGGAGGCTCCGGCAGAAGCAGCGGACGAGGAGCAGTCGGCTTCGGCCGAATAGCCGGTCCCAAACTGGAATGAACGCCCCTTTCATGATGGCTCGCCATCATGAAAGGGGCGTTTCTCGATCATTTGTCACGGGAACAGTCGTGATTAACGGCCCGTGTACGAATGCTCGCAGAGCGACACGATCACCTCATGCCATTTCGCAAGACAGCGGTTGTCGCGCTCGCTCTGTTCTCCCCGTTCGTCGCCGAATTCCTGCTCGGTGATCAATACCTGGCCGGGCCGCCCGGCCAGGTATTGATCACCCAGCAACTCGGCATGTTCGCGATGTTCGTGGCGCTCTACGGCTCGGCCGCGGTACTGATCCGCGAGGTCGCGCGCCGCCGCGGCCGGGGCCGGCCGACGATCCTCACGCTCGCGCTGGCTTTCGGCGTCGTCGAAGAAGGCCTGCTCACGCAAACGTTGTTCAACCCGCACTACCTCGGCCTCGACCTCCTGAGCCCCGCGCACGTGCCCGGGCTCGGCATCGGTGGCCAGTGGACGGTGTTCGTGCTGACGCTGCACGTGGTCTGGAGCATCTGCGCGCCGATCGCGATCGCGGACGCGTTCTCCGGGCGCGAGCGGTGGCTGCGCCGGCCAGGCACGGTGGCGTGGACCTGCGCGCTGCTCGTCGGCGCGGTGGGGACATTCCTGGTGTCTCGCATGATGGGAACTCCGGCGTTCCTCGCGGCGCCCGGTCAGCTCGTCGGCGCGGCCGTGGTCGCCGTCGGGCTCGTGTGGTTTGCCTTGCGCCTGCCCGTCCGAACCCTTGACACGCGGGGCTCGGCGTGGGCCGGGTTCACCGTCGGGCTGGGGGTGAGCACGCTGTTCCACCTGGTGGACAAGACCGTGTTGCTCCATTCGTGGGGCACGGTCGCGTTGATGCTGGCGCTCGAAGTGGCCGTGGTCGCGTTCGCCGTGCGCTGCCGCCCGCCCGCGTTTTCCCTGGCAGCAGGCGCGATTGTCACGTACTGCTGGGTCGGTCTGCTGACCGCCGCGGGCAACCCGGGCGCGCTGATCGAACAGGTGGTCCTCGTGGCCGCGACGCTTTCGGTACTCGCGCTCACGGCCCGTCGGCGAATTCCGGTAAACGTTTGACGCAAGAGGCACGGACGCACCGGAATGGCTGCGAAAACGTTTACCGTGCACAATTTCTGCACCTCTGGTCCGGCTTCGTCACATTGCCGATGACAGGCAGGACAACGGGCGTAATCTACGGTTCCTCGCGACCAACGCCGCTTGCGGGAAGCGAATTCGGCTACCGATATAAGGGGGCGCGACGTGGTGAACGGGTACAGCGGGCCTGGTTACATCGGTCACTCGGGAACCCCCTTTCCGCCTTCCGGGCGAGTCAGCGTCGCGCCGGGCCGGGCCCCCGAACCCGTTTGGCCGAGCGAAGTGCCCGAGGAGTTCGCGGGCGAGCCCGTGGCGGGCGACGGCTGGGTCTCCGACCCGTCACCGGTTCCCGGCCCGCGGACGCTCGTCCGGCCGTACGTCCTCACCCGTGGCCGCACGCATTCCCGCCGCAACCTCGCCATCGAGGCGCTCGTGAAGGCCAACGCCCGGGACCCGCGCTGGAACGGGCCGCAGGTGAAGGGCGAGTTCCGGATCGTGCGGTCGCTGTGCCTGTACCCGCGCTCGGTGGCCGAGGTCGCCGCCACGCTGAGCGTTCCGCTCGGCGTCGCCCGGGTCCTGCTCGACGACCTGGCCGAGCTCGGCCTCGTGACGATCCACGCGCCGCAGCGCAAAGAGGACGGCCGGCCGGCGATCGCGCTCATGGAGCGAGTGCTTTCGGGTCTCAACCGACTCTGACCCACCCGCGCGGCTAGTCTTCTGCGCGTGAGTGAGCAAGAGGAATCGGGCGGCGAGAGCACCCTCACGGTGCTGCTGGCCGGCGGCGTGAACCTGGCCATCGCCATCCTGAAGCTGATCGCCGGGATCATCACCGGCTCGGGCGCGATGCTGTCGGAGGCCGCGCACTCCTTCGCCGACACCATCACCGAGGTCCTGCTGCTCACGGCGTTGAAGCGTTCGGAGCGCCCGGCCGACCGCGTCCACCCGTTCGGCTACGGCAAGGAGCGCTACTTCTGGTCGCTGCTCGCGGCCGTCTCGATCTTCGCCTCGGGCGCGATGTTCGCGCTGTACGAAGGCTTCACCACCGTGTTCGGCGAGCCGGAGGAGCAGACCGACCCGATCGTCGCCTACGGTGTGCTCGCTGCGGCGTTCGTGCTCGAGGGCATCTCGTGGCTGCAGGCCATTCGGCAGGTGCGCAAGGAGTCGAGGGCCGAGGGCCGCTCGTTCTTCACTTACCTGCGCATGATCGACGATCCCGCGCCCAAGACTGTGCTGTTCGAGGACTCAGCCGCGCTGATCGGCCTGCTGCTCGCATTCGCCGGTATCGGGTTGCACCAGCTCACGGGTTCTTCGCTCTACGACGGGATCGCGTCGATCCTCATCGGCCTGCTGCTCGCCTGCGTCGCGTACCTCCTGGGGCGCACCAACCGGGGTCTGCTAGTGGGGCGCCAGGCCGATCCGCGGATCGTGCGCGGCGTGCGCGACCACCTCGTGGCGGCGCCCGAGATCGAGGCACTGGTGGACCTGCAGACGATGCTGATGGGTACGGACCAGGTGCTGGTGTGCGCCCGCGTGGACTTCGACGATTCACTGGGCGCGGCCGATGTCGAGTTCGCCTGCGTGCGGATCGCGGGCGAGCTGACCGAGGGGTTCCACGACGTCACCGAGGTGTTCATCGAGCCGGTGCCGCGGACGGATCCGAGCCTGCGGGCGGCCGTGCTGGCGCGCTACGGCGACTTGACCACGCGGCCGATCGAGGATTCGCGGTAGGGCTTGTTCAGTACCCGAAGTCCTGCGTCCAGTACCAGCCGGCGGTGGTCACGCCGACGCCGAGCTTGGTCAGCGAGCAGTTGAGGATGTTCGCGCGGTGTCCGCTGGAGTTCATCCACAGCTGCATCACCTGCTTCGCACTCGTCGCGCCCTTCGCGATGTTCTCGGCGCCTGGCTTGCTGTAGCCGGCGTCGCGGATGCGCTCGTCGAAATGCTTGCCCTCAGGCGTGTCGTGCGAGAAGTAGTTGCGGGCCGACATGTCGTCGCTGTGGTCCTGCGCGGCCTGGTCGAGGTGGGACTCTTCGGCGACGGGGTCGCAGCCGGCCTTGGCGCGCTCGTCGTTCACGAGGTCCACGACCTGCCCTGCCATCGAGGGGTTCGTGGTGCGGGGCTGGGTGGTCGACGTCGGGGTGGTCTTGGGATCCGGCTTGGGCGGCGCGGGGGTGCCGGAGCCCGTGGTGCCGGACGCGGGCGTCGACGTCGGGCCTGGGCCGGCGGAGGTCGACGTCGTGGGGGCGGTCGAACCGGACGTCGGGGTGCCGCCCGCGCCGCCCGTGCCCGGGGCCGGGATGCCGCCCGGCGTGGACGACGACGGCTGCTTCGCGTAGGGATCGACCGGCGGCACGCCGGACAGCGGGTCGGACTGCCCTGTCGCGGCGCTACCGAGAGTCGCCACGCTGGGTCCGTCGTGGAGCCATACTGTCCCTCCAGCGGCGGAGAAACCGCCGAGAAGAACACTCAGTGACACCAAAACCACTCGACCACGCGCACCAATGGGGGACACGGGCGAGAAAACTATCACGAACCGATTACGACCGTTACCCCGAAAGGCGCAGTGCCTTATTTGATCAAGCCCGGGAAATGATCACGTGGTGCGGGGGTTTCCTGGTGCAGGGGGATGGTGATCTCCGGTGCGCGCTGGGGTGGAGAGAGGCTGGGGAGACTCAGCTCACGGCTCGTGGCCTGCGGGTGACGCGCAGGAGCAGCGCACCTGCGGCGAGGAGGGCGAGGCTGACCAACGCGTCGGTGGTTCGGTCCGGATCGGGGCCGGGGATCGGCTGCGTTTGTGCGGCCGGTCGGGCGTGGGGGCCGAGGATCCGGACGGTCGCGGCGGCTCGGACGGTGAGCGGTTTCGCGGCGTCGGGTCGGGCCGTGACTTCGACGGCGTCGGTGAGCGTGCCTGCGCGGGGTGCGGTGGCGGTGCGGGTCCATTCGCGCCGGCTGCCGGGGTCGAGGTGGTGGCCGTCGAGTGTGAGCGGGGTGGTGCCGGTGTTGGCGGCGGTGACGAGGAACGTGACGGTGTCGCCGGGGTTGGCAGTGGGCTCGGCTTGTTCGGTGAGGTTCAGAGCTGGGCGCGGGGTGGGGTGGGCCCGCTTGGGGGCTGGGGAGTTCTCGACGTTGGTGGTCGTGGTGGCGGCCGCCGTGAGCTGGTGGCCGGCGGGGTCTTGGGCGGTGGCGGTGGTGTCGGTGACGGCCGTCGATTGGGCCGTGAGGGTGCACGCGCGGAGGGTTTCGGTGCCGGGCTCGAGTCTGGGCAGCGTGAACGCGCAAGCCGGGTCGGTGGCGCGAACGGTCACGTCGTGCAGTGCTGCGTCTCCGGTGTTGCGGACGGTGGTCAGGTACGTCACGGGGTCACCGGAGCGGATGGGCTGGTCGAGGTGATCGGTCCTGACGGTGAGGCCGGGGTGGATCACGGGGACGGGCGCGTGCGCGGTGGTGGTGATGGGGGCGCCGCGGGTCGGGGTGGCGCTGACCTGGGTGGTGTCGGTGGTCGTGCCGGTCGCGGTGGTGGTGCACGGGTAGCGCTGGATGCCGTTGACGGGCAGCGTCGGGAAGGTCCGCGAGCACTCGGGAGCGTGGGGGTCGGTGACGTGGACGTCGTGCAGGTTGGTGTCGCCGGTGTTGGTGAGGACGAGGTCGAACCGCACGGAGTCGTCGGGGGCGAAGGGACCTGCGGTGCTGGTTTTCGTGACGGTGAGTTTCGGTTGCAGCACCTCGAACGACGCTTGCGCCGACGACGTCACCGTGCGTTGGGTCGGATCGGTGCCGGTGGCCTTGGTGGTGCTGGTGAATCCGGTTTTGCCCGCGACCGTCGTGCAGGTGTAGGTCTCCTCGGCGTCGGGCGCGAGGGCCGCGAAGCCGCGGCCGCAGGCGGCGGTGTGATCGTCCACAACGGACACCTTGGTCAGCGGTACGTCGCCGACGTTCTTCACCAGCACGGAGAACGTGACGGTGTCGCCTTCGCGGACCTGGTACGGCTCGGCGTCGCCCATGATCGCGAGCTCGGGGTGGATCACATCGACGTTCGTGGTGCCGGACGTGGTCACAGGGCGGGTCGTCGGGTCGTTGGCCGTCGCGTTGACGGTGGTGGTGAAGTCGTCGGGCGCGGTTTTGACGGTGCAGGTGTAGGTGGCGGCGGCGCCGGTGGCCAGCTGGTCGAAGGCGTGGGCACAGCCGGTGAGGGTGATTTTCGTCAGCGGGGTGTCGCCGGTGTTGGCGACGGTGACGGTGATCGTGACGTCGTCGCCGGGTCGCGCTTGTGCCTGTGCGGCAACGGGTTTCACGGTGAGTGCCGGGTGGATCACGTCGATTTTCGCGTCGGCGGTCGCGGTGAGTGCGGGGCCGGTGGTGGGGGTGCCGGTGACTCGTGCGGTGAGCACGGTGTCGTCGGCGGGGGCGGGTGAGGTGCAGTCGTAGGACTGGGTCGCGTCGGGGGTCAGGGTGGCGAAGGTCTTGGCGCACGCCGGTACTCGGTCGTCAGTTACTTGCACGGCGGTGACCGGTGAGTCGCCGGTGTTGGTGACGGTGAGTGTCGTGGTCACGGCGTCGCCGGCGCGAAAGGGACCGCCGTGCACGGTGCGGGTGAGCGAGAGGCCGGGGTGGACGACGGTGAAGGAGGCGTCGGCCGTCGCGGTGACGGTGCCGCCGAGCGGGTCGGTGGCGGTGACTTTCGCGGTGTTGGTGTAGCCGTCGGAGCCGGCATTGGTCGTGCAGGTGTAGTGGTCGGTGGCGCCGGGGGCGAGGGTGTTGCCGTCCGGGCGGACGCAGGCCGGGGTCTTGTCGTCCATAATGGACACCTTGGTGAGCGGGACGTCGCCGGTGTTGCTCGCTGTGATCGTGAAGGTGACTTGGTCCCCTTCGCGCACTTGCTGCGGCGTTGCCGACTGCGTGATCGTGACGGCGGGGTGGATCACGTCGAGGTGCGCGTCGGCGGTCGCGGTGACCGGGCGGTTCGACGGATCGGTGCCGGTGACTTTGGCGGTGCTGGTGAGGTCGTCGCCGGCGGAGTGGGTGCAGGTGTAGTTCTGTTTCGCCTGCGGGGCCAGGATTCCGAGGCGGTGGGCGCATTCGGGTGCTGCCGGGTCTTCGACGGTGACGTCGTGCAGTTCGGCGTCGCCCGTGTTGGTGGCGGTGATCGTGAACGTCGCCGGCTCGCCTGGCTTTACGACCGTCGGCGTGACCGTCTGCGTGACGGCGATGGCCGGGTGGATCACGTCGAGGGTGGCCTCGGCGCTCGCCGTCACGAGCGGTCCCACCGGTGGGGCGGCGGTGACGGTGAGCGATTCGGTGACGTCGTCTGCGGGTGCGATGGTGGTGCAGCTGAAGGTCCAGGTGGCGCCGGGTGCCAGGGTGTCGTGGTCCTGCGTGCACGCGTCGGCGCGCTCCGCGGTGGTGACGTGCGGCTTCGTGAGTGGGGTGTCGCCAGTGTTCTTGACGGTGACCTGGATCGGCACGCTGTCGTGTTCGCGGAAGGGTCCACCTTGGACGGTGGTGGTGAGCGTGACGGCCGGGTGCTGGACGGTGAACTTCGCATCGGCCGAAGCCGTGACGGTGCGGGCGGTCGGGTCTGTTCCCGTGACGGTGACGGAGTTGGGGAAGCCGTCCGTTCCGGCCACCGCGGTGCAGGTGAAGGTCTGTTTCCCCTGCGGTGCCAGGATTCCGAGCTGCTTGGCGCAGTCGGGAACCTTGCTGCTGGTCACGGCGAGCTCGTCCAGCGGGACGTCGCCGGTGTTGCGCACCGTGACGCTGAAAGCCACGCGGTCCCCTTCGCGTACCTGCGCGGGTGCGGCGGATTCCGTGACCGCGACGGCCGGATGGATGACGTCGACTGGCGCGTCGGCCGTCACGCTGAGCTGTTTGCCCAGCTCATCCTTGCCGGTCGCGATGGCGGGGTCGGTGAAGTCGTCGCCCGGCGCGAGCAGGTCGCACCGGTAGGTCTGCGTGGCCTCCGGGGCGAGCGTGCCGAACTTCCGCACACAGCCGGGTGCGCGGTCGTCGGCCACCGCGACCTCGTCGAGCGGCGCGTCACCGGTGTTCTTCAGCGTGACGGTGAAGGTCACGCGGTCCCCCTCGCGCACCCGCGCCGGCGCGGCCGTCTTCGTGAGCGACAACGCCGGGTGGATCACCTTCGCCGTGGCCGACGCGGTGTCAGTGACGGGCTGGCCGGACCGGTCGGTACCGGTCGCCGTCACCGTGTTCGTCGTGGTCAGCGCTGGGTTCGCCACGCACGGGAAGCTCTGCTGAGCGCCGGCGGCGAGCGCGCCGAACGTCCGCGAGCACTCCGGCGTGGTGGCGTCGGTGACGGCCACGGGGCTCAGCGGGCTGTCGCCGGTGTTGCGCACGGTGATCGTCCAGGTCACCTGCTCACCGGCGTGGACGACGGCGGGGTCCACCGTCTTGGTGACGTCCAGGGCGGGCGCGATGAGGGGGACCTTGACATCGGCCTTGGCCGTCACCGTCTTGGCCAGCGGATCCGTTCCGGTGACGGACGCACTGGTGTCGGGCACCGGCGCCTTCGCCGTGCAGGTACCGGTGGTGCGCTGGCCCGGCGCGAGTGTCCCGATCGTGCGCGCGCACGCGCCGACCTTCGCGTCCGTCACGGCGACGTCGTGGAGCGCCACGTCACCGCTGTTGGTGGCGGTGACCGTGAACGTCACGGGGTCGCCGACGCGATAAGCCGCCTTGTCGACCTGCTGCGCGAGCGTGATCGCCGGGTGCACGACGTCGACGTGAGTGGTCGCGCTGCCGTCGAGTGCGTCACCGAGCGTGCTGGTGCCGGTGACCTTCGCGGCGCTCGTGACGTCGTCGTCCGGGGCGGTCACCGTGCACTGGTAACCCGTGGTCGCGCCCGCGGCGAGCTCGCCGATCTTCTTGCCACAGGCGGGAAAGCGCTCGTCGGTGACCTCGACGCCGGTGGCCGCGGTGTCGTTCGGGTTGGTGACACCGACCGTCACGGTGACCTGGTCGCCCGCGTGCGCGCGCGGCGGATCGGCGTGGGTCACGAGCTGCAGATCCGGCACGGGTACGGAGAACACGAGGTTCTGCGCGACGAAATCGTCCCCTGTCGTGCTGAAAGCGAGCTTCGCGTTGGTTGCGCCGCTGGGCACGGCGTCGCTGCTGAACGCCTTCGCGTCGATGCCGAAGGTGTTCTTGACGTCGGGTTTCGCGGCGTTGTCGGCGCTGGCCACGAAGAAGTTGTCCGACGCGCCGGTGCCGGGTTCGGCGACGGGTTTGTCGTTGATGAGGAAGCGGTCACCCCTCGTGCCCCAGTCGCCGCCTTCGGCGGTCACGCCGACGTGGGCGTCGGCCGAGGCCGCGCGGAAACCGGTGACGGTGGTGGTCGTGGCGGGACCGTTCGCACCCTGCGGCACGTGACCGTCGTAGACGTAAACCGCGCGCTTGGCCGGCGCGTACTGCGGATCGCGCGCGGGGTAGGAGAAGACGATCGCCACCGACCAGCCCCCGCCACACCCGCGGCCGGCGGTGGTCCAGACGTTGGCTGCGGTGAGGGTGAGCGGCGCGCCGGTCGGGGCCGTCGCGAACTGACCGGTCACGTCGGCGTAGGCGGAGTAGAACTTGCCGTCTTCGTTGTAGGACCCGGGCGTGACGTCGGTTTGGGCTGCGCCGACGGAAAACCGCACGGCCTGCGTCTTCGGTGCGCCGGCGGGACTCGCGCACGCCGTCCTCGTGCCACCCCAGCTCAGCCGCGCGAACGCGACCTTCGCGCCCGGCGGGACCGTGACCGACGCGGTGGAAGAGTCGAACGTGCTCGCGTCGGAGTCCACATCGGACCAGCGCAATGCGAAATCGCCGGCGGGCTTCTTCGTCTCGCGACTGGCGGCGTTCGCGCAGTCGGCGTCACTCGGCGTGCACTCGACCACGCTGTTGCCGGCGTAGAGGAAATCGCCGTACACCACTTGGTGGTAATTCTGCTGCAATCCCTTGACGGTGTCCGCGTGCGCGGGGACAACGAAGGTGGCCAGGAGGCCGAGTACCGCGAGCAGACGTTTCCCGGCCGAGCCCATGTCCGCGAGCTTTCCACGAACCGGTGAACGAATCGCGTTTTCCAACCCGGCCGTGGCCGCAACTCACTCCAGCGAGCGACTGGTGAGGCGCAAGGTCGACTCGTGGGTGACCGCCGCGGCTCTTTCGAGGAACCCGATCACCGTTCGGAGTTCACCTTCGGAGTAGTCGTTCGCGAGCTCGCGCGTCGCGGCCACGATGTGGTCCCACAGGGACACGGCCCGCTCGATCGTCTCCTCTTCCACACCGACGAGCACCTTCCGCCGATCGTCCGGGTGCGGCGAGCGGGTGACCATCTGCTTGCGCTCGAGCCGGTCGATCAGCGCGGTGATCGACGCCGGTGCCAGGCCCGCGTACTCCGCGAGCTCCTTCGGCGTGAGCGGGCCGAGGCGCGCGACGTAGTCGAGCACCTTGCTCTCGACTGCCGAGAGGTCGCGCAGGATCGCGATCGCGGTGTGGAACATGACCGTCTCCGTGGACAGCTCCCGCGACTTGAGCAGCAGCTCGTCGACCAGTTTCTCGTGCTCGGTTGACACGACGGGCAGCCTAGCGCATCATTCGATCGGCAGTATTATTCGATGCATCGAAATATTCGATTCAGTGAACTATACGAGGGGGCGAAGGATGTCACGGGTGTTGATCGCGGGCGGAGGTATCGCGGGCACGATCACGGCGATCGCGCTGCACGAGGTGGGCCACGAGCCGGTGCTGTTCGAGGCGTACGACCGCACGGCCGAAGGGGTCGGCGCGTTCCTCACGCTGGCCGTGAACGGGCTTGACGCGCTGGCGCCGTTCGGGCTGAAAGACCTGGTCAAAGGCCTGGGGTTCGACACGCCGAGGATGAGCATCGGGCTTGGCGACGGCAAGCGGCGCGCCGAGTTCCCGTTGGGCGGACCGCTGCCCGACGGCACGGTGAGCCAGACCGTGCGCCGCTCGGACCTCTACGTCGCGCTGCGCGACGAGGCCGCCAGACGCGGGGTGCGCACGGAGTTCGGCCGGCGGCTCACGGACGCTTCGCAGACGTCGGCCGAGGTCACCGCGGTATTCGCCGACGGCTCGTCGGAGTCCGGCGACCTGCTGATCGGCGCGGACGGCCTGCGGTCCACCGTGCGCCGGATCCTCGACCCGGCCGCGCCGGCGCCCCGGTACGTCCCGCTGCTCAACACCGGCGGCTTCACCACGGCTGTGCGGCTCGACGACGAATCGGGCGTGATGCACATGGTGTTCGGCCGCAAGGTGTTCTTCGCGCACGTCGTGCACCCGGACGGTTCAGTGTGGTGGTTCGCGAATGTCCCGCGCGCGACCGAGCCGACGCCCTCGTCACCGGTACCGAGTGCCGCTGAATGGCGCGCCGAGCTGCTGGACCTGGTGCGCGGCGACCGCACTCGCGCCGCCGAGATCATCGGCGCCACGGAGCACCTCTACGCGCCATGGCCGACCTACGACTTCCCGTCCCTGCCGGTCTGGCACCGCGGCCGCATCGGCATCATCGGCGACGCCGCCCACGCGACGTCACCGGCGGCCGGCCAGGGCGCGTCGATGGCGATCGAGGACGCCGTCACTCTGGCGCAATGCCTGCGTGACGTCGCTCCGGCCGCCGCACTGTCGACGTTCGAGGCCTTGCGCCGCTCACGCGTGGAAGCGGTGGTGGCGCAGGGAAAACGCAACGGCGACCACAAATCGCCGGGCTTCTTCGGCCGCGTCGTCCGCGACTTCTTCATCCGGCGCACCATCAGGAACGCCGGCGGCGAGGACCCCAACGCGTTCATGTGGAACCACCGCATCGACTGGGCGGCCCCGGTGTCGGTCTAGCGCCAGGTGTCCACGCGGTGGAAGTTCTTGTACGCCCGGCTCGGCGTCGGGCCGCGCTGGCCCTGGTAGCGGGAGCCCGCTTCCTTCGAGCCGTACGGGAACTCCGCCGAGCTGGACAGGCGGAAGATGCACAGCTGGCCGATCTTCATGCCGGGCCACAGCGTGATCGGCAGGTTCGCGACGTTCGACAGCTCGAGCGTGATGTGCCCCGAGAAGCCCGGGTCGATGAAGCCCGCGGTCGAGTGCGTCAGCAACCCCAACCGCCCCAGCGACGACTTGCCTTCGAGCCGCCCGGCGAGGTCGTCGGCCAACGTGACCATCTCGTAGGTCGACCCGAGCACGAACTCGCCCGGGTGCAGCACGAAGGGCTCCTCGCCCTCCTTCTCGACCAGCGAGGTCAGCTCGTCCTGCTGCAGCTGCGGGTCGATGTGCGTGTACTTGCTGTTGTCGAACACCCGGAAGAACCGATCCAACCGCACATCGATGCTCGACGGCTGGACCATCGCGGCATCAAACGGATCAATCCCGAGCCGGCCGGCGTCGAGCTCTTTGCGGAGGTCACGGTCACTGAGCAGCACGGACGCAGCCTAACGTCTGCTTTGAACCAGGTGGGATCAGGCTGGTTCAGATGATAACTGTTCCGGTTCGGACGGTAACTGAACTCAGGCAGCGCGCTCATCGCTCCCATACGACGTATCCGCCTTGAACACCTCGTGCACCCGCTTCAGATACCGCCGACGCCCCAGCCCGCCGAGCAGCTCCTGCAGCGCCGTGGCTCCCGGGATGAACCGCCGGGCGGTCTCCGCCGCGAAGTTCACCCCGGCCACCGCCACGACAGCTGCCTGGGCGACCGGGTCGTCGGGCAGCTCCAGGAAATCGGCGTTCTCCTTGCCGAGCACCAGCCGGCTGATCGCGGAGTGCACCGAGACGTTCACGTGCGCCAGCACCTTGCCCGCCGCCCCGCGCCCCTCGCCGATCGCGGCGTGGCTCTCGACGAGGGCCTTGGCCAGGCGTTTCGAGTCGTCGTCGGGGATGAACTCGGTCGCGGCGAGGAGCCAGAGCAGGCGCCAGGCGTCGCCCTCGTCGGCGGGGAGGAGTTCCTCGCCGACGCCCATCAGCCAGCCGATGTAGCGCCACAGGTGCAGGATGTCCGCGCGCTCGCGTTCGGTGTAGCGGAGGCCGAGCAGCTGCGTGCCGAAGACGTAGACCAGCGAGAACAGCAGCAACGTGCCCGCGGTCTGGACCTGGTTGACGGGCCGGTCCCACTGCTCGTAGTCCCAGTCCTCGCGCTGGTTCATCGCCCGCCGCACGTGCGCGTGCACCACGCGGATCCGCACCGCCGCCCGGAACCCGGCCGCGGTCCGGTCCATCGCCCCGGGCGTGGTGACGTCGATCCACCACGCGGCCGTCTCCACCAGCCGCTTCGGAGCCCGGTTCTCGATCTCCCCGGTCCCCACCAACGCCTTCGTCGCCCGCGACGCCAGATATCCGCCCATCAACGACATGTCGCCCAGCGGAAACAGCCCCAGCAACCCCGCGCGCGTGATCGCCCGCGCCCCACGCTCCAGCCTCGCCCGATCCACCCAATACGGCGTCGCCTCGACCGCCGCCATGAACTCCCGCAGCTCAGGGCTGCTTTCCTGGCCGCCCCCATGCACCAACGCCCGCTCGAACCGCGCCCGATTCCCGGCATCCCGCCCGAACCACTCCACCAACGCATCCGCCGGCGCGTCCTGCCGCTGCGCGAACTCCCTCAGCCGCTGCACCTGCTCGTCCCCGGCTCGCAGCCCCTCGACCCCGCGCAACCGCGCGACCAGTCGAAACCCGCCCTGCCGGAACAACACCGGGTCGTCCACCACATCCACCTCCGGCGCCGCCACCCCGTCCGACAACAAGTGTTGTCACTTGCCCCCGGCGCCGTCAACCCACGCCCCACTGGACACACCGACCACGCCCCCGTGTAAGCTGGCGGGGCACTGCGGATGTAGTTCAATGGTAGAACATCAGCTTCCCAAGCTGAATACGCGGGTTCGATTCCCGTCATCCGCTCTCTTGCGAAAGCCCCAGGTCACACGATGTCTACTGTGGACCTGGGGCTTTCGTTTTGTCTCGGTGGCATTTCTCGCGTGCCATTAATGTGCCATTAGCCGACCGGAACCGGTAGGCCGTCCTCACCCTCGTCGTCTTCCGGCTCGATGCCCTTGCGGTGCCGGTCGACGAGCTTGGACAGCCGGTCCGCGATCTGCTGGTCGGCGTCGCTGGTCGCCCGTTGATAGATCAGCGCAGCCCGCATGTCGTCGTGACCCATCCGCGCCATCAAGTCCTTGGTCGAGGTGCCGGCCTTGGACGCCCAGATGTTCCCGGCGTGCCGCAGGTCGTGGAAGTGCAGTCCCTTAAGCCCCATCTTCTCGACGACCTCCGTCCACCGGGTCCGCTGACTGAAGTTCGGACGGCGGACCGCATGGCCGGCTCGTTCCCCCGTGAAAAGCAGCGCGTCCTGCGGCGGCTTGACCCAGGTGTCGAGGTGCTGAACCAGGTCAGGCCGGACGGCCGCTGGAATGATCACCGTGCGCACACCCGCCCGCGACTTGGGCGGCCCGACGACGAGCCCACGGCCAGGAACCTCGACCATCGCCCGGGACACCAGAACCCACGCCGCGTCCTCGGCGACGTCGCACCGACGCAGGGCGGTCACCTCACCCCAGCGCAGCGAACCGAACGCAGCGAGTAGCACCAGCGCACGGAACCGCTCCGGCATGCGACCGGCCAAGTCGAACACTTGCGGCACCGTGAGCACCGGCCGTTCGTCTGGGTTCTCCCGGTCAGCGCCCCGAACGCGGCATGGGTTGCGCATGAGAATCTTGTCTTCATCCACCGCCGTGTTCAGAATCGCGCGCAACAGGCGGTACGACTTGGCCGTCACCGACTGTGAGACGCCCGCCAACAGCCGGTCCGACCGCCACTGCCTCACCAGAGCCGGGGAGAGCTTGCCCAACTCGACCCCACCAAGACCGGGATCAATGTGCTTGCGCAGCAACCACTTGTACAGTTCGACCGTGCGCGGGCGCAGTCCCGGCCGCTCAGTGATCCACTGGTCCGCGTAGTCGCGGAGCTTGCGCTTCGCCCGTTCCGGGTCGATCCAGTCGCCGTGCGCGATCTGCGTTTCGACCTCGGACAGCCAACGTTCCGTCGTCCGCTTCGTCCCGAAGGTGTTGGGCGCCGTCCTCGTGATGCCGTCCGGCCCGGGATATCGAGCCTGCCAGCGACCTGACGGCAGTTGCCGAACACTTCCGAATCCTCGGTGGCCGTGTTTGTTCGCCATTTCAGGCCGCCCTTCCGAGATCTCGGCGAACCGAAGCGCGGGTGATCGGCTCGACGCGTCCCAATTGCATGAACTCCTCCAGGTCAGGCACCGCCAGCCGCACGTGCGCGCCGGCCTTGTGAAAGGCGATCCGTCGTTCCGCGATCAGCCGTCGCACGAACCGGACGCCGGTGTTCAGGTACTCGGCTGCCTCATCGACCGTCAGATACTTGGTTTCCATCCGTCCCCCCTCCTGATCAGGCCACGTGCCGAGTTGCCGAAGTTTCTGGCGGTCCCGCCGCGAGTAGGGCCCGGTCATATTCGGCCTTCCACGTGATCCGCTCGGCGATGGCGCGCATGACGAGGTGATCCCGAGGCGGGACGTGGGCGTCGGTGGATTCGACCTTGCGCCACACCAGCCGGGCCGGATCGGGTTCCGGCTTCTCGATCCCGACGACCGCGAGAGCCTGCTTCACGAACGCCCTGCGATCGGCCTTGTGGTCCACGAGCGTCTTGCCCGACCACTTCCGCGACACCAGCACGCGGCGCCCCGGAAGGCCGAGGGTGGTCCGGCGGTGAGCGCGTCCCTTGCAGTGTCCTGGTGTTGTCTTGCTGTTGGCGCCCTTGGGTTGGACGCCGTAGAGGAGCCAGACGGCGCAGCGCGGCGAGCACGGGGTGATGGCCAGCTCCGCGTGAAGCCGGTCGTGGTGAGCGATCTGTGCTGCGCCGTTGGCCTCGACAACCTCACCGGTGGACTTGGTGAGGTACTTCGTCAGGTAGCCGATGTGACGGCCGGCCTCTTCGGTGCCGCCAAGGATGCCCTTGGAGTGCACCTGACGCCCAAACGTCACCACGTGCGCGGGTTCCTCGACGTCCTCCACGGCGTCATCCCAGGTCGTCAGTGGTCGCCGTGTCTCCGGATCGACAAAGCCACGCTCCGGCCCGTCCCAGCTGGGCACGCGGTCGGTATAGACGAGCTCGTCGTGGTTGGGCCACCAGACCTGGTGATACGTCGCCTCCGTGACCATGCGGATGGTCTCGTGCGAGATCGAACCGCGGAGCGCCGTGTGCAAGTGCGGCGCTGTCCGCTTCTGCGGCTCGACCGTGGCGAAGTACTGCACGTCCCAGCCCACGACCCGGCGGAGGTTCTGCCACCACCGGTCGACCAGCGCGGAGAAGTGCACGGCATCCCGGGCTGCCCGGCGGTAGTCGTACGTCGACGGGTCAACGGGTGTGGCGTCCGCGCGCACCCGGCCGTAGGTGTCGCAGGTGAGCGTGACGAACATCGACGGCCGGAACTTGCCCGCGAACTCCCTGCCTACGGTGGTCTTAGCGACCTTCTTCCGAGGCAGGTTGGGCGCGTCCTGGCGACGCCTGGTCGAGCGCTTCATCGGTTTCTTCCCTGGCAGGTCGAGGGCGGGCAGCCGGCCCCGGACGCCGAGTTGCCGAAGTTCTTCATCCACTCCGGCGACCTCGGCCCGCACCTCCTCCGCCTCGGCCGGATCGCGGTCGACCACCTCCCGGTAGGCCGCGACGAGATCGGCGCGGTACGTCAGTAGCTCCGTCTGGTCTTCGGTGGGGTCCTCTGCTGTGAGGTCGGGTTCTTCGGTCATGTGCCAGCCCTCGCGGCACTGAACCTGCCGAAGCGCCTTGGCCTTTCGTGCGCATGGCAGACACACCGATTCCACAGTGGATCCACACGGGATAGGAACGTATTGCAGCTCCCCGGTTTCCTTGTCGCCGACTTCCATCGTGAAGGGTCGAACACAGACGCCGTGCTTCTCGGCCGCCGCCTTGATGACGTCCGCCGCGATGGGTTGGCGCATCCGCTCCGCACGAGTCTCGGCCATCAGGCAGCCACCTCCCCGGCATCGGCCCAGCCCCGAAGGACGAAAACGGGCATGTCTTGGCGAACGCCTTCCGGCAGATCCGGGAACGTCACCTCGTCGAACCGCACCCCGCCGTAGACCTGCACCGGGACGCCGCACGGAGTCCGACCGTTGATGACGAGGTGGACCCGGCCGCTTGAACGAGGTCGCCAGATCGTGGCCGCCACCTCGTCGAGCGTCGAAACCCACCGCAGGAGGCCGGCCGCGACCCCCGACAGGTCGGTCACGTCGAGCTGGACGACGAGCGGATCGGACCAGGCGGTGACGGTCACCGACGCCACCGGCGGCAAATGGTGCAAGTCCAAGTGGTCGCGGACCGCATCGAGGAAGACCATCAGCCGGTTCATGCAGCCACCCCCATCCCACGGGCGCCCAGATCTGCACGACCGCCGTTGGTGACGTACTCCTCCAGTGCCTTGACCGTCTCGTCCGACACCCAGCCGGCACGGACCCGCAGGGGTTCGCGGATGCCCTCGCCCCAGACGTAGCCGACGCCGGCCTCGGAATCGCCGATGCGGTTGGCCCAGGCACCCCGCTCATACGCGCCGTCCCCGAGGACCATGCCCACGTGAGTCTTCGAGGTCACCCGCAGGCACACGCGCCGGGTGAACAGCTCCCGCACCGGAACCGTGTCCTTGGTCGGTTCCTGCACGTAGCCGCGGACCGATATGCCCAACGCCCGACCTTGGGTGGTCAGCAGAGCGACGCGTTCCACGATGGCGTCTCGGGTTTTGCGGTCGGTGTACTTCGTCAACGCCCCGATCTCGTCGAATTCCAGCAGCTCCAACGGGTACTCGGTCGACACCGGGATCATCCGCATCCGACCTGCGAAGGCCTGCTTGCGCGACTCCATCTCGTCCACCAGACCGTCTAGGACCTCCAACGCGTCCTTGCCGCTCACGGCGTAGCGGGAGAAGATGCCGCGTCCGTAGGCCAGCTCCATCCCCTTGGGGTCGATGCCGGACATGCGGACGACGCCGGAGCGGATGGCAGAGGCCGCCGCGACGAGTGGGCACCACATGACGGAGTTCTTGCCCGCGCCCGACGCACCAGCCGTGAGCGTGTGCGCCCCAGAGCCGAGCAGCGGGACGCGCCAGGCCTTCCCGTACTCCGTGCGCCCAGCCCACACGTTGCGCAGATCAACCCCGCCGGCCTCGACACCCTCAGGCAGCGGCGGGCAGTGCACGAGTGAGGCCAGCCGGTCGTGACGCTGGAAATCGATGGAGACGACGTTCGGCGCAACCTCCCGCACCTGGCACCGCGCGACCTTCCGCGCCACCGCCAATGCCCGGGCAGCCTCGTCGAAGTCCTCCGGCTTCTGGCCGGCTACGAGCTCCACCCGCACCTCATCCCACGAGGCACCCGACCGAACCCTGCGGACCTTGGGAATCCGCGTTGCGGCCGGAGACGTCGAGCGACTGGCCTTACGTCCGAGGAGGTTGACATCCACTACGACCGGCAACGAGCCGTCACGTACCGACAGGCCGCAGGCGTGCAGCCACGCCGGAAGCTTGCGGTTGTACATCCACCACCGCGCCCACCACGAGCGCAGGAACCGCCAGCACCACTGATCGAACGACACCGCATCGATCAACCACCAGGCACCAAGTGCAAGCGCGACACCACCAAGCACCGCAGCAAGCGAGACCCAGCCCAACACCGCACACCACGCGAGCACCGCCACCACGGCGAGGCTGGTCCGCCACCGCTTCACGAGCTGCGCGAGCGCCCAGACGACGGCCTTGCACACCCACCAGAGCGCGATGAAGGCCACCGCAGCCGCCGCCAGGGCTTCCGCCACCGACGCCAACGCACGGCCGACCTTGTGCAGCACCCACACACCGACGCCGAGCGCCGCCATTGCCACGAGCACGAACCCGGCCGACATCAGCGACCACCCCGCGACCTGAGGTCCAAGGAGAGCATTCCCGAGCAGGCGGCGCACTTCGTTTCGCCGGGAAGCAGCTTCGCGAATCGCTTGCAGGAGCAGCAACGCGTCCGGGTGACCCCCGTTGACACGCGCCGTTTGTCATCGTTTAGCGTTGTCATTGTTCACTTCCGCTGGTTGTGGACAGCGCAGGAGCGGCATGGTTGGTAGCCGGTTTCCGCTTCTGCGCCTTACGTTTCTCGTCCGCCGCATGAGGGCGTGGTTGATCACCGCACGTCAACACGCGCGTTTTTCCTGAATCTGTTGACTTTTGTTCGTCTACACGGGACTACTCGGCCCGCGGCTTCTCCGCCTGGATCCGAGCCGACACCTCACCCGCCTTTCGTTCCTCGTACCCGACCCAGTACATGGCCTCGTGGTGATGCCACCGATCGACGTCCGCGACGGCGCGGTACATCCGGGCATTGCTCTGGTGGAACGCCACCCACGCGGTGAGATTCGCGTTGGAGGGCGGACGTCGCTCGATTGCCGCGTTGTGCGCGGCCTGGAGTGTCATGGGTTCAGTCGTCGTCGCCATCACGCACCACCCCGGCCCGAGCCTCGACCACTACAGCCAGCTGCTCCGCCCCGTCGCGGAGCTGGCGAAGGAACTCCACGAACCTCGGCCACAGCGCCGGATCCGCCGGTGGGGCGATCGCCAAACTGTCCGGGTCGAGGTACAGCACCAGTCCCGGGACCGACGTCGAACCAAGCTGGTGCATCCCGGCGACCGCCTCCGCGCCCGGGGTCCAGGTCGCGTTGAACGCCACCCTCGCGTCCTTTCTCTTGCTGCCAATACCGTGCCTGGTCCTCGAACGCCTCGGCGGCGGACTCCACTGCTGCGAGAAGCCACCACTCCAAGTCGTCCCGGTTGTCTGCGAGCGCCCGCCAGGCCGAAGCGACTGACCACGACGCGTCCGCCATCGCGGAAGCCCCACCGTGGTCTCCCCGGCCCACCCGAGCCGCGAACTCCGACGCAACGCCGTACCGGCGGTAGGCGTGTTCCCACGCCTGCACCAAGTCGACCCCGGCGGGGACCCGCTTCATCACGCCGCCTTCTGCGCCGACTCAGTCGAGGCGTTGCGTGCCGGCTTCACCGAGCTGGCAGAGGCCTTGAAGCCCGTCGCGCGGAAGGCGTAGGACTGGTACTTGAACTCGCCGTTCCCGGCCACGCGGGGTTCGGCGGTGAGCCCTTCCAACTCGATCGGCCGCATGCCCGGCAGAGCCTCGGACGTCGTCGGCACCGGCTGAACGTCGGCCAAGAACGTCACATCGAACGACGCGCGCTTGGAGTTGGTCTCGTTCGGGTCGGTGACCGTCGCCTTCCACTGCCGCTTGCCCGTGGTCTCGTCAACGCGCTGGCGAGCTGGCCGACCCGCCGCCCGGTCCTCCCGCGACTGGTACTCGTTGTCCGGCGCGACCTCGCCGACCAGCACCAGGCCGAGCGGGAAAGCCTCGTCGAACTCGATCGCGAACCGGTGTCCCTTGCTGATCGCCATCGTGGATGCCCCTTCTGTCGTCACATCTGGTCTCTGGGGTCCCTGCGGGACCACTCACCCCGTTAGAGGTAGTTCTATTAGAGTCTGCGACGATCAACTTGTCAATAGAACTATCTCTAACACGCTCAGTAGACCATGATGAGCCGATACCGCTAGCGTTATCGACCGACAGAGGAGGACCACGTGGGCACTGGGTACCGCGACCTGGCCGCGAGCCTGCGCGACGCGATCCAGCGGGGCGACTACGCCCCGGACTCGACGCTGCCGAAGCAAGAGGAGCTCGCCGAGGAGTACGGCGTCAACGTCAACACGGTCCGCAAAGCCGTCGGCGTCCTGGAGGCCGAAGGGCTGGTGACGCCGATCCGCCGGCGCGGCACCGTCGTCCGCGCGCGCCCACCCATGAAGCGCCTCGGCACCGACCGCTACGCCAAGAGCAAGTGGAAGTACGGCGACACGGTGGCGTTCATCGCCGACCGCGAGGCGTCCGGCCGCGAGTGGAAGCCCACCGACCAGACCCAGACCGTTTCGAAGGTCGAAGCCGACAAGGAGATCGCCGAGGCCCTGGGTGTCGACGTCGGCTCACTCGTCTACGAGCGCGCGCGCCTAGTCAAGGACGCCGGCCACCCCACCCACACCCTCTCCAGCTACTACCGCCCGGAAGACGTCGAGGGCACTCGCCTCGTCGACGACACCCCGGGGCCGGCCGGTCGAGGTGGTGGCTTCCTGGTCCTCACGCTCCAGGGGCTCGAACCCGACACGATCAGCGAGACCTTCTACTCACGCATGCCCACGCCCGACGAGATCGAGACGCTGGAGCTTCCGGCCGGCGAGCCCGTCATGGTGTTGCAGCGGCGCACGTTCACCGCAGACGGCCGCGTCGTCGAGTTTGCCCGTGGCATCCACGCTGCCAGCCGTTTCTCCTGGTCCTATACGTTCAAGCTCCCCGACTGACTCCGGAGTCCCCGCATGACCGAGCGCTCGACCACCCTGCCGGACAACCTCCGCGCCGACGTCCAAACGCTCTGGGACTACCACGACATGCACCACGAACTCCGGCCCACGGACGTCGGGATCGGCCTGGGAAGCCACGATCTCGGCGTCGCCACCTACGCGGCGGAGCTGTACCAGCAGGGGTACTTCCCGCGGATCGTCTTCACCGGGGCCAACGCACCGACAACCGTCGAGCGGTTCCCACGCGGGGAGGCTGTCCACTACCGGGAGCACGCGTTGGAACTAGGGGTTCCGGATGACGCGATCCTGGTCGAGCCGGAGGCACGGAACACGGGGAACAACATCACCCTCAGCCGGCAGCTGCTAGAGGCGCAGCGGATCCCGGTCAAGTCGGTCATGCTGATCTCGCGGCCGTACCAGCAGCGCCGGGCATACGCGACGTGCAGGAAGCTCTGGCCCGAGGTTGCCGTAATCTGTGCATCCCGACCGTTACCGCTTGATGACTATATTGAGAGCATCGGCGACGTGGGCCGCGTCATAAACATGCTCGTTGGTGATACTCAGCGTATAGATCTCTATCCTCATCGAGGGTTTTCCATTGAGCAAGATTTTCCTGAAGCAGTGAAGAGTGCATATCAGCACTTGATCGCATCGGGATTCGACAAGCGCTTAATCTAAAGCCTGCTGATGGTCCATCATCAATTTTCATGTCTGCAATTTCAAGATCACGGTCTGATCTGTACATAACATCACCCTTGTAACGACTACGATTTGAGTACTCGAACACATAAAGAGACTCGCACCGAATAATTCTACCCGCGGGACCGACTGACTGTTCGAGACTCGTCCAGCTACCGACTTCAAGCGACAGCACTATAGCGCTGACAAGTGTCAAACAGCCCGACCTCAAGCCCCATCCTTGGTCCCTTGAACGATTACAGGCACCGACGGTGCTCAGTGCGAAGCACCTAGCCACAAGATATATCCCACTCAACGGCACATCACCGATAACAGCAAACCGCACCAAGATCACTCGTTCGGCGGAGGTGTAAGCCACCTCTAACATGACAGTCTCTGGTGGTCATCAGCAGCCAGGGGAGGGCTTTGCATGACCGCATGCCGCGCGTCATTTCTGTTGCACAACATTAGTGAAAGCCTTCGACTTTTTCCCTGGGCTCAACTCTTGACATTTAACGAATAGGTCAGCAATTTTCTATTCGATCAATTGAATAGCACCAGGAAGGTAACTTTAGTGCGCACAAGTCGAACGCTTGCCGTCTCGACGATCGCCGGATTGCTATTAGCATCGTTTGCGCAAGTTGCAAACGCCGAAGGTCGTTACGGCACTGAGCAAAAAGTCCGGGAGTTTACGTCAAATTCGCAGCAAAGTCACGCAATATCGGACTTTGCACAGCGAATGAAAGAAAGATACAATATCAACATCGACCAATCCGAGTACCAAGTCCAGGCTGACAGCACTGGAATCTCTATATTGCCGAGGCCAGATTCTGAGATTGCGAAAAAGTATAATTCGGCCGGACAAAGCGCGGCGCCGAAAAAGAGCCCAGCGGCAGCCGACCCTAACACTTTCGCTGGCCCCACGTTTAACGTCAAACCTCCGAGTTTGCAGGAGATTAATTCAGCCAAAAAACTGAAGCCGGCGAGCACGCAGGCAGAACCGAATTGGTTTCCAACGGAGTGCTGGTCACGGGCCTATATGAAGTTTTTCGGCCTAGATGAAGACCTCGCATGGGCGGACTCCTGTCATGTTTTGGGTTGGTTGCCACCAACTAATGGGCGCGGAAACTATATGTACAGGATGTGGTCGACGTGTAGTACTACGCCAGAGGCCACCGGCAAGGTCACACTGACCGAATGCGGAGTCCAGGATCTTATTACCACGCCGAACGCTGCTTGGGTCGACTGGGCGCCACGAGCTGACGCCCAAATCGGAACGTGTGGCACCTTTGGATATGCTATTACTATTGGTGCAATTACCGGTTCATGGAGCTTCCCCGCATGCGACACCATAAAAATTGATAAGCACAACCCGGATGTGTACTTTAAGTCCTGGTGGAGCGGCCGGGCTTCCGGCAAGAATCGCTCCACCGAAATGGCAATCTCGTTTACTGTTCCCGAAACCGTAGGAGTTAGCGGCGATCCGCGGATATCGACTTCAGTAGAAATTTGCCGCCCAGGGCCGCTCGGTGATCCATGCGAAGACACTCAGTAATTTATTCTGCCTGCTAACCGGTGTGATATGATCAAAGCGCACGGTGTGCCATAAAGCCGAATTGACAGGAGAGGTGCCGATGCAGCGCAAATGCGTCGCGAGTATCCGACGTTGGATTGGCATCGGCGGCATTGCGTGTGCATTGGCTACATCCTGCAGTTCGAAAACCGCAAGTGACTACAGGAACATATCCATATCGGAGTCTGAAGCGGTGCAACTGCTCCACGAAGCGGCCCGTCTTGCAGGGTCGGGCGATTTCTCTCGCCTCTGCAAGACGGTCGCCGCAAGCGAGCAGAACTGTCTCATTCAGCTTGAAGACGCCGCTCAATCCAATCAGACTCCAGGTCCAACTGAACCAAAATTGATCAGCGCAGATTCATATACGATAAACGGTCAAGCTACAACCGTTCTTCACATTGAAGGAAAAAGGAAAGACGGAGCCGACTACTTCAGCGATTTTGCCGTCATCCGCAAGGATATTCGTAACCTTGTTAGTTTAACTGCAATCTTCTGGTCGGGCACTAGATTCGTGCAGCCAACTAGCCCCACCACGCCTACCGCTACGACATAGAGAAAAATCGCAACCTGTTCAATTCGCACACAGTTCTTCGGAATAGTCTAAAATCGCGTAAGAGGAACTTAGTCTCGAAGGTCTACAACGGCCGCGATCGGCGCGCGAGAATGCACCGTTAACGGTCCGCTCAAGGCGGACACGGCGAGGCCGATTCCCCCGCATTCAAATGGTCTCCATCGGTGCTGGCCCGAGTGTATTTAGACGAATCTCCTTGCCGAACTTGGCTCTATGGGATCAAGGCGCCGCCAGCGGCGGCGCGCACGTCACCACGCGTACGGCGGGCTCGCCCGACCGCGACACGGACGGCCTGCCGCTCCGCTTCGGCCGCCGGTCGCCGGGCAGCCCGCCGACGACGTAGCACCGTGCAGCGCGCCCCCGCCGACGACGATCAGCTCATCGGCCTAGTTACGCCGGACAGGCCCGCTGGCAAGGTCGACTTCATGCCGACGTCCGACCGCGTAACCGCAGAAGCCCATGCCACAGCCGCACGCCAAGCCATCGAGCAGGGCAGGAGTACCGCCGACCCGATCAGCCTCGCGACCGCGGAGGGACTGTTGGCCGTCTTCCACCAGCTCAAATACATGCAAGACGACACCATCACCCTCCGAGGCGCCGCTGACCTGGTCGACGCCATGGACACCCTCAGCCGCAAGCTGGGAGACAGGTAGACCAGCGAGCGTTACCCACGGGGTTCCACCCCGAAGCCTGATCGTGACAACGGCCGGCGACACCGCGTCAAGGCGGGAAAGCGTGCCTTGACCCGGCACCACCGGCCGCGTGCGGGCTTCATATCGGGGTGAAGGGAGGGGAGTGGGTGAGGCGGCGGCGTGCCATTGCCGTGCCATTGAGGCCGGTCAACCACGGTCAACAGGGGCCAGCGCCAGGCAGGCGGAGCCGCAGGTCAGGCCAGCTATTGGCCATGATCACCCTGGTTCCCAAGCTGAATACGCGGGTTCGATTCCCGTCATCCGCTCCAAGAACTGTTCTTGCAGCTCGGACGGGGTGTTTCCCGAGATTGGGAAGCACCCTTCTGGCTTTCTGCGTACTGTTCCAACAACATCCCAGCAACATCACTCGGCGGCTCCATTTCCGCGCTCTTTCTTCTCCGGCCGGTGTTCGACGAAGGCGCCAGCTAGTGGCCGGCGGCCCTGGTGCGGTCCATGCGACCGTCCTGCCCGCCATACTCGGCAAGTGAACGACTACTCCTGGCCCGACGATCCCTACCAGCAGCTTGCAGAGCGAGCGCGCACCACCTGGACTGCAACAACCGAAGGCCTGCCGATCGGAACCCACATCACCGGCCAGGTCATCGGCAGGCAGCCCTTCGGGGTATTCATCCGCATCGACAACCATCCCGATGCTGTGGGACTCGCCGAGATCACCACTATGCCGCGGCATATGGGACTTCCCATCGTCGGTACCCACGTCGCCGCCAGAGTCATCTGGCACGCCGCGCACAACCATCAGGTGAAGCTGAGCCTGGACGACGACTGGAACGACAACACCCCGGGTTCTGCCTCGGAACCCGGCACCGCTTCTGAGATCGAAGGGCAGGCACGTTCGACGATCTCCTCAGCCCCAAGTCGCTCGGGACTTTCCAGCAACATCCCAACCACATGCCCCGGTCAGCCCCGGTCAAGAGAGGCACCCCACGACACATGCTCGACCGCAGGTCACCGCCACCAATCTTGAGGGATAATCCCACCCATGACGCATGGCGAGCAGCTCTGCGAAGTCATCAACGACCTCATCCGCATCCTCCGCACCGGCGAGCACGACACGTCCTGGAGCAGCTACCGCTCCACCGACGACGCCATCGCCGAGCTGGAACACCTCGAAGACCGCATCCGCCAAGGCGACCCCAGCGCCGAGCAACGGCTCAAAGAACTCTTCCTCCCCACCGGCGCACTGGAGGAAATCGCCGTCTCCAGCGGCTGGGTTGGAACGTGGATCGAGCTCACCAAGAAGGTCGATCCACAATAGACAGGCTCACACATCGTCCCCGACGTCGAGCTTGCGGTAGAAGGTCACCTGCGGCTGAGTGGTGACGCCGGCCGCCGCCATCAGCGCGCCGATGCGGTCGCTTTCGGAGGAGAAGAAAGCCTGGAACGACGCCTCGTCCGGCCAGACGTCGACGACCAGGATGTCCTTGTCGTCGGCCCAGAAGTGGTGGGACTGCAGGCCGTGGGCGCGGGCGGAGGCGATGATGGCTGACATGCGGTCGGGGTCGGAGGCGGCGGCCTGCTCGAACTGGGCGCCGTTGCCGGGGACGCGGAGGAGCATCAGCACGGACATGGTGATCACGCCCAGAAGGCGTCGTCGGAGGATTCGTCCTGGGAGACGTCCAGCAGGTCGACCGCTTGGCCGTCGCGCATTCTGAATACCAGCGCGTGGCGGGTGTCGAGGTGTTTGTCGCCGCGGGTGCCGGTGGAGTGGTAGACCGTGACGACCTCGTCGTCGTCCGCGTAGACCTCTTCGAGGGCCACGCGGAGGGTGCCGTCGCTGCGGGTGGCGAGCTCGCCGTACATCGACAGGATCGCGTCGCGGCCCTTGTGGTCGCCGGAAAAGACGTTGTGGCCCGGCATGTGTTGCACGGCGTCGGCGGCGATGAGCTCGGACAGGGCCGCGACGTCGCCGGCGGAGAAGGCCGCGTAGCCGCGGCGGATGAGTGTCGCGTTGGGGTGTTCGGCCATCGTGGAGCCCCCTCAGCAAAGAAAGTTGGGCGCCCTGGGTGCGGGCGCGTTCACCGGCCGCAGGGCGTGTCACCATCGAACGCGCCGGGCCGCGAACGTGTCAAGGCCGCCCTATTCACCTATTCACCTGCTCGGCGACGCAGCAAGGCCACGTGGCCGGCACCAAGGCCCGCCGCCTCGGCGCCGGCCACAGCAGCCAGAGCCGCGGAGCGATTTCCCAAGCGGCGCAGGAGTTCCGCGCGCGTCGCGTGCCACCAGGGGTAGTCCGCCAGGCCGTCCAGCGCGTCCACGAGGGGCAGGGCCACGGCGGCGCCGTCACGTTCGGCGATCGCGGCGGCGCGGTTCAGTGACACCACCGGGCTCGGGCGGACGGTGAAAAGCACGTCATACCAAGAGATCACGGCGTCCCAGTTGGTCGACTCGTACGTCGGCGCCAAGGCGTGACAAGCCGCGATCGCCGCTTCCACCACATAAGGATTGGGCACGGAAGGCGTCCGCCGCAAAGCACGCCCCACCAGCAAAACGCCCTCCTGGATCAGTGCGGCGTCCCACAAAGAACGATCCTGATCGGCCAGCAGCACGGGCAACCCGTCGTCGGCGACGCGCGTGCACCTGCGCGCGTCGTGCAGCAACAGCAAGGCCAGCAGCCCCAGCACCGTCGGCTCGTCCGGCATCAGCGACGCGAGCAGCCGCGCCAGCCGCACGGCCTCGTCGACCAGCGGAGCGCGCACGCCCGCGTACCCCTCGTTGAAGATCAGGTACACGGTCGCCGCCACACCGGAAAGCCGCTCAGGCAGCTCCTCCGCCGCCGGCACGCGGTACGGGATCCCCGCCGTCGCGATCTTCTGCTTCGCCCGCGTCAGCCGCTTCGCCGCCGTCGCCTCGGGCAGCCGCAGGCCGCGCGCGACCTCGGCGGTCGACAAACCGCCGAGCGTCCGCAGCGACAAAGCGACCTGCGCGTCCACCGACAGACACGGGTGGCAGCAGGTGAACACGAGGCGCAGCAAGTCGTCACGGATCACGGAAGGCGGCGGATCTTCGTCGGCGAGCGGCATCGCGTCCGCCTCCTTCCCGACGCGCTTGGCCTCGCGGCGCAGCACGTCGACGGCGCGTCGCCGCGCCGTCACGAGCAGCCAGGCCCGCGGGTTGTCCGGGACGCCGTCGCGCGGCCACGTTTCGAGCGCCCGCACGACGGCGTCCTGCACCGCGTCCTCGGCCAGGTCCACGCTGCCGATGACCCGCACGAGCGTGGCGAGCACCCGGGTCCCCTCATCCCGGATGAGCCGCGCCAGCGTGTCACCGGCGACCGTCACGAGAACTCGACGATCGGGCGCACCTCGACGGCGCCGTCCCACGCGGCCGGGATCTGGGCGGCGACCTTGACGGCTTCGTCGAGGTCGGCGCATTCGATGAGGTAGAAGCCGGTGAGGGCTTCCTTCGTCTCGGCGTACGGGCCGTCGCTGGTCACGATGTCGCCGCCCTTGCCGCCGTTCACGCGGACGGTGGTGGCCGTCGCGGTCGGGTACAGGGCGTTGCCGCCACGGATGACGGCGGCGGCCGCCGCACCGAATTCGTTGTAGTCCTTCATCATCGACGCGGCTTCGGGCTGCGTCGGGTCCACGTCGGCGGAGTAGATGAGCGCGGCATAGGTGGGCATGGCTGCTCCTGATGAGTGTCCGGACCGGCGCCGTTCGCCGGCTAACACTCTAAGGACGAACGGCCCCCGCCGCGCCAGGACAATCGCCGCGGAAAACTTTCAGCCCTCGACGAGCTCCCACTCGGCACCCGGCTCGGCGCGGTCGAAGACCTGGCCGGGCGCGGCCTGCAGCACGTTCACGACGTCCGGGTACAGGCTCACCACGTGCTCCAGCTCCAGGCCCTCGACCTCGAAGTCCTCGGCTTCGGGCACCTCGAAGCCCACGAAGAGCCAGGTGCCGTCACCCTCGCGCACCACCTGGCGCACGGCGCGAACGGGCGCGTCACCACCGGTCACGATCTCGGTGAGCCCGGTCGACAACTGCACCTCGTCTACCGGCGAGCCTGGGTGCTGCCACGCGGCGATGCGCGCGTCGCGGATCTCGCGGTCCTCGGCCTCGTCGTCGGAGTCGGCGACGGAGCTCAGCAGCCACGCCGAACGCTCCGGGTCCCAGTCGGCCGCCATACCCGTTGGCAGCGACGCCAGCGCCGTGAGCTGCGGGACCAGCTCCACGGCTTCGCGCAGCGAGACCGCGCCGAACTGCTCGCGGTTGACGTCCATGTCCTCGTCGAACTCGGCGCCGTCGCTGATGAACCAGTCGTCGTCATCGTCGAGGACCACGAACGCGAGCTGCGAGGGGTCCTCCAGCAACGCCCGCGCGAAGATCACGGGCGACTCAGGGTCCTGTCGCAGCGGCCAGTCGTTGGACATGTTCTTCTCCCCGCGTCGTGCCGGCGTCCGCGAACATCCCACCAGACGTGCGAAACGGCCTCGCACCGGCCCGAAAACGGGCTAATTCCACGGACGTTGGATTACGCTGGACCCATGGTGCTGCCAGAACGTCTCGCCCGCTTCAACCGCGTGGTGACCAACCGCGTCACGGGACCGTTCGTCGGGTGGCTGCCCGGCTTCGGGATGGTCGTGCACCAGGGCCGCCGGTCGGGCAAGGAGTTCCGCACCCCGCTGAACGTCTTCCGTACCGACGACGGCTTCGTCGTCGCCCTCACCTACGGCCCCGACACCGACTGGGTCAAGAACGTGCTGGCCGCGGGCCACGCGGAGATCGTCACGCGCGGCCGAAAATGGCGCGTCGGTGATCCACAGCTCGTGCATGATGGGTCCCGCCGTCCGATGCCGCCCGGGGTGCGCCAGTTCCTCGGGCTCGTCGGGGTCGAGGACTTCCTGCTGCTGCGGCGGGAGTGAGGGGGAGCTGTGCTCACAGGCAAGCTGGTGCGGCTGCGGGCGCTCGAGACGTCGGACGCGGATTCGCTGTATCGCTGGATCCACGACTCGGAGGTCGGGCAGTGGATGGACAGCTCGTACCCGCGTTCGCTCGACCAAGTGCGCAAGCGTTGCGAGGAACGCCCGGTCAACACCTACGCCCACGTGGTGTGCGGCATCGAATCCGTGGCGTCGGGCGCGTTGATCGGCGTGACCGACCTGCGCGACGCCACGCCGGAGACCGGGCGCGCGGAGCTGGACATCTACATCGGCGAGAAGGACCACTGGAACGGCGGCTACGGCTCCGAAGCGCTGCGGCTGATGTGCCGCTACGGCTTCAACGTGATGCGCCTGCACCTCATCGCCCTGTGGGTCGTCGCCGAGAACGAACGCGCGCGCCACGTCTACCGCAAGGCCGGCTTCGTCGAGGACGGCCGGCACCGCGAATGCTTCCGTGGCAGCGACGGGAAGTACCACGACATGTACCTGATGAGCCTGCTGGAACCCGAGCTGATCGACTGAGTCGAGGCCGGCCAGGCGCCGACCGAACAGCTCCGCCCGCACGCGACCGTCGCAGGCTCGAAGCGCCGATTCATCCACAACTCCATACACGGGTGTGGACAACCCCGAAATCACCCGGATGCCGCACGAGGAACCGTCAGCCCAGCAGCTTGCGAGGAGCCTTACGCCGCCACGACTCCACCAGAAGTTCCTTCAGCTGCACCGGATCCACCCGTTCCAGGTCCACCAGGATCGAGCCGTAACCGTCGTAATGCGGCATCGTGAAATACGCCGGGTCGCCGGACGCGAGGAGCGCTTCCTTCTCGTCGAGGCCGCAGAACAGGACCACGCCGCCCTCGGCTTCGCTGCGCAGGCGCGCGAAGCCCTTGCCCGCGACCTTCAACGCGGGCGTGCGGTACCAGGTGGATTCCTCGGTCTCCGGCAGCTCCGCCGCGAGTGCCACCACGTCTTCCCAGGTCGTCATGGGTCCCATCGTGCGCCCTGAGACCCGGCGAAAGCTTGGAAAAACGAGAGCCCCGCCCCTCAACGAGCGAGGGCGGGGCTACTCGAAACAACCGGCTACGGAATCATCGTGATCCGGTCCGCAGGCGGCGGGGTGACGCCCGGGTGCGCGCCGAGGTACGCGATCAGCGCGTCGAGGTCCACGGGACCGCCCGCGAGGTCCGTGCCCTTCGTGAACTCGGTGAACCCGTCGCCGCCCGCGGCAAGGAAGTTGTTCACCGACACGCGGAACGTCGCGGCCGGGTCCACCGGCGTGCCGTTCACGGTGATGTTCGAGACGCGCGAGCCGATCGGCGCCGACGCCGAGTAGGTGTAGTGCAGGCTGCTCGAGATCTGCAGGATCTTGGTGCCGCCCGGCTGGCCCCACTGCTGCTCCAGCACGTTCTTCAAGTTCGCGCCGGTGAGCGTGATCGTCTGCATGATGTTCGCGAACGGCTGCACGGTGAACGCCTCGCCGTAGGTGACCACACCGTCGCCCTCGCCGTTGGGCGAAGACGCGTAGTTCAGGTCCGCGCGGATGCCGCCGGGATTGGTGATGGCGACGACCGCGTTGTTGGACTTGGTGCCTTCGAGCTGCGCGTCGGCGATCACGTCGCCCATCGTCGACTCACCCGAGGGCGCGCCGGCCGCGGTGAGGTCCGCGGTGATGGTGCCGACCTGCTTGTTGGCGATCGGGCCCGACTTGGTCTTGGCCTCGTCCACGAGCTTGGTCACGGCCGGGTCCGGCGTCACGTCGCGGGTCACGATCTCGTTGTGCGCCTTGGTCTGCGACCGGATGACGTCGCGCGTGCGCAGGTCGATCTTCAGGTCCACGACGGACAGCAGCCGGCCGAAGGACGCGCCCTGGATCACCGGGCGCGGCTGGCCCGCGGGGTCGTTGATCACGCAGTTGTACTGCTGGTGGCTGTGGCCGGTGAAGATCGCGTCGACCTTCGGGCTCACGTTCTTGGCGATGACGTCGGCCTCGCCGCCCGGCGCCACCTTGCAGTCATTGGGGCCGGAGCCCGGCAGCGTCTCGTCGCCCTGGTGCAGCAGCACGACCTGGGCCTTGATGCCCAGCAGGTCGAGCAGATTGGCGGTGCGGTTGATGGCCTGCGCCTCGTCGCCGAACTTGAGGCCCTTGATGGCGTCGGGCGTGACGACCGAGGGCAGGTCCTTCAGCGTGGCGCCGATGATGCCGACCGGCACGCCGCCGGAGAACTGCACCGAGAACGGCAGCAGCGCGGGCAGGCCGTTCGTGAAGTACACATTGGACCCGAGGATCGGGAAGTTCGCGCCCTGGTACGTCGGGCGGAACTGGCAGCCGTCGGTCTTGTTGCAGCCGCCGAACTGCATGCGCAGCAGTTCCTGGTAGCCCTCGTCGAGCTCGTGGTTGCCGACCGCGGAGGCCTTCACGCCCAGCTCGTTGAGGAAGTCGATGGTCGGCTCGTCGTGGAAGAGCGCCGAGATCACCGGCGACGCACCCACGTTGTCGCCCGCCGAGAGCACCATCGAGTTGCGCACCTGCGACTCGAGCTGCTTCACGTGTGTCGCCACGTACGCCGCGCCGCCCGCGTCCACACTGGTCCCGTCGGACATGAACACCTTGCCGGCCGAACCCGCCGGCGGCTCGAGGTTGCCGTGCAGATCGTTCAGCGTGATGATCCGGACGTCCGTGGTCTGCGCGGCCGACGCCGGCGCGCTCGTGACGGCCACAGTGGCCAGTGCGGCCGCGGCGGTGACCGCGAGCCGGGTGAAGAGCCTCATGTTTCCTCCGATTTCGCGCCCGTCGTCCCCTGGAACGGGCACACGGCGGTGCAGTCTGCCCAAATGGGAGGGACCTCACCAGAGGAAAAAGGAGGGTGATGGGCAAATGTCACCCGGCGTTTCCTGCCGGGTGTCCAGTTCGGGCAACGGGGCTGCCCGGCGTAACGCGCGGAGCCCGGGCGACGATCAGAAGCGCGAACCTTGGGGAGCCACAGTGGAACTGCAGATCGTCTTGACCGTGATCGTGGTCGTCGCCCTGCTCGTCGGCGGCACGGTCTTCGCGGCGTGGCGATCGGAGCGCGCCGAGGACGAGCAGCGCGACGAGGAGCCTGACCGATCGGCTTAAGCCGCCCTCGGCCAGATGGCCGATCCGGCCGGATTCCGTCCGGCCCTTCGACCGAAGTGGTTTGACCCCCAAGATCCATAACGTTCTCGGCATGACGAACGCACAGGTCACGGCCCTGCAGTACGGATTCATCGGATTCCTCGCGCTGTGGGGCACGCTGCTCGTCCCGCAGCTCGTGCTGCAGCTGGCGCGCTACGGCCGCCCGCGGCTGCGCGGCCTCGTGACCACCGCGGCGGTCGTCTTCTACGCGTGCATGGCGCTCGCGGTCGTCTTCCTGCCGCTGCCGAGCGCGAACGGCCGGCGCCTCGAACAGACGGTGCAGCTGCGGCCGTTCCAGTGGATCGCCGACATCCACACGGAGCTGGTGAAGCACGGCCTTTCGGCTGCGCACTGGTTCAGCACGCAGACGTTCCAGCAGGCCGCGCTCAACGTGCTGCTCTTCGTGCCGCTCGGGATCTTCGCCCGCATCCTGTGGCGCCGCGGCCTCGTCGGCGCGCTGGCCGTGGGCGCGGCGGTGTCACTGGCCGTCGAGATCACGCAGCTCACCGCGAACTTCGGGACGGCGCCGTTCGTCTACCGCATCTTCGACATCGACGACCTCATGACCAACACCTTCGGCGCCGGACTCGGCTGGCTCTTCGGCGCCCTGCTGCTCGCCCTGCGCGGAATCCCTTCAGCGATCCACGCTCAGCCGGCCGGGCGCGAGCGGATCGACTTCGCCCAGACGCGCTAGCCGCGCCTTGCGCCGCAGCGCCGCCCGCTTGGCGGCGCGCCGGTCTTCCAGAACCACGATCAGCGAGGCGGCTGCCAGGGTGAGGGCCACCAGTGCGAGGACAACCCAAAGCTGCACGCGGGCTCCTCCCTACGACGTTGTGCGAGAGATCACACAGGCTACCTAGATCGGTACGTGATCCGCTACCCCGTCCGCCGAGAACCAATCCCGGTCAGCGGTCAGCCACTCGCCGAAGGTCAGATCGGCCGAGGTCAGCGCCTCGGACAGCTCCGGAAAACCCAGCCGCCGGCAGGTGAATTCTTGGTGCCACACCCGTTCGGCGGCTCGGTAGCGCACCGTCGCGGACAGCAGATCGCCCGCGCGGACGACGTCGTGCAGCGAAACGGCGACCTCCCCGAGGAGCCCGCCCGGCCCGTCGACCACGTGGTCGAACCACTCCGGCGGGTGCCATTCGACGAGCAGCCGGCCCCCGGGGGCGAGGTGCCGCCGAGCCGCCGCGAGCAGCGCGTGGCACTCCGCGGAATCGGCCGTGTTGACCAGGTGGCTGCCCAGCAGGACCACCTCGAACTCACGCTCCAGCCGCAGGTCGCCGATCCGCGTGCAGACCGTTTCCGCCCCGCGGACGTGGGCGAGCATCTCCGGAGACTCGTCGACCGCGACCACGACGTGGCCGAGCTCCAGCAATGGGTGCGTCACGCGTCCGCAGCCGCTGCCCAGCTCCAGGATCGACGCGGCGTCGGGCACGGCGTCGTGGACGATCTCCGGTTCGCCGGCCGCGGGCAGCCGCAGGTAGAGGTCCACGGAGCAACCGTCGGGTGTCGTGGTCATGCCTGACAGCGTGCCCGAGACTGGGCCCATGCCCATCCGACCCACCAAAGACCAACTGGCTGCCGCGCAGGACGTCGTCATTCCCGACGTCATCGCGCCCGGCCTCGACGTGCTTTTCTGTGGCATCAACCCCGGCCTCTACTCCGGCGCGCTCGGCCTGCACTTCGCCCGCCCGGGCAACCGCTTCTGGCCCGCCCTGCACGTCGGAGGTTTCACGCCGCGGCTGCTGGACCCGAGTGAGCAGCACGAGCTCCTCGACCTCGGCCTCGGGATCACCAACGTCGTCGCGCGGACCACCGCCCGGGCGGACGAGCTGACCGACGACGAGCTGCGTGAAGGTGGCAAGGCGCTGGTCGACAAAGTCCTCGACAACAAACCCCGTTGGCTGGCCGTGCTGGGCATCACCGCCTACCGCACCGCGTTCGGCGAAAAGAAAGCCAAAGTCGGCCCCCAGGAGCGCGTGATCGGCAAGACCGGCGTGTGGGTCCTGCCCAACCCGAGCGGCCTCAACGCCCACTGGACGCCCACCGGCCTCGCAAGTGAGTTCGCCGCGCTGCGTGCACGGGTTGTCACGTAGCGACCATCTTTCGGCTACACCCTCAGTAGCAAACGGACGAGCCAGTGATGCCGTACAGGGCCAAAAAGCCGCAGATCACAAGGGTTTTTCTACGGAGGGTTTGCTGCAACCGGCCGATACGGCCATGAGGGGGAAACCGCGTCACAAGCGCCTTCCGGAGGAGTCGAATCAAGGACAAGGTGTCATTCCTGTCCGGTCCCAGCAGGGGGGATCGGGTGGTGCCAGGACGGCACGCCGGGGGGCGTGCGCGGGCGTCCGGCGACCCGGGAACGACCTGGAAGACGGAGGCCCGAGATGCGCGGCATCGAGCCCCACCGAACGCCGGCTGTGCCCGGACAACCGACCGCGAACCGCAGCCTGGGGGTGGCCGTCGTCGATCCCATCCCGATCTTTCGGGAGGGGCTCGCGTCGATGGTCCACCGGACGCCGGGGCTGCACTGGGCGGGTCAGGCGGCGAGCCACCACGCCGCGATGCAGCTGTGCGAGCAGGTGCGTCCCGACGTCGTGATCCTCGACTCGGCGCTGGATCCCCACTGCCACCTCACGAAGCTGCTCAACTCCGGCGACCCCGCCGTGGTGCTGGTGACGCTGGTTCGCGACGTCAACCGCACGCAGCAGTACCTCGCCACGGCCATCGCGGCGGGCGTGCACGCGATCGTGCCGCGGGCGGTGGACCCGCGGCGGCTGGCGGAAGCCGTCCGGCGCGCGCACACCGACCGGCGCTACATCGACCCGGCGCTGGCCGCGCTCACCGCGCGGCCCAAGCGGCAGCCGTCGCCCAGAGCGGCGCCGGCCGAGGAGAACCTCACCCAGCCGAAGGGTGCGATGCCGCTGTCGCGCCGCGAGTACCAGGTGCTGCAGCTCGTGGCCGAAGGCCTGGAGAACTCGGCGATCGCGAAGCTGCTGTTCCTCTCCGTCGAGACGGTCCGGACGCACGTGAAGAGCATCCTGCGCAAGCTGACCGCGCGCGATCGCACACACGCCGTGACCATCGCGTTCCGCAGTGGCATCCTCGTGCCCCACACCGACGACGCCCACACGCCCCTGCCCGCCGACCGCGCCGTGGCGCGCGGCACGCCCTGAGGTCGGCTTCCTGGTCGATGTCGGTTTTTCGGCTGAATCCACACCCCTGGAAGAGGGGAACCGCTTGCTCCAGTTACTCGTAGGTAATATCCTGAAGTTACCGGCGAGTAAGGGAACATGTGCCCGGCCGGAAAGCCGAACACGACACGGAGTGACGACATGGGCCACTACAAGAGCAACGTCCGAGACCTGGAGTTCAACCTCTTCGAGGTACTCGGCGTGCAGGACCGCCTTGGCAAGGGCGTGCTGGCCGAGTCGGACGAGGAGACCGCGCGCGGCGTGCTCTCGGAGCTGAACAAGCTCGCCACCGGCCCGCTCGCCGAGTCCTACGCCGACGCGGACCGCAACCCGCCGGTGTACGACCCCAAGACCTTCAGCGTGAAGATCCCCGAGCCGTTCAAGAAGAGCTACAAGCAGCTCCTGGACGGCGAGTGGTGGCGTCTCGGCCTCACCAACGACCTCGGCGGCTTCGGCCTGCCCCCCACGGTGCAGTGGGCCGCGTCCGAGCTGATCCTCGGCGCCAACGCGCCGCTGTTCATGTACATGGCGGGCCCGAACTTCGCCATGATCGTGAACAACAACGGCACCGAAGAGCAGAAGCGCTGGGCGCAGCTCATGATCGACCGCCAGTGGGGCGCCACGATGGTGCTGACCGAGCCCGACGCGGGCTCCGACGTCGGCGCCGGCCGCACCAAGGCCGTCAAGCAGGAGGACGGCTCCTGGCACATCGACGGCGTGAAGCGGTTCATCACCTCCGCCGAGCACGACATGAGCGAGAACATCATGCACCTGGTGCTGGCGCGCCCCGAGGGTCCCGGCATCGAGACCAAGCCGGGCACCAAGGGCCTGTCGCTGTTCCTCGTGCCGAAGTTCCACTTCGACTCGCGGACCGGTGAGCTGGGCGAGCGCAACGGCGCCTTCGTGACGAACGTCGAGCACAAGATGGGCATCAAGGCGTCCACCACGTGCGAGCTGACTTTCGGCCAGCACGGCACCCCGGCCAAGGGCTGGCTGCTCGGCGAGGTGCACAACGGCATCGCGCAGATGTTCCAGGTCATCGAATACGCCCGGATGATGGTGGGCACCAAGGCCATCGCCACCCTGTCGACCGGGTACCTCAACGCGCGCGACTACGCCAAGGAGCGTGTGCAGGGCGCCGACCTGCCGAACATGCTCAACAAGGCCGCGCCGCGCGTCACCATCACGCACCACCCGGACGTGCGCCGTTCGTTGATGCTGCAGAAGGCGTACGCGGAGGGCCTGCGCGCCGTCTACCTGTACACGGCGTCGTTCCAGGACCAGCTGTGGACGCAGGACGGGGACGAGGCCGCGCTGAAGCTGGCGCACGGCATCAACGACCTGCTGCTGCCGGTCGTCAAGGGCGTCGGCTCGGAGCGCGCCACCGAGCAGCTCGTGCAGTCGCTGCAGACGCTCGGCGGGTCCGGCTTCCTGCAGGACTACCCCATCGAGCAGTACATCCGCGACGCGAAGATCGACTCGCTCTACGAGGGCACCACGGCCATCCAGTCGCTCGACTTCTTCTTCCGGAAGATCGTGCGCGACAAGGGCCAGGCGCTCGCGTTCCTCGCCGGTGAGATCACGAAGTTCATCGAGTCCGAGGCGGGCAACGGCCGGCTCAAGAACGAGCGCGCGCTGCTGAAGCAGGCCCTGGAGGACTCCCAGGGCATGCTCGGCGCGATGATCGGCTTCCTCACCGCTTCGCAGGAAGACCCGCAGAGCATCAACAAGGTCGGCCAGCACACCGTGCGGCTGCTGATGTCGATGGGCGACCTGCTGGTGGGCTGGCAGCTGCTCAAGCAGGCCGAGGTCGCCATCGCCAAGCTCGACGCGGGCGCGGCGGCCAAGGACGTGGCCTTCTACGAGGGCAAGGTGGCCGTGGCGTCGTTCTTCGCGAAGTCCGTGCTGCCGGAGCTGTCCTCGCGCCGCACGATCGTCGAAGGCGCCGACAACGCGCTGATGGAGCTGGACGAGGCGGCTTTCTAGGCCCTTCCCGTTCCCCTGCGGATGCCCTCGGCCCATCTCGGGCCGGGGGCATCCGTGTTTCTTCGGGTGACTTCGCCCGCTGCGGGTGAGAGCTCCCGCCGCGGGGCACGGCACGCTGGTGCCAGGTGGGTGGTATCGCCGTGGTCTCGAGTTTCGGCCGCCCGTTTCCAGGGCATCCGGACGCCGAGTCCGCGGCTCGGCCCGGAACCCATCTGGCAGAGGAGTTTCGATGACCGTCTCAGGCATCATCAGCGCCATCGTGGTCGGCTTGATCCTCGGCCTGCTCGGCCGCTTGGTCGTGCCCGGCAAACAGAACATCCCGATCTGGCTGATGCTCCTCGTGGGCATCGCAGCCGCCTTCATCGGCAGCGCCATCGCGCGCGGCATCGGATACGCCGACACGAGCGGTATCGACTGGCTCGAAATCATCACCCAGGTCGGTGTCGCCGCACTCGGCGTGGCCTTGGTCGCGAGCCTGTGGGGCAGGCGAAGTATCAACAGGTGACTTCGCGGCTCGGCCCTCTTCTGCGGGCCGGGCCGTTCCGTCCGGTGTGGACGCCGTCAGCAGATGACGATCGGCTGCGGCGAGTACGTGGTGTTGCGCGTTTCCTCACGAACCTCGTTGCCCGTCGCCAGGGCGTGGAACACGCGCGTGTCGGACACACTGAAGCCCGGCGCGCCGATGGACGAGTGGCACGCGCCGTCGGGCCCGGGTCCGAACTGGACGGTCGGCGAGACCTCGTCGGACGTGCCCCCGGTGCGGCCCTCGACGAGGTAGTGCTTCGTGCCCCAGATCCGCACCGTGACGGAATCCGCGCTGACGCTGGCCTGGATCGCGAACCCCGTGTCGTCGTTGTCGGTGATCTTCAGCTCCACCGGGTTCCCCGCGTCGTCGATGGCTTTTGCATCACGGCCGGCGGGGTAGCGGTCGAGGTAATGGTCGTGGGCGAGGTGGCCGCCGTCCCCCAGACCGGCCAGGTACGCCGCGTTGTACAAAGTGGACGCGAGCTGCGAAACCCCGCCGCCCACCACGGAAGGACCGGTTCCGTCTTCGTTCGCGGGCGCGCTGACGTAGCCGTCGGCCGCGGTCCGCGCGCCGGAACGGGCGCCGAGGCTGAACGTGTCGCCGGGTTTCACGATGGTGCCGGAGACGCGTTCGGCGAGCGTCTGGATGTTCGTGGCCGCGGGGCCGGAGAACCCGCTCGTGGTGAACTCGCCGATCACCTCCTTGATGCCCAGCGCGTTGGCCGCGTCGGTGGACAGGCTCGGCTTCGTGGCGTCGTAGGCCACCGGCAGGTCACGCCCCGCCGGCTTGGCGAGCACGGCCGTGAGCGACTTGAAAGTGTTGGCCCAGTTGATCTTCCGGGCGTCTTCGGACGGGTTGACAGTCGGCGCGCCCGAGGTGAACACGATTTCGGCGTTGCGCCCGTCGGTTTCGGTCGACGCGAGGTCGGATTCCACGGCCTGCTGCAGCTTGCCCTGGTCGATGCGCAGCTCGAGCGAGCCGCCGTCGCGCGGCGCGAACTGGAACGACGCCGCGATGGCCGCCGGCTTCAGCGCGACATCCTTGCCCTGCCCGTGCAGCACCACCGGCGCGGCGACGGCGGGGGCCACGACCTGGTCGAGCAGCGCGTGGACGCCGTTCGACGTGGCTTTCGCCGGCGTCACGGCCATCTGCAGCGTGACGCCGCCCGGCGCGAGCCAGTCGTTCGCCACGGTCTGCGCGGCCGCGCGGACGTCGGTGAGCTCCTGGCCCTGCCGCGGCTCCACGGGGTACGCCGTGACGGCGCCGTCGTCCCCGGGCTGGAAGCCGATGCTGCCCTCGACCAGCGGGTGGTTGAGCTTGTCCGTCGCGAGGATGCCCAGCGCCTGCGCCACCTGCTCCTGGTCCGAGCGCGTCACCACGCCGACGTCGCGCGCGGTGAAGAACGACAGGAACCGCGTGATCGGGCTCAACGGCTGGTGCCCGGCCTGCGCGAGCGTGCCCGGCCAGTCGAGGCCGAGGCCGGACTCCGACGGCACCATCGACGTCGTGATGTCGCCCGCGTGCAAAGTCACCGGCTGCGTCAGCCGCGGCTGCAGCTCCGTTCGCAGCTTGGCCTCGGCGTCGGCGTGGGAGAGGCCGCCGACGTCGACACCCGCCACGACCACGCCGCGCGGCACGTCGCCGGCGCTGGTGACGAGGTCGATCGCGTACAGCAGCACGAAGAGCCCCAGCGCGCAGCCGACGATCATGAACGTGCGCGCGACACCCTTGCGCAGGCGCCGCTGCGGCGTCTCCGGCAGCGGCGGCCCGTCGACGACGGCGAAGATCTCGGTGGCGAGGTCGTCGTCTTCGCGCTCCGGCAGCAGGTCGTCGATGAAGAGGTCCTGCGAGGTCTCGTCTTCGCGCACGCCTGCCCTCCCGTGGCCGGGAGCTACAGGTAGAGCCCCGTGCCGTGTTCGGTCCGCTCGGTGGCGACGGCGTGGATGTCCCGTTCACGCAGCACGAAGTGGCCCTCACCCTGGATCTCGACCTCGAGCTGGTCCTCCGGGTTGAAGAGCACGCGATCGCCCTGCTTGACGTTGCGCACGCTGTTGCCGACGCCCAGTACATCACCCCAGGCGAGCCTGCGGGCCACCTGCGCGGTCGCGGGGATCACGATTCCGCCGCTGCTGCGGCGTTCGCCCTCCTCCGGCGACAGGCGCACGAGCACGCGGTCCTGCAGCATCTGTATCTGGAGCTTGGGCTTGTCAGGCACGTCCCCAATGCTACTGACCGGGTGCCGCCGGCTTCGGCCCACCCGCCATGACCAGGCTGAGCGTGCGCTCACCACCGCTCTCGAAGCGCACCGGCACACCCCAGTCCTGCCGTGTGATGCGGCACGCGGGGTGCTCACCGCCCTCGTCGCAGCTGGCCGCCTGGGCGACGACCTGCAGCACGCCTTCCGTTACGCCGTCGGCGAACCGGATGCGGCGGGTGAGGTCGGTGCCGATGCCGGCGCCGTCGGCGAGCAACTCCGGCGGCGACGCGCTGACCTCGAGCCGCGTGGACGGCCCGTAGCGGGCGTCGAGCTTCTCACCCGGTGGCGGTGTGAAGACCACGGCGAACTCGACGTCGCCGGGCGCGAGCACCGTCGGCGGGCGCCGGACGGCGTTCTTCTCGCCGGCCACGGTCGTGACCTGGGCTCCGACCGGCGCGACGCGGTTGCCGGCCGACTCGACGACGAGCAGTTCACCATCGTGCAGGAGCAGGCCCTGCGGCTCGGCGAGGCCGGTGGCGAGCGTGGTGACCTCGCGCGTGAACGGGTCGTAGCGGCGGACGGCGCCGTTGTAGGTGTCGGCGATCGCGATGCGGTCGCCGGGCAGCACGGCCAGGCCCAGCGGGTGCTGCAGCAGCGCGTCGTCGGCCGGGCCGTCGGCGTGGCCGAAGGAGAACAGGTCGGTGCCGACGGCGGTGTGCACGGTGAACGTCTCGCCCTCGGGCTCGATCCACCGCAGCGACGAGGTTTCCGCGTCGGCGAGCCACAGCTTGTCGCCGTCGGGCGCGAGGCCGGACGTCTGCGCGAAGAACGCTTCGCTCACTTCGCCGTCTTTGAGGCCTTCAACGGTTGTCCCGGCGAAGCGGCGGATGTCGCCGGAGATGGGGTCGAAGACGCTGAGCGTGTGGTTGCCGGCCATGGCCACTACGACACCGCCGGCGGGCGCCCACCACGCGACGTCCCACGGGCTCGTGAGGTCGGTGTCGAGGGCCTTGCCGGTGTCCGTGCCGTTGCGCCACTGGTTGCCGGTGCCGGCGACCGTGGTGACCTCGCCGGTGTTGAGGTCGAGGCCGCGCAGCCGGTGACCCGCGGTGTCGGCGACGACAGCGTGGTAGCCGGCGCGCTGGGCGACCTCGTTGGGCAGCAGCGCGATGCCTGAGGGCTCGGTGAAGCTGGCGACGTCGAACGGCCCGTCCTGCGCGCCGCGCTCGCCGCTGCCGAAGCGGCGGATCACGGTCTCGCCGTCGGACGCGAACTCGACCACGGAGTGGTGCCCGGTGTCGGCGACGAGGATGCGGCCTTCCGCCGTGGCGACGGCCTTGCTCGGGAACCGCAGCTCCGTCTGCTGCTCTTCCACCGGCACGTACGGGTTGCCGCCGCGGCGCAGTGTGCCCTTCGCGGCGTGCTTCGCCACGAGATCCGCCACGACGCGTCGCAGCGCTTCGCCGTGCCCCTCCCCCGCGGCGACGTGCACGACGTAGCCCTCGGGGTCGACGACCACCAGCGTCGGCCACGCGCGCACGGCGTACTGCGACCACAGCTCCATTTTCGGGTCGTTCACCACGGGGTGGTGCACCTCGTAGCGGCGCACGGCCGCCTCGATCGACGCGCGCTCGCCCTCGTGCAGGAACTTCGGCGAATGCACCCCGACGGTGACCAGGACGTCGCCGAACTCCTCTTCGAGCGGGCGCAGCTCATCGAGCACGTGAAGGCAGTTGATGCAGCCACTGGTCCAGAAGTCGAGCAGCACGATCCGCCCTCGCAACTCCGCGAGGGAGAGTCGCCGGCCACCGGTGTTGAGCCAGACGTCGCCGGTCAGTTCGGGTGCGCGTACTCGCGCCTGTGCGGAACTCACGCGACGAGTGAACTACACGTGGCTGCGGTGTGTTCCGTCAACCACGGTCTGAGAGAAGAACCTCACCCCGCAGAGGGAGGGTTGTTGTCCGACCGTCAAACCGGCGGAAAAGGACGCGCGAGGCCGTGTGGGCGGTACGTACGCTTCTTCGTATGTCACATGTCCAGCAAGTCCTCACGGTGGAGGAGGCCCGCACGCTGCAGGAAAGCCTCGGGGAGCCCCTGCGTCCGGGCTTGTCGGAAGCCGAGCTCACCGACGTCGAAGCCCAGTTCGGCTTCCGGTTCTCCCTGGACCACCGGGCGTTTCTCGCCGCGGGCGTCCCGGTGGGCGACCGGTGGCCCGATTGGCTGCACGGCAACCCGGATCACCTGCGAAAACGCCTCGATTGGCCCGTCGACGGGCTGCTGTACGAGGTCGAGCACAACGGCTTCTGGCACGCGTCGTGGGGCGAGCGGCCCAGGGTGCTCTCCAACGCGCTGGCCTGCGCCCAGCGATGTCTCGCCACGGTGCCCCAGCTGGTGCCGGTCTGTGGGCACCGCTACCTGCCGGCGATCGCGGGGGCGTCGGGGTACCCGGTGTTGTCCGTCTACCACGCTGACGTGGTGGTTTGCGGCTGGGATCTGCGCGGGTACCTGCGGCACGAGTTCGGTGGCGCGCCGTTGGCCGAGGAGCCCGCCGACGCTCGTGAGGTCGCGTTCTGGTCGGGGTTGTCGGAGTGAGGTTCTTGTTCAGCTGTCGCGGCGCACCATGCGGCCGAAGCCGGCCGCCACGGTCGTCGCGAGCAGCCAGCCCGAGACGGTGAAGCCGGCGGCCACCCAGTTGTCGGCGCCGTGCATGTACCAGCGCGACTTGTTGCCGAAGTCGACGATGGGCACCAGCAGGTCGGCCGTGTAGATCACCGGGTTCCACTGCAGGCCCGTGTCCTGCTGGTTGACCAGGCAGCGCGGGCCGCTCACGGCGTAGCGGCCGGGGTTCTGCACGCAGTCGTCGCTGCCGAGGCCGAACCAGAGGCTGCCGAGCACCAGCAATGTCAGCAGCCAGCCCAGCGCGCGAACGGGCCGGTAGCCGTAGCCGACCATCGAGCGTTGCAGGAAGCTCCACAGCCGCACGCCGGGGCCGAAGATCTTGAACCCCTTCGCGAGCGCCTCGTAGCGGAACTGCTGCTTGCGCAGGCCGACCGTCGAGGCGTGTTCTTCGTTGCCGGCCGCGCGCAGGGTCGCGGCGAGCTGGTCGTACGGGCCAGGGCGGTAGCCGCGCATCGCCTTGCTCAGCAACGCGATGCGATGGTCCAGCGCGCGGTCGTCGTCGAGGGGGATGCCGTGTTTCAGGGCGTCGTAACGGAAGTCGTCGAGCTCGATGCCGTCCGCGGCGGCCCAGAACTCCTCCGTGTCGCCGAGGGTCCCGCAGTGCGCGCGCCGCAGCACGACGCGTCCCGCGGGCGGGGTGCGGAAGCCGAACAGGAACTCGTCGGCCGTCACGTCGCTCGCGTCGAGCGCGATCCCGTGCGAGGGAAGGGATTCGAGCTGCGCGCCGCCGAGCTCGAGGCGCCGCGCGATCTGGGCGCCGTCGAGGTTGACGCCGCCCTCCGCGACGAACGCACGGTCCTTGTTCTCCGTCAGCACCAGGTCACGGCCGATTCGCGCGGTCCGGACGTCGAGCGAAAAGCTCGACGACGTGCGCTGCCCCGGCTCGGTGAGCTTGCTGCCGTAGAGGTTCACGCTGCCGCCCACCTCGACGCCCTGCAGGCGCACCGTGCCCTGCAGTGTCGCGTCGGTGAGCTGGAAATTTCCCGCGATCTTGGCTCGGCGCGCGGAGAAGACGTCGCGCCCGGGGTGCAGGAACATCGCGTTCCACGCGAGGAAGTTGCCGCCGATCTGCACGTCCGCCATGCGCAGCTGCCCCACGGGCACGCGCAGGCTGGTGGCCTCCACGTCCCCGCCGATGGTCGACCCGTCGAGGTGCAGCGCGCGGTCGTAGTAGGGGGTCGCGCGGCCGCGCGCCATCTTGATCTCCGCGCCGGCCAGCCTGAGTGAGCCACCGATGCGCGCGTTGACCATGCGCAGCGTGCCGAACGCCTGCAGCCCGTCGGACAGCTCCAGGTTGCCGTCGACCTTCAGCCGATCGGCGACGAGCGCGGGCCGCGGGTCGAGGTACGGGTCGTTGGACTTCCACGCGTCCACGGCCACCGGCCCGCGCTGGTCGACGGTGAGCTTTGCCTCCCGCAGCACGATGTCACTGTCCACAGTGGCGCTCGGGAAGTACATGATGCCCTTGGCGGAGAACCGTTTCCGTTCGGCGGCCGGACCGTAGTTGTCCACTTCGCACAGCAGGCTGCCGCCGATGTGGATGCCGTTGCCGTTGAACGCGAAGCCGTCGGGGTTGTCGAACGTCGCGCCGGAGAAGTTCACGTTGCCGCCCGTGCGCATGCCGGGCATGCGCACCTCGCCGCGCGCCTCGAGCCGGTACGCGAGCAGCGCGCCGTGGATTTCCAGCCGGTCGGCCTGGATCGCTTTGCCGTGGGGGTGCTTGATCGTCGTGCGCGTCAGCACGACCGAGCCCTCGATCACGGCGTCGGTGAGGTTCACGGCGGCGTTGGGCATGCCGCGCTCGCGATCGTCGCCGCGCATGATCGTGGTCTCAGGGATCTCACTGTCCTCCGGCCCGACCTCCACCACGCTCCGGATGAGCCGAACATCGTTGCGGCTACGCAGGTTGCGGGCCTTGAGCCCCGGCAACCAGCACTTCCGGAAGACGAGCCCGAGCACGTTCGCCTCCCGCACATCCGGCGGAAACTCGAACCGGCACCGCTCGAAGCGGAACAGGTACCCCAACTCGGCGGCCCGCAGGTCGAACGTCCCGGTGATGTACGCGTCCTCGACCTGCACGATCGGCGCGTTGGTCGCCTGCCTGCGCCATCTGAGAATCCCGCTCGTGCCGGGTTTCAGCAGGTCCGCGGCCTTCAGCTCGTACCTCTTGTCGGGCACCCCGGCAAACGGATCCAGCGGCGGCAGCGTCGTGTCGGTCGGCACGTGCCCCCTCAGTTCGCCTGCCGCTGGTGCTGCCCTTAGCGAATCGGAAGGGAGGGGGAATGGCAATCGTCCTAATGGAGTAGCGGCGGGTTATTGACAGATCGCCAATTGAGCTGTGTTTTTTCAACGTCTGACGAGCTGATTGACAACGGTGGGTGATCTTGTGGGAACCGATCTTGTGGGGGAGTCGTCCCTGTTAAGGTCACTTGCTGGAGCTGAAGCTGAACACAGGGTAGGCCGCGCCCCCAGACCGGAGCGGCCCGTGCGGGGAGGCACGACATGCCAGACGGAAACCAGGGTGGACTGCAGGGCGTTTACAACGAGAGCTTGACACCGGGGCAGGTCACGCCACCGCCACCCGGTGCGCCTCCGGTGCCACTGGCCGGTGGCCAGACCGTGACGTCGGGCCCGCCTCCGGACTACAACGCGCTCGGCGCGGGTCAAGCAAAGGCAGACTTCGCCGCGGCGTCAGGCGGCGGCAGCTGGGCGTTCGACGCGCAGTCGATGGACAAAGTCATTCAGCAGTTGGAAGACAGCCTCAACGACGACTACTCACAAGCGCGCACCGTCGCTGCACAGTTCGCCCAGCTCGGTTATCCCGGCTCGGACCAGGTGAGCAAGGACTACATGAGTGCCACGGGTCGCGCCACCATCGCGTACAACCAATTCCTCAGGGGAACGGTCGACTTCCTTTCGTCTTACGTCGACACCCTGAAACAGATCCGCACAGCATACGTGAACCAAGATCACGCCGCGATTGATGCAATTCGCAGCGCCGGGAAGGTCGATTGATGCGAGTCCGTAACGTATACCAGCTTGCCTTCGTGGGTTTTGCGGCAATTGTTGTGGCTGGGTGCGGGAGTTCGACGGCAGGGCAACCGACGCCAGCAGCGCCTAGTTCGCCCTCTGGCGAACCAATGCTGGCGCCGAAAGTCGACCATCCGTTGACAAATACCAAGGCCTTCGAGGACGACCCGTGCTCCGCTTTGTCCATAAGTGAGGTCGAAAAAGCCGCAGGTAAGGTCAAGGGAACCGCAATCGCCCAGTCGATCGTCGGTAAGTCGTGCCAATGGAACTTCGCCGACAACACCGGGAACGTCAGCGGTGGGTTCTATTCGGGGAACAAGCGCGGCCTCAACAGCCTCTACCTTGAGAACCAAGCTGGCCGCCTCTCGACCTTCGCGCCTCACTCGCCGGTCGAGGGATACCCGGCTGTCGTTTACAGCGCGGGTGACGAGGGTCCCGGTTCATGCGTCTTGGCTGTCGGCGTTCGTGATGATCTCACCTACACGGTGAACACGCAGCTGAGGACCGGAAACCCGTACCTGGCGGACCCGTGCAAGATGGCGGAGCAGATCGCCGCCGCGGAGATCACTCGACTGAAGGCCAGTTGAGATGCCGCAAAGTGGATTCGACATCTATCAGCAGCTGCACGCCCCCGGCGACACGACCAGCCTGGATGCCATGGGAAGCGGGTGTGGGCAACTCAGAGACATCCACAACGATGTCGCCGAAAAGCTGACAACCAGCCAGACGACGTTGAACACCTTCTGGAAAGGCGAGGCCGCCGACACCGGTAGTGCGGGACTGAGCCCGCTCATCAATACCTCTCGAACCGCCGCGCAAAAGATGGACACCATGCGGCAGTCGATCGAAGAACAGTCTTCAGCCTTCACGTACGTGAAGAACAACGTCGTCGCTGTCGACCAGACGCGACCGGACGACGATACGGTCGAAGACTGGCTTTCGATCGGCGCCAGCGACGACGAGATCAAGGCTGCCCAATTCGACAACGACACTCACAAGAACGTCGAACTCTACGACGGCTACCACCAGAGCAGCCAGCCACGAACGGACACCATGCCGGCTGACTACCCCGCGGCGCACGACCCGAACGTGTCTGCAGGTGGGGTCACGCCCAACCCCATCGACACCGGAACATCCGGTGGAAAGCACGCTGCCGGCAGCGGCCACTCGGCTGGCGGGCACTCCGGCGGACCGAGTCACTACACCGCTCCTCCTGGAGCCGCGGGCTACCAGGCACCTCCGCCGCCGGGACACTCGCCGGTGAGCGCGACCCCTCCACCTGTGGTGCCGGCGGCGAACGACAGCACGAAAGCGGCGTTCGCGGGTCCGACGCAGACGCCCGGTGGTCCTGGATCACCGTCGTGGCAAGGGCCCGGCGGCGTTGGGGTCAACGGGCCTGGCGGCGCCAACACCGGCTTCGGTCCCGGTTTTGGGCCGGTGGGCGGCTTCGGTGGCGGACTGGGCGGAGGTGGCAGCTTCGAGTCAGGTGGGAGCGGCAGCGGATTCGGACCTGGCGGCGGCGCCTCGAGCGGCGGCGCGGCCGGCGTCGGCCGTGGCGTTGGCGCCGGGGCCGGTACTGGGGCCGGCGCGATGGGCGAAGGCGCGCGTGTCGCGCGGCCCGGCGGCATGGGCGCGGCCGGCGCCAAGGGCCAGCCCGGCATGGGCGGCATGGGCGCCGGCGGCGGTGGCAAGGGCGGCAAGGGCCCCGAAGACGAGGAGCACCAGCGCAAGATCCTCCTGACCGAAGAGGACCCGGACTCCATCTTCGGCGGCTACGACGGCAACCGGCCGACGCCGCCGGTAATCGGGGCGTAGCCCGAACAGGGGAGGAACGGCCCCTGCGGGGTTGCGTCCCTGACTTGAGCCGAGAACTGCGGCTAGGTTGATCTTGGGAAGTCAACAATTGGCATTAACGGCCGGGCAGCGACTGCACGGGCGTCGAGAAAGAGTGACCGAATGGGAACGCGTGCGCTTGCAGTCGCGGTTCTGGCGTGTGTCGCGGCTGTTGCCTCAACGGGGTGTTCGTCCTCCGCTTCAGGTAATGCCGCACCGAGACCAGTCGCGACGTCGGCCTCGGCTGCCGTTCCTCATCACGGTGCGCCTGCGGTTGACGAACCGTTGATGACGACGGCGGCCGAGACGGAGCCGTGCAGTTTGGCGACTTCCAACCAGGTTGCCCAGGTCGGCGGGCCGGTCGAGTCGATCCGCGTGTCACTGCTGGGAGCAGGCAAGTTCTGCACGTTCGTCTTCGCGAACGGTTCGGGGACCGTCGCACTGGGAGTCGACACGATCGACAAGGACGGCCTTAGCCACCTCTACGCGCTAAAGGCTCAGAATAGCGGCGTGACCACATTCGAGCCGCAGTCTTCGACGCTTGGATACCCCGTGGTGAAATTTGCCAACGGCGGTGAGAGGCCGTACGTCTGTCAACTCGCCGTTGGCGTAAATAATCAGACGATGCTCATGATTTTCTCACGACTGTCCACCGGAAATCCCTACTTCTCCGATCCGTGTGGGATTTCAGCGAAAGTCAGCGGGTTTGCCATTCAAAGCCTGAAGAGCACTCGATAGCAAGAGCTTTATGGCTCGACAAAGGGGGAGTGAGAAAGTGCTGCGCAAGCCGGTGGAGTTGAGCCTGCAGACGTACGAGGTGTTGCTCGAGCGGCTCAACCTTGGCGACATCCACCCGACACTGGTACGCGGGGCGTTGTGGTACTCGCCCGACGAGCGGAAACAGTTGGCGGCCGACACGGATGATGAACTGAGCCAGCGGGGGCTGGTGCGCGGCGGGCGGCTCGACGACGACTTCGTCGAGGTGCTGAACCTGCTGCAGCGCCCCGGGGTCGAGTACTACTCGTGGGTGAAGTCCGACAAGGGCGAACGCACCGTGCGCGCCGCGGCGAGAGGGCGGGACGCGGTGAGCGTGGTGACGGTCAACCAGATCCTCTACATCGCGCCGGTGTCGGCGGACGCGTTGGCGCGGGAGTTCACGCTGCTGCTGCCGGAGGCCCCGGCGGCGCGGATAGCGTCGTTGAACTGTTCAGACGCGGATCTGAACATGATCAAGAGTGGTGTGATTCCGAGCGGCACTAGTCCGAGTATCCGCGACGCCAAGCAGGTGGTGCAGTGGCTGCGGGCGCCGAAGACGTATTTCGGGCGGCTGTACGTCGCGGTCCGGGACAGTCGGGGAAAGCGCTTGCGGAATGAGAATCCGCCGGGATGGATCGACACCGAGCAGGGGCGGATTCTGTTCGGTGTGGACAAGTCGGGGTGGATCAGCCTGGCGGGAGCGGGGCAGCAGGACCTCGTGAAGAAGGTGCAGCAGCTGGAGCACGAGCTGCGCGGCAGACGCTGAAGGTTCCCGCGCGCTGACCCTGGAACAGCAGTGTGGCCGCCTCCCCATGGGGAAGCGGCCACAACCGGCTATCAAGCGTTCGGGCTCAAAACGCGAGCCAAGAATTCCTTGGTGCGCTGGTGTTGCGGGTTGCCGATCACCTGGGCGGGTGGGCCGGCCTCGACGACCACGCCGCCGTCCATGAAGAGGACCTTGTCGGCCACCTCGCGGGCGAACTGCATTTCGTGGGTGACCACGACCATGGTCATGCCGTCTTTGGCGAGTTGGCGCATGACGCCCAGGACGTCGCCGACGAGTTCCGGGTCCAGGGCGGACGTGGGCTCGTCGAAGAGCATCAGTTTGGGTTGCATGGCCAGCGCGCGGGCGATGGCGACGCGTTGTTGCTGGCCGCCGGAGAGCTGGGCCGGGTAGGAGCCCGCTTTGTCGGCCAGGCCGACGCGCTCGAGGAGTTCCAGGGCGCGCTGGCGGACCACGGAGCGGGGTTCGCGGCGGACCTGGACCGGGGCCTCCATGACGTTTTCCAGCGCTGTCATGTGGGGGAAGAGGTTGAAGCGCTGGAACACCATGCCGATGTCCTTGCGCTGGAAGGCGACCTCTTTTTCCCGCAGCTCGTGGAGTTTGTCGCCTCGCTGCCGGTAGCCGACCAGGACACCGTCGACGTACAAACGTCCTGCGTCGATTTTCTCGAGGTGGTTGATGCAGCGCAGGAGGGTGGACTTGCCCGAGCCTGAAGGGCCGATGAGGCACAACACTTCGCGTTCGTGGACTTCGAGGTCGATGCCTTTCAGCACGTCCAGTGAACCGAAGCTCTTGCAGATCTTCTGTGCGGAAACGACCGCGGTCATCCGACACCTCCGCTGCCCTGGCGCCCGACGCGGAACCCGAACATCCGAGTGCCCCACCTGTTCTTGTCAGTATTCCCGCGCGTGGTCCCGCGAGCGAAATGGCGTTCGATGAAGTACTGGGCGACGGTGAGGATCGACGTCATGATCAGGTACCAGATCACCGCCACCAGCAGCAGCGGAATGGTCTTGAAGTTCTGCGCGTAGATGGTCTGTACCGCGACCATCAACTCGAAGTACCCGATCACGACGACCAGCGAGGTGGTCTTGAGCATCGAGATCGTCTCGTTGCCCGTCGGCGGGATGATCACGCGCATCGCCTGCGGAAGGATGATGCGCCGCAACGTGGTCGTGCGCTTCATCCCCAGGGCCGACGACGCTTCGAGCTGGCCGGCGTCGATCGACTGGATACCACCGCGCACGATCTCCGCCATGTACGCGGCCTCGTTCAGGCCGAGGCCGAGTAGCGACGCCGTGAACTGGTTGATCAGCGTGTTGGTGTCCCACGAAACGAACTCGGGGCCGAACGGGATGCCAAGGCCGAGCCGCGGGTACGCGAAGGCCAGGAAGTTCCAGAACACCAGCTGCGTGATCAGCGGGGTGCCGCGGAACAACCAGACGTAGATTCCCGCCGCACCCTTCATCAACGGGTTCGGCGAAAGGCGCATCACCGCGAGCAGCACGCCACCGACGATGCCGATGGCCATCGAGATGACCGTGAGGATCAACGTGTTCTGCAGACCGCGCAGTACACGGTCGTTGAACATGTAGGCCCACACCGTCGGCCAGTCCAGGTTGACGTTGGTGACAACGCTGCGCACGACGATGAACGCCAGGAACAGAATGATCACCCCGGCCGCCCAGCGCCCGTAGTGGCGCACTGGGACGGCCTTGATGGGCGTGGTGTCGACCGGCGCCTCCACGGTCGGAGGCGCGTCGAAGTTACTGGACACGAGAACTACGTCCTATCTGCGACCTCAGGACGCCGGGTTGATCTCCGAAGTGGTGACCGCGCCCGCACCGGACAGGCCCCACTTGTCGAGGATCTTCTTGTACGTGCCGTCGTCGATCAGCGCCTGCACGGCCTGCTGCACGGCCTTCGTGTAGTCGCCGCTGTCCTTCTTGAGCACGATGCCGTACGGCGCCGTGTCGTACGGCGCGCCGAGGACCTCCAGCGCGCCGCCAGTCTGCTTCACGGCGTAGTCGATCACCGGGGAGTCGGCGAGCTCGCCCTGCACGCGCTTGGCGGTCAGCGCCAGGTTCACGTCGGTCTGGGCCTGCAGCTGCGTGACGTCGATGGCGGGCTTGCCGGCCTTCACGCAGGCGTCGGAGCGCGTCTGCAGGTCGTCGACCTGCGTGGTGCCCTTCTGCACGCCCATCTTCTTGCCGCAAAGGTCGTCAAGGTTCAGGCCGTCCGGGTTGCCCTTCAGGACGGCGAGCGACGTGCCGGCCTTGTAGTAGCTGACCATGTCGACCGTCTGCAGCCGCTCGGGGTTGATGCTGAACGACGACATCGCGAGCTCGTACTTGCCGGCCTGGATGCCGGGGATGATGCCGTCGAAGGCGGAGTTCTGGAACTCCATCTTCAGCCCCAGCTTCTGCCCGATCGCGGTGCCCAGGTCGACGTCGAACCCGGTGACCTTGCCGCTCTCGTCCTGGAACTCGTTGGGCGGATAGCTCTGGTCCTGACCGACCAGGATCTTGCCGTCGCTGGTGACCGAAGCCGGCACCATCGCGGCGAGCTTGTCGTCCTTGGCCGCGGCTGGGATGTCCGACGAGCCCCCAGGAGCCGCCGCCGACGAGCTTGCACTTCCCGCATCGCCCGCGCCACTGCCGCCCGCGCCGCAGGCGATGGTCAGGCCGACCAGCGCGAAAGCCGGGAGAAGGGCGAGCGCCTTCATCTGGTGTCCTCGGGCCACTTCGTCACTCCTCGTAGTTCTCAACTGTCGAGAGCACGCATATTGCCACTCGAAAGCGGGTAAGCACAGCACCTGTACGTTACGGCGCAGTTTCACCCTACGCAGTCGTGACTCCCGGTATCAGCTGAGACGCGAAACGTGTGTGGTCCAAACCACAGGGCGTCTACTGTGGAGCACCCGCGGTGGGGAAAGCCCCGGCACCGACCAACCGGCGCCGGGACTTTTCGCCACAACCTCAGCTCCGTGCGTGCGCGTCCAAGATGTGCGCGACGGCCTCCGTGACCTGCTGCGCGTAGTCCAGGTTCAGCCACTCGTCCGGCACGTGGATGTTCGAGTCGGCGCCGCACGCGCCCGTGACCAGGAACTGTGCTTGCGGGTACTTCTCGCCCAGCAGGCCCATGAACGGGATCGACCCGCCCATGCCGGCGGCGCGGTGCGGCCGGCCGAACACCTCGTCGCTCACGCGGCGCAGCGCCGTGGTGAGCCACGGCGCCTCCTCGGGCGCGTTCCAGCCGTTCTCGGCCTGCGCGTCTTCATGGATGGTCACCGAAGCGCCGTACGGCACGTCCGTGGTCAGCACGCGCTTCACGGCTTCAAGTGCCGGAGCCGCCTCGGCCGTGGGCGGCAGGCGGAAGCTCAGCGTGAGCGTGGTGCTCTCGCGCAGCACGTTGCCGGCGTTGGCGGGCAGCGGGAAGCCGTCGGCGCCGATGATCGACAACGTGGGCCGCCAGTAGTTGTTCAGCAGCAGCTCCAGCGCGTCTTCTGACATCGTCCGACCGCCGCTGACCAGCGGGAACGCGGTCCGCAGCTTCTCGGGCGCCACCTCGGCCACGGCCTCGATCTCGGCCAGCCGGCTCGCCGGCACCTCGACGTTGAGCTCCGCGAGCTTGATCTCGCCGGTCTCGCCGCTCTCGATGCGCTCCAGCAGCTGCCGCAGCACGCGGAACGACGAAGCGACCACGCCGCTGGCCAGGCCGGAGTGCTGGGCCGTCGCGAGGAGCTGCACGGTGACGGTGAGGTGCAGCATGCCGCGCAGGCTCGTGGTCAGCCACAGCCGCTCGTAGTCCATGCCGCCCGCGTCGAGGCAGACGACGAGGCCGACCTCGCCCAGGCGCGAGCTCAGGTGCTCGACATACGCGGGCAGGTCGGGGCTGCCCGACTCCTCACCCGTCTCCAGCAGCACCACGGTGCGCGCGTGCTCGCCGCCGGCCGCGTGCACGGCCTCCAGCGCGGACACGGCCGCGTAGCCGGAGTAGCCGTCGTCGACGGAGCCGCGGCCGTAGAGGCGGCCGTCGCGGATCACCGGCGTCCACGGGTCGAGGCCCTCGGACCAGCCGCCGACCGGGGGCTGCTTGTCGAGGTGGCCGTACATCAGCACGGTCGGCTTGTCCGTGGCGCCCGCGGTGGCGGGCACGTCCACGAACAGCAGCGGGGAACGCCCCTCGAGCTGCACGACCTCGATCGACACGCCCGGCAGGTCACGCCCGGCGATGAACGTCTTCACGTGTTCGACGGCCGCGGCGAGGTGACCGCTCGCGGCCCAGTCCGCGTCGAACGCCGGGGACAACGCCGGGATCGCGACGAGACCGGACAGGCTCGGCACGACGTCGTTGATCCACGTCGAGACGACGGTTTCACGTACGGATTTCTGTTCCACGCCGGCCATCCTGCCACGGTGACCGACGTCACGACCGCCGTCGAGGTCGTGAAACCCGCCACCCGGACGCGACCGGTGCCCGACCGGTGACGCCTGGTGGGCAGCGGTGCGGATTCCCGATCATCATCCGTCCCATACTCGGATCTCCCAGCGTTTTGCCTGTTCAGGCGCCCGGATCTCAGCAACAAATCAGCATCCGCGGTTCACCATCACGCGCGGCTTCGTGCCAGGATGGCGGCGAGAACCGTCAACGCCGACGGTGGCCAGCCGCCCCGAATCCGGGGCGTAGGTCCCCGCCGGTGCAGTCGCTGTGGCCGCCACAAGCGGCCACCGCGGCGCCGACACCGAGGAGATACTGCGCATGCCGTCCGAACAGTGGACGCACCCCGAACCTGGAGACGGGCCCGCCGCCGTAGCGGCCAAGCCCTCGCCCGAACAGGTGATCGCGGGTCTGCGAGCAACGAGCGAAGGTGGCGCTGAGCTGACTCAGCTGCTCACCCCCGAAGGTCAGCGAATCCCGTCGCCGCGGTTCGACAAGTACGTCGCGGACGTCGACGACGAGGTCCTGCGCAACCTGTACCGCGACATGGTGCTGGTGCGCCGCGCCGACCGCGAGGCCAACGCGATGCAGCGCCAGGGGCAGCTGGGGATCTGGGTCCCGCTGCTGGGCCAGGAGGCCGCGCAGATCGGCTCCGGCCGCGCGCTGAAGCCCACGGACATGGCGTTCCCGAGCTACCGCGAGCACGGTGTCGCGTACACGCGTGGCGTGGACCTGCGTGAGCTGCTCGGCATCTTCCGGTGCACGGACCAGGGCGGCTGGGACTTCGCCGCACACCGTTTCCACCCGTACACGATCGTCATCGGCAACCAGGTGCTCAACGCCGCCGGGTACGCGATGGGGCAGAAGTTCGAGGGCAAAGTCGGCGACGACGACGGTGAAGCCACGATCTGCTACTTCGGCGACGGCGCCACTTCGCAGGGCGACGTGCACGAAGGCTTCGTCTGGGCCGCCGTCTACGACGCGCCGCTCGTCTTCTTCTGCCAGAACAACCAGTGGGCCATCTCCGAGCCGACCGAGCGCCAGTCGCGCCTGCCGCTGTACCAGCGCGCCCGCGGCTACGGCTTCCCCGGCATCCGCGTGGACGGCAACGACGTGCTCGCCTGCCTCGCCGTCACCCGGTGGGCGCTGGAGGAGTGCCGGCACGGCAACGGCCCGGTGCTGATCGAGGCCTTCACCTACCGGATGGACGCCCACACCACCACCGACGACCCCACCCGCTACCGGCTCTCGGACGAGCTGGAGGAGTGGAAGCTCAAGGACCCGATCGAGCGCGTGCGGGCCTACCTCGCGCGCGGCGGCGGTGCGGACCACGACTTCTTCGACCAGGTTCAGGCCGAAGCCGACGAGTTCGCGACGCAGCTTCGCGACTACACGTTCAACATGCCGGAGCCGCCGCCCGAGCGGATCTTCGCCAACGTCTACGCCGAGCCGTCGCCGGTTCTCGACGCGGAGCGGGAAGAGTTCCTGTCCTACTTGGACGGTTTCGCTGCCGAAGAGTCGCTTGCGGGCTCGAGCGTTCGGCACGGGGGTGAGCACTGATGGCCGAACCGCAGAAGCTCACGATCGGCAAGGCCATCAACCTCGGCCTGCGCCGCGCGATGGAAGAGGACCCGAAGGTCCTGATCATGGGTGAGGACGTCGGCAAGCTCGGCGGCGTCTTCCGCATCACCGACGGCCTGCAGAAGGACTTCGGCGAGCAGCGCGTGCTCGACACGCCGCTGGCCGAGTCGGGCATCATCGGCACCGCCGTGGGCTTGGCCGTGCGCGGGTTCCGGCCCGTGTGCGAGATCCAGTTCGAGGGGTTCATCTTCCCCGGGTTCGACCAGATCTCTTCGCAGCTGGCGAAGCTGCACTACCGCACGCAGGGCAAGATCAAGATGCCCGTGGTGATCCGGGTGCCGTTCGGCGGCGGGATCGGCGCGGTGGAGCACCACTCGGAGTCGCCCGAGTCGCTGTTCTCGCACATCGCCGGCCTGAAGGTCGTCTCGGTCTCCAACGCGGTCGACGCCTACTGGGGTATCCAGGAGGCCATCCGCTCCGACGACCCGATCCTCTTCTTCGAGCCCAAGAAGCTCTACCACTCGGGCGCGCTGAAGATGGAGGTCGACACCGACACCTCGCCGGGCCGCGTGTTCGGCTCGCGCGTGGTGCGCGAGGGGACCACCGCGACCGTCGTCGCTTACGGTCCGTCGGTGAAGGTGGCGCTCGACGCCGCCGCGGCCGCCGAGGACGAGGGCAAGTCGCTCGAGGTCATCGACCTGCGCACGCTCTCGCCGCTCGACCTGGGCCCGGTGTTCGAGTCGGTGCGCAAGACCGGCCGGCTGATCGCCGTGAGCGAGGCGCCGTCCGAGTCCTCGCTGACCTCGGAGATCGCGGCCCGCGTGCAGCAGGAGTGCTTCTACTCCCTCGAGTCCCCCGTCCTGCGCGTCGCCGGTTTCGACACGCCGTACCCGCCGGCCAAGCTCGAGGAGCACTACCTCCCCGACCTGGACCGGGTGCTGCACGCCGTCGACCGCTCGCTGAACTGGTAAGGGGGAACTCGCTGAAATGCCTGAGTACAAACAGTTCCCCCTGTCGGACACGGCAGAGGGGCTGACCGAGGCCGACATCCTCGCCTGGCACGTGAAGCCGGGCGACGCGGTCACGGTCAACCAGATCGTGGTCGAGGTCGAGACCGCCAAGGCCGCTGTCGAGCTGCCGATCCCGTGGGCCGGGGTGATCACCGAGCTGCTCGTCGAGGTGGGGCAGACGGTCGAGGTCGGGGCTCCGTTGCTGACCTTGGACGTGGATCCGGACGGGAAGGCGGCGCCGGCCGCTGCTCCGGAAGCTGCGGCCGAGGAGGAGATGAAGCCGCTGGTCGGCTACGGCTCCAAAGCGGTGGAGACGAAACGGCGGGCGCGTAAGGCCGCTGCGGTGGCTGTTGCTGCTCCGCCGGCCCCCGCGCCGATGGCTTCCGCTCCGGTGGCTCCGGTGGCTCCGGCTCCGGTGGCTCCTGCTGGTGGTTACGTGCCGCTGGCCAAGCCGCCGGTGCGCAAGCTCGCCAAGGACCTCGGCATCGACCTCTACGCGCTCACCGGCACCGCCGACGGTGGCGTCATCACGCGTGAAGACGTCGAGCGCGCGGCCAACGGCTCTGCCCCGGCAGCCGCCGTGGCGTCCACTGGGGACACCAGTTACGACGCTGCCACCCGCGAACGTCGCGTCTCGATCAAGGGCGTCCGCAAGGCCACCGCCGCGGCGATGGTCCAGAGCGCCTACACGGCACCGCACGTCACGGAGTTCCTGACCGTCGACGTCACGCCGATGATGGAGCTGCGCGAGAAGCTCAAGAAGTCGCGTGAGTTCAGCGGCGTGAAGCTCACGCCGCTTGCGTTCGCCGCCAAGGCCGTGTGCCTCGCGGCGAAGCGCACGCCCGACGTCAACGCGGTGTGGGACGAGGCGGCGCAGGAGATCGTCTACAAGGACTACGTGCACCTGGGCATCGCCGCGGCGACCCCGCGCGGGCTCGTGGTGCCGAAGATCTTCGACGCCGACGCCATGTCGCTCAAGCAGCTGGCCGTCGCGCTGACCGAGCTCACCGACGTGGCGCGCGAGGGCAAGACCACGCCCGCGGCGATGGTCAACGGCACGTTCACGATCACCAACGTCGGCGTCTTCGGCGTCGACACCGGCACGCCCATCATCAACCCGGGCGAGTCGGCGATCCTGGCGGTCGGCGCGATCCGCGACACCCCCTGGGTCGTGGACGGCGAGATCAAGGTCCGCAAGGTGATGCAGCTGTCGCTGAGCTTCGACCACCGCGTGGTCGACGGCCAGCAGGGCTCGGAGTTCCTCGCCGACGTCGGCGCGCTGCTCGCCGACCCGGCCGTGGCGATCACGTACTGATCCGTTCCGGCACGGTTGCGGCCCGGTGGTTTCCGGGCCGCAACCGGTTCACCGGATCCTGCGCCACAGGCCGCGCAGGACCCCACCGCTGGCTTCGATCGCCGTCGGCGGACGGCGGCGCGCCGCCATTTCGTCCAGCAGGCGGCCGAGTTCCTGCTGGTAGTCGACGAGCAGCGCCTTCACCAGCTCGTGGCGGACCGCCGGATCGAAGTCGGCGTACTGCGCGAACGCGGCTTCCCGGTACTTCTGAGCCGACACCAGGAACAGGTCCCGGTCGGACGCGGTGATGAGTCCTTCGGCCAGCAGCTGTCGCAGCCGCACCGCGGCCGGCTGCTCCACGACCGTGCGCACGAGCCCCTCCAGCTCTTCCGTGCCGGTCATCGCCGCCGCCGGTCGGCCATGATCTCGGCTTCCGCGGTCACCTCGGCGATGTTGAGCGCCACGCGGATCTCCTGGCGCTTGACCACGACCTTGCGGTGCGCGGTCGCCGCGAGCTCCACCGCCTTCTCCAGCGGCCCCCGCTCGACCTCGGCCCCGGTCCTCCTGATCAATTCGGACATCGCAGTTCCTCTCTAGCTCCGCAGCAGCCTGGCGATTTCCTGCTTCATCTCCGCCGCCAGGGCCTCGGCGAGCGTCGCTTTCGCTTCCGGGTGCCAGTAGGGATCGGCGTCCACGCGCGCCATGGCGGTGTAGAACTGCTCGATGGTCATCGTTTGGAGCTTGATCCGCCGGTCCACCCGCTGGCCCTGCAGCTCCACTTTGATCTCGGAGTAGGTCCGCGCGACCACCACCACGACCGAACGCACGAGCGCGGCAGTCGGGAAGCCGAGCGCGTGGGCGATCGCGCCGACGACGACCTCCGCGAGATCGGCGTTCCCGCTCGCCGGCAGATTGCCATTCGTGTCCTGCACTTCGAACGCCACATTCCGGCCGCTCGGCACCAACTCGTTGCCCGCCAAGATTCACCGCTCCGTTCAGAAAACCAGAAAACAAATGACGACAACCACGATGGTTGACACCGCGGTCAGCAGGATCCCCTGGAGAAGGCCGCTCACCGCCACGCCGAAAACCAAGTCCACGACGAACAGGTCGAGCCGGCTGTCTCGGTGACCACCGCGGGCTTTGCGTTGCCTGCTCAGCAAACCCGTGATGGGCAAGGCCAGCAGCCGGCGCAGCGCCCGGCCCGCACCCGAGGCACCTTTGAGTGATTCGAATGCGGAGATGAGCAACCACTTTATGAGCGGAACAACGATGAACTTGGCAATTCCGATCGCGACGAAGAACCACCAGAGGGCGATGAGAAATTCGAGCAGAACACTCCACACGGAGCCGTTTTCCACGCGCACGGAACCATGTTATCCGCGATACCACAACGATTCTCTCGGCGCGAGGAGGAAAAATATGGCGGCCCCTGTTCATCCCGAGGATGAGCCGCCTCGCTCACGGGCGTAACCGAGGTAGGTGGAGACCTCCTCGACGACCGTCGAACGGCTTTTGGCGCCGTACTTGCGCAGGATGCTGCGCACGTGGGTCTTCACCGTGGAGCGGGCGACGTACAGCTGTGCGGCGATTTCGCCGTCGCTCAGGCTCATCAGCTCGACGACGTCACGCTCTCGCCGGCTCAGCGAGTCGAACCGCGCCGCGGCCTCTCGATAACCGGCGAACTCGATCTCCGCCGAGTCCATCTGCAGCCGCTCGCACTCGCGCACCAGGTCACGCGCCCGTGCGCCGAGCCGGTGGCCCTCCGACTCCAGTTCGCTCGCGAGCTGCGCCGCCGCCTGCCAGACCACGGCGACCCGCTCCACGACCAGAGCCGACACCGTCTGCCCGAGCACGCGCTCGGCGGCCGGCCGGTGCCCGTCGTCGAGCTGGGCCAGGAGCTCGCGGTCCTCGTCCTCGGCCGACAGGATCCGGGCGACCACCTCGGCGAGCCACTCCAGTGCGGCGAGCTCGGCGTCGCCGTAGCTGTCGGCGGTGTAGGTCTGGGCCGAGACGACGCCGATCACCTCGCCGGTGTGCGTGCGGCGCATCGGGACGACGAGCGCGTCGGCCGAGCGGCGTTCCTTGTCGCCCCAAGGGATGCCGCGGTTGAGGATGGCGCCGCCGTCGGTGCGGTAGGCGTAGGAGCGGTTGTGGGCGCGCACCCAGCCCGTCGGGCCTTCGGGGTTGACCGGCCGGACGCCCGGGAGCGCGTACTCGGCGCCGTCGTACTGGTAGGCGTAGAGCACGTGGCCGGCGTCGCGGAACAGACCGACGAAGAACGCGTCGAGCCGCAGCGCGCCACTGACGATCTCGCGCAGCTTCGCGTACAGCGCGTGGTGGCTCTTCTCGGCCTCGGCCGACAGGACCTCGCGCGCCTGGCGCAGGCGTCCCACTGTGGGCTCGTCGAATGGCTTGCCGCGCACCGGCGCTCCTCGGGTCGGCGGATGTGCGTCCCTAAGTCGACAACAGGTCGCGCCGCGTTACCGAGTTGACGGAGTGAGCACTCACTCCGTAGCTTGGTCCGCATGGAGACGAGGAAACGTGCGCCGGGGATGGCGCCCGACGACCGCCGCCGGATGATCGTGCGCGCGGTGCTCCCGCTGGTCGTGGAACACGGCCGGGGGGTCACCACCGCGCAGATCGCCCGGGCGGCCGGCATCGGCGAGGGCACCATCTTCCGCGTGTTCACCGACAAGGACGAGCTGTTCGACGCGTGTGTGGAAGCCGCGCTCGACCCGGCGGAGGCGTTGGAGATGATCGGGGAGATCCCCAGTGAGCTGCCGTTGGAGAAACGGCTGGTGGAAGCCGTCGAAGCGCTGACCGCGCACCTGCAGCGGCTGGGTGCCGTGATGGGCGCGGCCCGGGCCGGCCGGACGCAGCCGGAAGAGATGCGCAACCGCAAGCCGCCGAGCGGTGACAGCCGGCGCAAGTCGTTCGAGGCGATGCATCGCGCCGTGCGGGAGCTGTTCGTCCCGGACGCCGACCGGCTGCGGCTGCCTGTGGACAAGGCCGCCGCGCTGTTCGTGAGCATGCTGTTCACGCACGGCCGGGCGCTGCCCGATGCGCCGAAGACCACCGAGCTGATCGACGTTTTCCTGCACGGCGCGGTGTCCGCGTGATCCCAGGCGGATTCATGCCGGGCGGACGGCCCGGCGGCCGGCGCAGACCGGCGCAGACGGTGCCCGACAGCGGCCTGACGGGGCCGGTCGACATCCCGGAACCCCCGCAGCCGGACCAGCCGAAAGACCTGAAGTCGCGGTTCATGCGGATGAAGACGTCGGTGTCCGGCACCGTCCGCGGCCTGCCGAAGGTCGTGCGGCTGACCTGGCAGGCCAGCCCGACGCTCACCATCCTGCTGGCGCTGGTCACGCTGCTGTCCGGCCTCCTGCCGACCGCCACGGCGTACATCGCGAAGCTGCTGCTGGACGCCGTGGTCGCCGCCATCCAGCACAAGGGCTCGATCGACGACATCGTGTGGATCACGCTGTTCCAGTTCGGCGTGCTGGCCGCGACCGCGATCAGCAGCGCGATCACGTCGATCGCGCAGACGCTCTTGCAAGAGCGGATGACGCTGACGATCCGGCACCAGGTCATGGACCACGCGAGCAAGCTGCAGCTGGCGTACTTCGAGGGCTCCACGTCGTATGACATGCTGCGCCAGGCCGCGCAGGAGGCGCCGACCCGGCCGTTGTCGATGATGAACTCGGCGCTGGGGCTGGTGCGCACGGCGATCACGTTCTCGAGCATGATCGCGCTGCTGGTGTCGATCAGTCCGTTGCTGGCGCTGGTGGCGCTGCTCGCGCCGATCCCGGCGTTCATCTCGCAGTCGAAGTACGGATCGCGCGCGTTCTGGCTGACGTTCCTGATGTCGCCGATCAAGCGGCGGATGGATTACCTGTCTTCGCTGGTCACGACGGATACGTACGCGAAGGAGACCAAGCTGTTCGGCCTCGGGCCGTACTTCGTGGAGCGGTTCCGGCGGCTCGGCCTCGTGTCGTACGAGCGGCAACGGCGCCTGACGGTTCGCCGCAACGTGAGCTCGACGTCGTGGGGGCTGCTGTCGACGCTGTCCGGCTCGGCGATCGCGCTGTACATCGCTATGGAGGCCGTCGGTGGGCGCCTGACGCTGGGTGACCTGGCGCTGTACACGGCCGCGGCGACGTCGGTGCAGGCGTCGGTTTCGGGCTTGTTCACGGCGTTTTCGGGGATGTACGAGAACAATCTGTACCTGGACACGTTGTACCGGTTCCTGGACACGGAGCCGGAGATCGTGGCGCCCGCCTCGCCGCGGCCCTTGCCCTCCACTGTGGAGGGACACATCCGCTTCGAGTCGGTGAGCTTCAGCTACCCGGGCGCCGAGGAACCGGCCCTGGACGGGGTTTCGTTCGAGATCCGGCCGGGCGAGACGGTGGCGGTGGTCGGCCGCAACGGCGCGGGCAAGTCGACCCTGTTCAAGCTGTTGTGTCGGCTGTACGACCCGACCGGCGGCCGCATCCTGCTCGACGGCGTCGACATCCGCTCGTACGACCCGGACGAGTTGCGCACCCAGATCAGCGCGATGTTCCAGGACTACGTCACGTACCAAGGAACGGCGGCCGAGAACATCGGCCTTGGCGACCTCCACCGGCTCGAAGACCGCCCCCACATCGAGGACTCCGCCCGCCGCGCCGGCGCCGACGAACGCATCGAACGCCTGCCGTCCGGCTATGACTCGCCTCTGGGCCGATGGTTCGACCAGGGCGTCTCGCTGTCCGGCGGCGAGTGGCAGAAGATCGCCCTCGCCCGCGCCTTCCAGCGCGAGGCCCCGATCCTGATCCTCGACGAACCGACGTCCGCCCTCGACGCCCAGGCCGAACACGACCTGTTCACGCGCCTGCGGTCCCTCGCGGCCGGCCGCACGACGCTGTACATCTCGCACCGCTTCTCCACGGTCCGCCAAGCCGAACGCATCCTCCTGCTGGACCACGGCAAGGTCGCCGAGTACGGCACGCACGAGGAGCTGATGGCGGCCCAGGCGGGGTACGCCGAGCTGTTCACGTTGCAGGCGCAGGCCTATCTGGTGTGATGAGCACGGGGTCGGGCCGGCGAAGTCCCCACGCTGGAATGAAGGACGAGGAAATACGCGAGGTGAACACACCGATGTCGAGCCACGCGCAGCGTGGGAGGCCGCGGAAGTTGCCCGTGGCGGAGCAACGCGACCGGGTCGTGCGGGCGGCCACGGAGGCCGTCGCGCGGCATGGGTTCGAGGCGGCGACGATCGAGGAGATCGCGAGGGCCGCGGGGGTGTCGCGGCAAGCGGTCTACGAGCAGTTCGGGGAGCGGAAGAACCTGTTCGCCGAGGTGGTCGGGGCCGCTGAGGAGAGGGCGTTCGAGGCGATCGGGGCGCCGGCGAGGGATGCGTCGGAGCCGGATCTGCGCGCGTGGGCGAGGGCGAATTACGCCAACATGTTCCGGTTCGTCGAGGAGGACCCGCACTCGTTTCCTGTCCTCAGAGAGGCCGAGCGGGCGGGGAATCCGGCGCTGACGAGGCTGCGGGAGCGGCTGGCCGTGATCTACGCGGAGGCGAGCCGCAAGCGGTGGGCGACGTACGGGGTGGACTCGGGGCGGGCCGACAAAGCGCTGGTGACGCTGTACTTCGCGATGACCGAAGCGTTGGTCCAAGTGTCCTGGGAAGGTGACCCGCCGGCCCAGGACGCGTTGGTGGACCTGCTCACGGAGTTCACCGTCGGTGGGGTGCTGAGGCTGCAGACCCAGGCGGCGGATGTGATCGAACGGCTGCGGTAGTCCGGCCGGCTCGGGGGAGGAAGCCGGCCGGACCCCGTGCCGAGCTACGCGACGGCCGCGAGCTCCCGGACCGGCGAAGAAACCGCGCCGATCACCCGGTTGCGGCCGCCGTGCTTCGCCGCATACACGGCGGCGTCGGCGGAAGCCATGACCTCGTCGACGCTCGTGCCGTCCATGGGGAACGACGCGACGCCGATCGACGCCGTGCGCTCGGAGATCGCGACGGCCTCGCCTTCGTTGGTGTGCGTCTGGATCACGAGTTCGCTGATCCGCTGGCGGATGCGCTCCGCCGTGATGATCGCGTCTTCCTTCGACGTCGAGGGCAGCAGCGCCACGAACTCCTCACCGCCGAAGCGGCCGACCAGGTCGTGGGCGCGCGTCTCCTGCTTGACGGCGGCCGCGACGGCCTTGAGCACGTCGTCGCCCGCGAGGTGGCCGAAGGTGTCGTTGATGGACTTGAAGTGGTCGAGGTCGATCATCAGCGCACCGAAGCTGCCGTTCTCGCGCTCGGCGCGGGAGATCTCGCGCTGCGCGCCGTCCTGCCAGGTGGTGGCGTTGAGCAGCTGCGTCTTCTGGTCCGTGGTCGCGAGCTCTTCGAGGCGCTTGATCAGCACCGAGCGCTGCAGCACGTACAGGGGCAGGATCACCAGCACCGACAGCAGCGGCTCGTTGGTGAGCACCATCGTCAGCAGGCCGCCGACGCACAGGATCGACGTCTCGAGGAGGTTGTCGTCCATGGTGCCGAGGCAGGACGCGGGGGTTGCCTTCGCCGGGTCGGCGAGGTACAGGCCGAGGCCGGTCAGCGCGGTGTTCACGACGAAGTAGCCGAGCGCGGCGGCGGCGACCATCGCGACACCCTGGCTGCCCGTGAGGTCACCGGCGAGCGCGGCGCCGAAACCGGACAGGATCATCGTCGTCGCGTTCGCTGCGACGCGGTGCGCTTCACCCGGACGGGTGCCGTTCCAGCTCCGGAACGCGAGGTAGACGTAGAGCAGAACGGCCAGCGCGGCCACGAGCTGCGGCGGCACCAGCAGCGCGGCGGGCAGCAGCCACACGGAGGTCACGTTGATGTGCGGGCCCCGGCTGAGCATCCGACGCTGGCGCTCGATCTGCCGGGTGATCTCGGTCTGGGCGACGGCCAGGCCTGTGATCAGCGCGAACAGCTCCAGCTGGGCCGCGGTGACCGGGACCAGCACGCTGCTCACGACCGCCAGGACCACGGCGACGACCATGCTCGTGAGCGTGACGGCGATCCACCGTCGCGGCCGCGACCACAGCGCCCACCCCTTGACCGCAGCGACCGCGCCCTGCCCAGACCGTTCCCCCGATGTGACCATTTTCCCCCCAAACCCTTGCGCGAATGTCCGGTGACACTCTCCTCACGCACAGTTTCGGGCCGTTTGCCGCCTGTCCACAAGGGCCTTAGGTGTGTACCTTTTTCCCGAACACGCCGGATGAAGGGTGACCAGCTATGCGTAGCAAGGACCAGTGACCGCGTAGCAGCACCGCAAGGTCGCGCAGGTCAGAGCCCACGCGCGGAGCATGTCACGCATGCTCGGCGCGTGTGGCTTCCTTCGCCGTACCCTCGCTCGTCCGGCCGGTGAACGTCCGCTGCCACATGATCGTTAGCGGAATCGTAATCAAGAGTCCGACGAACCCGAAGATCCCGACAGTCGTCTGGGCGGTCAGGCGGTCGGCGATCACTCCGCCGATCAGGGGAACCACGCCCATCGTGGTCGTCAGGCCCGTGTTGGACAGGCCCATCGTCTGCGCCCGGGTCTCGTCCGGCACCGCGACGGTCAGCGAGGCCGTGGCCTGCAGCAACGCGATCGTGCCGAACCCACCGGAGATCACGAACAGGATGATCGACGCGACGGGCCCCGGCTGCAGGAAGCAGAGCAGGAGCGGGATCGCGGCGAGCGCCGTCATCGGCCCGATCAGCTTCGGCCGCACCTCGGCGGGCACCCAGCGCGTATAGATGAAGGTGAAGATCACGCTGCCCACCGGATCGGCGGCCAGCAGCAGGCCGATCACTTCGGGGCCCCCGCCGGACGACGCGACGTAGGGCGCCGCGATGCCCTCGTACACCGGCATCAGGCCGGCCAGCCAGGTGAACAGCATCAGCGAACGCAGCGCCGAGCTCGCGAAGCCGACCTTGCCGCCCGCGCTCAGCGACGCGAGGAACGGCTTGCGCTTCTCCCCGGTCGCGGCCGCCGGGCGCGGCTTCACGCCGAAGCGGACGAACAGGGCCGAGAGCACGAACGTGCCGGCGTCGAGGACCAGCGCCAGCCGCGGGTCGACCGCCAGCAGCAGCGCGCCACCCCCGGCGAAACCGAGCAGCTGCGCCGACTGCACCGTCATGCTGCGGATGCCCATGCCGACCACGAACCGGTCGCCTTCGAGCACCTGCGGCAGGAGAGCCAGCTGGGACGCCTTGAACGGCGGGTTCAGCAGTGAGACGCAGCCGACGAGCACACACAGGACCCAGAACGGCAGCCCGGGGATGGCCACCAGCAGGATCAGCGCGGCCCGCGCGAAGTCGACGGCCACCATCACCGTGCGCCGGGAGAAGCGGTCGGCGATGCCGGTGAGGAAGATGCCGCCGAGCAGGGACGGGAAGAACGTCAGCGCGTAGGTGAGGCCGGTGAGCGTGGCCGACTGCGTGGTGGCGTAGACCAGCACGGACAGCGCGACGCGGGCCAGCTGGTCGCCGGCGATCGACAGCAGCTCGCCGAACCACATCGCGCGGAACTCGGCGACCCCGAAGACCTCGCGGAACGTCACCCGTCCCGGTGCTGCCGTCATGCGTGCTTCTCCCCGACATTCGTGTGCGGACGGTTCCGCACGGTGATCAGGCGGTGACCTTAGGACCTCGTGGTCACGAGCCAATCACAAAACGTGAGTAGCCAAGGTCAGTGTCTCGTGACTGTTGGTGAATCTCTAGGTTCTTTCGCCGGTATCCAACGGGTCACAGACAGTTCTCCGAGTGTCCAGACCATAGCGCCGGGTACGGCCAAGATCACGAGGGTAGCGTGCTGTGGCCTGCGCCACACTCGCCCGGATGCCGCCCTGCGTAGTGCAGTTGCACCGGTGTCCGCACTGTGGGAGCGCCACTCCGTGGCCGCCTCACGGCGTAGCTTCGAGTCCGTGGCCGATCACCCGACGTTCACGCTCGCCGTCGTGGGCGCCGGACCTCGCGGGGTCGGCGTCCTGGAGCGGCTCTCCGTCAACGCACCCGAACTGCTCGGCGACCGGCGCTTCGTGGTGCACCTGATCGACCCGTTCCCCGTGGGGCCGGGCCGCGTGTGGCGCTACGAGCAGTCGCCGCTGCTGCGCATGAACTCCATGCCCGAGGACGTCACGATGTACACGGACGACTCGGTGCGCATGGCGGGACCGGTCGCGCCCGGGCCGTCGCTCATCGAGTGGGCCCGCGAGGTGCGTTCGGGCTCTTTGTCCTTCCCGGTGCCCGACGACCTGCGTGCGGAGTTCGACGCGCTCGCCGGCACGGACTTCCCCACGCGGCGGCTGCAGAGCCTGTACTTGAGGTGGTTCTACGAGAAGGTGCTCGCCGAGCTGCCACCGGGGATCGAGGTCGTGGAGCACGCGAGCTCGGCCGTCGCGATCGACGACGGGCCGCCGCAGCGCGTGCGCCTGGCCGATGGCTCCGAGGTGGCGGCCGACGCCGTGCTCCTGACTGTCGGCCACCTCGACGCGACGCCGGACCCGGGCGAGAGCGCGCTGGCGGCTTTCGCCGAGCGGCACGACCTGGCGTACTACCCGGCGGGCTACACCGCCGACGTCGACTACTCCGCCGTGCCGGCCGGCGAGCCCGTACTGGTGCGCGGCTTCGGGCTCGCGTTCGTCGACCTCATGCTCCTGCTCACGGAGGGCCGCGGCGGCCGCTTCGAGGATCTGCCGGGCGGCGGCCTGCGCTACCACCCGAGCGGCGCGGAGCCCGTGCTGCACGTCGGCTCGCGGCGCGGGGTGCCCTACCACGCGAAAACGGGGTACCGGTTGCGCGGGAAACCGTTGCAGCTGCCCAGGTTCTTCGATTCGTACGCGATCGAGGCGCTGTGCGCCCGGCCGGGACCGATCAGCTTCCGCACGGACGTGTGGCCGTTGATCGCGAAGGAGCTGGCGTGGGCGTATTACACAGAGCTCTTCACCGGGCACCCGGATCGCGTTCTGATGGATTTCGCCGTGTTCGCGGATCGGTTCGCGGATCTGGCGTGGGGGACGTCCGAAATGGACGCACTGGTTGTTTCCGCGGTTCCTGCCGAAGAGGATCGGCTTGATCTGGACCGGCTGGACCGGCCGTTCGGTGGCGAGCATTTCGAATCCGCAGAGGAATTCGGAAAGGCCGTCCGGGAGTACGTGGAAGTCGACCTTTCGCGCCGCGCGGACCAGCGATTCAGCGCGGATCTCGGGGCGTTCATGGCCTTGTTGTCGGTGGTCGGGCAGCTCCCGGCGTTGCTCATGACGGGTCGGCTTTCGGCGGCCTCGCAGGTTGCCGATATGGACGGCTGGTTCCACGGGTTCTTTTCCTACTACGCCAGCGGGCCGCCGCCGCGCCGGCTGGAGGAAATGCTCGCGTTGGCCGACGCCGGCCTGGTTTCGTTCCTGGGCGCGGATTTGCTGGTGTCGGCGGACGAAAACACCGGGGAATTCGCCGCGTCGAGTTCGAGCTTTCCCGACGTGGTGCGAGCCCGGACGTTGATCGAGGCGCGGCTGCCGGAAGCGAGCGTGCCGCGCGTGTTCGACACGCTGCTGCGCCAGATGCGCGACGCCGGGACCCTGACCGAGGAAACCGTCCCCGACGCCCTGGGTGACGACCAGCCGTCGGGCCGCATCGCCACGCGCATCACGGACTCCCGCCTGCTCGACGCCGCCGGTACCGCGCACCCGCGCCGCTTCGCCATGGGCGTGCACACGAGCATCCGCTCGCCGGGAGCGTTCACGCGCCCGCGGACGAACGCGATCATGTTCCGTCAGAACGACGCGCTGGCAAGGGAACTGCTGCAGCTGGAACCGGAGGCCTGACCACCGCGAAGGCCGGCGCGGTGGCCGGACCGATCACTTCTTGACCGGATACGCCTTGGGTGCGCCGTCCTCGTCTGCGGCGATGCCGGCGTACGCGCTGACCATGACGGGCGCGGCACCGACGCCGTCGGTGGACCGGTCCTTGCCGGTTTTGGCGTCCAGCACGATCGGCTGGCCGCCTTGGGTTTTGCCGTACAGGGCGCCGTGCCAGGCGACGGTGACGCTGGGCGCGACGCGGTTGGCGGCCTGGTCCGGCAGGCTCCACAGCTTGGCGGCGGTCTTGGCGTCGTAGCCGGTGAGCACGCCGTCTTCCTCGCACGTCAGCACGGACTGCTGGTCGTAGAGGCAGTCGCCGTAGGCCTGGGAGCCGAAGCCGTGCGCGCCTTCGATCTTGGCCTTCTCGGCGCCGGTGGCAGGGTCGAGGAACAGCAGGAAGGAATGGCCGGAGCCGTAGTCGGTGCGGTTGGCCACGACGAGCGCCGGATCGGCCTGGACCATCGTGAGCCCGTAGGACTCGCGCGCACCGATCCACTTCTGCTGTCCGGTGAGCAGGTCGAGCGCGGTGGCCTGGGTCATCGAGGAGTTCTCGGGCACGTTGAAGTCGGTGCCGACCAAGACGTCGCCGTGGAGGCTGCCGGCCACGTAGTCCTTGCGCTGCCACAGGGTTTTGCCGGTGGCCGGGTCGAGCGCGGCAGTGACGTGGTCCTCGTCCTGGCTGTAGCTCGCGACGACGGCCTTGTCGGTGACGGCGACGACCTGGGTGACGGCGTTGCCGGCGTCGGCGTACTGGTCGTCGGACACCTTGATGTCCGCTTGCCAGGCCTTGGTGCCGGTTTCCTTGTCGGCGGCGACCACCGACAGCGTGATGTAGGACGGGGTGGTGCCTTGTTCCGGCATGAGGACCGGAACGGCGCCGACCGCGAGCTTGTCGCCGACCGCCGGTGGGCGCGGTCCGGTCTCGTTCACGAACGGCGTGCTCTGGTTGTACGGGTCGCCGGGTTTGCCGGCGACCGCGACGGTCCACTTCTGCCGGCCGGTCAGCACATCCACCGCGTTGAGCGCGGTCGGCGTGATGATGTAGGCGGTGCGGTCGCGCAAGGTCGTGAACGTCGACACGACGTTGCCGGCCACGTTGGCGCGCAGTGCCTCGGCGGGCAGGCCGACGCCGGCGCCGGCGTCGAACGCGGTCGGTGGATCGGCGGTCTTGGCCGCGGGCTCGGTGGACGCCGGTTGCTGCGCGGCGGGTGTCGATCCGGACGACGCCGAAGCGGTGCCGTCGTTCGTGCCGCCGCCGCAACCGGCGACCGTGAGCGCTGTCCCCAAACACACCACGATGACCAGAGCTCGTCGCATGTGCGCCTGCCTTCCCCCAAGGTCCACTGCTTCGACCGCCGCACCATAGCCGAGCGGATGCGCGCCATGTGTCAGTTCACACGAATGTGTCACTATTTCCTGGTCATGGCCGTGTGTCGGCGAAGATCTGACGGCGAAACCCGCCTCCGGGTGCGGATTCGTCGGGGCTTTCCGATTCCGCCCCACCGGCTGTCCGCGGTCCCTTACCCTCCGGATGTTCTTCCTGATCCGAAAGGTGCCCTCATGTCCGCTCGTGCACTTCTCGTCCTGACCACGGGCGCTGCCCTGCTGATCGCCGGATGCTCGAGCGGCGTCGCCGGCTCGGCGGCACCGGCTGCGTCGAGCCCGGCTCCGGTTTTGTCGAGCAGCCCGCCCGCGGCTACCCCGTCCGCGCCGCCGTTGAGCTCGACGCAGCCGGCCACCTCGTCGTCGGCCACGTCGTCGCAGCCGGCGACCTCGGAGAAGTCCACCGCCGGCGCGATCGCGCGCTACGAGACCTTCCTGCACGCGGTCGGCAAGGAGGACCTCGCCACGACGTGCGAGATCGCGGCACCGGCCGCCAAAAAGGCTCAGGACGAGGGCTGGGGACCGTGTGAGAAGACGTTCCCGATCACGTTCCAGATGATCTCCACGACCCAGAAGCAGGCCCTGCGCAGCGCGACCGTCGACCGGGGCCGCGTCACCGAGTCGAGCTCCACGAAGGTCGAGATCCCGGCCGCCGCGGTGCGGGCCAGCGTGAAGTTCACCGACAGCGATCTCGGTGACGCCACCCTGGAGTACCGCGGCGGCCAGTGGTTCGTCACGGACTGAGCCGGAGTCCGACGAGCCGGCCGCCGCAGCTGGTCCACGGTCATCGCGGCGATGTACAGGTCGGTGGCGTGGTGCGCGAGGAGGGCGAGCGCCGCGGAGTCGCGTGCGGCGGTGGCGCTGATGGTGGTCAGGTTGGCACGGAAGCTGCCTGACCCGCTGAGCCGACCGCGTGATGGTGTGTGCGCGGTCTGCCGCGGAGATGCCGGATTCGATGCCGGCGGCGGCGTCGACCGACACGGTGTAGGCAGTGCCCGCGGGGTCTTCGTTGGCCTGCACCATCGGCGGCAGCAGCAATCGGTCCGCGATCTCCGGAGTCATCGGCGCGCAGACCAGGCCGCTGGTGTGGCGCAGGTAGAAGGCGAGGGCCTGGGGTGTGGCGTGTTCGGCGGCCATGACGAGGTCGCCCTCGTTTTCGCGGTCTTCGTCGTCGACGACGATCACCGGCCGGACCGGAGGTCCAGGAGCGCGGCGGCGACGGTGTCCAACCCGGACGAAGGGCGAAGTTGTGCGGGGATCATGGCCGCCGACTTCAAGGTCGCGATGTCCCGATCACCGGGACGAGCCACTCCACCGTCGGGTACCGGCTCCCGTCGGGTGACCCTCGATTGCGCCGTGTGGAGCAGCCGCTGTGGAAATCCACAACGGCCCGCCGTCGCCCGGCTGGTTCGCCCGCCGCGCCCTTCCTAGCGTGAGGGGCGTACGGCGAACCGGAAGGGCGGCAGATGACCTGGGACTTCTCCACGGAACCGGAGTTCGCGGCGAAGCTGGACTGGGCGCGGGAGTTCGTGCGCGCCGAGATCTACCCGCTGGAGGTGCTGGGGCTGGACCACGCGGGGTTCCGGCGGGTCGCGACGCCGTTGCAGCAGGCGGTGAAGGACAACGGCCTGTGGGCTGCGCACCTGGGGCCCGAGCTCGGCGGCCAGGGCTACGGGCAGCTGAAGCTCGGCCTGTTGCACGAGATCCTCGGGACCAGCGAGTACGCGCCCTACGTCTTCGGGTGCCAGGCGCCGGACTCGGGCAACGCGGAGCTGCTGGCGATCGCGGGGACCGAGGAGCAAAAGACGCGCTGGATGCGGCCTCTGCTCGACGGCGAGCTGCTCTCGGCGTTCTCCATGACGGAGCAGGGCACCGGGTCTGACCCGCGGCAGTTCACGACCGCGGGGCGGCTCGAAGGCGACGAGTGGGTGCTCGACGGCGCGAAGTGGTTCGTCGGCAACGCGTCGCGGGCGGATTTCCACATCGTGATGGCCGTGACGGAGCCCGACGCCGATCCGTACCACCGGATGTCGATGCTGATCGTGCCCACCACCGCGCGGGGGATCACGACGCGCGAGATCGGGCTGATGAACGACCCGGACCACAAGAACGCCATCTGGTCGCACTGCGAGGTCGCCTACGAAGGCGTCCGCGTGCCGAAGGAGAACCTGCTGGGTGAGCGCGGTGAGGCGTTCGCGTTGGCGCAGAAGCGGCTCGGACCCGGGCGGATCCACCACTGCATGCGGTGGGTGGGCGTGTGCCGGCGGGCGTTCGACATGTTGTGCGAACGCGCGGTGAGCATCGACGTCCACGGGGGACCGCTCGCGGACAAGCAGACGGTGCAGAACTGGGTCGCCGACAGCGCCGCGCAGATCGAGTCCGCGCGGCTGTTGACGCTGCAGACGGCGTGGCGGATCGACCAGGTCGGCGCGCAGGCCGCGCGCACCGAGATCGCGATGATCAAGTACCACGGCGCCACGGTGCTGCACGACGTGATCGACCGCGCCATCCAGGTCCACGGCTCGCTCGGCTTCTCCACGGACATGCCGCTGGAGCAGATGTACCGCTGGGCCCGCGCGGCGCGCATCTACGACGGCCCGGACGAGGTGCACCGCGTGACCGTCGCGCGGCGGCTGCTCAAGCAGTACCAGCCGGCGAAGGTGCCGACGGAGCACATCCCGACGCGGCGGGCCGCGGCGCTGGAGAAGTTCCGCGACCGGCTCGAAGAGTTCACGGCGGCCCAGTGAGCACACGGCTGCTGGACCGGCCGCTGGCCGGCTGGCTCACCGCGCACACGGGCGACCCCGGGCCGTGGGAGCTGCGGAAACTGACCGGCGGGAACTCCAACGAGACGTGCCTGCTCACCGGCGACGGCACCAGTTACGTCCTGCGCCGGCCGCCCGATCACGCGTTGTCGGCGTCGGCGCACAGCGTCGCGCGGGAGCACCGGCTGCTGACCGCGCTCGCCCCCACGGCAGTCCCCGCACCGAAGCCCATCGCGTTGTGCGAGGACCCCAAGCAGACGCTGGCGCCGTTCCTGGTGATGGAGCACGTGGCCGATTCGGTGTCGATCACGGGCACGCTGCCCTACCCCGCGCAGGACCTGGCGCAGGTGGCCGACGAGGTCGTCGACGCGCTCGCCGCCGTCCACACGCTCGACTGGCAAGCCGCCGGGCTGACCGGGTTCGGGCGGCCGGAGAACTTCCTCGATCGGCAGGTCGAGCGCTGGTACCGGCAGTGGGAAGGCATCGCGCGGCGACCGCTGCCGGCGATGCCGAAGATCGCCGCGTGGCTGGAGCAGAACAAGCCGGAGCCGAGTGAGCCCGCGCTGCTGCACGGCGATTTCCACCTCGACAACTGCCTGTTCTCCGTGCACGAACCGCGTCTGAAGGCCGTGATCGACTGGGAGATGGCCACGATCGGCGATCCCCTGCTCGACCTGGGGTTGCTGCTCGCGTTGTGGGGTGGCCGCGGTAGTGCGATGCCTGCCATCCAGGGCGTCTCCCGGGCCCCCGGCGCGCCGCCGCGCGAGCACCTGCTCCAGCGCTACGAGCACCTCGTCGGCCGCGAGCTCCCGCAGATCCGCTACTACCAGTGCCTCGCGCTGTTCAAGCTCGCCGCGATCGTCGAGGCCGCGTGGTCGCAGTTCCTCACTGGAGAACTCGCCAGCGCCTACGCCGCCGCGCTGGAGCACGACGTGCCCGCGCTCCTCGACGAGGCCCTCGACACGGCGGGGGTGACGCCGTGACGTTGGAGCGAGCCACAACGGCCCGCGCGATCGGGGCTGGCCTGCCGCCGGCCGGCTGAGCACGGTGGGAGACAACCAGCCGCTACGTCGACAAAGGAGACGGCGTGACCGAGCAAAGCGTCAATTTCGGGCTCTGGTACGACTTTCGCAATCCCGAGCAGTGGTTCCGGCCCTTTTCCACGCTGTACCGCGAGGCGCTGGACCAGCTCGCGTGGGCGGAGAGTGTCGGGATCGGCTCGGTCTGGCTGACCGAGCACCACTTCTGCGAGGACGGCTACACGCCCTCGCCGTACACGCTGGCCGCGGCGATCGGCGAGCGCACGAAGACCATGCGCATCGGCACGAACCTCGTGATCGCGCCGCTGCACAACCCCGTGCGCCTCGCCGAGGACGCCGCGACGCTGTCGCTGCTCACCGGCGGCCGCTTCGACCTCGGGCTCGGCCAGGGTTACTGGGCGCCGGAGTTCGCGGCGTTCGACCGCAACCTCAAGCACCGGCCGAGCCTGCTCGAAGAGAGCGTCGCGGTCATCCGCCAGGCGTGGTCGGGTGAGGAGAAACCGTTCGAGGGCAAGCGGTTCTCGCTGCCGTCGGTGCGGATCACGCCGAAGCCGGAGGTCCTCCCGAAGCTGCTCGTGGGCGCGATGGCCGACCCGGCGATCGAGCGCGCGGCCCGCATCTCCGACGGGTTCCTCAGCACCCAGAACGTGCATCAGCAGTCCTATTTGGACGCGCTGGACCGCGTGGGCAAGTCCTCGGCCGACGGCCAGATCTTCGCCGGCCAGTGGGCCGTGATCGCCGAGGACCCGGAGCGCGAGTGGGCGCGGATCGGGCAGTACGCGTTGTACCAGCTCAACAACTACATCGAGTGGGGCGCGTTCGGTCCGCCCGACGTGGTGCCGAAGTTCGAGAACGCGGACCAGATCGTCGAAGGCGGCGCGTTCCAGCTGTGGGACGTGGCCACGGCCGTCGACGAGCTGACCACGCTGCTGAAGGACAAGCCGCAGATCAAGGACGTGCACTTCTGGGCGCAGCTGCCGGGCGAGCCCGTGGACAGCGGTTCGGCGCGCATCGAGCTGCTCGTCACGAAGGTCGTGCCGCAGGTGCGGGAGCGGCTGGGCGAGAAGGCGGGGGTGGCGGGGTGAACCAGCCGCTCGTGCTCACCGACCTCCTGCACCGTGCGCGGGAGTTCTTCCCCGCCCAGGAGATCGTGGAGTACGGCGACGGTGCCGAGACGCACCGTTACACCAACCGGGACTTCCACGAACGCGTCGTCGCGCTCGCCGGAGCCCTGGTCAGGCTGGGGGTGCGGCCCGGTGACCGGGTCGCCACCCTCGCCTGGAACCACCACCGCCACCTCGAGCTGTACTTCGCCGTGCCGCTCGCGGGCGCCGTGCTGCACACGGTGAACCTGCGGCTCGAGCCGACAGAGATCGCGTACGTGCTGGGCCACGCCGAGGACGTTGTGGTGTTCGCCGACCTGTCGCTGCTGCCCCGGCTGGAGGCGGCTCGGGCGGAGCGGCCGGAGCTGCTTGTCGTCGCCACCGACGGCTCCGCGCCTGGGGTACTCACCTATGAGGACGTCGTAGCCGAGGGGCCGCCGCTGGAGAACCCGCCGCAGATCGACGAAAACGATCTCGCCGCGCTCTGCTACACCTCCGGCACCACGGGTCCCCCGAAGGGCGTCGGCTACTCGCACCGGTCGCTCTACCTGCACACCTTCGCCGCCTGCCTCGCCGACGGCCACGCGATCAGCGAGCGCGACACCGTGCTCCACGTCGTGCCGATGTTCCACGCCAACGCGTGGGGCATCCCGTTCGCCGCGCTCATGACGGGCGCGAAACAGGTGCTGCCCGGGCCCCACCCGGTGCCGGCCGAGATCGCGACGATCGTCGAGGCCGAGCGCGTGACCTACACCGGCATGGTGCCGACCGTCGCGGCCGACCTCGTCCGTCACGTCGCCGCGACCGGCGCCGACCTGAGCAGCCTGCGCGCGCTCGTGCTCGGCGGCTCGCCCCCGGCCGACGAGCTGCTGCGCGCCCTCGACGGGCTCGGCATCCCGTCGTTCCAGGGCTGGGGGATGACGGAGATCTCGCCGATGGGCACGTTCTCGCGGCCACTGCCGACCGTGACGGATCCGGCCGAACGGCGCCGTAGCGTCCGCAAGCAGGGCCGGCTGCTGCCGGGCCTGCACTGGCGGCTCGTCGGCGAAGACGGCACCGACCGGCCTCACGACGGCGTTTCGCGTGGTGAGCTGCTGATCCGCGGGCCGTGGGTCGCCACGCGGTACTTCCGCGACGAGCACCCCGACAGCTTCGCCGACGGCTGGCTGCGCACCGGTGACATCGCGACCATCGACGCGGACGGGTACCTGGAAATCGTCGACCGCGCCAAGGACCTGATCAAGAGCGGCGGTGAGTGGATCAGTTCCGTCGCGCTGGAGCAGGCGCTCACGGCCAACCCCGCCGTGGCCGAGGCCGCCGTGGTCGCCGTGGCCCACGAGCGTTGGCAGGAACGGCCGTACGCGCTCGTCGTGCTCGAACCCGGCCGTGCGGACACGTCGGCGGAAATCCTCGCTGACCTGCGTGAACGCGTGCCGCGCTGGTGGCTGCCCGAGGGTGTGCTCGTGGTCGGGGAGCTGCCGCGCACGAGCGTCGGCAAGATCGACAAGAAGGTGCTGCGCGCGAAGGTGGCCGCGGGTGGTGCCGGATGAAGTTCGGCGTCTTCTACGTCCTCGAGTGCCGCGATCACGACTTCCGCCGCGCGTATGAGGAGATGCTCGCGCAGATCGCGTACGCCGAGCAGCTCGGGTTCGACGAGGTGTGGCTCGCCGAGCACCACGGCAGCGACTACGGCTCGATGCCGTCGCCGCAGGTCGCGGCCGCCGCGGTGGCCGAGCGCACGAGCCGGATGCGCATCGGCATCGCCGTCAGCAACCTGACCTTCGACTGGCCCGTACGCGTGGCCGAGGACTACGCGATGGTCGACGTGCTGTCGAACGGCCGGCTCGATTTCGGCGCCGGCCGCGGGTACCAACCGGGCGAGTTCCACAACATGGGCGTCGGCGACCGCCAGGACGTGAGCCGCGAGGTGTTCGACGAGGCGCTGGAGATCGTGCGCGGCCTGTGGAGCAAACGCGCGGGCGAGCCGTTCTCCTTTCACGGCAAGCACTTCGACCTGACCGAGGTCGACTGCCGGCCCACGCCGGTGCAGCGCCCGACCCCGCCGATCTACGTCGCGTCGATCAGTCCGGAGACGTTCCACCTGGCGGCCGCGCAGGGGTACAACCTCCTGGTCACGCCGACGTTGATGACGTTGCCGGAGCTCAACCGGCTGGTGGTGGACATCAAGCGTTCGCTCATCACCGGCGGCCGCGACCCACTGTCGCTCGACTTCCCGATGAACTGGCAGGTCCACCTCGCCGACACCACCGAGGAAGCACTCGCGAACGTCGCCGAACCGCTGTCCTGGTACTACCGCCACGTGCTCGACCTCGTGCCGAGCGGGCCACGGGCACCGCACACCTACGAGCGTTACGCGGAACTCGTTGCCGCGTCGGAGGAATCGGGCGGGCCGACGCTCGAGGGGCTGCGGGAGAGCGGCGTGGTCTACGTGGGTGACCCGGCCGGGCTGGTCGCCGAGATCGAGACGCTGTACGAGGAAACCGGTCTGCAGCACCTCATCTGCTGGATGCGCATCGGTGGCCTCGCGCACGAAAAGGTGCTGCACTCGCTGGAACTGTTCGCCGAGCACGTGCTGCCCCGCTTCCGTGACCGGCCGCCGGTCGTGCCGCGGGCGTTGCGCGCCGAAGTCGCTGCCATCCATTGAGTTTCATCGAGGAGAGAGGCGAGATCCCATGGGCTACCTAGAGGTCGAAGACGGCCGGCGGGTGTACTTCGAGCACCACCGGGGCTCGGGCCGCCCGATCGTGCTGATCCACGGCTGGGGCGCGACCGCACGCTGCTGGGACACGACCGTGCCCGCGTTGCGCGCGAACGGCAACGAGGTCGTGCTGCTGGACCAGCGCGCGTGCGGCCGCTCGGACAACGATTTCTCCGACGTGACGATCTCCGCGCTCGGCTCCGATGTCGTGCGGCTCGTGGAGCACCTCGGCCTGCGTGAGCCCGTGGTCAACGGCTGGTCCCTCGGCGGTGCGGTCGCTGTCGACGCGGCCGCGAAGCTGGGCTCGAACTGCTCGGGCGTGGTCTTGACCGGTGGCGCCACCCCGCGTTACACGTCCACTTCGGACTGGCCGCACGGCAGCGGGGTCGACGACGTCAAGGCCGTGCTGGGTGCGGCTGCCGCCGACCGCGCGAACACGTTCAAGGGCGTCGCGGAAGCCGTGTGCGCCGAGCCGCAGACGGCCGACACGCTCACCTGGCTGTGGGGGATGTTCATGGAGATGGGCCCGATCGGTGACGAGTCCCTGCTGGACTTGGCCGAGCTCGACCAGCGCAAGATCCTCGGCGGGCTCGGCGTTCGCGTGCTGTTCCTGCACGGGCGCAAGGACGCCTTCGTGCCCTTCTCCGGCGCCGAAGCCGCGCGTGACCTGTGCTCCGACGCGCGGCTTGTCGAATTCCCCAACGCCGGCCACGCGCCGTTCCTGGAGGACCGCGACACCTACCTCGCCGAGCTCACCGGCTTCCTGAACCGATGACCACCTGGCTCGTCACCGGCGGTTCGCGCGGGATCGGCCGCGCCGTCGTCGACCACGTCGCCGCCGCGGGTGACAACGTGGCGTCGCTGGCGCGTTCGGCCGGCTCCTCGCCGCCGGCGGTGCCGAACCGCGTGCTCGAGGTCAAGGGCGACGTGACCGACGAGGACTCGATCCGCCGCTGCGTGGAGGCCGTGACCGAGCGGTTCGGCTCGATCGACGTGGTGGTCAACAGCGCCGGCGTGCACCGCGGCCGCCGCATCGACGCGCTGGCCAGATCCGCGTGGGACGAGGTGCTCGCCACGAACCTCACCGGCGCGTTCGAGGTCTGCCGCGCGGTGGTGCCCAAGCTGGCGCGCGGTTCGGCGATCGTCAACGTCGGCGCGGTCGTCGGATTGCGCGGCTTTCCCGGCGACGTCGCGTACGGCTCGGCGAAGGCGGGGCTGTCGGGGCTGACGCAGGTGCTCGCCGTGGAGCTCGCTCCGCGGGGGGTGCGCGTGAACCTCGTGGTCCCGGGTTTTGTGGACACCGACATGACCGCGGGGCTCAGCGATCGGGCCCGCAAGAGCATCGTGGACAAGATTCCCGCCGGGCGCATCGGGACGACGGCCGAGATCGCCGAGGTCATCGTGGCCGTGGCGCGCTCGACGTACATGACGGGCGCGACCGTGCCCGTCGACGGCGGTCTGCTCGCCACGTTCGGCGGCGGCTGACCCGCGCGTTTTGTGTGGACCTCCAACAGCCGCACGCGAAGAGCGTTCTTCCCGCGCCCGGTCCTGGTTAGCGTCGGAATGCGAACCAGGGCACGCCCCACCCGTAGACGGAGAACACCGACCACCCCCACGAAGAAGGAGAACCACCCATGGACGTCGGAATGCTGCTGGTCTTCCAGAACTGGTTCGAGGACGTCAGCGACCACGAGGTCTTCACGCGCGAGCTCGAGATGGGCGTGCTGGGCGAGCAGTACGGCTTCGACTCCGTCTGGTCGGCCGAGCACCACTTCGACGACTACTCGATGTGCCCGGACAACCTCCAGATCATGGCCTACCTCGCCGGGCGCACGTCGAAGATCAAGCTCGGCACGGGCGCGGTCATCCTTCCCTGGAACGACCCGCTCCGCGTGGTGGAGAAGGCCATCATGCTCGACCACATGTCCAACGGGCGCCTGCTGCTCGGCATGGGCCGCGGCCTGGCGAAGATGGAGTACGAGGGCTTCCGCGTCGACATGAACGAGTCGCGCGAACGCTTCGACGAGGCCGCCGCGATGATCATCCGCGGGCTGCAGAACGGGTACGTCGAGAACGACGGCAAGTACTACAAGCAGCCGCGCGTCACCGTCCGCCCCGGACTGGCCGGGCACTCGTGGGAAGGCCGGATCTTCGGCGTCGCGATGTCGCCCGACTCGATCCCGGCCGTAGCCGAACTGGGCGCGCAGATGATGACGTTCATGCAGTACGACTTCGCGCAGCACCTCGAGGCGATCGACCGCTGGCGTGGCCTGCACCGCGAGAAGCACGGCACCGAGCCGGGCGCGCCGTTGATCCAGGACTTCGTGTACTGCCACGAAGACCCTGAAGAGGCTAAGCGCATCGCGCACGAGCACATCTCGCGCTACTTCCTGTCGGTGATCAAGCACTACGACTTCGCCGGTTCGCACTGGCGTGAGACGAAGGGCTACGAGGCCTACCAGGCCGGCGCCGACATGATCCGCGAGGCGGGCATGGAAACGGCGGCGAGCGCGTACGTCGACGCGAACATCTGGGGCACACCCGAGGAGATCGTGGAGAAGTACGCCGCTCGGCGTGAGCAGGGTGGCGAGCTGATGGCCAACGCCGCGTTCTGCTTCGGCGGCCTGCCGCTGGACAAGGCGGAGGCGAGCATGCGGCTGTTCGGCGAGAAGGTGGTGCCGCAGCTGCACAAGATGTCCTCGCGCGCGCCCGCGGGGGTGTGAGGCCGGGCCGTGGCCCGGGTTCCGGGCCTCGGCACCTTCTCGGATCTTCGGGCTTTCGGGCTTTCGGACTGGAGCTGGATGGAAACCGTGACCAGACCGGCATTCGCCGAGCAGTTCCGCGAAGTGATGTCGGGCGTGTGCACCCCGGTCTCGGTGGTGACCGCCCTCGACGGCACGCGGCCGCACGGCACGACGGTGAGCGCCTTCGCGTCGCTCTCGATGGACCCGCCGATGGTGCTCGTGTCGCTCGACCGCACGTCGGACCTGCTGACGGTGGTGCGGCGAGCTGGGCGCTTCGGGCTGAATGTACTCGAAAGCGGCCAGGCGGAGCTCGCGAAACGCTTCGCCCGCAAGGGAATGGCCAAGTTCGACGGCGTCAGCTGGGAGCTCGAGGACGACCTGCCGCGGCTCGCGGGCTCGTCCGGCTGGGTGGCGTGCGCCGTCGAGAAGTTCATCGAAGGTGGTGACCACGTGGTCGCGCTCGGCCTGGTGGAGGCGGCGGACTCGCGACCGCTGGCGCCCTTGACCTACCACGCGCGCACCTTCGGCACCCACGCGCGGACGGACGACTGATGGCGCCGGGCGAGCAGGTGCAGCACGCTGTCGCAGCGTTGGCGCAGGGCCGCCTGGTCGTGGTCGTCGACGACGCCGACCGCGAGAACGAAGGCGACCTCGTCGGTGCCGCGCGGACGATGACCGCTGAGCAGATGGCGTTCCTCGTGCGGCACACCACGGGGATCGTCTGCGCGCCGATGCCCGGCGAGCGCGCGGACGCGTTGCGGCTGCGGCAGATGGTCGCGGACAACACCGACGCGCACGGCACGGCGTTCACGGTGAGCGTCGACCACTTGGCGAGCGGCACGGGCGTGTCGGCCGCGGACCGGACCACGACCGTGCGGGCGCTGGCGGACCCGGCCACCAAACCCGGTGAGCTGCGCCGGCCCGGCCACGTGTTCCCGCTGCGGGCGCGTGAAGGCGGCGTGCTGGTGCGGGCCGGGCACACGGAGGCGGCCGTCGACCTGCTGGCGATGGCCGGCGCGGGTGACGTCGGCGTGATCAGCGAGCTCGTGGCCGACGACGGGTCGATGCTGCGGGGCGCCGCGGTGGAGGAGTTCGCCGCGCGGTTCGACCTGCCGCTGCTGCGGATCGCCGACCTCGTGCGCTACCGCGGCGCCACGGAACGCCTGGTGGAGCCCGTGGCGAGCGCGGCCATGCCGACGGCGTTCGGCGACTTCCGCGCGGTGGCGTACCGGTCCGTGCTCGACGGCACGGAGCACCTCGCGTTGGTGCGCGGCGACGTCGCGGCGGCCGGGCAGTCGGCTGCCGGTGCCCTGGTCAGGGTGCACAGCGAATGCCTCACCGGCGACATCCTGGGTTCGTTGCGGTGCGACTGCGGCGCACAACTGGAGTACGCGCTGCGGGAGATTGCCGCCGAGGGGGCCGGGGCGGTCATCTACCTGCGTGGCCACGAGGGCCGCGGGATCGGGCTGGCCCACAAGATCCACGCGTACGCGCTGCAGGAGCAGGGTCTGGACACCGTCGAGGCCAATCTCGCGCAAGGCCTGCCGGTCGATTCGCGCAGCTACGGCATCGGCGCCCAGATCCTGACCGACCTCGGCGTGCGCCGGATGCGGCTCATCACGAACAACCCGGCCAAGTACGGCGGGCTCGAGGGCTACGCGCTCGACATCGTCGGGCGCGTGCGCCTGCCCGTGACACAGACGCCGCACAACGTGCGTTACCTGCGGACCAAGCAGGAGCGCATGGGCCATGACCTGGGCGTACTCGCTTCGGGCATGGACGGGAGCGGGTGAGGTAAGGCACCCTCAGACGGAGTCCGGATTTCAACGGTGAAGGCGGATCCCATGCGCGATGCTTCGGTTCGGTCCCTGGTGCGCCCCGTGGACCCGTCGCACCGTGAGCGTGAGGTCATCGCCGCGTTCAGCGAGATCACGACCGAGGCCATCACCACCACGCGGCTCGAGGACCTGCTGGGCCTGCTCGGCAAGCAGCTGTGCCACCTGCTGGGCGTCACGCGCTGTTCGGTGTACCTGCGCGACGGCGACGGCCGGTTCCGCGGCGCCGCCGGCTACTGCGAGAGCGAGGGCGACATCTCGGCCGCCGTGCAGGCGCAGGAGGCCGGCATCCAGGGCGACCGGTTCAGCCGCGAGGTCATCGAATCGGCCGCGCCCGTGCTCATCTCCGACGTGCCGCGTGACCCGCGGCCGCACCGCCGCACCATGGAGCACTGGCACGTGCGCGCGATGCTCGGCGTGCCGCTCGTGTTCGACGGCAAGGTGATCGGCCTGATCTTCGTCGACAACGTGCAGAAGGACCACGTGTACGCCGACGAAGACGTGGCGCTCGCGGAGCTGTTCGCCCGGCTGGGCGCGTTGTTCCTGCGGCAGGCCATGCTGAACGCGCACCTGAAGAACAAGGCCGCCGAGGTCGTGCGGCAGAAGAACACGCTGGCGTACCTGGCGGACGTGCACCAGAAGCTGACCAACGCCGTGCTCGACGGCGCGAGCATCCAGACCGTGGTGACGCTGCTCGGTGAGCTCTCGGCGAAGCCCGTGGTGCTGTACAACGAGGATTTTCAGGTGCTGGCGTGGTCCGCACCTGCGGGGTTGAAGATGACGCAGCCGCCGGAGCTGGCGGCGCGGATCCGCGAGTTGCCGTCGGTGAAGCAGGCACTGGCTTCGTTGAGCGCGAGCTGCCCGTCGACGATCGTGCCGCCGACGCCCGCCGTGTGGGTCGGGCGCCGGCACCTGATGTGCCGGCTGATCATCGAGGGTCAGCCCAGCGGGTACCTCGGGATCGTCGAGGTCGGGCGCGGGCTGGAGGAACTGGACACGAAGCTCGCCGAACACGGGGCGACGGTGCTGTCGTTGCAGGTGCTGTCCGAACGTCGCCAGGCGGAGGCCGAGGGGCAGGCGCGGGAGGACTTCCTGTCGGATTTGCTGCACCGAACCCGCGATGCCGAGCAGCTGGCACGGCGGGGGCCGCAGTTCGGGGTGAATCTGGCTCAGCCGCACGTGCTGGTGCGGTTCGCGTTGGACAACGCGAGCCAGAACGTGAGTGTTTCGGTGGGGCGGAAGCTGGTGATCCGTTCTCTGGCCACGTTTTTGTCGGTGTCGGAACCCGCCGCGGTGAGCTTGCCGGGCGCGGTGGTGGCATTGCTCTCGCTTCCCGAAGGCTCCGAACCTCGGGATTTGCGCGCCGCCGTCGACGAGGTGCGCTTGGCTGTGGGCCCACGGCTGCGGGTGCGGACCGCGGTGATTTCGGGAGTGTGCCGTTCTCCGGAGGATTTCCCCCTGGCACACAGGGAATTGCGGGAGATCGATGAGCTGGCCACGTCGTTCGGCTGGTCCGGTGGCGTGGTGACAGTGACTGAGCTGGGGTTGTTCCGGCTCGTCGCGTCCAGCGGGCGGGTGAAGGAGGCCGTGCAGTTCGCGCACGAGACGATCCGCCCGTTGCGGGAGGCGGACTCGTCGTTGCTGGAGACGTGGCGGGCTTTTGTGGCTGCGGAGGGGCGGGTTCAGGGCACTGCATCGGAGCTGGGCGTGCACGAGAACACGATCCGGTACCGGCTGGGGAAGATCGGGAAGCTGATCGGGCAGGATCCGGGTGCGTTGGATTGTCTGCTGCAGTCGAGGATCGCTTTTCAGATTCTTGATTTGGCCGGTTGGTGAGTTATTTTTGCAGGATTTCGGCGAGGGCGCCGAGGTTGTCTTGCATTCCTCGTTTGAACAGCTTTTCGGCCAGGGGTCCGAGCAGTGCGGCCGGGCCGGAGAGCCCGGCTCCGCTGATGGTGCCTTCCAGGGTGAGCTGGGTTTTGCCTCGTGTCGGCTCGACTTTGTAGCGGTAGACGAACGGTGTCGGGCCGCTGAGCGAGGTGAACGTGACTTCTTTTTCGGGGGTGAGTTCGGTTATTGCCACCTCGTTTCGGGCAGGCCCCCCGGGCAGGTTCCGGTGGACCTCGTAGCGTGTCCCGATCCCTGTGTTATCTCCTGTCCGGTCGACTCGCTGCACAGCTGAATACCACTGTGGCATGGTCGTGAAATCAGCTACGAACTCGAATACCTCTTTGGGCGGTGTGTCGATTTCCATGGTCAGCTCGAAGGTCATTTTGTTTTCCTTCCTTCGGCGGCAAGACGGTTCTCGAACGCTCGCCCTGCCGGTGATTCCTGGGTAAAGTTCTTGAGGAACACGACAAACGCTTCGACGTCGGTTCCTTTGGCTGCTTTGTCGAGCTGGTCGTACAGCTGATCCTCGATCTCGGCGACCCGCTCAGCCTTGGCGCGCCCCGTTTTCGTGAGCTCCAACCGCACCTGCCGCCGATCCTGCTCACTCGCGGTCCGCTCCACGAGCCCCGCCCCCACCAACCTGTCCACGATCCGGCTCGGACTCGCCCCGGTGTCGCACACGAGCATCTCCCCGAGCTCCCGCAACGCCATCGGCCCGTGCCCCGCGAGGATCCGCAACACCTCCGACTGCGCCGGCGTCACCCCGATCTCCCCCAGTTGCACCGTCAATCGGCGGTTGCCTTCCCGCTGCGCCGCGAGGATGAGGTAGCGGAGCTGCTCGGCCCTGCGCACTTGGCCTCCTTGTTTGGTGGCGTGACATGTATGTCGTGACACCGATTACACGCCTGCGGGGCTCCGGTGTCAAGGGTGCCGATTGATCAGGCGCTTCCGCGGTGTTAAGAGTTCACTGCCAACGAGTGACGGACGGAAGAGACTCAGCCGTGAATGACCAGGTAGCTGCCGATTTGCTGGAGATCGTCGAGGCGCTCATGCCGGGCGTTTCCCTCGGCTCGGCTTGCCTGGCCGGCCACGGCAATATCCACCATGTCGTGCTGCTTCCCGGTGTCGCGGCTGTGCGGATCAGCCGGCGCCCGTCGGCGGCGGAGGCTTTGCCGCGCCGAACGGAGTTGCTTCGGGTGATCGCAAGCGCGGGGCTGCCGTTCGCGGTACCGGAACCGCTGACACCGGTGACGATGTTCGGCGATCGCGCGGCAGTCGCCGTCTCCTGGATCGACGGTGCCGGACTGCCGGAGGGCGAGGGGGATCCGGCGAAGATCGGCGAGCTTCTGGTTGCTTTGCGGGAGCTGCCTCTCACTGCGGAGCTGAGAACTGCGCTGGACGCGCCGGGCAGGGAGGGTTGGGCGGACGTCCTGGCCCAAGACGTCATCCCCCGCCTCCCCGCGAAGTGGCGCGACGAAGGCCGACAGCGCCTCGAACGGGCGCTGGCTCTCGAACCGGTCGCGGATTCGCTCGTGCACGCCGATCTGGGCGGCGAGAACGTCCACTGGACCGAGGACGGCAAACTGGTCGGCGTCCTGGACTGGGACCTGGCCCTGCCGTTCGACCCGGCGATCGACGCCGCCTGCATGGCCTGGCACGGCTGGCACCACGTCCGCGGAGCCGTCGGCGGCAAGACCTACCAGCGCGCCCAGGTCTGGGACGCGGTGTTCGGCGTCGAGCACCTGGTGGCAGTGCTCAACGGCAGGCGCTTGGCCAACGTCGACAGTTACGTGGCACACATCGTCGCGTGGCTGGAGCGGGACGCGGACCGGTCTTTCGCATAGCCGGCCGGCCGCGGTGGCAGTGTGAGCGCGGGTTGTCAGAGCTCCGACGCACTGCTCGGAACCGGAGTTGTCCGGCGCGCCCGTTTGGCGCCGAAGGTGTGCAGGCTTTCGCGGAACCGGAGTTGCTCGGAGCGCACGTTTGGAGCGGGAAGTGTCCACAGGGCTTTGCGCGCGAGCGTAGTTGTGCACAGGGCTTCGCTCACGACCGGAGTTGTCCACAGATTCAGGCCGATCCACTTTTCGGGGCCCAGCAAAGATAGACTGGAATGGGGACGCCCCCCTCGAGGAGGGCGGGGGCTGTCTGGCTGCCGGCGGTGGCGCACATCTCTTGCAGGGCAGGGAAGTTTGGCTGGCCGTCAGAGGCTTCTCCGGCGTGCGCCCCACCGCACCGGCTGTCGACTTCGCAGAGACCGTGGCGGTCGACGGGGAAGACCGGGACGCCGAGCACTTTGAGCCGCCGCGTGGCGAAGCGGAGCCCGCGGGGAAGCGCCTGAAGCCGAAGCCGTTGAAGTTGCTCAACCTCCGAGGCACAGGGGTAACAGCGGCGATCAGCCAGACGCCCTCGCGCATAGCCGCAAACCAAACACAGCCACCAGGGACCGGCCCCCAGATCAGCCCTTCACAACCGGCGCGACCTGCTGCGCCCACTGCCAAGGCGCGGCCGTGCCGCCCGGCAGGGAGTTGAAGTACTCCCAGCCGTCGACGCCGCCGAAGTCCGGGTACTTCGCGGTGAGCGAGCGGATCGTCGACTGCAGGTGTGGCAGGTCGACGTAGCCGCCGCAGTTGGCCGGGTTGGTGACGGTGCCGGCGACGACCTTGGCGGCCGGGACGACGCCGTGGCGGATGATGGCGTCGTAGCCGGCGGTGTCGGACAGGGAGCCCCAGCCGCAGTAGAACTGGGTGTTGAACCAGGAGATCTGGGGGCCGCGGTCGCGGTAGAGCTGGTCGTAGTTCAGGCCCGAGAGGCCGCGGCCGCCGCTCAGTTCCGGGGCGACGGGGGCGAAGGTGATGAGGAAGGACGGGCCGAAGTCGGTGCGCAGGGCGTCGATGAGGCGGACGACCGAGGCGTTGTCCACCGTCTCTTCGATGTCCAGGTCGATGCCTGACAGCGAGTGGTCGCGAAGCAACGCGCGAAGAGGCGGGTAGTAGGTGTCGAAGTCCGAAGCGAGCCGCTGGAAGCTGCCCTGCGCCGCGCCGCCGAGGAAGGCCAGTGTGTGGACGCCCTGCGAGCGCAGGGTGCCGAGGTCCTGCCACATCGGCGTGAACTTCGTGGCGGACCGTGCTCGCACCACCACCGTCCGTAGGATTCCGCGCGGGGCCGGACCGGGGTGATCGGCCGTCGAACCCCAGACCCCAGAACCGATCCCGGCTCCGCGCGAAACACCTCGAGAAATCTCAGCAGCGGCCGAGCATGTCCGTCAGCGCGGACTTCTCGGCGGAGTTCACCGTGAGCTTGAACTTCGACTTCACCGCGACCCACATGCGGGCGTAGGTGCACCAGTAGCCCGTGGACGGCGGCTTCCACTGGTCCGGCGACCGGTCGCCCTTCTCCTGGTTGACGTTGTCCGTCACGGCGATCAGCTGCGGGTCGGACAGGTCGTTGGCGTAGGCCTGGCGCTGCGCCGTGGTCCACGACGAAGCACCGGTGCGCCACGCATCGGCCAGCGGCACGACGTGGTCGATGTCCACATCGGACGCCGCGGTCCAGGTCGCGCCGTCGTAGGGCGAGACCCACTTGCCCGAGGTGGCGGTGCAGCTGGAGTTGGTGACGACGTTCGTGCCGTCGCGCTTGAGCACGACCTCACGGGTGTCGCAGTTGTTCCCCTGCTGGATCCAGTGCGGGAACTTGTCGCGGCTGTAGCCGGTCAGCGAGCCGTCGGCCTTCACGGTGAGGCCGGCGAGCTCGCTCTTGGCCGTCGTGGCCGACGGGATGCCGGGCGGGGTCGCGTCGGCGATGCCGACCATCGTGCCGCCGAGCAGCGTCACGCCGACGAGGACGGTCAAGGAGTTTCGGACACTACGCGCTGTGGGCATATCGCTGCCTCCGTGTCGAGTGTGGGACTGATTCACCCTCGACCACGGAAGTGGCGCAAGCAACACTTACGGGTGACATGTAACAGACCTTCAGTGAACAGAAAGTGCTGTTAGGCCACCTGGCGCAGAACTATCGGATGAAAGCGGTCACGGTCGGATCAGGCGCAGGTCTTCGGTGTGGCGGTACCAGGTCCGCTTGGTGACCTCTCGCGGGTGCGCGACGCCGTCGCTCACGAGCGAAGTGGTCGGCAGGCAGCCGAGCTGGAAGGCGCGGCCGTGGAACACCGCGGTGCGCTTCACGAGCTTCCCGCGCGTCACCCGCGCGACCAGGCCGTTCTCGTCCGAGGACACCTCGACGGCGGCCGCGGTGCCGTCGAACGCCAGATGCTCGTCGCTGTACGCCTGGCCCTGGACGTTACGCAGAGTGGCGCGCCCGGCCAGGATGCCGCCGGTGTCGTCGCGCACGAGCGGCACTTCGGAGGCCGAAGCGTCGAGGGCGATTTCGAGCGCTTTGACGGGGTCTGTGGGCAGTCCCCAGAGCGCCGCGACGGCCGAACCGGACTCGGAGGGCACGAACCCGACCGACACGCCCGACACCCGATCGGTACGCAGCAATCGCACGAGCACCGCCGAGAGGTCAGCGTCGGTCCCCGCGACGATCAGACGCTCGTGTTTCCCCAGCAAGGGATCGATTTCCGCCTTGCCCGGAAGCGCTGAAACGCGGACGATGGAGACGTCCGGGAGGCCCGTGAACGAGTGCGGATCATCACCGCAGACCACCACGATTCCGCGCACGCGCACGTCCTCCGTTACAGTCATGCACCGGCATTTCCCAGCGCCACCCCGTGTCCCATCGGGACACTTTCCCTGTTGCCGAACACCTGGAGTGTCACATGCCGGCGATCGTGCTGATCGGTGCCCAGTGGGGGGACGAAGGCAAGGGCAAGGCGACCGACCTGCTCGGTGACCGCGTGCAATGGGTCGTCCGGTATCAGGGCGGCAACAACGCCGGCCACACCGTCGTCCTTCCCAACGGCGAGAACTTCGCCCTCCACCTCATCCCGTCCGGGATCCTCACACCGGGCGTGACCAACGTCATCGGCAACGGTGTGGTGGTCGACCCGGGCGTGCTGCTCGACGAGCTCGCGGGTCTGGAGGAACGCGGCGTCGACACGAGCGGGCTGCGGATCTCGGCCGACGCGCACTTGATCATGCCGTACCACGTGGCCATCGACAAAGTCACCGAGCGCTACCTGGGCAGCCGCAAGATCGGCACCACCGGCCGTGGCATCGGGCCGTGCTACCAGGACAAGATCGCCCGCGTCGGCGTCCGCGTGCAGGACCTGCTCGACGAGAAGATCTTCCGCCAGAAGGTCGAAGCCGCGTGTGAGTTCAAGAACCAGGTGCTGGTGAAGGTGTACAACCGCAAGGCGCTCGACGCGAACCAGGTCGCCGACGAGGTGCTCGCCGCCGGCGAGAAGTTCGCGCACCGCATCGCCGACACGCGGCTGCAGCTCAACCAGGCCCTCGAGCGCGGCGAGACCGTGCTGCTGGAGGGTTCGCAGGGCACGCTGCTCGACGTGGACCACGGCACGTACCCGTTCGTCACGTCGTCGAACCCGACTTCGGGCGGCGCGAGCGCGGGTTCGGGCATCGGCCCGGGCCGCATCACCACCGTGCTGGGCATTCTGAAGGCCTACACCACGCGCGTCGGCTCGGGCCCGTTCCCGACGGAGCTCGACGACGAGGCCGGCGAATACCTGCGCAAGCAGGGCGGCGAGTTCGGCGTGACCACCGGCCGTTCGCGGCGCACCGGCTGGTTCGACGCCGTGATCGCCCGCTACGCCGTGCGCGTCAACGGGATCACCGACTACTTCCTCACCAAGCTCGACGTGCTGTCGGGCCTGGAGAAGGTGCCGGTGTGCGTCGGGTACGACGTGGACGGCCGCCGCACCCACGACATGCCGATGACGCAGACCGACGTGCACCACGCCGTGCCGGTGTACGAAGAGCTGCCGGGCTGGTTCGAGGACATCTCGAGCTGCCGGACGTTCGACGAGCTGCCGGCCACCGCTCGGTCCTATGTGGAGCGTCTCGAGGAGCTCTCGGGTGCGCGGATCTCGGCGATCGGCGTGGGTCCGGGTCGCGAGCAGACGATCGTGCGGCACGAGTTCGTCTGACGGGTGTTTCGCTCAGCTGACGGGCGTTCTCGACGAACGCCCGTCAGCCCATGCCCGTCCGATTGGTGAGGGTGTTGGTGGCGGAGAGCTCTTCGAGGTCCAGCTCGACGAGGACCTTGCGCAGCACCTCGTCGTCGAGGCGTCCGGCGCGGTTCTCCGCGATCATCGCCGCGCGCTGGGTGATCAGCAGCTCACGCCGGGCCTGCGCGAACTTGGCCTGGGGGCTGGCGCTGCGCTCCTCGCCGGACAGCGTGATCGCGGCCCGCGCGAAGCGGTAGCGGGTGTCGACAAGCCGTTCCAGACGTTCTTCCAGCCGCTTCATGCGGTCCGGCGGCAGGTCCGCCTTGGACATCGCCGCCTGCGTGATCTCCTTCAACCGCGCGTGCGCTGCCTTCTGCGCGACTTCCCGCGCGGCCAGCTCCTCGGACTGGTCGCGCGCGGCCTCGGCCGGGTCCTGCACCTTGAGCCGGCGGATCAACGGCGGCAACGTGAGGCCCTGGACCAGCACCGTGCCGATGGCGACGGTGAACGCGAACAGCTGGATCTCCGGGCGCCCCGGCGTCCCGAACGGCACGGCCGACGCCGCGGCGAGCGTGACCACACCGCGCATCCCGGTCCACGACACCACGGCCAGCGCCTGCCACGAAGCCGAGTCTCGCGTGCGGCCGAACAGCCGCAGTGTTCTCGGCAGGTAGCTCGACAGGAACACCGCGGGGATCCGCACGGCCATCGTCACCAGCAGCACCACGATGGCGACGATCGCGAGGGTACCGTTGTCGCGGGCCGCGCGATCGGCGCCGTCGAGCACAAACGGCAGCTGCAGGCCCATCAACGCGAACACCAGCGCTTCGAGCAGCACGTCGATCGACGTCCACACGGACCGGTCCTGCATGCGCGTGGCCGGGGACGCGCGCAGCGACCGTTGCCCCAGGTAGAGGCCGGCCGTGACCACGGCGAGCACGCCCGAACCGCTGAACTCCGAGCCGAACGGGTGCAGGTGCTCGGCCGTCACGTAGGCCGCGAACGGCACGATGATCCCGAACGCCGACTCCAGCAGCGGGTCTTCGAGCCGCGAGCGGATGAACACCACCACGAACCCGGCCACGAGGCCCACGGCGATGCCGAGCACCGTTGCCACCGCGAACACACCCAGACCGTGGCCGATCGACCCGGCCATGCCCGCGACGGCGGCGAGCGCGACCTTGTACAGCGTGAGCGCGGCGGCGTCGTTGACCAGGCTTTCGCCGGTCAGCACGGTCATGATCCCGCGCGGCAGTCCGAGCTTGCGCCCGATCGCCACGGCGGTCACGGCGTCGGGCGGCGCCACGACGGCCCCGAGCACCAGCGCCGACGCCCACGGCAGGTCGGGCAGCAGCAGGTGCACCACGAACGCGACGACCACGGCCGTGACCACCACCAGCACCACCCCCAGCCCGATGATCGGGCGGAGATTCGCGCGGAAGTGCGTGAGCGAGCTGTCGAGCGACGTCGAGTAGAGCAGCGGTGGTAGCACCACCGTGAGGATCAGCTCGGGCTCCAGCTCGATCCGTGGCACGCCGGGGATCAGCGCGACCCCCAGCGCGACCACGACGATCAGCAGCGGCGCCGACACGTTGTAGCGCCGGGCGAGCGCGGTCAGGCCGAGCGCGCCGGCGAGGACTCCGACCAGCGTGAGGGTCTCCATGCCCGCATCTTCACCCAGGTTGATCTCGGACGACGGGTCACGGGCAGGTCGTGTCGCGCCCGGGCAGGTGATCTTCGAGCAGGAAATCGGTGAGCCGGCCGGCGGTGCACGCGTTGGTGAGGTCCACGCCGTGGCCGACCTCGTCGATCGTGGTCAGCTCCGCGCGGCGGCCGAGAGCGGCGCGCATCCGCAGGGCGCCGGAGTAGGCCGTGGAGGGGTCGGCGTGGTTCTGGAGCATCAGGACGTTGCGCGGGCCGTTCGCCGTGATGGGCACGGGCTGGTGCACGGCATCGCGCGGCCAGAAGGCGCACGGTCAGATCTCGGCGAGCATTCCGTTGGTGAGGGGGTGGGCCTGGCGTTCCTGCTGGACGGCGGCGGCGTACGTCGCCAGGTTGCGGGAGACGGGCGCGTCACCGCAGAGGACGGCGTACTGGTCGCTGGCGAGGTTGTCCGGGATCGGCTGGGTGAAGGTGGTGCCGAACGGCAGGTCCTGGCCGTCGCCGAGGGCCATCAGGCTGGCGATGACGGGGTAGGTCGCCGGCTTCTCGAGGAACGGCGGCGCAGCGATGCGCACGTCGTTGCCGGTGAGGACGCGGCCGCTGTCGAAGGTGCGCGGGTACTGGTCGAGGGCCGCGGTGATGCGGAAGTAGGCGGCTCGCACGCGGATCAGCGCGAACCCCAGTGCGACCACGACGATCAGCAGCGGCGCCGACACGTTGTAGCGCCGGGCGAGCGCGGTCAGGCCGAGCGCGCCGGCGAGGACTCCGACCAGCGTGAGGGTCTCCATCTGCGGCGAACGCGGGAAACGCCGTTTCCACGCCCTCGCCCTTCAGTCGGATCGCGGCTGTGACGCCTTCCGGCGGGGTGCTGCTGTCGAGCACGATCTTGCCGGTGTCCTGCGGGAACAGCGACGCGTAGACGGCGCCGCGGTAGGTGCCGTAGGACGTGCCGTAGTAGTTCAGGTGCCGCGCGCCCAGTGCTTGGCGGATGCGGTCCATGTCCTGGGCGACGCTCTTGGTGTCGAGGTACGGCAGGTAGGCGCCGGCGTTCTTCGCACACGTGTCGGCGACGCGGCGGGCGTGGGCGACACCTGTGCCGATGTCGCCGCCGGGCGTCGGGTACGGGTCGGCGAGGTCGGGGGCGCGGTCGGCGTCGGACAGTCCACAGAGGACTGGGGTCGAGTTGCCGATGCCGCGGTCGTCGAAGCCGATGAGGTCGTACTGGCTCAGCAGGCGCTTCCCGACGGCCGTGGTCGACCACACGCTCGGCTGGTCGAGGCCGGATCCGCCGGGCCCGCCCGGGCCGATGGCCAGCGGTCGGTGTTTCGTGCCGGCGATGCGCGAGATCGTGAGGATGATGGTTTTCCCGTGCGGGTGGGCGTAGTCGAGCGGGACGGCCAGCGTGCGAACTGCTGGCGCGGGTCACGCTGGACGGTGTTGTTCGACACGTCGGGAGTCGGGGCGGGGCAGGTGCCCCAGAACAGGGTCGTGGTGGCCGCGGCGGCGGGTGCGACGGTGAGCGCGCCGAGGCTGGTCACAGCGGCGGCGAGCGCGGCGATCCGGTGTGGTTTCACCGTCTCGATCATCACCAGGCCCGCCGCGCGCCGCCTCCACCTCGGGGTTGGTCCCGGGTCTATCCCAGTTCTTTGAGCTCCCGTTCGACGGCTTCCAGTTCCGCCGCGGATCCCTGCACCTTCGGGCCCGTGAACCACTTGCGCGCCGACACGACCCACCACAGCGCCGCGCCGCCGAGCACGATCAGGAACGCGATCGGCGTGTAGTTGAAGGAGTCGACCGTGATGGGTGAGCCCTGCGGCAGCATGAACAGCACGAAGATCACCACGACCCACGCCGTCGCGACGATGCCGATCGGCTTGCCCCAGCGTCCGAGGTTCCACGGCCCCTTCTCGAAGCTGTCGCCGCGCCGCACCCGCAGGAACACGGGGATCACGTACGCCACGTACAGCCCGACGGTCGCGATCGACGTGACCGCCGCGTACGCCGTGGCGCTCCACAGGTACGGCAGCGCGAGGATCAGCGCGCCGCCCGCCGCGAGCCACACGGCGTTGGTCGGCGTCTGCGTGCGCTTGTTGATGCGGTGCCAGATCTTCGAGCCGGGAATGGCGCCGTCTCTTGCGAACGCGTAGATCATCCGTGAGTTGGCCGTCACCGAAGCCATGCCGCAGAACAGCTGCGCGCCGATGCAGATCAGCAGCAGGAACTTGCCCGTGACCGCGCCGGTGGCGTCGATGAAGATCTGCGCCGGCGGCACACCCGTGGCCGAGTTGACGGCCCCGTCGTAGTCCTGGATGGCGAACGTGAGCCCGATCAGCAGCACCCACCCCGCGACGAGCGACACGAGGATCGAGTTGATGATCCCGCGCGGCCCGGCCTTCGCGGCGTTCTTGGTCTCCTCCGTCATGTGCGCCGACGCGTCGTAGCCGGTCAGCGTGTACTGCGCCAGCAGCAACCCCAGCGCGAACACGTATACCGACGAGCTCCAGCCCGTCTCGTTGGCGAAGTGCCCGAACACGAACGACGCTTCCTGGTGCTTCGCCGGCACGAACACGAGCACGCCGACGATCACCAACACCCCGATCAGGTGCCACCACACGCTCACACTGTTGAGGATCGCCACCACCCGCACACCGAACGTGTTGAGCGCCCCGTGCACCACCAGGATGATCGCCAGCAACAGGATCGTGTGCCCGGGCGTCGCGGAGTAGCCCCACTGCAGGTCGAGGAACGCGTTCAGGAACAGCGCCGCCCCGAAGTCGATGCCCGCCGTGACGGCGATCTGGCCGATCAGGTTGAACCACCCGGTGAACCACGACCACGCCGGCCCGTTGCGCGTCGCCAGCTTCGCCGCCCAGTAGTACAGACCACCGGCCGTCGGGTAGCTGGAGCACACCTCCGCCATGCCGAGCCCCACGAGGATCACGAAGAGACCGACGAGCGGCCACCCCCAGATCATCGCCACGGGCCCGCCGGTCTTCATGCCGAAGCCGTACAGCGTCAGACATCCGGACAGGATCGAGATGATCGTGAACGACACCGCGAAGTTCGAGAACGACGACATCGTGCGCTTGAGCTCCTGCGCATACCCCAGCGCGTGCAGCCGGGCGCTGTCCTCGTCGTGGCGGTCGGGTTCGGCGGTCTGCTGGTCGGAGACATCCATCGGGCACCCCACCTGAAAGGTATGTGGACAGACCTTTGAAGTTCCGGAGAAGCTAGCCCCGTGCGTCCGCGGGTGTCAAGGTTCCGTCAAGAACTGCCCTCCGAGCCACCTGGTCAGCGGCCACGCACCCTCGGAAGTGGTGGAAACAACCGTGAACACCAGGCCGTCGGACGGACGCGAGACGCTGCGGAACGAGACGCCGTAGTCGTAACCCTCCAGCATCACCGTCGTGTCGTCGGGCGGGAGCCAGAAGCCGAGCCCGTAGCGGAGTTGTTCGCGGGTCGAAGTCTCGGCGCTCACCACGGCCGTCATCCGGGCCACCCACTCCGGCGGCACGATCCGACCGTCGTGCAGCGCGGCCCAGAACGCGGCGAAATCTCCGGCCGACGAGTAGATCCCGCCATCACCACTGCCCACCACGGGCAGGCTGAACACGTTGGTGCGCCCGTCTTCCAGGTACCCCGTTGCCGCATCGCCGGGCAACTGGTCCGACCGGAGGAACGACGTGCGCGCCATCCCGGCGGGGGCAGTGACACGCGAAGCAACCAGATCCGCGAAGGGCACACCCGCGGCTCGTTCCGCCACCAGAGCCAGTACCGCGAACCCGCCGTTGTTGTAGGAGAACTGCGACCCCGGCGGAAACCGTTGCGGGAACCCCTCCAGCGCAGGCAAATACGCCGCCGCCGACGTGAACGACTGTGGTTGCGCCGGTGGCAACGCGTCCTCGTCGCAGTAGTCGCCGATGCCGGAGCGGTGGGCGACCAGGTGCTCCACCGTGACCGAAGAGTCGATCAACGGCAGGTCCGCGCCCAGCAGGGCACGCACCCGCGTGCCCAAAGTCAGCAAGCCCTCCACGATCAAGCTCACCACGACAAGGGCGGTCAAACCCTTGGTACCACTGGCGATCGCGAACCGTGTGTCCACTGTGTTCGGTACGCCGTACCCGCGGTGCGCCAAGCCGTACGCACGCGCGAGCACCACCTCGCTGCCTCGGCTGACGGACACGACGCCGGAAAACCCGGTGTCGCCTGCCAGCCGGTCGATCTCCTCCCCAAGAACCATGCCGACAACACTAGGAACCCGCACCGACAATAAACAGCAGGCCCGTCCACCATCGGGTGAACGGGCCTGCTGAAAGCGTTGCTATGAAAGAAAAATCATCGGCCCAGGAAATCGTGCAGCGACTCCAGTGCCGTGTCCGCCTGGTCGGCGAAGAAGCCGTCCACGCCGGCCTTGAAGAACGCCGCCTCCTCCGCGAACACGTTGCCGAACGCCGTCGGGGCGGCCGAGGAACGCAGGTTCGCCGGCAGGAACGGGTTCTCGTTGCGGAAGGTGTACGGCTGCACCTTCAGGCCAACGCGATGCGCGTCGGCGACCAGCGAGGTCGGCTTGCCCAGGTTGTCCGAAGCGTCGCGCGGGATGACCTGCGCCTTGTCCGGGCCGAGGTACTTCGCGTACTTCGCGACCTCACGCAGACCGGTCGGCGTCACGATGTCGGCGTACGTGCGCTTGTCACCGGCGGCCACGAAGTCGGCCGGCGCGCCGGAGGCCTCGGTCAGCTGCAGCAGCGGCACCCGCACCTGCTTGTGCAGCTCCTTGAGGTTCGCCACCTCGAACGACTGGATGATCACCGGCGCGTCGGCGCGGTTGAGGCCGTTGCGGTTGAGGAACGCGACGAGCTTCGGCTCGGTCGGGTTGCCGATCGACTTGAAGTACGTCGAGTGCTTCACCTCGGGGTAGGTGCCCAGCGTGCGGTGCAGCTCCTTGCCGAGCCGCCGCGTGAGGTCGATGACCTCCTGGTAGGTCGCGATCTGGAAGCGGCCGTTGTAGAGCTGGTTGTTCGGGCGGTTCTCCGGGATCCGCTCCTTCGCACGCAGCGTCTTGAGCTCCGCGAGCGTGAAGTCCTCGGTGAACCAGCCGGTCATCGTGACGCCGTCGATGACCTTGGTGGCCTTGCGCGAGGCGAACTCCTTGTGGTCCGCCACGTCCGTGGTGCCGCCGATCTCCGGCTCGTGCCGCGCGACGAGCCGGCCGTCCTTGGTCGGCACGAGGTCGACGTCGACGAAGTCCACGCCCATGCGGAAGGCGAGCTCGTAGGAGGCGAGCGTGTGCTCCGGGCGGTAGCCGGGCGCGCCCCGGTGTCCGACGATCACGGGGTCATCGTGCCGGTGCGCCGCCGCGCCCGCCACCTGCTGCGGGGCCGCCGTGGCGGGACCGATGGCCAGGCTCGCGACCCCGAGCAGGGCGAGACCGGACAGGGCGAGCACACCCACGCGTTTGCGCTTCATGGAGGACCTCTCTCTACCGGGCGCTCCGTCCTCGTATGACGGATTTGCCACGAGTACCGCCGCCACCCTCACGGCCGCAACTGTCGAACGGGGGGCACCTGAGGGACAAACGGGGGACAACCCGGTAAACGGTGCATGGAATCCGCTTTCGGACAACACGGTTTGGACGGCGAAATGCCCACTCCGAGGAGGGCCCGTTACCCTGTTCGGCGTGCGCGTACTGGTAATCGGGTCCGGCGCCCGAGAGCATGCACTCGTCCTCGCGGTGTCCGGCGATCCCGCCGTCACCGCGCTCGCCTGCGCGCCCGGCAATGCCGGGACGGCCGCGGTCGCCGAGCAGATGGGTGTCGAGCCGGCTGATCCCGAAGCGGTCGCTGCCCTGGCGAGCGAGTGGAAGGCCGACCTCGTGGTGGTCGGCCCCGAGGTTCCGCTGGTCGCGGGCGTCGCCGACGCGGTGCGGAAGGCGGGCATCGCCTGCTTCGGACCGTCGGCCACCGCCGCGCGCATCGAGGGCTCGAAGGCGTTCGCCAAGGACGTGATGGCCGCCGCGAACGTCCCTACCGCGCGCAGTGAGGTCGTGGACACGCCGGCGCGCCTCGACGCCGCGCTGCAGCGCTTCGGCCCCACCTGGGTCGTGAAGGACGACGGCCTCGCGGCCGGCAAGGGCGTGGTCGTCACGCAGGACGTCGAGGTCGCGCGCAAGCACGCCCTGATGCTCCTCGACGGTGGCCACCCCGTCCTCCTGGAGTCCTTTTTGGACGGACCTGAGGCCTCGCTGTTCTGCTTCGTCGACGGCCGGACCGTCGTCCCGCTGCTGCCCGCGCAGGACTTCAAACGCGTCGGCGACGACGACGCGGGCCCCAACACCGGCGGCATGGGCGCGTACGCTCCGCTGCCGTGGGCCCCGGAAGACCTGGTGGACGACGTGGTCGCCCGCATCGTGCAGCCCGTGGTCGACGAGCTCGACGCGCGCGGCGCCACCTTCTCCGGCCTGCTCTACGCCGGCCTCGCGCTGACGTCCGAGGGCCCGCAGGTCATCGAGTTCAACTGCCGCTTCGGCGACCCGGAGACCCAGGTCGTTCTGGCGCTGCTGCGTACGCCGCTGGCCGGTCTGATGCACGCGACGGCCACCGGCAAGCTCGCGAAGCAGCCGCCGCTGGAGTGGTCGGGCGGCGCGGCCGTGACGGTCGTGATCGCGGCCGACGGCTACCCCGGCAAGCCGCGCACCGGCGACGTGATCACCGGCGGCGAGATCGAAGGCGTGCTCCACGCGGGTACTCGGCGGCGCGAGGACGGCGCCGTGGTGTCGGCGGGCGGGCGCGTGTTGTCCGTGGTCGGCACCGGCAAGTCGCTCAAGTCGGCGCGCAAGCACGCGTACGAGACGGTGGAGCGCGTGCATCTCGCGGGCTCGCACCACCGCACCGACATCGCGCTCAAGGCGGCCAACGGTGACATCACCATGCCGGTGAACGCCTGAGTTTTCGCCTCCCGATCACCCGGCGGTTGGTAGCCTCGTAGCGGGGCCGAACGGTCACTGTCCGTAGACATCACCGAGGGGGAGCGTTATGGCGGAAAGCAGTCCGCTGTCCGACCTGGCGTCGTCCGTCCCGGCCGCGCCCGGCGTCGCGGACCTCATCGTGGCGCCGGAGAAGCTGCTGGACGTGGCGAAGGCCGTTGACGAGCAGGCCAACGCGCTCGAGGACAAGCTGCTGACGCGCCTGGGCGAGCTGCGCATCGACACGCCCTCGGCCGACGCGGTGAGCGTGAACTCCGTGGCGGCGTGGAACATGATCGTCGCGGAAGGTGATCACTCGTACGCGGCCGAAGCGCGCGCGTACGTCGCCAACCTGCGCCGCCTCGGCGAACAGCTGCGGGGCGCGGCGCAGACGTACCAGGCGAGCGAGGACGACAAGGCTGCGGCGTTCGGGGACCGTGGTGCGCACGGCATCCACTAGCGCTCTGTCTTTCAGCGCGGTCGCGGTGCTCGCGCTAGGCGTGGCCGGGTGCTCGTCCGGAGATGCCGGCACGGCGGTTCCGGTGCAGACCGCGGTGAGCTCGGCATCGCAGGCCGCGAAGGCTTCGCAGCTGCCGCCGCGCCCGGCCGAACTCTCCCTCACCGGCGTGGACCCGTGCGACCTGCTGGGCCAGGCGCAGCTCGACGAGCTGCAGGTCAACGCCGTGCCGCGCAAGGCCGCGGATCCGCAGGACGGCCCCACGTGCGTGTTCGACGCGGACAAGGCCGAGCCGTTCCACGCGTACCACCTGCGCACCGTCACCGCCGACCTGCAGGAGTGGCTCACCGGCGCGCGGCGGAAGAACAGCATGACCACGGCGCCGTTCGCGGTCGAGGGCTACCCGGCGCTCACGAACTACCGCGCGGCCGGCACGCCGTCGGACTGCGAGGCGCTCGTCGGCGTCGCGAAGGGCCAGACGCTGGCGGCGCAAGCGTTTGCGGTCACCGCCGGCGCGTTCACCCAGCAGCAGCTGTGCGACCAGGCGACGCAGGCGGCCGACCTGGCGCTGCAGTACCTCAAGACACGGACCTAGGAGGGCGCGTGGAGATCTCCGACCTCGCGGGCAAGATCCGCGACCAGCGCTTCGACGGCTGGACGGACACGTCCCTCGCGGACGAGATCCGGAAGTTCTCCGACGGCGACGGCATCGGCAGCATCGGCACGGCCGTGGACGCGCTGAAGGCCGTCGCGACCGCGCTCGCCGAGACCGACCAGGCGCTGCGCACGCAGCTGACGCAGCTCGGCGTGGAGTGGCAGAGCCAGGCGGGCGGCGCGGCCGGGCAGGTGTTCACCGACCAGGCCGGGTTCTCCCAGGACGCCATGCGGAAGGTGTCGAACACCGCCGAGCTGCTCTTCGCCCAGGGCGAGGCCTTCAACCGCACGAAGTTCAAGCTGCCCGATCCCGCCACCCTGATGAAGGGCGCCGGCGGCTACACACTCGGCGACTCCGTGCTGAGCCTCATCGGCTTCGAGACCGACCACGCGACGGCGGTCGACGCGGCGCAGAACGCGCGAAGCCAGGCGCTCGAGGCGTTGAACGCGTACGCGCAGCAGAGCGGCGAGAACCTGCTGTCGTCGGAACCGTTGAGCCAGCCGCAGTCCCTGTCGATGACGCAGCCGGACGGGCGCAAGAACGTGCTCGACCTGGCGGGTTCGGCGGTCGACGTGACGCCGGACGGGGGGGTGCGGCCGGCTTCGGCGTCAGTGCAGTCGCGGCACGTGGATCCGCCGGTGGTGCAGCCCGTGGCGAACCGGGTGGCGGTGGATCCGCCGACGCCGGCGTACGGGATCGCGGTGCCGCCGCCCACTGGTGGGTCGGCGGGGTCCGGTGGATCGGGTGGGTCGGCTGGGTACACGGCGCCCGCTTCGGCCCCGGGGCGGCCGGTGCCGCCAGTTGCTCCGCCCGTTTCCGGTCGGCCTTCGACGCCGCCTCCGCCTGGGTGGGAAATGCCGCGGGGAGGCGGTCAGCCGGAGGTGCCTGGACGGCCTGGGTTCAGTGGGCCGGTTCGCAGTGGTGGGCCTGGTTTCGGTGCCGGTTTCGAGGGCCGGCCGGGTGCCGGTGGTGGTTTTGGCGGTGGTCCCGGGCCCGGTTCCGGAGGTGCTGCCGCGGGTGGTTCGACCGGGCCTGACGCTGTGCTTGGCCGCGGCGCTGGCGGCGGGACTGGCGGCGGGACCGGTGGTGGCGACCCGGCGTTGAGCCGGGGCCGGATGGTCGGCAGTGGTCCGCAGTCACCCGTCGTGCCGGAAGAGAGCGTGGGCGGTCCCGCCGCGCCGCCGCAGCCGGGTGCGTCGGCCGGTGAGCTCGGCGCAGGTGCCGCGGCGCTCGGCGCGGGCGTGGCCGGCGGTGCGCTGGCGGGCGATCGCGAACGCCCACACCGGGGTTTCGGTGGTGCGCCGTCGAAGGGACCGGTGCGTCCGCTGCCGGTGGAGTTGCCGGAGGAAGAGGCGATCGCGCTGCGCAAGACCGAGCAGATCGAGCCCAAGCAGCCCTCTGGCGACGCGAAGTTCCTCGCCCCCGCGGCCACGCAGAACGAGGACGACGCGGACCACGTGCGCCGCTTCGGCGTCGACGACAAGGACCTCTTCACCGACCCCCGCCTGGTCTCCGACGACGTGATCGGCGACGACGCGTGAACCTCGTGCTCTCGACGCTCGAGTTCGACGTCCTGTGGGAGTCGCTCGAGCTGGGTCGCCGCCCGGCCGCGCTCGGCGTGCCCTCGCCGGGCCGCACCCATTCCGAGCGCGCTGCATTGATCGAACAGGTGTGGGAAGGACTTTCGCGCCGACGCCTCGCGCGGGGGCGCCGCGCGTCGGGCGAGCTGTTCGACCAGCTGCACCTGCTGTCGCGCCCGCAGTACGCCCTCGATGTCTGGGTCTGGGCCGACCGCGAGATCCACGGGCGCGCCGTCAGCCGCGGCAGCCAGGCCGTGCTCGCCGTCGTCGACCGCGACGAGGTCTGGCTCATCCCCGCCGACGAGGGCGCGCTGGCCGAAGCCGCCGTGCCCGTCGCCGGGGAGCTGTCCGCGGGCGTCGGCCAGAGCGTGTCCGTGCCCCACGCGACGCTGGTCGCCGCCGACACCAAAGCCGGCGGCGACCCGAAAGCCCTGGTCACGGTGCTGGAAGATCACGGCCTCGCCCTGTGGGAAGCCCAGGAGCTCGCCGGCATGCTGCTCGGCCAGGAAGCCCGCGGCCAGTTCACCGCCGAACGCACCCTCCGCGACGGCACCGTCCGCCGCTCGCCCCACCCCACGGCCTTCTTCGACACCGACGCGGGCCGCTACCTCTTCCAGCTCACCGACGACTCCGACGGCCACACGTGGGCCACGGTCACGCCCGCGGACAACGCGCTGCTGGTGGAGCGGGTGCACGAGCTGCAGGCGGGTTTGTGAACCGTTCCTGGCACGCCGGGGTGGATTCGTCGAAGATCCGTACCGGGAGTGCGGCGGAGGTCTTAAAGTGGGCCGGGAACCGACCTGGTCATGCCCACGTCTGATCGGTCGGATGTTGGTTTTCGTGAAGGGGAGAGCGGACCGTGGCTGTCTACGACGTCGACTCGATGGCCATCGCGGCGCGACAGGTCGAGAAGCTGAAGGACGAATACCAGAAGTCCAAGGAAAAGCTCACCGGCATGGACCACGAAAAGGACAGCCCGTTCGGCGGGATGCCCGGCTCGCAGGACGCCCACAGCGCGGTCGGTGAGTTCAAGAACGGTGTGCACAGCCAGTTCGACGCCGCGGGCCGGCACATGGACGCGCTCGCGTTCGCCATGCGCAAGGCCGCCGGTCTGATGACCGAAATGGACGAGGTCGGCAAGAGCGACCTGACCGTCCACGTCGACAAATAGGATAAAGCGGGCTCGGGGAACGAAAAGCAGGGGGAGCGTCAAGTGGCTTTGGATGGGGTCGGTGCCGGGACTCCGGACAACTGGAAAGCGTTCACGGACAAGGTCGACCAAGTCGCCAAACTCAACGTGGACGCCATCAACAAGGCGGCCGACCAGTTCCGCGGCGCCGCCACCGACGCCGCCGACCACTCGCAGGCGCTGGACAACACCACGAAGGCGCTCGACAGCAGCGTCTGGTCCGGCGGCGCGGCCGACAGTTTCTTTGACTACGTCCGCACGGTCCGCAGCGCGGGCGCCAAGGTCGAGGCCCACCTCGGCGACGTGGCGACCGACCTGACGAACCTGGCGAAGAGCCTCGCCGACATCAAGACCAAGGTCACGCAGGGCAAGCTCGGCGACGCGGAGAAGGCGGTGAACGCCCGCAACCAGAAGGCCCAGACGGACGTGAACGCGGCGGCTGCCGCGGCCAAGACCGCTGCGGACGAGAAGAAGCCGGCGCCGAGTCCCACCGTCGAGCAGATCAAAGCCACGGCGAAGACGGACATCAACAACCTCACGACGCAGTACGACGGCGAAGTGCAGACCCTGCTCACCCAGGCCAACACCATGATCGGCCAGTCGCAGACCCTCATGAAAACCCAGATCGAGGGCGGCTACGACAAGGTCCCCCTGCCCGGCAAGGACGGCACCGTCCCCCAGAGCACCGGCGGCCTCCACACCCCCTCCCACCACGGCGGTGGGGGCGGCGGAGGAGGCGGCGGTGGCGGTGGGGGCGGCGGCCTCGGCCCCAGCGGCGGCCCGCCCGGATCCCCGCCGCCGGGCAACGTGCAGGAATGGATCGACGAGGCCATCAAGATCCTGCAGGCCAACGGCGTGAACGTCACGGAAGCCGACGTCAAGAACATCTGGGCGATCATCCAGCACGAATCGGGCGGTAACCCCAACGCGATCAACAACTGGGACTGCGTGCCGCTGGACACGGCCATCCTCACCCGGCGTGGGCTGCTGAAGCACCACGACGTCGAGGTCGGCGACGAGACCATCGGCTACAACCCGCAGACCCGGCGCAGCGAGTGGACCCGGGTCACGCGCGTCGTCCACCACGAGAACGCGCCGTTGGTGACCTTGGCCAGCTCCCGCTGGGCGGCGACCACCACGCCGAACCACCGCTGGCTGAACCTGCCGCGGGTCGCGGTCGCCAAGGACGGTCCGGTTGTCTGCCCGGAATGCGGGTGGGAGCCGCGCACGAGCACGGCGCCCGCCAGCGGGGTGGCCGTGCACCGCGGCAAGATCCACGGCGTGGTCCCGGAAACACAGCGCAACGTCCACGCCGACGAAGCCCGCTTCGTGACGACTGACGAGGTCGGCGGCCGCGACCGGATTCTGCTCGCCGCGCCCGCCGACACGGAGCCGGCGCTCGACGTGACCGTGCGCGAGGCAGCGATCCTCGGCTGGATCGCGGGCGACGGCCACGTCGAGACGCGCCGGCACCGGCCGACGATCTCGATCGCACAGTCCAAAAAGGACATGGTGGCGAAGCTGCATGAGCTGCTCGACGACGTGCCGCACGCGGTGTACGTCGACGACCGCGGTGGCTGCGGGCCCCGGCACCAGTTCCGGATCGACTACGACTACGCGCAGGACCTGTTGCACCGCGCGGGAAATCCGAAGTCCGAAGCCGTGCGCCAGGTCCTGGCGATGTCGACCGCGCAGCGTGAAGCGTGGCTGGAAGCCGTGACCGACGCGGAGGGTACGCGGCACCTGCGCCCCGGGTTCACCAAGCCGAAGGTCACGATCTACCAGGCGCCGGGCGAGGTGCTCGAGGCGATCACGCTGGCCGTCTACCTCTCCGGCGCTCGGCCGCGCGTGTCGATCACCGATCGCACGGGTGAGCACGAGACGTGGCGCCGCGAGGCTGCCGTGCGGGCGAACAACCCGGTGGTCACCGGGGCGTTCCTGCACCGTGAGCCGGCCGGGCGCGCCGACGTCTGGTGCGTGACGACCGAGCTCGGCACCTGGACCGCGCGCGAGGGCGACCACGTGTTCCTCACCGGGAACTCCAACGCGGCCGCCGGGCACCCGTCCAAGGGTCTGATGCAGTGCATCGACTCGACGTTCCAGGCGCACAAGCTCCCGGGGCACGACAACATCTACAACCCGGTCGACAACATCATCGCCGGGGTGCGGTACTCGCTCGATCGATACGGGTCGATGGGCAACGTGCCCGGTATCGCGGCGATGGCACACGGTGGGGCCTACCGCGGGTACTGACCAGCCGTGGGCACGGCAACTCGGCCCCGGGTTAGCCTGGCCGCATGGTCGACATCGGTGCTTTCGGTGGGCCCGCTCTGCGGGCCGGTGTTCCCCCGTTCCACGTGATGGACGTGCTGTCCGCGGCGCAGGCGAGGCAGCGCAGTCACGGGGACCTGGTGTCGCTGGCGGCGGGGCAGCCGTCGGCGGCCGCGCCGGGAGCGGTGAGGCGGGCGGCGAAAGCGGCGCTGGACGAGCACACGCTGGGCTACACCGAGCAGCTCGGCATCCCGGAGCTGCGCGAGGCCGTCGCGGGGCATTACCGCAGGACGTATGACGTCGATGTCGCCGCGCAGGACGTCGTGATGACCACCGGCTCTTCGGGCGGCTTCCTGCTGAGCTTCCTCAGCGCGTTCGACCCCGGGGCGCGGGTGGCGATGGCGCGGCCTGGGTACCCGGCGTACCGGAACCTCCTGAGGGTTCTGGGCTGCGAGGTCGTGGAATTCGCGACGACCGCCGAGACCAACTTCCAGCCCACCGTCGACCTGCTGGACGAGCTGGGGCCGCTGGACGGCCTGATCGTGGCGAGCCCCAGCAACCCGACGGGCACGGTCCTGCCGCCCGGGGAGCTGGCGGCCATCTCGGGCTGGTGCGCGTCCCACGGAGTGCAGCTGGTCAGTGACGAGATCTACCACGGCATTTCGTACGAGAAGCAGCTCGACTGCGCGTGGCAGTACGGCCGCGAAGCGCTCGTGCTGGGCTCGTTCTCGAAGTACTTCGCCATGACGGGCTGGCGGCTGGGCTGGATGCTCGTGCCGCAGCGGTTGCACCGGGCGGTGGACGTGCTCACGGGCAACTTCACGATCTGCCCGCCCGCGATCGCGCAGCACGCGGCCGTCGCGGCGTTCACGCCGGAGTCGTACGCGGAGGCCGACGCGCACGTGGAGCACTACCGGCGCAACCGGGATCGGCTGTTCGCCGGGCTCAAGAAAATCGGTCTCGACAAGCTGGCCCCCGCCGAAGGGGCCTTCTACGCGTACGCCGACGTCTCCGAGTACACCAACGACAGCCTCAGCTGGTGCCAGCGCCTGCTCGCCGACACGGGCGTGGCCATCGCGCCGGGGGTGGACTTCGACCCGTTGGACGGCGGGAAGTTCGTGCGGTTCTCGTTCGCGGGGGCCACCGAGGACGTCGACGAAGGGGTCCGCCGCCTGGGGGAATGGCTCAGGTGAACCGGTCAGGGGGAACCCGGATATCCCCCTGAACGTTGGCCTGGACGAGAGAGTTTTCGCGCCGCGAGTGGCACGCTGGACAGCACCGGGCCGGCGTGGCGCGGAAACGTCATGGAGGAGCCATGTTCTGGAAGATCGTCGGAGGGCTCATCGTCGCCTGGATCGCCTTCATGGTCCTCGGCGCGGTGATCGGCTTCGTCTTCAAGGCCGTGCTGTGGATCGCGATCATCGGCGGCGCGGTGTTCCTGGGCACCGCGGCCTACGGCGCGATCAGCGGCAAGAAGGACGCGAAGCGCATCGGGCGCTGATAGCTCGGACTTCAGGGGGCCCTGACCTTCGGTGCGGCGACCGGCCACGACGGCTGGGCGCCGCATCGGCGTGTTCGCACGCTGACCTGATCCTCATCGCTTCCTCACATCGGTCAGTCACCGTGGAGCGCGTACCGCTCCGCCGAAGAAGGACCGATGACCACCACTCGAACCGCCGGGTCGCTGCTGGCTCTGCTGTGTGCGCTCTTCGTCACCGCCTGCACGGCCAGCGCCAACGCCCCTGAGCAGTCGGCGCAGGCGACCTTAGCGCAGCAGACCTCGAGACAGCAGGCCCCGACAAAACCGCTGGTCACCGTCACGCAACGGCTGCCCGCCACCCCGCCGCCGCCGTACGAGGTCACCGCGCCGAAGCGTACGCGTAAGACCGCGCAGGGCTTCCCCGTCAACACCTGTGTGCCCGAGCGGCTCGACCCGCAGGTGCTCAGCCTCACCACCTCGGACGGCTTGCACCTGCCGGCGATCGAGCTGGGATCCGGTGACCGCGGGATCCTCCTCGACCACGAGTCCGGCTACTACATCTGCTCGTGGCTGGACACCGCGGAGAAGCTCGCCGCCAAGGGCTATCACGTGATGGTGTTCGAGTACCGCGGCCACGGCGCGGCGCAGAAGAACGACGGCTCCGTAACCGGCAACTTCGACACCGACACCAGCGCCGCGCTCGCCGAGCTGCACCGCCGTGGCGCGAAGTCGATGCTGCTGGGCGGCGCTTCTTGCGGCGGCAGCTCGGCCGCGCGGCTCGCGGCCAAGGAGCCGCAACTCGTGGGCCTGCTGATCCTGTCCTCGCCGAGCAACTGCGGCGGTGACTCGGTGGCGGCCCTCCGCAAGGTCACCAGGCCGGCGTTCTTCGCCGTCGAGCCGGACGACTACAGCGGCAACATGATCGGCGAGGTGAAGAAGCTGTACCAGGCGTCCGGAGCGCCGCCGGCCGACAAGCACCTGGAGATCCTGCCGGGCGGGACCCACGGCACCGACATGCTGCGGGACCCCAAAACCAAGGACCGGTTGGAAAAGCTGATCTTCGACTTCGTCGACTCGTGTTTCCGGCGAGCCTGACGCTCCACAGTGGACTAGGGAACCCGCGCCACTCCGGCCAGCGTCGTGAAGTTCGTCGGCGTGAGCGGGGCCAGGCGCGGGCCGCCCGGCCACCACAGGTGCGGATGGGTCAGGCCGGGCGGCAGGAGCTCGAGCCCGTCGAACAGCGACGCGATCTCCTCGCGCGTGCGGTAGAGCGTGTCGAGGCCGGTGGCGGCGAAGCGGGATTGCAGTGCGGTCGCCAGCTCGGCGGCCGCACTGCCGTCCGCGGGGTTGTACTGGTGCAGCAGCACGAGGTACGAGCCGGGCGCGAGCGCGTCGACGTAGGCCTTCACCACCGCCTTCGCCACGGCGAAGTCGGGGATGTGGTGCACCACCGCGCACAGGATGAGGCCCAGCGGACGCTCGAAGTCCAGGTGGGCCGTCACGTCCGGGTGCGCCAGCGTGCGCTCGGGGTCGAGCAGGTCGGCGCCGACCATGTGGGTGTAGTCGTTCTCCGCCAGCAGTGCGCGGCCGTGAGCCTGCACCACCGGGTCGTGGTCGACGTAGACGACGTGCGCTTCGGCGTTTACACGCTGGGCGACCTGGTGCGTGTTCTCCACCGTCGGAAAGCCCGAACCGAGGTCGAGGAACTGGTCGACGCCCAGGCGGTCGGTGAGCATCCGCACCGCGCGCACCAGCCACTGCCGCACTTCCTGCGCCATCGTCTGGGCGGCCGGCGCCAGCTCCAGGATCTGGCGCAGCACGGCGCGGTCGGCGGCGTAGTGGTCACGGCCGCCCATCAGGGCGTCGTACACCCGCGCGTTGCCCGGCCGGTCGAAGTCGACCGGCGAGAGGTGGTCGGCCACAGCGCACCTACCGGAGAAGATCGGTCAGGACGCGCACAGCTTAGGTGATCGAGTTCGCGCCCGGTGGGCGGCCGTGTCGCGACGGTAAGGCCTCAATCGAGCGCGGCGCGGGCGGCCTCGGCGCCGTCCCACAGCTGCGCCCGGATGCCGACGGCGCGCGCTCCCTCCACATTGGACTCGCGGTCGTCGAAGAACAGGCACTCCTCCGGCTTCGCGTCGAGCTTTTCCAGCAGCAGCCGGAAGATCTCCGCGTCGGGCTTGGCGAGTTTCACGTCACCCGAGAACAGCGTGACGCGGAACAGCTTCGCCCACTCCTGCTCGCGCACCCACTTGGCGAACGACGAAGGCGCGTTCGACAGCAGCGCCAGCGCGGCCCCGGCCTCCGACAGCGCTTCGAGCAGCTCCAGCGACGACGGCGCCAGGTTCGACCAGCCTGCGATGTCGATGGCCGTGAGCTCCTCCGACATCGTGTCGTCCACGCGCGCACCCAGGCGGTCGCCGATCGACGTCCAGTACTCGAGGTCGCTCGACCCGCGGTCGTACGGCTCGCGCACCGCCCAGTAGACGGGCTCGAACTCCTCGGCCGGCACGCCCATCGTGGCCGCGAGCTTCGGCAGCGCGGTGGTGCGCGTGCAGAGGACCTCGCCGTAGTCGAAGACGATCCAGTTCATCGCGCGCCCGCCTTGATGCGCTGCAGCGCGTCTTCGACGGCGGTGGGTTCGAGGTCGCGGTGCAGCACGAAGCGCACCTTGCCGGCCATCGGCAGCGCCTGGATGCCGAGCGAACCGAGCCACTCCAGTGCCACGCCCAGGTCGGGGACCTCGGCGAGCACGATGTTGGTGTCCGGCGTGGCGACGCCCCAGCCGTGCTCGGCCAGGCCCGCGGCAAGGCGCCGGGCGTGCTCGTGGGTCTCGGCCAGCTCGCCGACGTTCTCCAGCGCGACCAGGCAGGCCGCGGCGAGGATGCCGCCCTGGCGCACGCCGCCGCCGAGCATCTGGCGCATCCGGCGCGCCTGCTCCACGAACTCGACGCTGCCCGCGACGACCGAGCCGACCGGCGCGCCGAGGCCCTTGCTGAAGCACGCGCTCACGCTGTCGACGCCGACGGTCAGCGCCGCCGGGGGCACGCCCAGCGCGACGGCTGCGTGCCAGATGCGGGCGCCGTCGAGGTGGACGTTGAGCCCGGCTTCCTTCGCGACGGCGACCAGCCGCGCGTGCTCCTCGGGCGGGGTGACGGCGCCGCCGGCCGCGTTGTGCGTGTTCTCCAGGCAGAGCAGCGTGGTGCGCAGCGTGAAATACGGGCCGGGGTTGCCGATGGAGGCGCGCAGTAGCTCGGGCGTCGGGCGGCCGGGGCCGGCGTCGTGCTCCAGGATGTCGGGCATGCCGCCGGCGAGCCACGCGGCGGAGCCGAGCTCGTTGGTGAGCACGTGGGCGCCGCGCGTGGCGAGGAAGCGGTCGCCGCGCTTGAGGTGCACGGACAGCGCGATGAGGTTCGCCATGGTCCCGCTCGGCGTCCACAGCGCGGCGGGCATGCCGAGCGTCGCGGCGGCGCGCTCTTCGAGCTGCGCGATGGTCGGGTCGGTGCCGATCACGTTGTCGTCGACCTCGGCCTCGGCCATGGCGGCCCGCATGCGCCGATCCGGGCGGGTGACGGTGTCGGAGCGGAAATCGAGCGGAGTCGAGGTCACGCCGCGATCACATCACACCGCCACCCGCGCGATCAATGCGGCGGGGGGTGGAAGGAATCGGCGGTCTCGTGCAACCGTGGACGCCCCCGGTTCCGTCCTTGAGGACGGATGAGCAGAAGAGCGGAGCAGCGGACCGCGTGGACCAGCGCGACGAAGACGAGTTCGCGGAGTACTTCTCCGCGAAGCGGGACGCCGTGCGCCGGACCGCGTACTTGCTCTGTGGCGATTGGCACAAGGCCGACGACCTCGCCCAGACGGCGTTCGTCGCCCTGCACCGGAGGTGGAAGAAGATCAGGGACCGCGCCGCGACCGACGCGTATGTGCGCAAAACGCTCGTGCGCGCCGTCATCGACGAGTCGCGCCGGCCGTGGCGCCGGGAGTGGCAGACCGACGTCCTGCCGGAACCGATGTCGGACACGCCTGGCCTGGCCGAGCGCGTCGCGTCCAGGGAAGACCTGCTGGCGGCGCTGAAGGAAGTGCCACCGAAGCAACGCGCGGTGCTCGTGCTGCGGTTCTTCGAGGGCCTGGACGTGACGGCCGCGGCGAAGGCGCTGGGCTGCAGCGAGGGCAACGTGAAGAGCCAGACCGCACGGGGGCTGGCGAACCTGCGAGAGGTGCTGGAACGGGAGGTGGAGGCCAATGGATGAGCGTGACGCGGAGTCGTTGTTCTCCGGCCTGCCCGGTGCGGTGCCGCCTCCGTCTTTCACGAAGGACGACGTCGTCCGCGAGTCGCGCCGGCTGACGCTGCGCCGTCGCAACCGCATCGCCGCTGGTGGAAGCGCTGTCGTGCTGGCCCTGCTGGGCTTCGGCGCGTACGGGCTCGTGGCCGACACGGGCGGTAAGTCCGATTCCGCCGCTGTCATGAATTCGGCCGAAGCTCCCGCGCAACCCGGTGCGTCGGCTGCGCGTCCTTTGGGTACTGGGGAGGGGAACTTCCCGGCTCTGCCGCCTCAGCAGGGAGGCAGTGGAGACGGGAGGACCGGCCCTCGGGTCGAAGGCGCCTCCGGGTGCGAAAAGGTGGACTGGGAGCTCGCCACCGCCCTCGCTGGCGAGCTCCCAGGTCACTTCACCGCCACGGAAGCCTCCCAGGGCAGCATCTGTACGACGGGCGCCCGCGGAGCCGGGTTCCCCCTGCCGGACGGCTCGATCTCCGTGGCCGTGTTCCCGCGCGGGGCGCCGGTGACCTACCCGGCGCAATCGGCGGACGCGGTGACTGAGCGTGCCGCCACCGGTACGGGCGGGACCCTCGTGCTGGTGAGTGTGCCGGGGACGTTCGGGCACCCCGCGCCGTATGCCGGTGACCTGGCGCGCTTCGCCGCATCGCTGGCTCCCCGGTTCTGACGGCCTGTTGATGGCGCGGCTGGCAGAATGACCGGCCATGACGGCAGCAGCAACCACCCCGAAGGGCGAGCGCCGGCGAGCCACCCTCGTCGAAGCCGCGGCGGAGCTGCTGGCCGAAGGCGGGTTCGACGCGGTGCGCCACCGGGCCGTCGCCGAGCGGGCCGGCCTGCCGCTCGCGTCGACGACGTACTACTTCGACTCGCTCGAGGACCTGGTGACCGCGGCGGTCGAGCACCACTCGCAGGTGGAGCTGGCCAACGGGCGGCAGCAGCTGGAGGAGCTGGCCACCCGCAACCGCGGCGTTTCGGCGACCGTGGAGCTGGTGCTGGACCTCCTGCTGGGCCCGCCGTCCGGCGACCCGGAGGCCGACGCGGAGGCGGTGCTGCTGCGGTACGAGCGCCTGGTCGCCACCGGGCGGCGGCCGTACTTGAGGCCGTTGATGCGGACGTTGTCGGATCAGCTGAACGAGCTGCTGGTGGAGATCTTCACCCGCTCGGGGACGCCGGTGGACGGCGTGGAGCTGGAGAAGCTGGTGGCCCTCGTCGACGGCGCGGTGGTGAACGCGTTGATCGCGGTGGACCCGGCGCCGCGTGCTGCGGCGGCGAGGATGTTGCAGGCCGCGCTCGCCGAAAGCTGACGCCTACCGCCGCGACTTCTTCGCCTTGTCCAAGTCGTCCCGGGACTTCGTCACCAACGCGAACATCGCACTCTCCGCCGCCCCCGGATCGCGCGCCAGGATCGCGTCCAGGACCTTCCGGTGTGACGGCACGGGGTTGTCCGACGGACCCGACCCGTGCACCAGCTTGTCCCGCTCCGCCAGGCCGATCGCGATGACGCGTTCCACCTGAAGGAGGAAGTTGTTGTGCGTCGCGGTCATCAGGGCGCGGTGGAACGTCAGGTCGGCGCGGACGCTGGCTTCGGGGTCGTCGCCGGCGGTGGTCATGTCGTCGAGGGCGGCCCGCAGGGCCAGGAGATCGCCTTCGTCCGCGCGTTCGGCGGCGATGCGCGCGGCGGCGGGCTCGACGACGGTGCGGACCTCGGTCAGCTCGTCGAGCAGGCCCGGGTCGTCGCTGGCCGCCGTTTGCCAGCGCATGACGTCGGTGTCGAGCATGTTCCACTGGTCGCGCGGCTGGACGAAGGTGCCGCGCTTCTGGCGGGCGTCGATCATTCCCTTGGCTGCCAGCACTTTCAGCGCCTCGCGCAGGGCGGTGAGGCTGATGTCGAGCTCTTCACGCAGCGCGGGCAGGTCGAGCACGGTGCCCTCGTCCCACTCGTCGGACAGGATCCGGGCGGCGAGCGTCTCCACGGTCTGTCCGTGCAGACCGCGGGGCCGGTGTTCGGACAATGGAGGTCCCCTCAGTCGGCAGTGCGGAGTCATCCTACCTCGGACGCGATTACGTCATAAATTATGAATACATCTTGACAGCTGCCAGCCCGGTTGCAAGTCTGTGCCAGCAGTCACTCCCCCGCAGGGGAGCGACGCTCCATTCAGACAAAGGGGTCACAGCGATGACGACTGCAGAAGGCCTGTCCCGCCGTCATTTCCTGCGCAACGCCGGCATCGTCGGCCTGGGCGCGCTCGGTTCGAGCAGCTTTCTCGCCGCGTGCGCCACTTCGGCCTCCAACGGCCCGGTGAAACAGGCCGCTGGTGCGGTCACCGTCCAGTCGAACCTCTCCTCACCGCAGGCGAAGGTCGCGATCGAGGCGCTCGCCAAGGCGTTCGGCGACAAGGGCGGCGCGACGGCGACGGTCAACACCGTCGCGTCGGAAACCTTCCGCACGCAGCTGCCGAGCTACCTGACCTCGGCGAACCCGCCCGACAGCTTCACCTGGTACCCGGGTTCGCTGCTGTCGGGCTACGCCAAGAAGGGCCTGCTGCTCGACGTCGGCGACGTGTGGCAGACGATGGGCAACTACACCCCGGCCATGCGCAGCCTCTCCGGCGACGGCGCGGGCCACCAGGTGTTCGTGCCCACGAGCTACTACTTCTGGGGCTTCTTCTACCGCAAGTCCAACTTCGCCAAGTGGGGCGTGAAGCCGCCGACGAACTGGAGCGAGTTCCTCGCGCTGTGCGAGACGTTGAAGGGCAAGGGCATCTCGCCCATCGGCCTCGGCGCGGGCGGCGGCACGCAGTGGACCGCCTCGGCGTGGTTCGACTACCTCAACATCCGCATCAACGGCGCGCAGTTCCACCGCGACCTGCTCGCCGGCCGCGGCCGCTTCGACGACCCGAAGGTCAAGAAGATCTTCGAACCGTGGCGTCAGGCGCTGCCCTACACCGACCCGAACGGCACGGCGCTCGCGTTCCAGGACGCCACCACCGTGCTGCTGCAGGGCAAGACCGGCATGGTGCTCACCGGCACCTTCTTCGCCGACGCCGCTCCGAAGGACGCGCTGGACGACCTCGACTTCTTCCAGTTCCCGATCCTCGACCCGAGCGTGCCCGTCGCCGAGGAGGGCCCGACCGACGGCTTCTTCGCCAGCGCCCGCTCGCCGCACGTGGCCGAGGTCAAGGAGTGGTTCAAGTACGTGGCCACGGCCGAGGCGCAGGAGCTCTACATCAAGAACTCCTCCGGCACGGTGCTGCCCGCGAACCCGTCGGCGAAGAACAACGGCACGCCGCTGGTCCTGAAGGGCAAGAAGATGCTCGACGAGGCCAAGGAGCTCACGCAGTTCTTCAACCGCGACTCCTCCGACGCGCTGCAGCCGACGGCCGACGCTGCGCTCATCCGCTTCATCCAGAAGCCGAACGAGCTCGACTCGATCCTGAGTGACTGGCAGACGGCCGCGGCGAAGGTCTTCCAGGGGCAGTCCTGACATGGCGGTGCTCGCAGCTCCGGCTGCCCCGGTGAAGCGTCGGAGGCGCGCGGTCCGCCGCGTGCCCCCGACGCTGCTCCTGTTCGTGCTGGTGCCCGTGGCCGTCGAGGGCTTCTGGGTCTTCTGGCCCGCGCTGCAGGGGTTCTACCTGTCGCTGACCAACTGGGACGGGGTCTCCGCGCCGACGTTCGTGGGGCTGGACAACTACGCCGAGATGTTGTCCGACGACATTTTCGGCACCGCCGCGCTCGACACGGTGATCTGGATCGTGCTGTTCGGCGGGTTGTCGGCCGCGGGCGGGCTCGGGCTCGCGATGCTGCTCAACCGCGAGCGCAAGGGCGTCGGGTTCTACCGGGCCGCGCTGTTCACGCCCGTGGTGTTCTCGCTCGTCGCCACGGCGCTGATCTGGCAGGCGATCTACCAGCCCGACGGCGTGTTCAACAACGTCCTCGGCGCGATCGGCCTGGACAGCTGGAAACACTCGTGGCTCGCCGATCCCGACACCGCGCTCTACGCGGTGCTCGTGCCGGCGTTGTGGCGCCAGCTCGGCTACGTGATGGTGCTGTACCTGGCCGGGCTCAAGGGCATCGACCCCGCCCTGTACGAGGCGGCCAAATTGGACGGTGCCACGGCGTGGCAGCAGTTCCGCCACGTGACGTGGCCGCAGCTGCGCAGCGTCAACTCCGTCGTCCTGTCGGTGATCATCATCGACTCGCTGCGGTCGTTCGACGTGGTGTGGTCGATGACGAAGGGCGGGCCGTACCACTCGTCCGAGCTGCTGAGCACCTACATGTACTCCACCGCGTTCCAGTCGCTGCGGCTCGGTTACGCGTCCGCGCTGGCCGTGGTGATCTTCGTCCTCGCGTTCGGTGTGATCGTGACCTACCTCGTGCGAGCGTTCCGGGAGGACCAGTGAGCGTGACCACGACCCGGCCGGCACCCGCCGCCGCGCCGGAAGAGCGAGTTCCCGCCAAGCGCAGCCACCGCAAGCAGGGCCGCACGTTCGGCTTCCACCTGCTGGCCGGCGGCCTGTCCGTCCTGTGGCTGCTGCCGATCGTGCTGGTCATCACGACCAGCGTCCGATCCTTTTCGGACATCGCGAGCAACGGCCTCGGCGCGCTGCCGCACTCGTTCGACCTCAGCTCGTTCGGTGAGGCGTGGGGTGTCGGCGGCGGTGGCCACGCGATGCTCAACAGTTTCATCGTCACGATCCCGACCGTGCTGCTGTCGCTGCTGCTCGCGTCGGCCGCGGCGTTCGCGCTGAGCCGGTTCCAGATCCCGTTCCGGCGCACGATCATCCTGGTCATGCTTTCGGGCAACCTGCTGCCGCCGCAGATCCTGCTGGTGCCGGTGTCGAAGCTGTCCGAGCTGCTCGGCATCTACGACACGCTCACCGCGCTGATCATCGTGCAGGTCGGCTTCGGGTTGGGCTTCTACACGTTCGTGCTGCAGGGTTTCATGCGGTCCATCCCGGACGAGATCCAGCAGGCGGCGCTGATCGACGGCGCCGGGCCGATCGCCATCTTCTGGCGCATCATCCTGCCGATGACGCGCCCGGCGCTGGCGGCGCTCGGCGCGCTGGCGTTCACCTGGACGTTCAACGACCTGCTGTGGTCGATCACCGTGCTGCGCACCGAAACCGTGATGCCGGTGACGCCGGCGTTGCTCGGCCTGCAGGGTCAGTACGTGTCCAACTGGAATGTGATCGCGGCGGGTTCGGTGATCGCCGCCGTGCCGACCGTGGCCGTGTTCCTGCGGTTCCAGAAGCACTTCATCTCCGGGCTCGCGATCGGGGCGATCAAGTGAACCAACGGTGGACGATCGAACTCGAGTCCACTTCGTACACCGTCACGCTGGAGCCGGGGAACCGGTGGCTGGAGCTCGTCGCGTGGGGTCCGCGCGGCGTCGAGCGTGGTCCGTCGCCGCTGGCCAACCGCGGTGACGTGCACTTCATCACCGACGCGGACGCGGCTCCGGTGGAGTACGCGCCGCGCGGCCTGCGGCCGTTCTCGGGCGCGGACTTCGTCGTCGCGGGGGATTCGTGGTGGCGCTTCGCCGCCGACGAGTCCACGGAAACCGTGCTGCGGCTGGCCTTTGTCGACGAGGTGACCGGGCTGCGGGCGGTGCAGTGTTACCGCGCCGAGCCGGGCACCGATGTGCTGTGCCGCTGGGTCGAGTTCGCGAACACCGGCGGCGCGACCGTCGAGATCGACCGGCTCGGGTCGGCGGGCGTGTGTGTGCCGACCGGGCCCGACGGCGCGCGGCTGACCTACCTGACCGGGCAGTGGTCGCAGGAGTTCACCCGCCGCTCGACCGTGCTCGAAGCCGGCGGCTTCCGTATGGCGAGCCGCTTCGGTGTGCCGGGCCACCAGTACGTGCCGTGGCTGGCGGTGCAGGACGCGGCCTCGCCGGACGGTCCTGCGTACGGAGTTTCCCTGGCCTGGTCGGGTTCGTGGGAGCTCGACGCCGAGATCGAGCCGAGTGGGCTCACGCGCGTGCGCGCGGGCCGGCTGGCCAATCCCGGCCCGATCCGGCTCGAACCCGGTGCGTCTCTGGTCACTCCGGAGCTGGCGCTGGCATCCAGTATGGACGGACTCGCCGGGCTGGCCGACGTGTGGCACGCGTACTCGCGCAAGCTCGCCGGGCCGCGGCTCGAAAAGCGCCGCCCGGTGCTCTACAACTCCTGGGAAGCCACCGGTTTCGAGGTCAACGGCGCGCGTCAGCTCGACCTCGCCAAGCAGGCCGCGGACCTGGGCGTGGAGCTGTTCGTGGTGGACGACGGCTGGTTCGTCGGCCGCGACGACGACACCGGCGGCCTGGGCGACTGGACGCCGGAGCAGACGTCGTTCGAGGGTGGCTTCGGCGTGTTCGTCGACTCCGTGCGCGCGCTGGGCCTGGACTTCGGCCTGTGGGTGGAGCCCGAGGCGATCAGCCCGAAGTCGAAACTCTACGCGGAACACCCCGACTGGGTCTACCGCCTCGACGGCCGCCCCGCGACGCTGATCCGCAACCAGCTCCTGCTCGACCTCGGCAAGACCGAGGTGTTCGAGTACGTGCGCGGAGTGCTCGACGAGCTGCTCACCGCGTACCCGATCTCCTACCTCAAGTGGGACATGAACCGCCCGCCGACCGAACGCGGCCGCCCCAGCGCGCCGTCGGCGGACCTCGACGCCGAGCACGTCGCCAACTACCACCGGCTGCTCGACCACCTGCGCACGACATACCCCGACCTCATCGTCGAGTCGTGCGCCGGCGGCGGTGGCCGCACGGACCTGGCGACGGTGTCGCGCAGCGACGTGGTGTGGCCCAGCGACAACACCGCGCCGCTGGACCGGCTGCGGATCCAGGACGGGTTCCTGCTGATGCACGCGCCGCACCTGATGAGCTCGTGGGTCACCGACGCACCCGGCGTGTTCGACCCGCGGCCGCGCTCGCTGCGGTTCCGGTTCGTGCTCGCGATGGCGGGCGTGCTGGGCATCGGGGCCGATCTGTCGCACTGGAACGCGGGCCAGCGGGCGGAGGCCACGGAGCTGATCGCGCGGTACAAGGAGTTGCGGCCGATCCTCCACACCGGACGGTGCCGCGTCCTTTCCGGACCTGCGGAACCCACGGCGGCCAGCCAGTACACGCTGGGCGATCAGACCGTGGTGCTCGCCTGGAGCACCGGGCAGCTGGTGGGGACGCCGCTCGTGCCGGGCCGTTCGTCGCGCATCAAGCTGCACGGGCTCGACGCCGCCGCGACCTACCGCGACGAGGCCGGCGCGGAGTACTCCGGCGCGCACCTTGTGCACGTGGGTCTGCCCGTCGAGTGGACCGCGCAGCACGACGCAGACGTGTTCGTCCTCACTCAGGTCTGAACACAGCGAAACGCCCTGCCGGCTTCACTGGGCCGGCAGGGCGTTTTTTGATGAGTCGTTTATCAGAAGGTCAGCGGCAGCACGAAACTCGGCGATCCGGTCGGGTACTCCACGATCTCGGCCTTGCCCAGCTCATCCAGCGGGAAGGCCGTGATCTTGTCGTCGAACTGCGCCGCCACGTAACAAACCCCGTCCACCACCGCGAAGTGCCGCGGGTGCGCACCACAAGCCTGGTCCGCGCTGGCGGCCAGCGGCGAGCCGGAGAACGACGTGACGCAGTCCGCGCCGCGGTTCGACAGGTACACGCCGGAGTCCAGGATCTCCAGGTGCGCCACGATGTTCTCGCCGTCGAAAGCATCGTGGGTGGCCGGCGTCGAAGCGACGACCTCGAACGCGCCCGGTGACGTCTCCCGGACCGTCAGGACCTCACTGGACAGCTCACAGGCCACGTAGGCCAGGTCGGAGCCGGGAATCCGCACGAGCTGCCGCGGACCGCTGCCCGCCGGCAGCTTCGACACGGCGAGCGGCGTCAGCTCGCCGGCGTCGGACAGCGTGTGGCTGCGGATCTCGTCCGTCCCCAGGTCCACGGCACTCACCACGGACCCGTCGGCGCTCGGCACCGCCATGTGGACGTGCGCGGCTTCCTGGCGCACCTCGTTCGGCCCGGTCCCACTGTGCTGCACCAGATCCGTCCGGCCTGTGATCCGACCTTCGGCCGACAGCCCGAACACCGCGAGACTGCCCCCTGTGTAGTTGGCGCACAACAGGAACCGGCCGTCCGGCGTCACCGCGAGGTGGCACGGGTGCGCGCCGCCGCTCGGCACCTCGGAATCCAGCAGGGTCAGCGCACCGTCCACAAGCGACACCGACGAGACGGCGCCGGAGTCGGTCTCGTCGGTCGTGTACAGCACCGGCAACGTCGGGTGTTTGACCAGCCACGACGGCGACCGCAGCTCGAGCGTGGAGTCGAGAACAAGACCGGTGGAATCGCGGCGGAACGTGGAAATCCCGCCGCCCTTCCCGCCCATCTCGGCGGTGTAGCAGCCGACCAGCACGACGTCCGTCACGAGCCCTCCCTCACCATCGCGGCCACCCGGGCCCGGATGTCCTCGGCTGTCCCGCGCGTGAGCGCCGAACCCATGCCGACCGCGACCGCGCCCGCCGCGAGCCACTCTGGCACGTCCTCGGGGGCGATTCCACCCGTCGGCACGAGCGGCGCCTGGGGCAGCGCCGCGCGCACGTCCTTGACCCACCGCGGGCCCAGCGCCGTGGCCGGGAAGACCTTCACCGCGTCGGCGCCGTCTTCGAGCGCCCGCACGATTTCCGTGACGGAACCGGCGCCCGGGAACGCGGCCGCGCCGTACCGGTGAGCGGTGCGGATCACGGCGGCCTCGACGTTCGGTGACACCAGGAACCGCGCCCCCGCGCGGATCGCGAGTACGGCCGAGGCCTCGTCGAGCACCGTGCCGGCGCCGATCGTGGCGTCGGGGTACGCGGCCGTGAGCTCCTCGATCGCCGCCAGTGCACCGGAGTTGGTGAGCGGGACCTCGATCGACCGCAGGCCCGCGTCCAAGGCCGCACGAGCGGCGACGACGGCGGACGCGGCATCTGCGGTCCGCACGATGCCCACCACCCCCTGGCGCAGGGCCGCGTGCGTGATCTCCCAGCGGTAGCTCATCGGTGTACCTCCTCGCCGCCACCGAGGGCGGCGCTCGTGCGGGCCAGTTCGGCCCGGTCGGGCAGTCCTTCCAGATCCGTCCGCGTGCCGACGACCAACGCCGCCGACACCGCACCGGCCAGCAGCGCCTCGGCGGGCGAACCGCCGCGCAGCCAGGACGACAGGTAGCCGGACGTGAGCGCGTCGCCCGCGCCCACCGGGTCGACGACGTGCGTGACCAGGGTTTCCTGGCTCCACTCGTACTCGGCCGTGACTGCGCGCGCCACCTTGTCGCGCTGCTTCACCACGACCGTGCCGACGCCCTTGACGATCAGCTCGGGCGCCGAAGCGTCGAGCAGTTCCAGCTCGTCCTCGCCGGCGAACACCAGATCCGCCTGGTGCAGCAGCGGTCCCACGGTCTCGCGCCACTGCGCCGGCGACGCGAGCTTGAGCCGCACGTTGGGGTCGAACGCGATCGTCGCCCCCTCCGCGCGCGCCAGCTCGAACAAGGCCAGCACGGCGTCGCGCGCGGACAGCGACAGCATCGCCGTGATCCCCGAGACCAGCACGAGCCGCGCGCCACCCAGGCCGGCGGCCCGCACGTAGTCGGCGGAGAGCGAGCACGCCGCCGAACCCGCGCGGTGGTACTGCACGTCGATGCCGCGGCCCGGGGTGTCGTCGCGCAGCAGCAGTCCCGTGAACCCGGCCGGGTCCACCTCGACGCCCGAAACGTCCACGCCCTCGGCCCGCAGCGCGCTCAGCACGGCCGCGCCGGACGAGTCGTCGCCGACGCGGCTGAGCCAGCGCACGCGGTGGCCGAGGCGCGCGAGGCCGACCGACACGTTGGCTTCAGCCCCGGCCACGGAAGCGGTGAAGGTGTGCGCGCGCCGCAGCGCGACGCCGGGTTCCGCGAGCAGCAGCCGCATCGCTTCGCCCAGGGTGAGGACTTCGATGTCGTTCATCGCGGGAAGCATACCGCGTGAAATCTTAATTTAGGATTTATTCTTGACGCGACCTCCGCGACCCCGGCATGCTGCTCGCGGGCCGGAAGATCACGGCCCCGTTCGGCGCTGTTTCGACGACGAAAGGTGTCGCCCACATGCTCCCGCGCTCTCCACGCAGATCCCGTAGGGCACTGGCGATCACGGCGGCCGCCGCGGCCGCCGCCACCGTGCTCGGGCTCGCGACCCCCGCTTCCGCGGCCCCGGCCTCGCTCTTCCCCCAGCAGAACACCGCGGCCGACCAGGGTGCCCCGGACTACTACGACTCCGGCCTGGCGCAGACGCCGTACATGGGCTGGAACAATTACTTCGGCATGCCGACCGTGACCGAGGCCGGCGTGAAGGGCGTCGCCGACTACCTCGTCTCCAGCGGCCTGGCCAAGGCCGGCTACAAGTACGTCTGGATCGACGGCGGCTGGAACGCCAAGGTCCCGCGCGACGCGCAGGGCAACCTCGTGCCCGACCCCGAGCGCTTCCCGTCCGGCATGGACGCGCTGGTCAAGTACATCCACGACCGCGGCCTGCTCGCCGGCATCTACACCGACGCGGGCCCGTCCGACGGCAAGAACTGCGCCGCCGGCAGCCAGGGTTACTACGAGCAGGACACGAAACGCTTCGCCACGTGGAACTTCGACGCGATCAAGGTCGACTTCCTCTGCGGTATCGCGAACAACCTCGACCCGGCGAAGGCGTACACCGAGTTCAGCGCGGCCCTGCAGAAGGCCGGCCGCAAGATGATCCTGAACATCTGCAACCCGGTGACCGACGACTGGGGCGTGCCGCACACGCCGAGCCAGACCGCCGGCGTGTCCTACACCTTCGGCCCGCTCGTGGCCGATTCGTGGCGCACCAACACAGACGTGGCCTTCGGAACCCCGTACGAGGGGATCTACAAGGACATGCTGCGCAACGCCGACGTCAACGCGGCGCACCCCGAGGCCAACGGCCCCGGGCACTGGAACGACCCCGACTTCCTGATCCCGATGCGCAAGACGGAGCAGGGCACCCTCGAGATGAACGAGGAGGAGTCGACCACCCAGCTCGTGCTGTGGGCGGAAATGGCTTCCCCGCTCATCATCGGTTCCGACCCGCGCACGCTGCCGCAGTCGATGATCGACACGCTGAAGAACCCCGAGATCATCGCCGTCGACCAGGACAAGCTCGGAATCCAGGGCGTCCGCGCGGCCAGCAACGGCTCCACGGACACCTACAGCAAGCGCCTGTCGAAGGACGGCGACCGCGCGGTCGTACTGCTCAACCGCGGTGACGCCGACACGCAGATGACGCTGAACTTCGCCGACGCCGGCCTCACCGGCAAGGTCTCGATCCGCGACCTGCGCGCCCGCGCCGACCGCGGCAGCGCGACCGGCACGTACACCGTCACGGTTCCCGCGCACGGCACGGCGTTCCTGAAGCTGCACGGCACGGACCTGGTGCCCGGCACCAGCGTCGCGAGCGGCGCTTCGGCCAGCCCGGCCGTGGTGCGCACCGGCGACAAGACCGTCACGTTCACCCGCGGCCCGCTCGGCGTGCTCGAAACGCAGGGCCTCGGCAAGGGCACCTCGGTCATCGGTGGCCCGTTCCTCGGCCAGCCGGCCGCCAACGCGCACGGCTCGAACATCGACGTCTACGTCCGTGGTCTGGACAATGCCGTGTGGCAGCTGACCTACGACGGCAAGCGCTGGGGCGCCTGGCACCGGCTCGGCGGTAACCTCACCGACTCGCCGTCCGTGACCGCCGATGGCACGCTCTACACCCGCGGCACCGACGGAAAGGTCTGGACCCGCACCACCGACGGCCGCTGGTCCTCGCTCGGCTCGCCCAACGACGCGCAGATCTACGGCCGCCCCGGCGCCGCGACCTCGACGTCGGGCACCGTGGTCGCCGTCCGCACCCCGGACGACGGCGTGTGGACCCGCACCCGCGGCACCGACGGCACGTGGTCGGACTGGACGTCGATCGGCGGCACCATCTCCAGCAGCCCGACGCTGGTCGCGCAGGGCGACAAGGTCTCCGTGTTCGCCCTGGCCAGCGACTACACGCTGTGGCAGAACGACCGCAACGGCACCACGTGGGCCGGTTGGTTCAAGCAGCCGAAGTACCCGTCCGGCAACGTCGTGGGCACCCTCGGCGGTGCGGCTGACGCGAATGGCGTCTGGCTCGGGGTGCGTGGTCCGGACGACCATGTCCGCGTAGACAAGCTCTGAGTACCAGGCTCTGAGCACGAGGAGGATTGGCGATGTCCACACCAGACAACCCGACGGCCGTGGTGACCGGTGCCGCGTCAGGTATCGGCGCGGCGACAGCGCGGCGGCTGCAGGCCGACGGCTACCGCGTCGTGGGTGTGGACCTCGCCCCCCTCCCCGACGACCTCGCCGGCGTGCGCGGCGACGTGACCGCCGACGAGACCTGGGCGCAGGTCGTCGAGCTGGCCGGCGAGGGCGGGGGCATCACTGCCCTGGTCAGCAACGCGTACGTACCGACCACCGGCCCGCTGCACGAGATGCCGCGGGAGCAGTGGCAGCACCAGCTCGACGTGAACCTCACCGGTTCCTACCTCGCGGTGAAGGCGTGCCTGCCGTCGCTGCGGGCCCGGCGGGGCTCCGTCGTGCTGGTGTCTTCGGTGCACGCGCGGTTCGGCCTGCCGGGCCACCCGGCGTACGCGGCGAGCAAGGGCGCGCTGGTTTCGCTGGCGCGCCAGCTCGCCGTGGAGTACGCGCCGGACGTGCGCGTGAACTCGGTGCTGCCAGGTCCTGTGCGCACGCAGGCGTGGGACCGGCTCACCGAAGAGGACATCGAACGCAGCGCGCGGGCGACCCCCGTCGGGCGGCTGGGCGACCCGGGCGAGGTCGCCGCGGTGATCGCGTTCCTGCTCTCGCCGGCGGCCTCGTTCGTCACGGGCGCCGACCTGACCGTCGACGGCGGCTGGTCGGCCGCCAAGGATTCCGCTTAGACCGCGTCTCATAGGAAATGGGGGCCAGGTGAAGATCACCGGTATCGAGACGTTCCTCGTCGCACCACGTTGGTTGTTCCTGAAGGTGAACACCGACGAGGGCATCTCCGGCTGGGGCGAGCCCGTGGTCGAGGGCCGCGCCGAGACGGTGCGCGCGGCGGTGCACGAGATGGCCGAGCTCGTCGTCGGCCAGGACCCGCTGCGCATCGAGGACCACTGGCAGACGTTGCGCCGCGGCGGGTTCTACCGCGGCGGGCCGGTACTCTCCAGCGCGCTCGCGGGCTTCGACCACGCGCTGTGGGACATCGCCGGCAAGGTGCACGGGGTGCCGGTGCACGAGCTGCTCGGCGGGCCCGTGCGCGATCGCGTGCGCGTGTACTCGTGGGTGGGCGGCGACCGTCCTTCGGGCATCTTCGACGCCGTGTCCGCGCAGGTGGAGGCCGGGTTCACGGCGGTGAAGATGAATGTGGCGGGACCGCTCGCGCCCATCGCGTCACCCGCCGAAGCCAACGCGGCGCTGGCTCGCGCGCGCGAGGCCCGCGAGGCGCTGGGTCCGGAGCGCGACCTCGCCATCGACTTCCACGGCCGCGTCTCGCCCGCGATGGCGCGGCGGCTGGTGAAGATGCTCGAAGAGGTCCAGCCGATGTTCGTCGAGGAGCCGGTGCTGCCGGAGACGCAGGGTGGCGCGTTGGCGTCGGTCGTCTCCGCGTCGACGGTGCCGATCGCGGTCGGCGAACGGCTGTACTCGCGCTGGGAGTTCAAGCCGGTGCTCGATGCGGGCGTCGCGGTGGTGCAGCCCGACCCGTCGCACGCCGGTGGCATCTCGGAGCTGCGGCGCATCGCCGCGCTCGCCGAGGTCTACGGGGCGAGCATGGCGCCGCACTGCCCACTCGGCCCGATCTCGCTGGCGGCGTCGATGCAGGTGGCCTTCGCGACGCCGAACTTCCTGATTCAGGAACAGAGTCTCGGCATGCACTACCACCAGGGCACCGAGGCGCTGAGCTACCTGACGGACTCCGCGCTGTTCCGCTTCACCGACGGTTATGCGGCCCGTCCGACCGCCCCGGGCCTCGGCATCGAGGTCGACGAGCAAGCCGTGCGCCGCGCCGACGAGGTCGGCCACCACTGGCGTTCGCCCGTGTGGCGCCTGGACGACGGCGGGCTCGCCGAATGGTGACCGACGTCGTGTGGCTCGACAACGGCGTGCTGCGCCTCGGCGTCGTCCCGGCGCTGGGTGGGCGGCTGTTGTCGCTGGTGCACGGAGACGTCCAACTACTGTGGCGCAACCCGGCGTTGCTGGGTCCCGACCTGCAGCCGCTCGGCGGCCACGTCCTGGCCCCGAACTCCGGCCGGATGGGCGACTGGGTCAACTACGGCGGCGACAAGACCTGGCCCGCGCCGCAGGGCTGGGACGGGCCCGGCCAGTGGGCGGGGCCGCCGGACCCCGTGCTGGACTCGGGCCCGTACTCCGTCTCGGGTCTCACCGAGCGGTCGGTCACCCTGACCAGCGGCGTCGAACCCCGCACGGGCCTGCGGTTCACACGAGAGCTGACGCTGAGCTCCGGCGCTTCGTACACGCTGCGGCTCACGGCTGAGAACGCGTCCTCGGCGCCGGTGCGCTGGGCCCTGTGGAACGTCACCCAGCTGCCCGGCGGCGGCACCGTCACGGCCGGGCTCGCGGGCGTGCGCGCGCCGGCGGTCGTGGAGCTCGTGGCGGGCACTGGGAACCCCGAGTACACAGTGGACGGTGGCACGCTCGTGGTGCCGCCGCAGGACGTCGTCGGCAAGCTCGGCGTGCCGGACACCGCGGGCTGGGTCTCGTGCACCGTCGGCGAGGCCACACTCACGCTGTCCTTCGACGTCGACCCGGCCGCGGAGTACCCCGACGCGGGTTCGCCGCTGGAGATCTGGCTGGAGCACCCGCTGCCGGAACCCCTCGCCGACCTGGGTGACCTCGACCCGCCGGCGCGCATCGTGGAGCTGGAAGCCCTCGGTCCGCTGACCACGCTCGCTCCCGGTGAGACGACGTCGCTGACCGTGACGGGAACCGTTTCGGGCTGACGGCTCAGGCGTTCCAGCCGCCGTCGACGCGCAGGTCGCTGCCTGAGACGTAGGACGCGGCGGGTCCGGAGAGGAACGCGATCATCGCGGCGACCTCGTCCGCGGTGGCGTAGCGGCCGAACGGCAGCTGCGCGAGGACGCGCTGCCCCAGCGGGGAGTCCTTCGGGATGCCCATGTCCGTCTCGGCGAAGCCCGACACGACGGTGTTGACGGTGATCCGGCGCGGCGCGAGTTCGTGCGCCCACGAGCGCGTGTAGCCGCTCACTGCCGCCTTGGTCGCGCCGTAGTCGGCCAGACCGGCGGTGTAGGCGCGTTCCCCGGCGATGGAGCCGAGGCTGATGACGCGGCCGCCGTCCGGCATGTGGGCGAGCACGCGTTCGGTGGTGGCGACCAGGCCGAGCACGTTCACCGCCCAGATCCGCTCGCGGTCGGCCTGCGCGATGGTGCCCGTGGTGCCGCCGATGAGCGTGCCCGCGCTGTTGACCAGGACGTCGATGTGCCCGAACCGCTCGGCCACGGCGTCGACCATGGCGTTGACCTGCGCGACGTCGCCTTGGTCGGCCTGGAACACCTCGGCCGCGACACCCAGCGCCCGCACTTCCTCGGCAACGGCTTTCGCCCTGTCGGCCGACTGCACGTAGGCGAGCGCGACGTCGGCGCCGGCCGCCGCGAGGTGCCGGGCCGCCGCGGCGCCCAACCCCCGGCTGGCCCCGGTGACCAGCGCGACCTTGCCGCGCAGTTGCTGCTCTGTCATGGCGACTCCCCGTTCGTTCGAGATGATCTCGGACGATACCCGGTACTCAGTCCGAAATTCGCAGGACTGAGTCTCATTTTCTGCCCGTTCGTCCTCTGGCGGTCCGCGCTTAAGCTGGCCTCGTGACAGCGCCCCACCCGTCGCCCCACCCGGCCGCCGGCTCGGTTCGCGAGGCGAAGCGAACGGAGACCCGCGAAGCCATCCGCCAAGCCGCCGTGGCGTTGTTCGCCGAACACGGCTTCGACCAGGTCACCGTCACCGACATCACGCGAGCCTCCGGGGTCGCCCGGAGCACGTTCTTCCGGTACTTCCCGGACAAGGCCGAAGTTCTGTTCGAGGACGATTCGGCCTCACACCTGCTCCTGGCGAAGGCCGTGGCGGGCGCGGCGCGAGCGGCGGAAGAACCACTCGGTGACTCGTTCGGCGCGGTGATGCGGGTGGCGCGCGCCGCGATCCTCGTGCTCGCCGATTCCAAGGCTATCCAGGCGGTGCGGTACCCGGTGCGCGAACAGCTGATCGCCGAGACGCCTCAGCTGCAGGCGTGCAGTTTGGTCAAGGAGCGCGGGTACACCGACGCGCTGGACGCGGCGCTGGTCGAACAAGGCGCGGCGCCGATCGAGGCGAGGCAGGCCGCCCACGTCGCGACCGCGTGTTACGACGCCGGCTACACGCAGGCCTTCAGCTCGCCCGAAACGCTTCCGGAGACGGTCGCCGCGGCGTTCGAGCGGCTCTTCGCGCTGTAATTCCCTCGACTGCCCTACCTGGCGTGTGCCAGGCTCTCCGCCGGCTCGGTGCACGGGGTGCCGAGGCCTTCGCGAGGCCGAACCGGTGGGAGCCGTCTGGATCCCACCGGCCCCGCCCACCTCTGACCTGCACGGGTATCGTGGCCGCGTGACGGACAAGCCCCGGATTCCCAACGTGCTCGCCGCCCGCTACGCGTCGCCCGAGCTGGTGCGGCTGTGGTCGCCCGAGCAGAAGGTGGTGCTGGAGCGGCAGCTGTGGCTCGCCGTGCTCCGCGCGCAGAACGAGCTGGGCGTCGAGGTGCCCGAAGGTGTGCTCGCGGACTACGAGCGCGTGATCGACGACGTGAACCTCGGGTCGATCGCCGAGCGCGAGCGCGTGACGCGCCACGACGTGAAGGCCCGCATCGAGGAGTTCAACGCCCTCGCCGGCCACGAGCACGTACACAAGGGCATGACCTCGCGCGACCTCACGGAGAACGTCGAGCAGCTGCAGCAGCTGCGGTCGCTGGAGCTCATGCGCAGCCGTGTCGCCGCGGTGCTCGCGCGCCTGGCCGCGCTCGCCGTGGAGCACTCCGACCTGGTGATGGCCGGGCGCTCGCACAACGTCGCCGCGCAGGCCACCACGCTGGGCAAGCGCTTCGCGACCGCCGCCGACGAGCTGCTGGTCGCGTTCTCCCGCCTGGACAACCTCATCGAGCGCTACCCGCTGCGGGGCATCAAGGGCCCGGTCGGCACGGCGCAGGACATGCTCGACCTGCTCGGCGATGAGTCCACTTTGGACCTCCTGGAATCCAAGATCGCCGAGCACCTCGGGTTCCGCAACCACTTCGTGAGCGTCGGGCAGGTCTACCCGCGTTCGCTCGACTTCGACGTGTTGTCCACGCTGGTGCAGCTGGCCGCGGCGCCGTCGAGCCTCGCCAAGACGATCCGCCTGATGGCCGGCCACGAGCTCGTGACCGAGGGCTTCAAGCCCGGCCAGGTCGGCTCGTCGGCCATGCCGCACAAGATGAACACACGCTCGTGCGAGCGGGTCAACGGTCTGGCCGTCGTGCTGCGCGGGCACCTGTCGATGATCGGCGAGCTCGCGGGCGACCAGTGGAACGAGGGCGACGTGTCGGACTCGGTCGTGCGCCGCGTCGCGCTGCCCGACGCGTTCTTCGCGCTCGACGGCCTGCTGGAGACCTTCCTCACGGTGCTGGCCGAGTTCGGCGCCTTCCCGGCCGTGGTCGAGCGTGAGCTTGATCGCTACCTGCCGTTCCTCGCCACCACGAAGGTGCTGATGGCGGCTGTGCGCGGCGGCGTCGGACGTGAGACGGCCCACGAGGCGATCAAGGAGAACGCCGTCGGCGTGGCCCTGGCGATGCGCGAGCGCGGCGCCGAGAACGACCTGCTCGACCGGCTGGCGGCCGACTCACGCTTGCCGTTGGACCGCGGTGACCTGGACAAGCTCCTCGCCGATCGGATTTCGTTCACGGGTGTGGCGCCGGCGCAGGTCGAGGAGGTGGCGCAGCGCGTGGAGACCGTGCTGGAGCGCTTCCCGGAAGCGGCGCAGTACGCGCCGGGGCCCATCCTGTAAGCGGAGCTGACAGGACCCGGCGGAAAATCCGGCTACTGCGGAGCGAGTCGGCTTCCTAGCGTTTGGGCACTGGCGACAGAAGAGAGTCGACGATGCCGCTCAGCCGCCGTGCCCTGGTTCTCCTACTCACCGCCGTGCTGGCTGCCGCGTGTTCGAGCAGCCCGCCGTCGGCACCGGCCGCCCCGGTGCCGACGTGCCGCGTGGTGAAGACCCCCGTCTCGATCCCCGGCGTGGCCGCGCCGGGACAGCTCACCGGTGATCTGTGCACGCCCCCGAGCGGCAACGGCACCGTGCTGCTGCTCGTCGCCGGGGGCGGGGAGAACGCCGACTACTGGGACCTGCCCGAGCTGCGTTCCAGCAGCCTCGTCCGCGCGGCCCTGGCCAAGGGCTACGCCACCTACGCGCTCGACCGGCTCGGCACCGGCCGCTCGACCGTGCCCGCTTCGAGCACATCAGTGACCTACGACGCCCAAGTGTCCACTGCGGACCAGGTGGCGACGGCGTTGCACAGCGACATCCAGGTATTCGGCACCACCTGGCACACCGTCGTGGGCATCGGGCACTCGCTGGGTTCCGGCACGCTGGCCGGCGTCGCGGCGAGGCACGCCGGAGTGCTCGACGCGCTGATCCTCACCGGGTACGGCGCTGCCGTGACCCCGGAAACCCTTCAGCTCGACAAGCTCTACCAGGTGCCGGCGCGGACCGTCGGGACCCGGTGGCGAGGGCTGGACGACGGGTACGTGACGGTGCTGCCGGACAAGGTCGAGCAGATCGGCCTCGTCCACGGCCCGGGCACCGACCCGAAGGCGCTGCCGGTGATCGGGGCCCACCAGGGGATCCTTTCCGACACCGAGCTGTCCTCCCGGCCGCAGGGCGCCGCCGCGGCAGCACAGGCGGCCCGGATCACGGTGCCGGCGCTGGTCGCCGTCGGCCAGTTCGATCGCCACTACTGCGAGGGCAATCCCGTGGGCGCGCCGCCGTCACCGACTCCGCAGTGCGGTGGCGCGCCCGCGTTCCAGAGCTACGAGAAGAAGCTGCTGCCCAACGCGTGCCTCGCCACGCACCTGGTCGCCGGCAGTGGGCACGCGATCCAGGAGGAGCTCGCCGCGCCCGCTGCGAACGCGTTGTACCTGTCGTGGCTGCGAACCACCTTCGGCGGCGGCAAAGCGCAGTGCGTGGAGACCGGCGCGGTGCCGTGATCCACCTCATTCGCGAGCGCGGCGAACCCACGCTCGACGGGAAACCGATTCCGGCTCCACCGGCGCCGGCGCGAATTCCTGTGACCGCGGGCACGAAGTCCACCTACTGAGACGAAGTTACCCGATCGGGCGAAATCCCTAATCTCGGACGCTGAACCCGGAAGCGCCAGGCCGCACCCCGCGGCCTGGCGTTTTTCATGTCCGTGAGCCAGGAAGAAGTCATGCGCAAGCTCCTCAGCACTCTCGCCGTCGTAGTCGCCTCCGCCGTCACGCTCACCGCGTGCGGCTCGTCGGACGCGTCGGGCCAGACGCTGCGCGTCGGCACCCTCACGGACGCGCCGCCCAGCATCTACCTCGAAAACGGCCAGTTCACCGGCTACGACAACGAGCTGCTGCGCGACATCGCCAAGCGCGAAGGCTTCCAGGTCGAGTTCGTCGGCACCGAGTTCTCCGGCCTGCTCGCCAAGGTCGCGGGCGGGCAGCTCGACATCGGCAGCTCCACCATCTCCGCCACCACCGCGCGCAAGAAGACCGTCTCCTTCTCCAACGGCTACGACACCAGCTACACCACCGTTGTCAGCAAGAAGGGCGCGAGCCTGGCCGACGCGAGCGCTTTCTCGGGCAAGCGCCTCGGCGTGGTGCAGGGTTCCGTGCAGGACGAGTTCGCGGGCAAGCTCGCGGGCGCCGAGGTCGTGCGCTTCCCCGACTACAACGCGGGTTTCGCGCAGCTGCGCGACGGCGGCCTCGACGGCTGGGTGGTACCGAGGGACATCGGCCAGAAGTACCTCGATCAGAACCCGGCCGTGCCGCTCGAGTTCGGTTACACCGTGCTGGACAAGGACACGCCCTCGGCCTACGCCGTGGCGAAGTCCGATCCGGACCTGCTGAACAAGCTCAACGACGGCCTCGCGAAGGCCATCGCCGACGGCACCGTCGCCCGCCTGCACGCCCAGTTCTTCAAGCAGGCACCCGTGGCCCCGGAGCTCGCCAAGGGCGGTCCCGGCCTGCCGGTGAAGAACGCGTGACTGTCCTATCCTGCATCGACGGTTCCGGCCGGGAAGCTGAGGAGTGACATGAAGAAGACATTGGTCACAGCCGTCACGGCGGCGGCCCTGCTCGCCACGCTCACCGCGTGCGGCGGTGGCAGCGGCAGCGATGGTGACACCCTGCGCGTCGGCACGCTGAGCGACTCGCGACCCAACGCCTACCAGGAGAACGGCCAGTTCACCGGGTTCGACAACGAGCTGCTGAAGGACATCGCGGCCAAGGAGAACCTGAAGGTCGAGTTCGTCGCGGTCGACTTCTCCGCGCTGCTGGGCCAGGTCGCCAACGGGACGTTCGACATCGGCAGCGCGGGCATCGCGCAGACCGACGCGCGCAAGCAGACCGTGGCGTTCTCCGACCCGTACAACTACCAGTCGCTGGGCATCGAGGCTAAGGAGACGGCGGGCATCACCGACGAGAACTCCTTGGCGGGCAAACGGATGGGCGTGGTGCAGGGCACCGTCTCCGACACCTGGCTCGCGACGAACGCGCCCAAGGCCCAGGCCGTGCGCTTCCCCAACGACGCGGCGGCGCTGAGCGCACTGAAGTCGTCGGCCATCGATGGCGCGGTGTTCGACGCGGCCTCGGCCGAGGACTACTCGGCGAAGAACCCTGGCCTGAAGGTCACCAAGACGATCACCACGACGATCCCGCACGGGTACGCCGTGAAGAAGGGCAACACCGACCTGCTGAACAAGCTCAACGACGGCATCAAGAAGATCGTCGCCGACGGCACCTGGAAGAACGTGCACCAGCAGTTCGAGCCGAACGAGCCGGTGCCCACCGATTTCGCCGCGGGGCAGTAGTCCAAGATGGATCAGTTTCTCGACACATTCCTCAACTGGGACTACATCTGGCAGGTCTTCCCCGATCTGCTGAAGACGGGCCTGGTCAACACGCTGATCCTCGCCGGGGTGTCGGCGGTCATCGGCACCGTGCTCGGCATGGTGCTGGCGGTGATGGGACTGTCCAAGAAGGTCTGGCTGCGCTGGCCCGCGCGGGTGTACACCGACATCTTCCGCGGCCTGCCGGCGATCCTGACGATCCTCGTGATCGGCCAAGGCCTGGGCACGCTCGCGCGGCCGATCGTCGGCCACAACCCGTACCCGCTGGGCATCACCGCGTTGAGCCTGATCGCCGCGGCCTACATCGGTGAGATCTTCCGCGCGGGCATCCAGAGTGTCGAAAAAGGACAGCTGGAGGCCAGCCGCGCGCTGGGCATGACCTACACCAAGGCGATGCTGCTGGTGGTGATCCCGCAGGGCGTGCGCCGTGTGCTGCCCGCGCTGGTGAACCAGTTCATCGCGCTGGTGAAGGACTCGACGCTGGTGTACTTCCTCGGGTTCCTCACCTCGCAGCGCGAGCTGTTCCGCATCGGCCAGGACCTGGCGGCCAACACGGGCAACCTGTCGCCGCTGGTGGCGGCCGGCGTGGTGTACCTCGTGATCACCGTGCCGCTCACGCACCTGGTGAACTACATCGACAAGCGACTGCAGACCGGCCGCAAGGTCCGCGCCGACCCCGGCGACGACGGCGGCAGCAACCTGTCGCTCGTGAACACCGAGAGGGTGAGCCTGTGACCACCGCCGTGCGATCGTCCAGTGTGGAGCTGCGCGACATCCACGTCAGCTTCGGCACGCTCGAAGTCCTGCGCGGCGTGGACCTGAAGGTGGCCAGCGGCCGCACCACGTGCGTCATCGGCCCGTCCGGCTCGGGCAAGTCCACGCTGCTGCGCTGCGTCAACCGCCTGCAGGAACCCGACAGCGGCGACCTGCTGCTCGACGGCACCAGCGTGATCCACTCGAACCCGGACGCGCTGCGCCAGCGCGTGGGCATGGTGTTCCAGCACTTCAACCTCTTCGGCCACCGCAGCGTGCTGGACAACATCGTGCTGCCGCTGCGGAGCGTGAAGCGACTGTCCAAAGAGGAGGCAGCGGAGATCGCGCACGCGCGGCTGGCCGAGGTGGGCCTGGAGGACAAGGCGCCGTACCGGCCGTCGGCGCTGTCGGGCGGGCAGCAACAGCGCGTGGCCATCGCGCGGGCGCTGGCGATGGACCCCGAGGTGATGCTGTTCGACGAGGCCACCTCCGCACTGGACCCCGAGCTGGTCAAGGGCGTGCTGAACCTGATGGCGGGCCTGGCTTCGCGGGGCCTCACGTTGATCGTGGTGACGCACGAAATGGGCTTCGCGCGCAGCGTCGCCGATGAAGTGGCGTTCATGGACGCCGGCCGGATCGTGGAGCAGGGGAGCCCGGATCAGATCTTCGACAACCCGCGCAGCCCGCGGTTGCAGCAGTTCCTTTCGCAGGTGCTCTGAGCGCTCTCGGCAATTTCCCCGAATTGTTCGCGCGTATCACGAAATTCGGTGACTTGACCGGAGAATTCGTGAGCGTAGTCTCGGCCCCGCACTTCATCGCATTCACGCTCGAGGCGAGAGCGAGGAAGCCGAGATGGGTGGAGCCGGGGAGCTCACCGCGCGGGTCAAGGGCAGGGTCTATTTTCCAGGCGACGTGGGGTACGACCGGGAACGGGGCGGGTTCAACCTCGCGCTCGACCACCGGCCCGAGGTGGTGGTGGCGGCCGCGGCCGAATCCGACGTGGGCGCGGGTGTGCGCTTCGCCGCGGAGCACGGGCTGGCCGTCGACGTGCAGTCGACCGGCCACGGCGCGCACCGCTCGATGGGCGGCGGTCTGCTCGTCACCACGCGGAGCCTGAACCGGGTCGAGGTCGACCCGCGGCGGCGGGTCGCGCGCGTCTCGGCCGGCGCGACGGCGGGTGACGTCCTCGTCGCCACCGCGGCACACGGCCTGACCGCGCCGGTCGGGTCCGTGCCCGGCGTCGGTTACGTCTCCTACAGCCTCGGCGGCGGCCTCGGGATGCTCGGCCGCCGCCACGGTTACGCCGCCGACCACGTGCGCCGCTTCGACGTCGTCACGGCGGACGGCCGCGAGCTCACCGTGACGGCCGAACAGCACCCCGACCTGTTCTGGGCCCTGCGCGGTGGTGGCGGCAACCTCGCCGCGGTCACGGCGCTGGAAACCAGCTTGGTGCCGCTGCGCGAGCTCTACGGGGGCAGCCTGTTCTTCACCTCCGAGCGCGCACCGGTGGTCATCGAACGGTTCCGGTCGAGCCTGGCGACGGCGCCGCGAGAGCTGAGCCTGTCGCTCGCATTCCTCGCCTTCCCGGACGTGCCGGGCGTACCCGAGCCGCTGCGGGGCCGGTTCTGCTGCCACCTGCGCGTGGCCTACCTCGGCGCCGCGGACGTCGGCCGGCGGTTCGTCGAGCCGCTGGTCACGGCGGGGCCGTTCCTGGACACGGTGACGACGATGCCGATGACCGACCTCGGCTCGATCCACGCCGACCCGGTGGGCCCGATGCCGGTCGACAGCGAGAGCCTCGCGCTGACCAGCGAGGACGCGCTGGAGGTCGTGCCGTCGCTCGTGGATCCGCGCGCGCCGTTCATGCTGGAGCTGCGCCACCTCGGCGGCGCGCTGGCCGACGAACCCGAGGTCGCGGACGCCGTCGGGCACCGCGCGGCGCGGCTGAACCTGTTCACGTCGGCGCACCCCGGCGCCGCACCCGGGTCGCAGTCGCACGTGTACGAAGCCGTCTCGGGGTGGAGCTCCGGCGGTCCATTGAGGACGTTCCTGCCCACGAGCCACACCGACGCGTCGTCCTGCTACGAACCGGCCACGGCCACGGAGCTAGCGCGCCTCAAGGACGTCTGGGATCCGGGTGACGTGTTCAGCTTCGCCCCGGCCGTGGTGGCACCAGCTCTTCGAGCCAGTCGAACATCCGGTTCTCGGTGAGCAGCCGGCCCATCGGCTGCACGTGCTCGTTGGCGCCCTCCTCGACGGTGAACCGCAGCAGGTCGGCGCGGCCGCCGTGTCCGCGCACGAGCTCGGCGAGCCGGCTGGACTGGCCGGGCCAGAACTGCTCGTCGTCGGGGTCGGTGATGAGCAAGGGCGTGGTGATGGCGGCGACGGTTTCCTCGTCCAGCTGGTACTTCTCGACGGCTTTGAAGAGGTCGTACCAGTCTTCGTGCGAGTAGGGCCGCGCCCGGAATGTCAAGGTGCGGCGCAGGCCCGGCAGGCGGACGGCGATGCCCATGTCGCGGTTGAACGTGTCGCGCTCGCCGTGCTCCAGCGCGGTCCGCATGCCCTTGGACAGGGGGCGCATCCAGGAAGTCGACACGTCGACCACACCAGGGTCGATCACCGCGGCGGCCAGGCGGTGCTCGAACGCGAGCGCGCGGGGCAGCCAGTAGCCGGCCTGGCTGATTCCGTAGCCGGCGAGCTCGGCAACGTCCGGACGGTCGACGAGCGTGTCGACGACCGGGGTGAGCACGGCTTCCCAGTCGTGGCGGAAGCAGGTTTCGCGCTCGAACAGCATCGACTGCTGGCCGGGGCCGTCGTAGAGGAACGCATTCCAGCCGCGGGCCAGCGCGCCGGCCGCCGCGGAGGTCCACAGGTCGCTGAGGGCGCCGTCGCTGCCGTTGGTGACGACGAGCGTCGGGCGCGAGGTGCCGGACGCGTCGGGGCGCAGGAGGTAACCGGGCAGCTCCGTGCCTTCGTAGGGAACGGGGACGCGGAGGAAGGCGCCTTCGGAGCAGTCCACCACGGCTTCCCAGCATTCCCGGTGGGACTTGAACGCTTCCTTCAACGCGGCCGTGTCGTCCCCTGTGGACAGTCCGTCGACGACGCAGGCCCAGTACGTCGCCGCTCGCAGGTAGTGGGAGCCGGCGCTGACCAGGTGCCCGGCTTCGCGCGCCTTCGCGGCTTCTTCCTGCACACGGGTCGCCGTCCGCTCCCACTCGCGCGACCAGTCCGTCGGCCGGCCGACGCGGGCGATCGTCGCCAGCACCTCACCGACCTCACTCGCCCCGCGCACGGCGCGGCCGAGCACTCCGCGAGTGGCGAAATCGAGCTCGTCGTCGCGGAAGAATCCCGCGGAAATGACCTTGTTGCCGTGGGAAACCAACGCCACCATTTGTGCCTCCCCATCTTTCGTCCACACTCGTCTCTCGGTGCGGGCGTTGACAAGGCGGGGCTTGACTCAGCCGGCGGGGGAAGCGGTGATCGTGCATTCCTCGGCGGCACCCAAATTCAGCACCGCAGCAGCGGATCCGCCGTTCACGGCGATGGCCAGGTGGCCGGCCGAGTCGGTGAAAACCAGGTTCGTGCCCGGGGGCACGTCGCCGAAGGTCCGCCCGATCGTCGCCGACACCGCCACGCGTTCGCTGTGGACCGTGACGCCGCCCGTCAGCCCGGTCAGCTCGAGGTCGGCGGGGGTGGCGGCGAGCTGGACGTTGCCGAAGTGGTCGACCGTCAGCACGTCCGACACCAGCTTCCCGGGGAACGCGGCGATCATCGGCTCAGGCAGCCGGACCAGGTCGTCGACCTCTGGCCCGAAGCTCGCGGGTTCGGCCCCGAGCGCGAGGCGGGCGGCGGCGGGGGCGAACACGTCGCGGCCGTGGAAGGTCGCCGACGCCGGGTCGGGCACGTCGATCTCAAAAGCCTCGGTCACGCCGCCGAGCGCGGCCGCGGCGGGCAGGAGCAGGCCGTTGTCGGGCCCGACCAGCGGGCCTCGGGGGGTGACGACGACGATGCTTCGTCTTGTGGTGCCCACGCCGGGGTCCACCACGGCCAGGTGCACGGCGTCCGGCAGCGACGGCACGGTCTGCGCCAGCACCGCCGCGCCCGGGCGCACCTGCTGCGGCGGCACGAGGTGCGTCACGTCGAGCACCCGCACGTCGGGCGCCAGGCGCGCGATCACCCCGTGGCAGGCCGCGACGAAGCCGTCGCGCAGGCCGTAGTCGGTGGTGAACGAGATCCAGCGGTAGCGCATGACCTGCATCATCCTCGGTTCCCGGGGCCTCGGGTTAGGGTGCAGCCGTGACGACGCTCGCCGAATACCCGAAGATCGCCGCCGGCAAGGTCCGGGAGCTCTACGCCGTAGGGGACGACCACCTGTTGCTGGTCACGTCCGACCGCATCTCGGCCTACGACTTCGTGCTGGACACGCCCATCCCGGACAAGGGGCGCGTCCTCACGGCGATGAGCGTGTTCTGGTTCACCCAGCTCGCCGACCTCATCCCGAACCACCTCGTGGCCTGGGACGACCCGCGCATCCCCGCCGAGGTCCTGGGCCGGTCGCTGCTCGTGCGGCGGTTGGACATGCTGCCGGTGGAGGCCGTCGCGCGCGGGTACCTCACGGGGTCCGGCTTCGCCGACTACCAGCGCAGCGGTTCGGTCTGCGGCGTCGAGTTACCGGGCGGCTTGGTGGAGTCGGCACGGTTGCCCTCGCCCATTTTCACGCCGGCGACGAAGGCCGAGCTGGGTGAGCACGACGAGAACGTGTCGTTCGAAACGGTCGCGGCGCAGATCGGCTTGGCGCGCGCGACCGATGTCCGCGACGCGACGCTCGCCATCTACCGCCGCGGCGCCGAGTTCGCGGCCGAGCGCGGCATCCTGCTGGCGGACACGAAGTTCGAGTTCGGCCTCGACGCCGAGGGCCGGCTCGTCCTCGCCGACGAGGTCCTCACGCCCGACTCGTCGCGGTACTGGCCGGCCGACGGCTACGAGCCCGGCCACACCCAGCCGTCGTTCGACAAGCAGTACGTGCGCGACTGGCTCACCGGCCCGTCCGGCTGGGACCGCGCGTCGAACACCCAGCCGCCGCCGCTGCCGGACGACGTCGTGGCCGCCACGCGCGCGCGTTACGTCGAGGCCTACGAGCGCATCAGCGGGCTTTCGCTGGCCGACTGGCCGGGCGCCTGAAACTGTCGGTGGGCGCTGGCAGACTGGATCACATGAGCGAGGCTTTGGTACTGGGCGGCGGCGGGGTCGCGGGGATCGCGTGGATGACGGGCCTCCTGGCGGGCCTCGCCGACGCGGGGCATGACGTCAGCGGCGCGGACCTGATCGTCGGCACGTCGGCGGGCTCCGCCGTCGCCGCGCAGATCGGCAGCGGGTTGAGCCTGGGCGAGCTGTACGTCCGGCAGGCGGACGCGGCGCGTCAGTCCCCGGAGATCCCGGTCGAGGTGGACCTGGAGAAGTTCGGCGAGCAGTTCGGCGCCGCGGTTTCGGCCGGCTCGGTTCTCGAGGTCCGGCGCGCGGTCGGCGAGTTCGCGCTGTCGGCCTCCACCGTGCCGGAGTCGCGCCGCCGCTCGGTGATCGAGGCGCGGCTCCCGTCGCACGAGTGGCCGACCCGCGCGTTGGCGATCGTGGCGGTCGACGCGGTCTCCGGCGAGCCCCGCGTCTTCCGCAACGACTCGGGCGTGTCGCTGGTCGACGCCGTGGCCGCCAGCTGCGCCGTCCCGGGCATCTGGCCGCCGGTCTCCATCGAGGGCCACCGCTACGTCGACGGCGGCGTGCGGTCCGCGGACAACGCCGACTACGCCGCGGGGTACGACCGGGTGCTGGTGGTCATGCCCCTGGGCTCGGCCGATGTCTTTCCGACGGAGAAGCCCTTCGCGGACGTCGTGGCCTCTCTGCGCGCCGGCGGCTCCTCGGTGGCCGTGGTGGAACCCGACGAGGCCTCCCTGGCGGCGATCGGCCAGAACCCCCTGGACCCGGAAACGCGCCGCCCATCCGCCGAGGCGGGGCGGGTGCAGGGAAAGGGCCTGGAGATCGTTTGGTCGTGATCGCTTCGCCACGGTCGTGTTCTGGCCGTGGTCACTGCCGCTGTCGCTCCGCTCGCCCGGGACTTGTCCACACCTGCTCGCCCGGGCCGCACTTGTCCACAGATTCCGCCCACGACTTGTCCACACCCACCCGCTCGAGGCGCAGTTGTCCACAGATTCCGCGCATGCCGTTTTTCGGCCGCGGGCGCCGATAGACTGGGACGGGGACGCCCCCCAGGGGGGCGGGGGTTGTGTGTCCTCCCGGCTGGGGGCCCGGAAAAGTCTTGTGGCCTGGTTGTCGGGCGGGCACGGTCTCTGGCGATCATGTGAGTGTCTGGGTCCCATGATCGTGTGGGAGAGTCGTGCTTGCTGTGCCATCGGGCCTTTCCGGCCGTTTTTGATCGCCTAGTCCCGCTGACGGCGGTGGACGCTGCTCCGGGTGGGCGGGCGACCTGCGTAAACATCTGGCGATGGTGGCGGACCCGCGGCATCGGCGGGTGTGCGGCATTCGATCGGGTCAGTTTTTGCAGTGGATCGCGGAGGTCGGGCCATGTCCGGGGTGTGATCGCTTCATGAGTGAGGCGGAAAACAGGCAGCCGACCCGACTTTCACTGGCAGACTGGCGTCCGTGATCATGCTCATCTGCGGCAGTCTGCGGGGCGGTTCGGTGAACGCGGCGGTGATCGGGACCGCCGCGGGGTTCACCGAGTCCAAGGTCTACGCGGGCCTCGGCGACCTCCCCCACTTCAACCCCGACGACGACCAAGACCCCCTGCACCCGGCCGTTGTGGCGTTGCGCGCGGAGGTCGGTGCGGCCGAAGGCGTGCTGATCTGCACGCCGGAGTACGCGGGCGGCCTGCCGGGGTCGTTCAAGAACGTGCTGGACTGGACCGTCGGCGGCGGTGAGATCTACGGCAAGCCCGTGTCGTGGATCAACGCGTCGTCAGTCGCGGCCCCCACCGGCGGCGCGGACGCCCACGAGTCGCTGCGCAAGGTCCTCACCTACGCCGGCGCGCGCATCGTCGAAGACGCCTGCGCGCGCATCCCCATCCCGCGCCACACCGTGTCCGACGGCATCATCACCGACCCCGACCTGCGGGGCCGGATCGCGATGGCCGTGAGCAGGTTGGTGGAGGCCACGAAAGCCTGACACTGCGTAACTCTCATGTGTCCTTTCTGCGCAGTTCACGGCGTTGTCAGGCAGGCGCCACCGGGCTGAGGCGCAATGGGACACGTGGATGCTCGCCTGCTGGTATCGCTGTCCGGGGCCACCCCGCGCACGCTGCACCGCTGCGCCGACCTCGCGTCGGAGCTGGAGCGGCGGCGGGTGCCGCTGTCGATCCTGCACGTCGCGCGGACCGAGAACGGCCCCGTGACCGCCTGGGTGCGCACGCGCGCCGCCGCGGGGGACTCGGTGCTGCTGCACGGCTACGACCACCGCATCACCCCGACGCACCGCACCGTCCAGCTCGGCCGTCGCGCGGAGTTCGCCGCGCTGCCGGCGCACGAGGCGCGCCTGCGCCTGATCGCCGCGAAGGCCGCGCTCGACACCACCGGCGTCGCCGTCGACGGCTTCGCGCCGCCGCGCTGGCTCGCCTCGCAGGGCACGCTGCAAGCGTTGCGGGAACACGGGTTCACGCTCTGCGCCGACGTGGGCTCCGTCCGTGACCTCGTGACCGGCGAGGTGCTCCGGGCGCGCGTGCAGGAGTTCACGAGCCAGTCGCACCGCACCGAGACGGTCCGCTGCTTCGCCCTCGTGCTGGCGTCGGCCCGCGCCGCCCGCCGCGGCGGCCTGGTGCGCCTCGGCATCGACGCCGCCGACCTCACCCGCCCCGGCCTGCGCCAGGCCCTGCTCGACGCGGTCGACGTCGCCATCGAAAACCGCGCCTTCGGCAGCACCTACGGCTCCCTGCGCCGCGCGGCCGCCGCCTGACCCCACCCGCCAAGCCCGCGGCTGGAATCATGGGCCGCATGGCGGAAACGAAGACCACGGTGAGCCCGGCGGCAGTCCGCGACGCCGCCCTCACCCTGTTCGCCGAACGCGGCTACCACGGCACCGCGCTCAGCCAGATCGCCGCGGCGCTCGGCATCCGCACGCCCAGCCTGTACAACCACATGCGCGCCAAGCAGGACCTCCTGCGCGACATCGTCGCCGACACCACCGAACAGGTCTGGGCCGATTACGAGTCCGCCGTCGCCGGCATCGACGACGTCGCCGAACGCCTCCGCCGCGCCACCCGCGTCTACGCCCTTCGCCACGCCACGCACCGCCGCGAAGCCCTCGTCGTCAACCGCGACATCGCCAGCCTCGAAGACCCCGCCCGCACGGCCGTCCTCGAGTTGCGCCGCCGCCACGCCCACGCCTTTCGCACCCTCATCGAACAGGCCGGCCCCACCGACGAGGAATCCGCGACGCTCGCGGCGTTCGGCATCCTGGAGATGTGCGTGAGCATCGCCCGCTGGTTCCACGAAGACGGGCCCCTGTCGGCGGAAGCCGTGGCGGACAAGTACAGCGAGTACGCATTGCGCGTCGCGGGCCTCGCCTGAGGATCCTTTCGGCGACGCGCACCTGCTTCGCCTGACCACCTCGCCGCGTCGTTGGCGTGTGCCGGCGACCTGACCACAAGGCTCGGTAACAGCGACGGCCAACGACCCGAACCCCCACCCGCGGATCGGTCCCGCACAGCCTCCCTCGCCTGAGCACGCCGCCGGGCACTGCTCGGGTCGGGTGGGTGTACTGCCGGCGTTTCCGCGAGCCCAGGCAATAGCGATTCCCGCCGACCGGCGTCGATCTCGATCGCAGACGGCTGCCGACCCGCCCCGACGCCGGTCGCGCCGGATTCACCTGCGTCACGCGAGTTCGCTGTGGACTTTCGGGACTGGGCAACAGCCGAGCCCTGCCGTGCCGGCGCAAAGCCACGCGCTCCACAGCGGCAACCCCGTTTCGCCCACCGCCTCGGTAACAGCGACCGCGACTCCGATCTCGCCCGCCAAGACCCGCCTGGGTGCAAGACCACGCGTCCCGCAGCTGCGCACCTGTCCTCGGCCGAACCACCCGAATCCCCACCCGACCGCACCTTGCCCCCGCCGTTCCTCCTCCCTACACTCCATCAACTAACTATCATTAGTTAACCTCGCGGTGGAGATGTCGATGCTCAGAGTCGAGTTGATCCGTCCCATCCCTCAGCTGCTGGTCGGGCACGCGGCGCGCTTCGGGGGCAAGGTCGCCTTCTACGACGATCGCCGGGCGGTGACCTACGGGGAGCTGGCCGAGCGCACCCGCCGGCTCGCCGGGAACCTCGTGGATCGCGGCGTGGACCGAGGTGCGCGGGTGCTGATCTACCTGGAAAACAGCGTCGAGACGGCCGAGTCGTACCTCGCGACCACGCGGCTCGGCGCGGTCGGCGTGTGCGTGAACCCCAACGCCGCGCCCGCGGAGGTCGCGTACCAGCTCGCCGACAGTGAGGCGCGCGTCGTGATCACCGACGACGCGCACATCGACCACGTTCGCGCCATGGTCGACGGACGGGAAGCGCTGGTCGTGCTGGTCACTGAAAACGAAGCACCCGAAGAGAACTACGAACACCTCGCCACCGTCGAACCGAAATCCGCGCCCCGGGACGACCTCGGGCTGGACGACGTCGCGTGGATGCTCTACACGTCCGGCACCACCGGTCGCCCCAAGGGCGTGCTGCTCACGCAGCGCAGCTGCCTGTGGGTGGTCGCCGCGTGCTGGGCCCCGATCGTGGGCCTCACGTCGGCCGACCGGGTGCTCTGCCCGCTGCCGCTGTTCCACTCCTACGCCCTGGACCTGTGCGTGCTCGGCGTTTTCGCCGTCGGCGCGACGGAACGGATCCTGCCGCGCTTCTCCACGCCTCGCGTGCTCGAGCTGCTCGAACAAGAGCCGTTCACGCTGATGCCCGGCGTGCCCACGATGTTCCAATACCTCCTGCACGGCGTCCGCGGTACGCCGTGGAGCAGCACCACGCTGCGCATGTGCGTGTCGGCCGGCGCGATCATGCCGGCGGCGCTCAACGCCGAGTTCGAGCAGGCGTTCGGCGTGCAGCTGCTGGAGGGCTACGGCATCACGGAAACGTCCACAATGGTCACCATGAACACCCCGGACGGCGGACGGGTCCTCGGTTCGTGCGGGCTGCCGCTGCCCGGCGTCGGCGTGCGGCTCGTGGACCCCGTGACCGGCGAGGACGTCGGCGTCGGCGAAGAGGGCGAGCTGTGGGTCAGCGGCCCGAACATCATGCGGGGCTACCACAACCGCGCCGAGGCCAGCGCCGAAGTGCTGCGGCTCGGCTGGTACCGCACCGGCGACCTCGGCCGCCGCGACGCCAATGGCTTCCTCACGATTTCCGGCCGCACCAAGGAGCTCATCATCCGCGGCGGCGAGAACATCTACCCCGCCGAGGTGGAAGCCGTGCTGTTGAAGGTGCCCGGCGTGGCCGACGCCGCCGTCGTCGCGCGCAAGCACGCCGACCTCGGCGAGGTGCCAGTGGCGTTCGTCGTGCCCGAACAACCCGGTGACCTCGACGTGGCCACGCTGCGCGCCGCCTGCGCGCAGGAGCTCTCGCACTTCAAGGTGCCCGAGCAAATCCTCGAAATCGACGCCATCCCCCGCACCGGCTCCGGCAAGGTCATGCGCTTCCGCCTGCAGGAACGCCTGGTCGACGCCTGATTCCGGTCGCGGGTTGACCGCACCAAGCCATCCCCCTACTCTGCAAACTAACGTTAATTAGTAAGGTGGTGTACGTGGACCTCTCCAACACCTTCACCGTGGACCTCCCGATCGACGCCGCCTGGCGCGTGCTGACCGACCTCGAACGCGTCGCGCCCTGCCTGCCCGGTGCGGCTCTGCTCGGTTTCGAAGACGGGGTGTACCGGGGCGCGGTGAAGATCAAGGTGGGCCCCGTTTCCGCGAAGTACCAGGGCACGGCGCGCTTCGTCGAGAAGGACGCCGACGCCCACCGTGCGGTGCTGCGGGCCGAGGGCAAGGACGCCGGCGGTCAGGGCAACGCGGCCGCGACCGTCACCGCCACGCTCACCGCGCAGGGCAGCGGGACGAAGGTCGACGTGCGGACGGACCTGGCGCTGTCCGGCCGGGTCGCGCAGTTCGGCCGCGGCGTGATCGCCGACGTCACCGGCAAGCTGCTCGGCCAGTTCGTCCAACGGCTGGAAGCGGAGGTCGCGAGCGCCGCGCCGGTCAAGCCCGTGAACCTCGACGACGTCGAACCGCTCGACGTGATGGCGAGCGTCGGCGGCACGGTCGCCAAGCGCGCGGTGCCCGTCGCGGCCGTCGCGCTGGTGCTCGTCATGCTCGCGATCCTCCTGACGCGCAAGGGAAAGGCGGCGCAGTGACCGTGGTTCGTGAACCCCACCTCTACGTCGGCGGCCAGTGGATCGCCGGCGGCGGCACCGACTGCGAGGTCGAGAACCCGGCCACCGAGGAGCTCGCGGGTGCCGTCACGCAGGCCTCGCCCGCCGTCGTCAACCTGGCCGTGGCCTCGGCCAACGCGGCGTTCGACGGCTGGGCCACCACCCCGGTCGCCGAGCGGGCCGCCGCGCTGCGCCGCTTGCACGACGTGATCACCCAGCGCGCCGACCGGTTCGCCGAGCTCATCACGCTCGAACAAGGCTCCCCACCACCGGTGGCGCGGAAGTTGCATGTGGACACTCCGCTCGCGGTGCTGGCTCAGACGGCCGACGCGCTGGAGGAGTTTCCCTTCCGGAGCCAGCTGGGAAACTCCGTGATCCTGCGCGAGCCCGTCGGTGTCGTCGCCGCGATCACGCCGTGGAACCTGCCGCTGCATCAGATCATGGTCAAGGTCGTCCCGGCGCTGGCGGCCGGCTGCACCGTGGTGCTCAAACCCGCCGCCCTGACGCCGCTCACCGCGTTCGAACTGATGCGCGCCTTCGAAGCCGCGGGGTTCCCGGCCGGCGTGATCAACCTGGTCACCGGCAGCGGCGGCGACGTCGGTGACCAGCTCACCCGCAACGCGAGCGTCGACCACGTGTCCTTCACCGGCTCGACGCCGGTGGGGGCGCAGGTCGCGGCCGCCGCGGCGGAGACGATCAAAGGTGTCACGTTGGAGCTGGGCGGGAAGTCCGCGAGCGTTGTTCTGTCCGATGTGGACGACGCGCTGCTGGCCAAGGCCGTGAAGGTCACCGTGGCCAACTGCTACCTCAACGGCGGCCAGACGTGCACGGCGCTCTCGCGGCTGATCGTGCCGGCCGATCGTTTGCCGCAGGTCGAGGAGCTGGCGGCCGCGGCGTCGGCGAAGTACGTGCCCGGTGAGCGGCTCGGACCGCTGATCTCGGCCGGGCAGCGCAAGGAGGTCGAGAGCTTCCTGGGTTCAGGTGAGGCCCGCGTGATCACCGGGCCTGCCGAACTGCCCGAGCGCGGCCACTACGTCACCCCGACCGTCTACAGCGGTGTGGATCCGGACTCCCGCCTCGCGCAGGAAGAGGTCTTCGGCCCGGTGTTGGCCATCCTGTCCGCGGAGTCGGACGACCATGCCATCGCCATCGCCAACAACTCGCGCTACGGCCTCGGGGGTGCACTGTGGACCGGTGACCCGGACCACGCGCTGGAGTACGCCGCCCGCATCCGCACCGGCCAGGTCGACGTCAACGCGGCGCAGTTCAACCCGCGTGCACCGTTCGGCGGGTACAAGGCTTCGGGCATCGGCCGGGAGATCGGCGACTACGGCATTTCCGACGTCCTCGAGATCAAGGCGGTGCAGCTGTGACCGAAGTGAACGCGTTGGTGCTCAGGGAAACCGGCGCTCCGATGACCGTGGAACGCATCCGCCTGCGCGATGTCGGTCCGGGTGACGTGCGGGTGCGCATCGACGCCACCGGCGTCTGTCACTCCGACCTTTCGCTGGCCCGCGGCGTGCTCGTGCAGCAGCTCCCGGCCGTGCTCGGGCACGAGGCGTGCGGAACGGTGCTGGAGACCGGCGCCGAAGTCACGGACCTGGCCGAAGGCGATCGGGTGATCCTGCTGTGGATCACGCCGTGCGGCGACTGCGTCCACTGTGGACGGGGTGAGGCGCACCTGTGCGTCAACGGGGCCGCGCGTGGCAGCGAAGCGTACGCCTCAGACGCTGACGGAAACCCTGTCTACGCGGGCCTGACTGTCGGTTCCTTCGCGGAACAGACCGTCGTCCCGGCGGCTGCAGCGGTGAAGGTGTCCGACGACATCAGCTCCGCCGACGCCGCGTTGCTCGGCTGCGCGGTGACCACCGGCGTCGGGGCCGTCACCAAGACCGCGCGCGTTCAGCCCGACTCGTCGGTGCTGGTGGTGGGTCTCGGCGGCGTGGGCTTGGCGGCGATCCAGGGCGCGAGGCTGGCGGGCGCCCGCACGATCATCGCCGTCGACCGCAACCCCGACAAGGCGGCCTACGCCGCAAAACTCGGCGCCGACCACTTCGTCCCGGCCGACGACACCACGAAAAAGGCCGTGCGCGCCCTGACCGGCGGCGAGGGGGTGGACTACGCGTTCGACTGCGTCGGCTCGGCCCGCACGATCCGCGACGCGTGGGGCATGACGCGCCGCGGCGGCACCGCGTGCGTGGTCGGTGTCGGCGGCAAGGACGACCTCGTGTCGTTCAGCGCGCTCGAACTGTTCCACTTCGCCCGCACTCTCGTCGGCTGCGTCGCCGGCTCACTCGACGCGGCCCACGACCTGCCGAGGTACTTCGAAGACGTCCGCAGTGGACGGCTCGACCTCGCCGCGATGGTGACCGGCCACGGCGGACTCGGCGATATCGAAAACGCCCTGGCCGACATGGCTGCCGGTCAGGGCGTGCGGACGCTGGTGGTGCCGGCATGAAGGTCGGAGCCCTCACCATCGAACCGGTCTACGACGGCTACGGCCGCGAGCCCGCCCGGGAAGTCCTCGTGCGACCGGACGTGCCCGACGCGTGGGCCTGCCACGAGCACCTGCTCGACGAGCGCGGCGACCTCGACCTCACGCTCGGCGGGTTCCTGCTGCGCACCGGCGACCGCGTGGTGCTGATCGACGCCGGCGTCGGCACGATCGACAACGACAAGTACCACGGCGGGCAGTTCCTCGAAAGCCTGCGTGAACACGGCGTCGCTCCCAGCGACGTGACCGACGTCGTGTTCACGCACCTGCACTTCGACCATGTCGGCTGGGCCACCAAGAAGGGTCAGGTTGTTTTCCCGAACGCGACCTACCGCGTGCACGCGGCCGACTGGGCCCACTTCGTCGACAGCCCGGATTCCGAACCCGGCGCGGTCCGCAAGCTGTCGCCGCTGGCCGAGCGGCTGGAACCGTTCGAAGCGGACACCACGCTCGCGCCCGGCCTCGACACCCGGCACGTGCCCGGCCACACGCCCGGCTCCACGATCTTCGTGGTCTCCAGCGAAGGCGAACGCGCGCTGCTGCTGGGCGACGTCGCACACTCCACAGTGGAGCTCACCGGCCCAACGTGGGAGGCGATCTTCGACGTCGACCGCACGGCCGCGCGGAAGGTGCGCGCCGGCTTGATCGAGGAGCTCACGGACAGCTCCGACGCGGTGGCCGGCGCGCACTTCCCGGGCCTGCGGTTCGGCCGCGTCGTGACCGTCTCCGGCGAGCGCCGGTTCGAGCTCATCTGAAAGGGAACCCATGGACCTCAAGCTCAGTGGCAAGAACGTGCTGGTCACCGGCGCCGGCCAGGGACTCGGCCGCGCGATCGGGATGGCGTTCGCCGGCGAAGGCGCCAACGTCGCGTTCCACTACAACACCTCCTCCGACGGCGCCGAAGCCGCGGCGAAGGAAGCGGCCGCGCTCGGTGTGAAGGCCATCGCCGTGGGCGCCAACCTGCGTGACGGCGACTCGGTGCGCACGGCCGTCGACGAGGTGGTGGCGCAGCTCGGCTCGATCGACGTGCTCGTCAACAACGCGGCGGCCACGCAGAGCAAGCCCTTCCTCGAAAGCACGGAAGAAGACTGGGCGCCGCAGATCGGCGTGACGGTGGAGGGCACGCTGCGGATCACCCAGGCCGTCGCGAAGCAGATGGTCGACGGCGGTGGCGGCGCCATCGTGAACCTCATGGGCGACTCCGGTCGCGTCGGCGAGTCACGGCTGCTGGTCACGGCCACTACGCGCTCGACGACGGTGGGCCTCACCAAGTCGCTCGCCAAGGAACTGGCCCGACACGGCATCCGCGCCAACGCTGTCTCCATCGCGCTTGTCCAAACGTCCAGTTTGGACGACCACACCGGACACGCCGACGACGCCAAGATGAAGAAGATCCTGTCGGCCTACCCGTTGCGCCGCCTGGGGCGCGCCGAGGACGTCACCCCGACCGTGCTGCTGCTGGCCTCCCCGCTCTCGTCCTGGACCACGGGGCAGATCGTGTCGGTCAACGGCGGCTACACGATGCCGTGACCACCGTGGAGGAGAACCCAGCTGGCGCCGTCGGGAAGGTCGTGCGGCGGAAGGAAGACGCGCGGCTGATCACCGGACGCGGGCGGTACGTCTCCGATCTGCAGCTGCCGCGCATGCGCCACGTCGCGTTCCTGCGCAGCCCGTTCGGCCACGCGCGGATCACGCGGGTCGACGCGTCCGCCGCTCGCGAGCTCCCGCGCGTGCACGTGTTCACCGGCGACGAGGCGGAGTTCGCCGCCGTGCCGTTGCGGGCGTTGTCGGCGCTGCCGTCCTATGTGGAGACCGAGCAGCCGTTGCTGGCGCGGGAGAAGGTGCGGTTCGCGGGCGAGCCCGTGGCCGCCGTCGTCGCCGACGACCGCTACCGCGCCGAAGACGCGCTGGAGCTCATCGACGTCGACTACGAACCGCTGCCGGTGAACATCACCGCGTGGCTGCCGCCGACCGAACCGGTGCACGCCGACGCGCCGGACAACGTCCTGCTGGAGCGCACTTTCGACACCGGCGAGGTGCCGGACGCGCTCGCGGGCGCCGACCTCGTGGTCGAGCGCGAGCTGATCACCAACCGTCACGCGGGCAACCCGATGGAATGCCGCGCGGGCGTCGCGCTGTGGGACCCGGCGGACGACCGGCTCACGCTGTGGTCGGGCACGCAGGTGCCGCACATCGCGCGCAACATGATCGCGGAGCTGCTGGGCATCCCCGAAGGCAACGTGCGGGTGATCGCGCCCGACGTCGGCGGCGGCTTCGGCGTGAAAGCCGTGGTGTACCCCGAAGACGTCGCGTTGTGCCTGATCGCGCGGCAGCTGCGCGGGGTGCCGGTGAAGTGGGTCGAGGACCGCGCGGAGCACCTGCTCGCGGCCACGCACGCGCGTGATCACCGCTACGTCGTGAAGGCCGGGTTCCGGTCCGACGGCGAGCTGGTGGCGCTCGACGCCGACGTGATCTGCAACGTCGGCGCGTATTCGGTGTACCCGTGGACGGCCGGGATCGAGCCGCTGATGGCGGGCGGCCTGCTGTCCGGGCCGTACCGTTTGCAGCACTACCGCTGCACTGTGCGCGGGGTCGCGACGAACACGGCGCCGTCCGGGCCGTACCGGGGTGTCGCGCGGCCGGCGAGCGTATTCGCGATGGAGTCGGTGCTCGACGCGGCGGCGGCCGAGCTCGGGATGTCCGCTTTGGACATCCGTCGGCGGAACCTGATCACGCCGGAGGAGATCCCGTACCGGATGCCGTCGCGGCTGGTCGACGACTCCGGGTGGTACGGCGAGTGCCTGGAGAAGGCCGTGGAGTCCATCGGGTACGAGGACTTCCGCGCGGAGCAAGCCCGGCGCCGGTCGGCCGATGAGAACCCGATCGGTCTCGGGCTGGCCTGTTACAACGAGCTCACCGGCCTGGGCCGCGCGGCCGCGACCGGCCCGCGGATGCCCTTCCGCACCGGTCACGACGCCTGCACCGTGCGCGTGAACCCCGACGGCCGGGTGACCGTGCTGTCCGGCGTGACGTCGCAGGGCCAGGGACTCGAGACGACCGTGGCGCAGATCGTCGCGGACGCGGTCGGAGTGTCCTATGCGGACGTCGAGGTCCGGATCGGCGACACGAACGAATCGCTCTGGGGCTTCGGCGCGTTCTCCTCACGGCAGGCCGTGATCGGCGGGGGCGCGGCGCACCGGTCGGCGATCACCGTGCGGGAGAAGATACTCCGGCTCGCGGCCGAGCTCTACGAGGCCAATGTGGACGATCTCAGCCTCGTGAACGGTGACGTGCGCGTCGCCGGAGAGGCCAAACCCGTCGGCACGCTGGCCGAGCTGGCGCGTGTCGCGTACCTGGAGTCCAACCGGCTGCCGGAGGGCATCGAGCCGGGGCTGGAGGCCACGCAGTTCTACGACCCGATCCGCGGGGCCTTTGCGGCCGGCGCGCAGGCCGCGGTCGTCGAGGTGGACCGGGCGACTGGGGAGCTCAAGATCCTCAAGTACGTGTGCGTCGAGGACGCCGGCACCGTCATCAACCCGCAGGTCGTCGAGGGGCAGATCGCCGGCTCGATCGCGCAGGGCATCGGCGGCGCGCTGTACGAGCACCTGATCTACGACGAGGGCGGCAACCTGTCCACGGGCACGCTGATGGACTACCTCATGCCGACCAGCGCCGAGGTGCCCGAGCTCGTGATCGGCCACCTCTCGCACCCCGCGGACAACCCGCTCGGCGTCCGCGGCGTCGGCGAGGGCGGCACGCTCGGGCCGAACGCGGTGCTCGCGGGCGCGGTCACCGACGCACTCGGCGTGCAGGTCACGCACCTGCCGCTGACGCCGGGCGCGATCTGGGAGGCACTGCGATGATCACCACCGAAGTCCGCGGCGAGGTCGGCGTCATCGCCCTCGACCGGCACGAGCGGCGCAACGCGCTGGACGTCGAGCACTGCGTCGACCTGCGTAAAGCGGTTCTGGATCTGGGCCCTCGGGTGCGCGCGCTGGTGATCACCGGCCGGGGCACGAGCTTCTGCGCGGGGGCCGACCTCGGTGGCGTTTACGGCGACGGGTTCCGCACGGCGCTGTACGGCGCGTTGCGCAGCATCACGGCGCTGCCCGTGCCCGTGCTCGCGGCCGTCAACGGGCCGGCGATCGGCGCCGGCACGCAGCTCGCGATCGCCTGTGACCTGCGGGTGGCGGCCCCGTCCGCGGTGTTCGCGGTGCCGACCGCGCGCAACGGCCTTGTCGTGGACCCGTGGACGGTCCGCCGCCTGGCGTTGCTGGCCGGCGGCGGGGCCGCGCGGGCGATGCTGCTGGGTGGTGACCGGCTGGACGCTGGTCTGGCTTTTCACCGTGGACTCGTCGACCGCCTGGGTGACCTCGATGCCGCGTTGGAGTGGGCCGCCGAGATCGCCGAGTTCGCGCCATCGTCCCTGAAGTATTCGAAACAGGCGCTGGACACGCTGTTCGAAGGCGCGCCGTGGGATTCCACTTTGGACACGGCGTTCGAGGAGAGCTGGCCCCGGGAGGCGTCGAAGTGAAACCGGCACCGTTCGACTACGTCCGGGCGCACAGCGTCGACGAGGCTGTGCGCACCCTGGCGGAGGCCGACGGGGACGGCAAGATCCTCGCCGGCGGCCAGAGCCTGATGCCGGTGCTCGCGTTGCGCATGGCGCGCCCGCAGGTCCTGGTCGACGTCAACCGGATCCCCGGGTTGGCCACGATCACACCCACCGGCGAAGGCGTCCGGCTCGGCGCGCTGGTCCGGCACGCGCGGCTGATCGAGCAACCGCACCACCCGCTCCTCGCCGAGGCCGCACGCTGGATCGGGCACACGGCGATCCGCTCGCGTGGCACGAGCGGCGGCAGCATCGCGCACGCCGACCCGTCCGCTGAGCTTCCGGTGGTCGCCGCCGCGCTGGAAGCGACCGTCCACATTGCCGGGCCAGGTGGCGGGCGCGTGGAGACGGCGACCTCGTTTTTCGCGGGGCCACTGGAAACCACGTTGGCCGAGGACGAGATGATCACCGCGGTGGACCTGCCTGCGCCGTCGCGATGGGGGTTCGCCGAGTTTTCCCGACGGCACGGTGATTTCGGGCTCGTGCTCGTGGTCGCGACCGAAGTGGACGGTCGGTGGCGGCTGGCGATCGGCGGCGTCGGCGGGGTGCCGCTGCGTCCGGCGGAGGCCGAGCAGCTGCTGAACGACGGCGCCGATGTCGACGCCGTCGCTGCGGCCGCCGCTGCGGAAACCCAGCCGCAGAGCGATATCCACGCGTCGGCGGACTACCGGCGGGCGATGACGGCGGAGTTCGTCCGCCGTGCCCTGGCACCTCACGGGAAGCGAGCCGCGGCATGAAAGCCGAGTTCAGCGTCAACGGAACCCGTTACGACGTCGACGTCGAGCCGCGCCGGACGCTCGCCGACGCGTTGCGCGAGGACCTCGGCCTGACCGGCACACACCTGGGCTGTGAGCACGGCGTGTGCGGCGCGTGCACCGTGCTGGTGGACGGCGAGCCCGTGCGCGCGTGCCTGATGCTCGCCGTGCAGGCGGACGGGTGTTCCGTCAGCACCGTCGAGGGCCTTGCGGCCGACGACGGCACGCTGCACCCGTTGCAGGAAGCGTTCTGCGCGAAGCACGGGCTCCAATGTGGATTCTGCACGCCCGGCATGTTGATGACGGCGCTGGACCTGCTGGACCGTGAACCCGCGCCCTGCCGGGAACGCATCCGGGAGGAGATGTCCGGCAACATCTGCCGGTGCACCGGGTACGTCGGGATCGTCGACGCGGTGGAGGCCGCGGCGCAGGAGCTGAACCCGCGATGAGAACCGCTGCCTGGCTGCGGGTGGCCGGCGTGCCGGCCTCGGCCGCGCGGGAGACGTGGCGAGTGCTCGAGCGCCACGGCTGCGCGAGGTTCTACGTCGACGGCGATCTCGCGTTGTGCGCGGCTCTGGCGGTGGAGACCACTTCGGCCGAGATTTGCTGTTTCGTGGCGCCCCGGCCCGCGGAGGTGCTGCCCGGCGCACGGACCGTCCAGTACCTCAGCGACGGCCGGTTTGTGCTCGGGCTGCGTCCGGCCGATGACGACGACGGCCCGTTCGGCTCGATCACCGCGCACGCCCGCCTGGCCGAGGAAGTACTGAGGGCGCTGGGCCCGGTGCCGATCACGGTCGCCGGCGGCCGGGGTACCGTGCGATTGGCGGCGGAGTTCGCCACGTGCCGGCAGACCATGGACGTTCCGGGCGAACCGGACGACCTGGCCGCCCGCTGCGCCGCGCTCGGCCGACCGGTGCCGACCAGCTCCGTCGTGGTGACACAGCGGCGGGAGTTCGAGGCGGACGAGGTCGTGTTCCCGGTCGACCGGCCGCTGACGGGTGCCGATTTCGGCGCGCTCGTGCGGGGGAGGAACTGGTGACGGCAGGTCAAACGCGCGCCGCGGTCAGCGAAGAAGTGGTGCTGGACACGGCGCTCACGCTGTTCGCCGAACGCGGTTACCACGGCACCGCGCTCAGCCAGATCGCCGACGTGCTGCGGATCCGCACCCCGAGCCTCTACAACCACATGCGGTCCAAGGAGGACTTGCTGCGCGCCATTGTGGACCGCACGACCGCCGCGGTGCTCGACGACTTCGAGCGCGTGTCCGGCGAGGACGGCGATTGGCCGACCCAGCTCGCGCGCGCCACCCGCGTGTACGCGTTCCGCCACGCCACCCACCGGCGCGAGGCGCTTGTGGTCAACCGCGACACCGACTGCCTCGGCGAACCGCATCGCACACGGTTTCAGGATCGGCGCCGCCGGCACGAGCACGCCTTCCGCGGGATCATCGCCCGTGGTGTCGACGCGGGGGTGTTCCACGTGGGCTCGCCGGCGCTGGCGTCGTTCGCGATCCGTGAGATGTGCGTGAGCATCGCCCGCTGGTTCCGCGACGACGGCCCGATGCCGGCCGACGCCGTCGCCGACGAATACAGCCGGTTCGCACTGCAGATCGTGGGTTCGCGACCCTGAGCTCCCGGGGTGGTAACCCGTCGGTCACCACCCCGGAGTGTCCTCAGAGGTCGGTGGCGACGCCGCGCTCGACGACCTTCACCTCGGTGCCCTGGGGCGCGAGGTTCTCGAACAGGCCGTAGTGCAGTGCGGGGCTCGACAGCACCGCCTCGTGGATCGGCACGGACTTGCGCGGCGCGACCGCCCGCAGGAAGTCCACCGCCTCGCCGGCCTTGAGCCACGGCGCCCCCGTCGGCAGGCCGAGCACGTCGATCTTCTGCTCGGGCACGAAGAACGAGTCGCCCGGGTGGTAGAAGGCGCCGTGGTCCAGCACGTAGCCGATGTTCGGGATCACGGGGATGTCGCTGTGGATGACGGCGTGCTCACCGCCCACCACGTTCACCGCGGTGCCGCCGATCTCGAAGGCGTCGCCGACGTTCGCGACCTCGTACTGCAGGTTCAGCTTCTGCACGGTCTCGACCGTGCCCGGGTCGACGATCAGCTTCGCGTCCGGGTTCGCCGCGAGCACCTTCGGCAGGCGCTCGCCGTCGATGTGGTCGAAGTGCTGGTGGGTGATGAGGACGGCCGACAGCTCGCGCTCGCGCTCGAAGTCGGTGGAGAACGCGCCCGGGTCGATCAGGATCCGCTCGCCGTCGGTTTCCAGAAGTACACAGGCGTGTCCGAAATGGACGATCCGCATCAGGATTCTCCTTCACACATGGTCACATTCACCCTATGCCCGCGCAGAGCGCGTCGCCAAGCTCGGTCCGCCGGTAGAGCACGCGATGGCCCTGGCGCGTTGTCGCGGTCAGGCCTGCGGCCCGCAACGCCGTGAGGTGCGCGGAAACGGTCCCCTTCGCCAGCCCGAGCCGCGCGGCGAGCTCCGTGGTGGTGGCCGGCCGGTCCAACGTGGTGAGCGACATCGCCTTCGCCCGCCCCACCACCCCGGCCAGCGCCCCCGGCGCCGCCGCCGGCTCCGTCCACAGGCCGGCCAAGCCCCTCGCGGGGTACAACAACGTCGGCTGCCACGGCGGCACGGTGACCACCCCGACCGACGGCCAGGCGAACACACTCGGCACCAGCAGCAGCCCCCGCTCGCCCAGCGTGAGTCGCTGCCGCGCCGCAATGTCGACCAGCACGGAGTCCTTGGTGAGCTGCACCCTCGGGTGCAGCCCCTCGAACACCCCCGCCACGCCGTGCTCACCCAGCCGCCGCGTCCGGTACGCGATGTCCGCCGCGAGCACCTCCCGCATCCGCCCCCACTCCGGCTCGACGGTGTGGTGCCACACGGTCTCGAGCTGATCCGCCAGCAGGTCCCGCGCCGCGGCCGGATCCCGCGGCAGCTTCGTCAGGTCCGCGTCCACCATCCCCAGCTCGACCCGCACCTGCCCCGGCGGCGTCCCTCTGACCACGGTCAACTGCTCGTCGGCTGTGGTCTCCGGCGTCGCCGGTGGTGGTGAGAGGAACTCCGTGATGTAGTGCCGCGCCCCGAGCACCGCCGCCAACTCCGGCACGTCCAGCCGCTCCTCGCCCAGCCACACCACCCCACCGGGCAGCCGCCGCCTCCCCAGCCACCCCCGCACCACCCCGATGACCTCCTCGAGCGGCGAGATCGCAAACCGGACTCCGGCGGTGCTGAGGACCAACTCGACCATGAATTCGGATATACCGAATGTCGGCGAGCTACTCGCCCAACCCCGACGCCAGGCAAGCCCCCGCCAGGCAAGCCCAATGGGGGCGTCCCCAGACCCCGTCTATCGGGCGGCGGCAGCAGAAACGGACAAAGACCCGCGCGAGCCACCGGTTGTCCACAACTCGCCACGCCCTGTGGATACCAGAGAAACGAGCCACAACATTCGGCCAAAAACGAATCAGTTCCGGCAAGGCGGCTCCCCAGCAAGGCTCCGAAGCATGTTCACCACCACGTATTGGCGCTGGTCAGCAGGGGTGCAGTTGGCGCGGTTGCCCGGGGGGATGGCGCCGCTCGCGTTCACGACGGTGGCGGCCGCGGTGACCGGGTCGTATCGGCTCGGGGGTGTGTTGATGGCGGTGTTCGTCGTGGCCGAGATGGCGGGGGCGGTGCCGGTGGGGAGGTTGCTGGATCGGGTGGGGACGGCGCGCGGCCTCAGGACGCTGCTCGCGGCGGTCGCGGTGGGGCTGGCCGCAGTGGCGACGGCGGCCGAGGCCAGGGTGAACGAAGCAACGCTGATCGCGCTCGTCGTCCTGCCGGGATTGGCAGGAGGTGGGGTCGCGGGTGGGTTCAGGGCGTTGCTGGCGGCGGTCGTCGACGAACGCCAGCTCACCGAGGCCGTCGCCGTCGACGCGATGATTCTCGACGGGGTGTTGGTGGCCGGGCCGGTGCTGGTGGCTGTGGCGAGTGTGAGTGGTCCGTTCGTGCCGTTGTTCACGATGGCGGGTGCGGCAGCCGCCGCAGCGTGTTTGGTGCCCCGGAGGGTCGCCAAACCAGGGACCAAAAAAGGAACCAAGCTGCCCCTCAACGCCTGCCTGCCCTGGCTCGGGTGTCAGTTCACCGTCGGGCTGTTGCTGTCGACGATCGAAGTCGCGCCGCTGCCCCTGGTCGAGCGACTCAACGCACCGCCCGCGGCGGCGCCGGGAGTCGTCGCCCTGCTGTGCGGTGCGAGCATCGCCGGCAGCGCGGTCTACGCGTGGCGCGGCCGTGATCGGGGGCCGGGGCTGTTCCTCGCCGGCTTCGTGGCCGGCGGGACGCTCGTCGCGGCCAACCTCGGCTGGGCGGGCTTGATCGCCGGAGTCGTGCTCATCGGCGGCGCGACCGGACCGCTCGTGACGATCGCGTCCGTCAACATGCAACGTCTGCTGCCGGAGAACCGCAGGTCGGAAGGGTTCTCGGTGTCGTTCACGGTGCAGTCGTGCGGGTTCGGGCTCGGGTCGCTGGCCGTGGGGGTGCTGCCGTTGTGGCTGGCGCCGCTGCTGGGCGTCGCGGCCGCGGTCTCGATCGGGTGGTTTCGACGACCCTTTCCCCGCGGTGCCCGCCGGTGCGATGCTGACGGGAGCGTCGGGCGACTATTGGCACTGCGTCAGCAACCTCGTAGCCTGAACCACAACGCCGAAGAGCAGGGGAGACGCCGATGACCGCCGTCCAGCCGAAGCCGACCTCGGTCGGTGAGACCTTCGATTCGCTCAGCCCGGCGACCGACGAGGTCGTGGGCACGTACCCGGTGCACACCGCCGAAGACGTGCGCGCGGCGGTCGAGCGGGCGCGCGTGGCGGCGGAGTGGTGGGACGGGCTGGGCTTCGCGGGGCGCGCCGACCGGTTGCGGCAGTGGAAGGGCGTGATCACGCGCCGGCTGCCGCAGCTGTGCCAGGTCGTGCGCGATGAGACGGGCAAGCCCATCGCCGACGCCCAGCTCGAGTCCGTGCTCGCCATCGAGCACATCGCGTGGGCCTCGAAGCACGCGCGCAAGTACCTCGGCCGTCATCGCCGCTCGGCGGGGCTGCTCATGTCGAACCAGGCGGCGACGGTGGAGTACCGGCCCCTCGGCGTCGTCGGCGTGATCGGCCCGTGGAACTACCCCGTGTACACGCCGCTCGGCTCGGTCACCTACGCGCTCGCCGCCGGCAACGCCGTGGTCTTCAAGCCCAGCGAGTACACCCCAGGCGTCGGCAAGTGGCTGGTCGACGCGTTCGCCGAGGTCGTGCCGGAGCAGCCGGTGCTGCAGCTGATCACCGGATTCGGCGAGACCGGTGGCGCGCTCGTGACGTCGGGTGTGGACAAGATCGCGTTCACCGGCTCGACGGCCACCGGCAAGAAGATCATGGCCGCGGCGGCCAATACGCTCACGCCGGTCGTGATCGAGGCCGGCGGCAAGGACCCCGTGCTCGTGGACGCCGACGCCAACCTCGACGCAGCCGCCGACGCCACCGTCTGGGGCGCCTTCTCCAACTCCGGCCAGACCTGCATCGGCGTCGAGCGGGTGTACGTCCACGAGCGCGTGCACGACGAATTCGTCGCCAAGGTCGTGGAGAAGTCGCAGAACGTGCGCGCCGGCTCCGACGAGGACGCCCAGTACGGTCCCGTCACCATGCCCTCGCAGCTGGCCGTGATCCGCCGCCACATCGCCGACGCCCTCGAACGCGGCGGCCGCGCGGTGCTCGGGGGTGTGGACAGCGTCGGCGATCGTTATGCCCAACCCACCATTCTCGTCGACGTGCCGGAAGACTCCGAAGCCGTGCGTGAGGAAACGTTCGGCCCGACAGTCACCATCGCCAAGGTCCGCGACATGGACGAGGCTGTGGACAAAGCCAACGCCACCACGTACGGCCTCGGTTCCACCGTGTTCTCGAAGTCCCGTGGCGTCGAGCTCGCTGCGCGGCTGCGCACCGGCATGACGTCGATCAACGCGCCGCTCTCGTTCGCCGGCATCGCGTCGCTGCCCTTCGGCGGCGTCGGCGACTCGGGCTTCGGCCGCATCCACGGGCCGGAGGGCCTGCGCGAGTTCGCCCGGACCAAGGCCGTCGCGCGGCAGCGCTTCACCGCGCCGATCACCCTGACTTCCTTCAGCCGCAAGGAATCGACCGACGCGCTGGTCGCCAAGCTCATCACGGTCATGCACGGCAAGCGCTAGGGTCTGGACCGCGACCCCGGAACGCCGGGGTGCGGTCCTCCCGAGCCCAGAAAGAGCCCGAATGACGCGTTACGGCGATTTCCAGAACGAGATCTACTTCGCCGGGCTCACCGGCCGCGTCCCGACCATGCCGATGGTCTACGCCGACCTCGAAGCCCGTGCTGCGCAGGCACTTCCGCCTTCGGTTTTGTCCTATGTGGCCGGTGGTGCCGGCGACGAGGCGACTCAGCGAGGCAACGCCGAAGCGTTCGGTCGCTGGGGCCTGATGCCGCGAATGTTCGTCGGGGCCAAGGACCGCGACCTGTCGGTGGACCTGTTCGGGCTGAAGCTGGCGTCGCCGTTGTTCATGGCGCCGGTGGGCGTTGTCGGCATCTGCACACAGGACGGCCACGGCGACCTCGCCACCGCTCGCGCCGCCGCGCGGACGGGCGTGCCGATGGTCGCGTCGACGCTCTCGGCCGACCCGATGGACGAGGTCGCGGGCGAGTTCGGGGAGACGCCCGGGTTCTTCCAGCTCTACACGCCGACTGACCGCGACCTGGCCGCGTCTTTGGTGCAGCGCGCCGAGACGGCGGGGTTCAAGGGGATCGTGGTCACGCTCGACACGTGGGTCACGGGGTGGCGTCCACGCGACCTGAGCACGTCGAACTTCCCGCAGTTGCGCGGTCATTGTCTCGCGAACTACTTCACCGATCCCGTGTTCCGGCGGCTCCTCGGCAAGGCGCCCGAGGAGGACCCGATGGCAGCCGTCGGGCTGTGGGCCCAGCTGTTCGGCAACCCGCTGACCTGGGACGACCTGCCTTGGCTGCGCTCGCTGACGTCGCTGCCGCTGCTCGTGAAGGGCATCCAGCACCCGGACGACGCCTTGCGCGCCATCGACGGCGGCGTCGACGGGATCTACTGCTCCAACCACGGCGGGCGCCAGGCGAACGGTGGGCTCCCGGCGCTCGACTGCCTCGCCGGCGTGGTCGACGCTTCCGGTGACACGCCGGTGCTGTTCGACTCCGGGGTCCGCTCGGGCGCGGACGTCATCAAGGCCCTGGCGCTGGGCGCGCGGGCAGTGGGGGTCGGCCGGCCCTACGTCTGGGGCCTCGCACTGGGCGGCGTCGACGGCGCCGTCCACGTCCTCCGCAGCCTCCTCGCCGAAGCCGACCTGATCATGGCGGTCGACGGCTACCCGACGCTCGCCGACCTCACGCGCGACAGCCTGCGGAAGGTTGGTTAGGTCGGGCCTAACAGGCCTGGCTGTGGACAGCTTGGCTAGGTCGGACCCAGCTGGGGACAACTGACTAGGTCGGACCCGGCTGGGGATAACTGGCGAGGTCGGACTCAGCTCAGGACAACTGGCTGGGTCGGACCGAGCTGAGGACAACTGCTTGGGTTAGGCCTAAGGCAGGTACTTAGGTCGAACCCAACCGTGTGGCTAGGCGCCAGGGATCGACTCAATTGGGGAGAAGTCCATGGGCTGACCCCAGGTGTGGATAAGCGGGTGGGTCCGACCCAGACTGTGGGTAGGCGGCTGGGTTCGACCTAGGTTTGGCTGGTTGGGACGGACCTACCTGTGGGTGGTCTCGTCAGGTCTGACCCACCAGGGGACAACTGGTTAGGTTTGACCCAATCGGGACCACTGGCTAGGTCCGACCTAACTGGGGTCGCTGGCGAGGTAGACCCGGCCGGGGATAACCGGCGAGGGCGGACCCGGCCGGGGATAACTGGCGAGGTCGGACCAGGCTGGGGGCAACCGGTGAGGCGAGGTCCGACCCAATCGTGGACAACTGCCTAGGTCCGACCTAGCTGCGCGCAAACTGGGGACAGCTCCTTGGGTCCGACCTAAACCGGGGTCCGACCTAAGCCGACCGACCTCGAATCAAGTCGGCAGCTTTCTCCGCCACCATGATCGTCGGAGCGTTCGTGTTGCCGCGCGGCACCACCGGCATCACCGAGGCGTCGACGACGCGCAGGCCTTCCACCCCGCGCACCTTCAGCGAAGGGTCGACCACCGCGCGCTCGTCCGAGCCCATCGCGCATGTGCCCACCGGGTGGTAGAGCGTCTGGGTGTTCTCGCGGATGTGGTCGGTGAGGGCGTCGTCGGAGAGGTCGTGGGTCGTGGGCAGGAAGGGCTTGTCCAGGAACCGTGCGAGCGGCCCCGACTTGCCGATGTCGATCAGTGACCGCAGCGCCGTCTTCATGATGTCCAGGTCGATCGGTTCCGCGTAGTAAGCCGGGTCGATTTCCGGCTTCCACAGGGGATTCGCCGACTTCAGCCGCAATCGGCCGCGGCTGGCGACGTCGACCAAGGTCGCCGCCGAGGTGAAGCCCGGGACGGTGGGCTCGCGGAAACCGTTGTCGTAGAACAACGTTGGCGCGACGTGGATTTGCATGTCGGGAGCGGCGAGACCGTCGCGGGTCGGGAAGAACGCCCCGGCCTCGCCGATGTTCGACGCGAGCGGCCCGCGCCGCGTCAGCTGCCAGCGGACGAGGCCCGCCGGCGTGGCCGCGTCGACGAGGTCGGTGGTGCCCTTGGTCGACCAGATGATCCCGGCCGCCGGGTGGTCGTGCAGGTTCGAACCGACGCCCGCCAGCCCGGCGACGACGTCGATCCCCAGCTCACGCAGGTGCTCCGCCGGCCCGATGCCGGACAGCATCAGCAGCTGCGGCGAGTTCACCGCGCCCCCCGACAGCAGCACCTCCGCGTCGGCGCGTGCCGTGACCTCGACGCCCTTGTGCAGGTAGGTCACGCCCACCGCGCGCGTGCCCTCGAACACGACCCGCGTGGCCTGCGCGTGGGTGTGGACAGTCAGGTTCGGCCGGGTCAACGCGGGCCGCAGGTACGCGTCGGCGGTGGACCAGCGTCGCCCGCGCTTGCAGGTGACCTGGTAGACGCCGGCGCCTTCCTGGGTCTCGCCGTTGAAGTCGTCGGTGCGCTTCAAACCCCAGGCCACGGCGCTGTCGACCCACGCGCTCGAGAGCTCGTGGGTGAAGCGGCGGTCTTCGACCTGCAGCGGGCCGTCGGTGCCGTGCAGCGCTCCGCCGAGGCGCTGGTTGCCCTCGGCGCGCTTGAAGTACGGCAGCACGTCGTCCCAGCCCCAGCCGGTGGCGCCGTGGGAATCGCGCCAGCCGTCGTAGTCGGCGCGGTTGCCGCGGATGTAGATCATGGCGTTGATCGACGAGCTGCCGCCGAGCATCTTGCCGCGTGGCCAGTAGGCCGGCTTGCCGGTGTGCTTTTGCTCGACGGTCTCGTAGTTCCAGTCCCAGCGCGTCTTGAACAGCGACGCGAACGCGGCCGGGATGTGGATCTCGTCGGCGGTGTCCTCGCCTCCGGCCTCGAGCAGCAGCACCCGAGCGGCCGGGTCCTCGCTCAGCCGGGCCGCCAGCACACAGCCCGCGCTGCCCGCGCCGACGATGACGTAGTTGAACGAGTCCTGACCGGCCACGATGCCTCCAGCTGCTCATGTTGGCGTGCTGTCAACGACTCATCATGGCCCAGCACGCGGGCCGGGGAAAGGCCCCGTGAGCAGCATCCTCTCCCCGCGCGGCGCGGGCCAGTTGTGACCTGCGCTTCTGTGCGCGGCACCGGACGGGCGCCGGGCGCCACGGGTCAAGTACGCTCGGCCCGTACCCCACGACCTGCGTGAATAAGGAGCAGCCTGCCGTGGCCCGAGTCGTCGTCGACGTCATGCCGAAGCCCGAAATCCTCGACCCGCAGGGCCAGGCGGTGGCCCGCGCGCTGCCGCGTCTGGGCTTCACCGGCGTCACGGAAGTGCGCCAGGGCAAGCACTTCGAGCTCGAAGTCGACGACACCGTCGACGACGAGACGCTCGCCAAGATCGCCGAGGGCTTCCTCGCGAACCCCGTGATCGAGCAGTGGACCATCCGCCGGGTGGACGCGTGAGCGCGCGCATCGGCGTCATCACCTTCCCCGGCACGCTCGACGACGGCGACGCCGCCCGCGCGGTTCGCTACGCCGACGCCGAGGCCGTGCCCCTGTGGCACGCCGACGCCGACCTGCGCGGCGTCGACGGCGTGGTCGTCCCCGGCGGCTTCTCCTACGGCGATTACCTGCGCGCCGGCGTGATCGCCCGCTTCGCGCCGGTGATGACGTCGGTCATCGACGCCGCCCGCAAGGGCATGCCGGTCCTCGGCATCTGCAACGGCTTCCAGATCCTCTGCGAAGCCGGCCTGCTGCCCGGCGCGATGATCCGCAACGTCGGCCTGCACTTCGTGTGCCGCGACCAGTGGCTGCGCGTCGACGACAACACCACGGCGTGGACCAGCCGCTACGACAAGGGCGCGGAAATCCTCATCCCGCTCAAGAACAACGACGGCTGCTACATGGCCGACCAGTCCACTTTGGACATGCTGGAGGGTGAGGGCCGCGTCGCGTTCCGCTACGTGGACGGCAACCCCAACGGCTCCCGCAACGACATCGCGGGCGTCCGCAGCGAAAACGGCCGCGTCGTCGGCCTCATGCCCCACCCGGAACACGCGATCGACGCGCTGACCGGGCCGTCGGACGACGGGCTCGGCATGTTCCTGAGCGCGGTCGACGCGTTCGCGAAGGCCTGATTCACCGGCCGAACGTGCGGGCGAACGCGGCGTAGGCCGGTTCGCCCGCACGCCGGTCCAGCACGGCGAAGGTGACGTGCTCGAAGTGCGGCCGGGCGTCGAGAGCCTTCCGGAACGCGCTCGCCACCACCGCCGGATCGTTCTCGAACATCCCGCAACCCCACGCACCCAGCACGAGCTTGCGGTGCCCGTGGCTCGCGGCGATCTCCACGACGCGCTCGGCCCGCCGTTTCGGGACGGCCGGCACGGAGGCTTCGTGCTCCGGCTGGTTGCGCTTGATCGCGCCCAGGTTGGGGGCGGCCGCGGTCAGGAACGCGACGGTGGTCGCCTCGGGCAGCAGGGCACCGTGGTCGCCGCGGAACACCGGCACGCCCGGCGAGTGGATGACGCGGTCGCCGTAGCAGAGGTCGCTGTTCGCGCGGTGGTACTCGTAGAACTCCCGCGCTTCGAGCAGGCACGCATAGAGCGCCGAGCTGCGGGCGATCGCCTCTTCTTGCGCTTGGGCACCGTTGAGGAAGCCGCCCTCGTGGGCGAAGACGATCGTGGTGTCCATGATCTCGAGGGCGGCGTACTCGTCGAGCGTCGCCTCCGACGGGCTCGCGGACGAGGTGATCGGCAGCGGTCTCTGCCACAGCAGGTTGCCCGTGCCGGCGTCGAGCAGCGCCGCGCTCGAGCACAGGTCGCCGAAGCCGACGGCGATGTGGTTGTCGGCCACGACGCTGCCCGCGCCGCAGAAGTGCTCTGACGGAGGCGCCGCCTGCCACCGCTGGGTGCCGTCTGCGAGGGCATACGCCACGGCGTTCTGATCGTTGACGACGACCAGCGACTCGCCGACCACCCATGAGTCGATTCCCAGGTTGTACTGGGGAACCTGCTGCGTGCCGACGCACCAGGGCCCGGCCGCGGCCGGTTGGGCGGCCGGCGGTGCGCCCGGCGAGACCGCGGGCGCGGGAGAACTGCGACCGACGATCACGATGGGCACGACCACGGCCGCCACCACGACGACGGCCAGGAACGCGCCTACGACAACGAAAAGAGTCCGATTACCACGAGAACGAGCGTTGCTCACTGTCAGTGCCCTCTCTGCCACTGCCAGTGTATCGACGAGGGCCGACAAAACCGTGAGCATCCTCGGTTGCGGTGACCCGGCGACGCGCCCGGCTACGTCGCCGCAGCCACCAGTCGTGCGTACGGGCCGTCGGCCGCCAGCAGTTCCGAGTGCGAGCCCAGCTCCGTGATCCGACCGCCCTCGACCACGGCGACGCGGTCGGCCGCGGCGGCCGTGTGGAGGCGGTGGGCGATGGCGATCACGGTGCGGCCCTCCAGCACGGCGTTCAGCGAACGCTCCAGCTCACGCGCGGAACCCGTGTCCAGCAACGAAGTCGCCTCGTCCAGCACCAGCGTGTGCGGGTCCGCCAGGACGACCCGCGCCAGAGCCAGCTGCTGAGCCAACGCCGCCGGGACCGCGTATGCGCCGGAGCCCAGCCGCGTGTCCAAGCCGTCCGGCAGGGAGGCGTACCAGTCTGCCGCACCTGCGGACGTCAACGCGGCCAGGAGTTCCGTGTCCGTCCAATCCCCGCCATCACGGCGTGCCGGCAGCGACAGGTTTTCCCGCAGCGAACCCGAGAACGTGTGGTGCTCCTGTGTCAGCAGCAGCACCTCGCCGCGCAGCAAATCCTCCGCCAGCGAAGAAACCTCCGTGCCACCAACGCGGATCGAGCCGGACGTCGGCGCCGAGATGCCCGCGAGCAGCCGGCCCAGCGTCGACTTGCCGGCGCCCGAAGGTCCGACGATCGCCAACCGCTCGCCCCGCGGCACCGACAAGTCGATCCCGTGCAGCACCTCGCGATCGGCCGTGTACCCGAAGTGGACGTCGCGCACCTCGATGTCGCGCCCGGCCGGCACCGTGGTCACCTCAGAACGCGCCGGAGCGGGCTGCACACCCAGGATCCGGCGCGCCGCGGCCAGCGCCACCTGCAGGTCCTCCATCCAGAACAGCGCCTCGTTCAACGGCGCCGTCATGGCCTGCGCGTAGGCCAGCATCGTGGTGATCGTGCCGAGCTGGGCCCAGCCCTGCGAGTACGCGAAGAACCCGAGGCCCAGCAACGCGGCGATCGGCAGCACGTAGCTGATCTCCAGCGAAGGCAGCCACCGCAGCTGCAGCGCGCGCATCCGGCGTTCGCCGAGCACGGCCTCGTCCAGGGCGTCACGGCCGAGGCGGATGCGGCGGTCGGTGAGGCTCAGGGCCTCGGTCGTCCGCGCGCCCTCCACGGTCTCGTGCGTGGCCGACTGCAGGTCACCCCAGCGGTCAAGCATCCAGGCCATCAGCTTGGGGATCCGGCGCTGGTACCAGATGTTCACGGGCACCAGCAGCGGTAGCGCCACGAGCAGGGCCAGCGCCAGCAGCGGCGACGTGATGATCATCGCGACCGTGGTCAGCAGCACCGTCACCACCGCGATCAGGATCTCCGGCGCCGCGAAGCGCACGGCATGGTCGAGGCGGCTGATGTCGCTCGTCGCGCGGCTGAGCAGGTCGCCGGTGCCGGCGGCCTCGACCGTGCCGAGCGGCAGGCTCAGCGAGTTGGCCACGAACCGTTCGCGCGTCTGCGCCAGCACTCGCTCGCCGAACATCCGGCCACGCAGGCGCGCGGCCTTCTTCGCCCAGGCCTGCAGCAGCAGCGCCACCACGAAACCCGTGGCCAGCAGGTCGACGCGCACCGTGCTGCCGCCGTCGACGACGCCCTGCACGAGCAGGCCGAGCAGCTGCGGCCCGGCCAGCCCGATCAGCGTCGCGAGGCAGAACAGCCCGAGCATCACCGAGAACTCGCGCCGGTGCTCGGCGGCCGTGCGCGCCGCCCAGCGCCGCACGTCGCGACCCGACGCGAGGGGGAGCCGTTTCACACCGTCACCGCTTTTCCGCTCACGACCTCGTCCGCCACGTGAGTCCACAGTGGACTCTGACTGAACACCACGGTCGTCTTCCCGCGCCGCAGGTCCGCGACGCGCTGGGTGATCCTGGCCTCCGTGTGCGCGTCGACGGCCGAGGTCGGCTCGTCGAGCAGCAGCACGTCGGCGTCCGTCGCGAGCGCCCGCGCCAGGCTCAGCCGTTGCCGCTGGCCGCCCGACACCTCGCGCCCCCGCTCGCCGATCAGCTCGTCGACACCCCGGGGCAGCGCCTCGATGATGTCGTCGGCGTCGGCCGCGTACAGAGCCGCTTCCACGCTCACGTCACTCGGCAGCGCGGAACTCAGCTGTTCGCGCAGCACGCCCGAGAACCACAGGTCCTGGTTGTGCGCGTACACCACCCGCGCCCGCAGCTCCGCCAACGCGACCTGGTCCACGGGCACGCCGCCGACCAGCACGGGCTCGGCCGCGTCCGTGAATCGCGCCAGGCGGTCGGCCAGCGTCTCCGCGTCGGCCCCGAGATCGACGACGGTGAGCTTGCCCGCCGCGAGGCAGATGCCGGTCTCGGTGTCCACCAAATCGAGCGGCCCGGCGGCCAGCGGCACCGGCGACGCCGGCTCGGCCAGCCGAGGCCGCAGCGACAGCAGGGCGCAGATCTTGCGTGCCGACACGAGCCCGGAGCTGACCGCGCTCACGGCCTCCGTCGCCGTGTCCACGGGCACGACCAGGAACGCCGAGACCCCGTAGAACGCCACCAGCTCGCCCACGCCGATCGTGCCGTCGAGCGCGAGCCGCGCGCCCAGCCACGTGATCGCCACGGTGACCAGGCCCGGCAGCACGATCGCCGCCGCGGCCAGCCACGCCTCCGCGCGCCCGACCTCCACGCCCGAGCGGCGCACCAGCTGGCTCGCGTCGTGGAACCGCTTCAGGAACCGCCGCTCGCCACCGACCCCACGCAGGATCCGCAGGCCGGACACGATGTCGGCGCCTAGTGCGTTGACGTCGCTGAGGTTCTCGCGCTGCACCGTCTTGCGCTTCTGCAACGGCTTGAGCAGCGGCCCGATCCCGAGCACGGCCAGCGGCACGCCGACCAGCGCGACGACGCCCAGCAGCGGCGACGAGCCCAGCATCGCGATACCGATCACCACGAACGCCACCACGGAACCCACGGTCCGGCCGATCACCTCGTAGGTGTTGCCGATCCAGTTGATGTCCGACGAAGTCACCGCCACGACGTTGCCGGTCGTCGTCGCCTCGCGCAGGGTCGCGCCCAGGCGCGTGGTGTGCGTGGTGACCAAGCGCTGCGTGGTGCTCGCGCCGTGGAGCCACATGCCGTACGACGTGAAGTGCAGCCACGTGCCGAAGCCCGCCTGGAACACGCCCAGCCCGGCCGCCACCAGCGCCCAGCGCCAGATCGCGCCGGTGTCGCCCGCCGCGATCGCGTCGATGCCGCGGCCGATCACCAGCGGCAGCAGCGCGCTGGGCAGCGACCAGAAGGCGCCCGTGAACGCGGCCGTCACCACCAGCCACGGGCGCGAACGCAGCACCGCGAGCAGGTAGCGGCCGGCCGTCGGCCGTGCGGGCAGCCGTGGTGAGGCGAAGGGATATGTGGCGGAGAGCACGATTGTCGACGGTAAGCCGGTCAACTGGGCCTGCGCGACTGATTTATCTTCTGGCGAACGGCGGATGGCCGAGGGATGCCACTGAGGGTGTGACCCGGCCGACACGTAGTCTTGAAGGTGTGGCGAACCCTGACACGGACCCTGGATCAAACACTGTGACCAGCAGCTCTGTCATGAATACTGACACCACCGCGCGGGCCGCGGAGACCCCCGACACCACGCAGCCGTACATCGAACTCGGCCTGGCCGAAGACGAGTACGCGCGCATCCGCGAGATCCTCGGCCGCCGTCCCACCGACGCCGAGCTGGCGATGTACTCGGTCATGTGGAGCGAGCACTGCTCGTACAAGTCCTCGAAGAAGCATCTGCGCTACTTCGGCGAGACGGCCACCGACGAGATGAAGGCCAAGATGCTCGCGGGCATCGGCGAGAACGCCGGCGTGGTCGACATCGGCGACGGCTGGGCGGTCACCTTCAAGGTCGAAAGCCACAACCACCCGTCCTATGTGGAGCCTTACCAGGGCGCCGCGACGGGTGTCGGCGGCATCGTGCGCGACATCATGGCCATGGGCGCGCGCCCGCTCGCGGTGGCCGACGCGCTGCGCTTCGGCCCGGCCGACGCCCCCGACACCAAGCGCGTGCTGCCCGGGGTGGTCGCCGGCGTCGGCGGTTACGGCAACTGCCTCGGCCTGCCGAACATCGGCGGCGAGCTGGTGTTCGACCCGTCCTACAGTGGCAACCCGCTGGTCAACGCCCTGTGTGTCGGCGCCATGCGCGTCGAGGACCTGCACCTCGCGTTCGCTTCCGGCACGGGCAACAAGATCATCCTGTTCGGCGCGCGCACCGGCCTCGACGGCATCGGCGGCGTGTCCGTGCTGGCGAGCGACACGTTCTCCGGCGACGAGACCGCGGCCGGCCGCCGCAAGCTGCCGAGCGTGCAGGTCGGCGACCCGTTCACCGAGAAGGTGCTCATCGAGTGCTGTCTCGACCTGTTCAAGGAGAAGCTCGTCGTCGGCATCCAGGACCTCGGCGGCGCCGGGCTGTCCTGCGCGACGTCGGAGCTCGCGGCCGCGGGTGACGGCGGCATGCACGTCTACCTCGACCGCGTCCCCCTGCGCGCCACCGGCATGACGCCGGCGGAGGTGCTCTCGAGCGAATCGCAGGAACGCATGTGCGCGGTCGTCTCGCCGGAGAACGTCGAGGCGTTCATGGCCGTGTGCGCCAAGTGGGACGTGATCGCCACCGACATCGGTGAGGTCACCGACGGCGACAACCTCGTGATCACCTGGCACGACGAGGTCGTGGTCGACGTCCCGGCCCACACCGTCGCGCACCAGGGCCCGGTCTACGACCGCCCGATCCAGCGCCCGGCGAGCCAGGACGAACTGATCGCCGACACGTCGGCTTCGCTCAAGCGCCCGTCGACCCCCGAAGAGCTGCGGGCCGACCTGCTCAAGCTCATCGCGTCGCCGAACCAGGCGTCGAAGGAATGGGTCACGGCGCAGTACGACCGCTACGTGCGCGGCAACTCCGTGCTCGCGCAGCCGTCGGACTCCGGCATGATCCGCATCGACGAGGAGAGCGGCCGCGGCGTGTCGGTGTCCACCGACTGCAACGCGAAGTTCGTCTACCTCGACCCGTACCGCGGCGCGCAGCTCGCGCTCGCCGAGGCGTACCGCAACGTCGCCACCGGCGGTGCGACACCGGTCGCGGTGTCAGACTGCCTGAACTTCGGCGCTCCGACCGATCCGGCTGTGATGTGGCAGTTCGAGCAGGCCGTGCACGGTCTGGCCGACGCGTGCGTCGAGCTGGGCATCCCGGTCACCGGCGGCAACGTGAGCTTCTTCAACCAGACCGGCGACACGGCCATCCTGCCGACGCCGGTGATCGCCGTGCTCGGCGTGATCGACGACGTCACCCGCCGCATCCCCACCGGCATCGGCGCGGAAGCCGGCGAGACGCTGCTGCTGCTCGGCGACACCCATGACGAGCTCGACGGCTCCGCCTGGGCCCGCGAGCTCCACGGCCACCTCGGCGGCGTGCCCCCGCGCGTGGACCTGGCCCGCGAGAAGCTCCTGGGCGAGATCCTCGTGGCCGGTTCGCGCGACGGCATGATCTCCGCCGCCCACGACCTCGCCGACGGTGGCCTGGCGCAGGCCCTCGTCGAGACTGTCCTCATCGGACAGTGCGGCGCGCGGGTGTTCCTCGACCGCGACCAGGACCCGTTCGTGCAGCTGTTCTCCGAGTCCTCGGGCCGCGTGCTCGTGGCGGTGCCGCGCACGGAGGAGCTGCGGTTCACGGAGATGTGCACCGCGCGCGGGCTGCCGTGGCGCAAGACCGGCGTCGTCGACCCGGACTCGCGCGCGCTCGAGCTGCAGGACATCACGGAGTTCTCGCTCGATGAGCTGCGCGAGACCTGGGAGAAGACGCTGCCGGCGTTGTTCGACTGAAGTTCTTGATCGCGGAGAGGGCCGCTTCCCGGACACCGGGGAGCGGCCCTTTGCTTGAGCCCTGTCCCGCTTGTCAGTGACTGACAGATTTGTCTCGGCTAGACTCGGCCGCATGGTCGGTGAAGGGTTGCGCGAGGTCACGCGCAGGGCGGTCACCGCGGAGATCGCCGCGAATGCGATGGATCTGTTCACCGAGCAGGGCTTCGAGGGCACGACCGTGGACCAGATCGCGGCCGCCGTGGGGGTTTCGACGCGCACCGTCTTCCGGTACTTCGCCGGCAAGGAGGACATGGTCGTCGGCAACCTGATGGAGCTCGGGCACGAGCTGGCCGCGGCTCTCGAAGCGCGGCCCGCCGATGAGGCGCCGTGGGCGGCGTTGCGCGCGGCGCTGCAGGTGTGCGTGGAGTCGCTGGAGGCCGCGGGGCTGCCTCGCGCGACGATCCTGGCCGAGACGCCCGCGCTGCGCACGGCGTTGCTGCGCAAGCACTTGCAGTGGCAGGAAGTGCTCGCGCCGGTGCTGGCCAAGCGGCTGGGTGGCGACGAGTTCGCGGCCCATGCGCTGGGCTCGGCCGCACTGTCCTGTTTGGACGTCGCGGGCTACGAGTGGACGCGCGTGGCGGGCAAGCAGCCGTTGGGGGACCTGCTCGACGCGGCGATCGAGGCGGTCAGCCCGCCGGCACGGTGAGCCGCGCGACGCCGTCGTCGAGTGGTTCGAGCAGCCAGCCGTCGGGGATCTGGTTGTCCTTTGTGGACGTCACCTTCGTGTTGTAGAGCGCCAGGTGCTCGGGCACGCGCGCGAAGCGCAGGTCGGCGTGGCCGCCGAACGAAGCCCGCCGCAGGTCCAGTGAGTCGTCGAACGTAACGTCGGTGAAGAGGGCGTCCTTGGTGAACACGGCGTCCTTGAACGCGGTGCGCCCGGCAAACGTCGTCTCCGTGAAGTCGGCGTTCTCGGTGAACACCGTGCCGCTGAACCACGCGTAGTCCAGGAACTTCGCGCCGCGACAGCGGAAGTTGCCGATCAGGCGGCCGTCGCCGGTGCCGGCGGCGGTGAAGTACGCCCGGTCCGTGATCAAGCAGCCGCTGAGGTTCGTGCTGCTGTGCAGCGACGCGTAGCGCAGCAGCAGCCGGCCGATCTTGCGGCGGGACAGATCGAGGTACTCCAGCACCGCACCGGTGAGGTCGAGGTCGTAGCTCGCAGCGTCCACTTCGGACGCCCACGGCAGCAGCTCGGCGACGAGCCGCTGCGCGGTCAGGCGGACCTGGAGCTCTCGCTCGACTTCGGGTCCGTCGCCGTGCTCGGGATTCTCGTACCGTGCGTGCTTGAACGGCCGCCGCAGGTAGGCGCACAGCACGTCGAGCACGGTCTGCGTGTACGTCGGCCGGCTGCGCGCCAAACCCGCCAACGCGTGCAACGCACCGACGCGCACCTGGTCGGCCTCGTGCCCGAGCAGCTCCACCGACTTGGCGAACCGCTCGTCGGACACGCGCTCACGGTCCTGTTCGGCCCGGCGCATCTCCAGGTCGTGGCGCTGCCGCTCGATCTCCTGGCGCGCCTCTTCGACGCGGCGGCGCCGGTCGTTGAGCCACAGCGCGTAGAGCGCCACGACGGCGCCGCCGGCCAGGCCGGCCGTTTTCAGGGCATCGCTGCGGCTGGTAGCGGGGTCGGTGAGCAGCCAGCCCCCGACCCCGCACAGCAGCAGCACGGACGCGACGAACGTCCAGAGCAGTGGGGACCGCACCGATCAGAAGGCGATGACGAAGAAGAAGCCGATGCACCAGTTGCCGCCGACGCTGGTGGCGATCACCGAGCCGTTGGCGTCCTTTCCGGACAGGCTGCCGTCGAGGTTGGCCGTGACGGTCGCGGTGCCGTCGTAGCTCTCGACCTTGAGCTGCGGGGTGCCGGTGGTGGCCTCGTCGATGCTGTCCTTGGAGAACGCTTCGCTGCCCTGGCACGTCATCGCGGTGGCGCCCGCGCCGTCCTTGGCGTTGATCTTCGCGACGAACGCGTCCACGGCCTGCTTGCCCTCGGCCGGCGCGTTGCCGCCACCACCGGTACCGGGGAGGTCGCTCTCGTCGGTCGGCAGGCCCGGCTCCGACGGTTCGCCGGTGGGCAGCTGCGGCCGCGACGACTGCGCGGGCGGCGGCACCGGGTTCTGCGTCTGCGCCGTGGAGCCCGAGTCCTTGCTCAGGAAGAAGCCGGGCGCGACGAATCCGGTGATGCCCAGCGCCACCACGACCACCACGGCCACGGCGATGCCGATCCACAGCCCGGTCTTGTTGTTCCTCGGCGGCTGGGGACCACCGCCGTACCCGCCGCCGTACGGCTGGTTCGGGTCCCAGCCCTGCTGCGGATACTGCTGGGTGCCCGGGTACTGCTGCTGGTACGGCTGGCCGTACGGCTGCTGCCCGGGGTACTGCTGCTGCGTGCTCGGGTCCCAGCCCTGCTGCTGGCCGCCCTGCTGCGCGTTGGGGTCCCACCCGGGCTGCTGGCCAGGCTGCTGCGCGTTCGGATCCCACCCCGGCTGCTGAGGAACCCCGCCCGTGCCGGGCTGCTGCCAGCCCTGGCCGTAGGGGTCCGGCTGGCCGCCTTGCCCTGGCTGCGGTGGGTAGGTCATCTCCGGTTCCGCCCTTCCTGGTGCACCGATTCGCGCCGTGGTCTGACGACCGGCGAGCGCCGGTGGTTCCTCCCCACGTGAGGTGCATTCTGCAAGGTCGGGAGCCACTGCACAAAAGACGTGACGAGAACGAAGCTCCCGGCCGCCCCGCAGGCAGGGGCGGCCGGGAGCCTCAGCCGGGAATCAGCGGTGAATCAGCTGTCACCCAGGAGCGGATCAGCCGTTGGCCAGAGCCTGGACCCGGTCGAGGGCACCGTTGAAAGTGTCCTGGTCGAGCGGGCTCGAGGTGTACTGCCAGACGGTGTAGTAACCCCAGCCGTTCGGCAGTGCGCCGGCCGACGACGCGTACCGCGCGACCCAGAGCGGCACCGTGGACGAGAAGTTCTGCGATGTGCCCACGCACTGGTTCCACCAGCTCGCCGAGGTGTAGATGACGGGCCAGCGGCCGGTCTTGGCGTGGTAGGTGTCGTGGAAGTCGCGGATCCACGCGCCCATCGAGGCCTGGCTCAGGCCGTAACACGTCGCGCCGTACGGGTTGTACTCCATGTCGAGCGCGCCCGGCAGGGTCTTGCCGTCCTTGGACCACCCGCCGCCGTGGGCGACGAAGTAGTTCGCCTGCGCCGCTCCGCTGGAGGTGTTCGGGGTGGCGAAGTGGTACGCACCGCGGATGAAGCCCTGGTTGTACGAACCGTTGTACTGCTGAGTGAAATACGGGTTGGTGTAGCTCGTGCTTTCCGTCGCCTTGGTCCAGACGAACCGTTTGCCCTGGTTCCACCAGCTCGCCCAGTTGACGTTGCCCTGGTAGCTGGCGACGTCCATGCCCGGCACGGTGGCCAGGACCTGGTTCGGGATGGCGGCCGCGGGCTGCGGCTGCTCGGCTTTGACTTTGGACGCCGGTGTTGAGGAATCGCCCTCCACTCGGCGGATTTGGGACCCCAGTTCGTGGTTGTGCGCCTGGATGTCGGCGTTTATCGCAGTGATCTCACTGGCCGATTGGTCCGGGTTGTAGGGAACGGCAATCGCCTGGGCCGTGGAGCCGAGCAGGAGCGCCACGGTGGGGATGGCCAGGACGGCGAGCAGGGTCGCCCGCCGTCCTCTTCGGGAAGTGGACATCGTTGAATCCCTTCACAGATACCCTCGCTGAGGGCGGCTATTGCAGGTAGCCGCCCGGGGGAGATTCTTGATGACGTCCCTCGGTTTGTCATCAAGATCCGTGAAGTTAAAAGTTCGCCTGGGTGATTTTCATCGGTTGATGACTACTAATTCCCAGCGTAGTAACGAATGTTCACCCGATTGCCAGATCGCGGAGGTTGGTGAGGGGACCGTTGAGCCAGTTCTGGTCTCCCGGCAGCGAACCCTTGTCCGCGAACTGCCAGATCGCCTGACTGTGCCAGCCGGCCGGCAGCTCGCCGATCTGCGTGTTGTAGCGCGCGAGCCACAGTGGATTCGCGCCGAGCGCCGGGCTGTTGCCGGTGCAGCGTTTCCACCAGCTCGTGGACGTGTAGATCGTGGGCAGGCGCCCGGTTCGTGCACGGTAAGTGTCCGAGAAGGACCGGATCCACGCGACCATGCCGGCGGGGTCCTTGCCGTAACAGGTCTCGCCGTAGGGGTTGTACTCCGCGTCGAGCGCGCCCGGCAGCGTTTTGCCGTCCGCGGACCAGCCGCCGCCGTGGGCGAGGAAGTAGTTGGCCTGCGTCGTGCCGTCGGACACGTCCGGGCGCGCGAAGTGGTACGAACCGCGGATGATCCCGGCTTGGTACGAACCGTTGTACTGCTGGGCGAACTGCGGGTTGACGAACCCCGTGCCCTCGGTGGCCTTCACGTAGACGAACTTCGCGCCGGCCTTCGCGGCAGCGGTCCAGTCCACCGCGCCCTGGTGGCCGCTCACGTCGTGACCGCGGACCTGGTCGCTCGCGGTGTATTCCACGTTCGGCGCGCCGGCGACGCCCTCGTACTTTTCGATCTGCGAGCCGGCGTAGTGGTCGTCGGCGCCTTCGTAGCTCGGCGCGGCTGTGGCCGGGGTGCACAGCGCGAGCCCGGAAACGACCGCGGCGCCCCACACGGTGGCACTCCGGCGCAGCAGCGGATTACGACGCTTCACCCTGGGCTCCCAACCGGACGCGTGTACTCCAACGAAGGCAAACGATGCCCGCAAGCCGCCGTTCCGGCGACTCGGTGATCACCTGATGGAGTGAGGACCGCAGGTCGGGGTGGGGTCGGGATCCGTGAGGGTGACGGGTCGCGGGTACGAAATAGCCCGCTGTCCACTCGGGACAGCGGGCTATTTCGAAACGTCTCAGCCGGAGTGGAGCTCAGCGCCGTTCTTCGGCCAGCGCCTTCAGCAGGTGCTCGGCCGGCACGACGGCGGTGATGCCGTCGTGCGGGTTGATGGCCACGGGGTGCCCGCCGAGCAAGCTGACGATGTCGCGTCCCAGCACGGCGCGTGCGTGCGGCCACTCGCGCGGCACGAGCGACTTGGCGGTGTAGGCGGGGACCATCACGCGGCCGTCGGTGTTGTGGAAGCCGATGACCGTGCGCTGCACGGGGGACATGGCGTAGACGAACAGCGTCGAGTCGAGGATGACCTTCGGCAGGTCTTCGGCCGGGCGGTGCTCAGTGCGCACGAGCTGCAGCAGCCGCTCCAGCTCCGTGCCGGGCTCGGGGTAGCCGAGCGCCTTCGGCGAGGGCCGGTAGCGGTCGTTGGGGTGGAAGTCCTCGACGACGTCGCCCGAGGCGTTCACCGGGTACGCGCCCACGACGGCCCACGACGGCACCGGGCCGCCCGGGTCGAAGGCCTCGTCGATGACGTAGAGCCAGCTGTTGGGGTTGGCGCGCGCGTTGGCCCGCATCTCGGGGGTGATTTCGGGTTTGCCCTGCGGTCCGCGCCGGCCGTGCCGCCCGGCGGTGGCGGGCTTTCCCTCCGGTTTGCCGCGGCGCGCCGCGGGGGTGGTCGGGGAAACCATCCGATCTGCCTCGTCCCGCTGCGCCATCGCCGTCCCTCGGTGCCGGGTGCTGAATGTTCGTCCGACGTCACTCTACTGTTGGGCCATGGCCTCTTCGCGTTCGGTCGATCCCGCTGAGTTACGGGCGGCGGTGCTGGCCGTTTCGGGCTGGTTGCGAGGTGACGGGCCGGATCCGGCGCGGCCCGAGCTGGCGGCCGCGGTGCGGCTGAGCCTCAAGGCGCTCGCCGCCGACGCGCCCGGGCGCAGCGTCGAAGTGCGCGTGCCGCCGTTCGCCGCCGTGCAGTGCGTCGAGGGTCCCCGCCACACCCGGGGAACGCCACCGAACGTGATCGAAACCGACCCCCGCACGTGGCTCGAGCTGGCGACGGGCCTTCTCGATTGGCCCAGCGCCCTCGACGCGGCGCGCGTGACGGCCTCGGGCTCGCGGGCCGACCTTTCACACTGGCTCCCCGTGGTCCGGCTCTGACCACCTGGGGGTCTTGACCGGTGATTACTCACCTGACTGTGTCGTCGGGGGCCGACTCTCCGTAGAATCGTGACGACAAACCCGACGCGTGCCGAGCCGTGCTATACGGGTTGGCTCTGTACGTGTACTTTGGGTAGTCGGGCTGGAATCCCCCAGGTAAACGAGCGGCGTACGGAAGGTCCCGGTCATGAACGCGGTGAACGCGTCCGGTGGCGAGCAGAGTCTCGGCCCGACTGCGCGCCGGATGATCCTCGGCTCGCAGCTGCGCAAGCTGCGTGAGGAAGCCGGGATCACGCGTCAGCAAGCGGGCTACAACATCCGTGGTTCCGAGTCCAAGATCTCCCGCCTCGAGCTCGGCCGCGTCGGTTTCAAGGAACGCGACGTCGCCGACCTGCTCACCATGTACGGCGTCGCGGACGACGAAGAGCGTCGCGCTTTCCTCGACATGGTCACGCAGTCGAACGAGGCCGGCTGGTGGCGCAAGTTCGGCGATACCGTGCCCGGCTGGTTCACCGACCTCGTCGGTCTGGAAGAAGCCGCGTCGCGCATCCAGATCTGGGAACCGCTGTTCGTCTCCGGCCTGCTGCAGATCGAGCCCTACGCGCGTGCGATCTTCAGCCACGGCCGCCCCGAGATGGCCGACGAGAAGGTCGACCAGCTCGTGGCCCTGCGCATGCGCCGCCAGAAGTTGCTGGCCAGGCCCGACGCGCCCCGCCTGTGGGCGGTCCTCGACGAGTCGGTGCTCTACCGGCCGATCGGCGGGCCGAAGGTGTTCAAGCAGCAGCTCGAGTACCTGCTCGAGGTCACCACGCTGCCGCACGTGTCGGTGCAGGTCCTCCCGTACTGCCGTAGCGGTCTGTCGGCCGAGCACGCCTTCACGCTGCTGCGCTTCGCCGAGTCGGAACTGCCGAACATCGCCTACGTCGAGTACCTCACGGGCGCCCACTACCTCGACAAGCGCGACGAGATCGAAAAGTACGGCCGCGCGCTCGACCTGCTGGCTGTCGACGCGGAGACGCCGGAGCGCAGCCGGGCTCGGTTGGCCAAGCGCCGCGCGGAGATCTGAGGTTCGCCGAGTTCGTGGTCTGCCTGAGCCGCTGAGGGGTCCTCAGCCGCGTCGCGAGGGTGCCGCGTCATGTCACTCTGCAGGGCGTCGAGGCGCCCACAGGGCGTCGAACCGGCGGTCACTGAAATTTCGGCGCTCACACGCCGTCGCGGCTGTTCACCCGCTGAGGTCGCCGGTGGGTCGAGCTTTCGCTCAGCGCCACTTTCCTGGCGTCAACAGCGACCCAGCGTGATTTTTCACCCCTTCGAGTGGTGATGAAATCGTCCGACCGGGACTTTCTACTGAAGTCTGTCGTCACGCAGTGAGAAACTTGCAGAAACTTCTGCACGTGCATTTACCGCTGCATGAGCGCGTGCTAGCGTCCCAGTCACAGGTAGATGCACGTGCAGATTCCTGAGCTTTTCACCGTCCCGGAAGGTGGGGATCATGGCTGAGCGGTTCGAGAACGGCATTCCGGCCGACCGTCTGACCGGCGCCCAGTGGCGCAAGGCGAGCTACAGCGGCGCTGTGGGCAACTGCGTGGAGGTCGCTCCGCTGGCATCCGGCGAGATCGCGATGCGCAACTCCCGCTTCCCGACCGGTCCGGCGCTCGTATACACCCGTGCGGAGATGGCCGCGTTCCTCGCCGGCGCGAAGGACGGCGAATTCGACGATGTCCTCGGCTGACGCGCTGGAGACCGTCGAAACCGGTCTCCAGGAGCTCATCGGCCGCGGGTACCAGTTCGTGCACCAGACGGACGCGAACGGCGAGTTCGAAGCCGTGGTCGGCGTGCGGGTCCACGACAACGTGGTGGACGTCGTCCGGCTCAACGCCGAGGACGACGCGGTCGCCACGCGGGTGCCGGGGACGGAGGACAACGTCTTCGAGCCCGAGAAGTGGCTGTGGCGCCGCCGCGGTGAAGTCGCCGAGGTGCTGACCGAAGTGCTCGCGCTCCCCGATGAGGAGACCAAGGCGCTCGCCCCCGCCAAGGGGTGCTGGGTGCCCGGGCGCGGTGGCACCTCGAAGTGGCTCGCGGCCCGCTGAGACACCCTTGATCTTCAGGCCCCGTGCGATGTGGACAGCCACGTCGTGCGGGGCCTGGTTCACGTTCGGGGCCGAGAATCGGGATCCACAACGCGAGCACTGCTCTCCCTGGAGCGGTCGTCACAAGCCCGTGAAGTGGGGAGAACCACGTCGCGCACGGCCAGACCCGGCTTAACACCCCTTACACTTGGACTTGGCCCGCCCACGTCTTCTTGGGAGCACCTCGGTGGTTTCCGACCCCTCCGCCCGTCCTGACCAGCCCGAACCGGAACCCCGCGAGGAGTGTGGCGTCTTCGGCGTCTGGGCTCCCGGGGAAGAGGTCGCGAAGCTGACCTACTACGGCCTGTACGCGCTGCAGCACCGCGGGCAGGAGGCGGCCGGCATCTCGGTCTCCGACGGCTCGCAGATCGTGGTCTTCAAGGACCTCGGCCTGGTCAGCCAGGTGTTCGACGAGCAGGTGCTGCAGTCGCTGCAGGGCCACATCGCTGTCGGGCACTGCCGCTACTCCACGACCGGCGCCACGATCTGGGAGAACGCGCAGCCGATCTTCCGCACCACGGCCACCGGCAGCGGCCTGTCGTTCGCACACAACGGCAATCTCGTCAACACCGCCGAGCTGCGCGACCGCACGAAGGCCGCCGGCCTCAAGCCGCACGCGGGCCTCACCGGCTCGTCCAGCGACTCCGACCTCGTCTGCGGCCTGCTCGCCGCCAACGCGGCCGACAAGGGCATCGAGGCCGCGGCCATGGAGCTGCTGCCGACGCTGAAGGGCGCGTTCTGCCTGGTCTTCGCCGACGAGAACACCCTCTACGCCGCCCGCGACCCCCACGGCGTGCACCCGCTCGTGCTCGGCCGCCTGGAGCGCGGCTGGGTCGTGGCGAGCGAGACGGCCGCGCTGGACATCTGCGGCGCGTCGTTCGTGCGCGAGGTCGAGCCGGGTGAGCTCATCGCCATCGACGCGGAAGGCCTGCGCTCGTCGCGGTTCGCGAACCCGGAGCCCAAGGGCTGCGTGTTCGAGTACGTCTACCTCGCCCGCCCCGACACCACGATCGCCGGCCGCAGCGTGCACGCCACGCGCGTGGAGATCGGCCGCCGGCTCGCCGGCGAGCACCCGGCCGACGCCGACCTGGTCATGCCCGTGCCGGAGTCCGGCACGCCGGCCGCGATCGGCTACGCGCAGGGTTCGGGTATCCCGTACGGCACCGGTCTGGTGAAAAACGCCTACGTCGGGCGCACGTTCATCCAGCCGTCGCAGACGATCCGCCAGCTGGGCATCCGGCTGAAGCTCAACCCACTGCGGGACGTAATCCGCGGCAAGCGCCTGGTCGTGGTCGACGACTCGATCGTCCGCGGCAACACGCAGCGCGCGCTCGTGCGCATGCTGCGGGAGGCCGGCGCGCTCGAGGTCCACGTGCGGATCGCTTCGCCGCCCGTGCGCTGGCCGTGCTTCTACGGCATCGACTTCGCCTCGCGTGCCGAGCTCGTGGCCAACGGCGTCGACCTCGACGGCATCCGCCGCTCGATCGGAGCCGACTCGCTGGGCTACATTTCGCTCGACGGCCTGGTCGCGGCCTCGGAGCAGCCGAAGTCACGCCTGTGCACCGCGTGCTTCTCCGGCGAATACCCCATCGACCTGCCGGACGACGCGTTGATCGGCAAGCACCTGCTGGAAAGCATGGATTCGGTCAATGGCAAAGCGACTCCGGTCAGCCCGGCCGGGTACGGTGCCGAAGACGCCGTCCGGCGTCCCTAGTCAGATTTGTCCAGTAGGGAGTCCGCTTCCGTGAGCGAGTCCACGAGCGCCACGTACGCAGCCGCCGGTGTCAGCATCGAAGCCGGTGACCAGGCCGTCGAGCTGCTCAAGCCCCACGCCGAGCGCGCCACCCGCCCCGAGGTGCGCGGTGGTGTGGGCGGGTTCGCGGGGCTGTTCTCGCTCAAGCTCGACAAGTGGAAGGAGCCGGTGCTCGCGTCGTCCACCGACGGCGTGGGCACCAAGATCGCGGTCGCGCAGGCTCTGGACAAGCACGACACCGTGGGCATCGACCTGGTGGCCATGGTCGTCGACGACCTGGTCGTGACCGGCGCCGAGCCGCTGTTCCTGCAGGACTACATCGCGGTCGGCAAGGTCATCCCGGAGAAGATCGCGGCGCTGGTCGGCGGCATCGCCGAAGGCTGCGTGCAGGCCGGTTGCGCACTGCTCGGCGGCGAGACGGCCGAGCACCCGGGCCTGATGGGCGAGCACGACTACGACGTGTCGGCCACCGGCGTCGGCGTGGTCGAGGCGTCCGCGCTGCTCACGCCCGAAAAGGTGCGCCCGGGTGACGTCGTGCTGGCCATGGGTTCCTCGGGCCTGCACTCCAACGGCTACTCGCTGGCCCGCCACGTGCTGCTCGACATCGCGCGCATGCCGCTCGAAGGGCACGTCGAGGAGTTCGGCCGCACGCTCGGCGAGGAGCTGCTGGAGCCGACCAAGATCTACGCCAAGGACTGCCTGGCGCTGGCCGCCGAGACCGAGGTGCGCACGTTCGCGCACATCACCGGCGGCGGCCTCGAGGCCAACCTCGCGCGCGTGATGCCGCGGGGCCTCGTCGCACGGCTGGAGCGCGGCACGTGGACGCCGGCGCCGGTGTTCGCCCTGATCGGGCAGCGCGGCAAGGTCGAGCGCGCCGAGCTGGAGAAGACGTTCAACATGGGCGTCGGCATGGTCGCGATCGTGTCGGCCGAGGACGTCGACCGGGCGCTGGCCGTGCTGACCGCGCGCCACGTGCCGGCGTGGATCCTCGGCGACGTGCAGCCGGCCGACAACCCCGACGGCCCGCGTGCCGTGCTCTCGGGCGACCACCCGCGGTTCTAGAAACGCGGTTGTCGCGGCTGGAAGACTGGACAGCGTGGCATCAGTAGCAGAGGACGTGGTTGTCGGCTCCCGGTTCGTGATTCCGGCGGCCGAGTTGAGCGAGCGCTTCTCCCGGTCGTCCGGACCGGGCGGGCAGGGCGTGAACACCACCGACTCGCGCGTGGAGCTCTCGTTCGACGTCGCGCGGTCGGCGGTGATCCCGGAGTCGTTGCGCGAGCGGATCGTGGCGCGGCTGGCGGGTCGCCTGGTCGACGGCGTGATCACCATCGCGGCCAGCGAGCAGCGTTCGCAGCTGCAGAACCGCGACGCCGCGCGTGAACGCCTCGCCGACCTGCTGATCAAGGCTTCCGCGCCGCCGCCGGCCAAGCGGCGTCCCACCAAACCCTCCCGGGGTTCGAAGGAACGCCGCCTGGCCGCGAAGAAACGCCGCAGCGACGTGAAACGCGGCCGCGGCGGCCGGTTCGACGACTAGCTCACCGACAGGTGCACGCACTCGCCGGCCGGCTGGTAGCCGACGCGGCGGTAGACCGTGGCGATGCCCAGATCGCCCGGGGTGAGGAAGGCCGTGGGGCCACCTCGCTCGTGGACCAGACGCGTGAGATGCGCCGTGATCGCCGCGGCGATTCCCCGGCGGCGGTAGGCCTCGGCGACGGCGATGCCGGCGATCTCGGCCGCGCCGTCCACGATGTCCAGCGCGAACCCGCCGCCGATCACCGCGCCCGTCGCGGTGTCCTCGGCGCGCACGGCGCGGTCGCCGAACGAGCGGGTGCTCGCCAGTTCGGCGTCGGACACCTCCGGGGACTCGCCGAAGGCCACGTTCTGCGCCGAACGCAGGCTGCGCAGGTCGGCGTCCGTCTCCGGAACACGGAGCACGATCCCGGCGGGTGCCGGGTGGTCCACGAAGTCGGCCGGGGTGCAGGTCATGAGCGGGATGCGCCGCTCGAGCGAGTAGCCCTGCGCGACGAGGAGGTCCTCCAGGCCGGGCGCGGCTTCGGTGAAGAACTCGAGCCGGGGCTGCAGGCCGCGGCCCGCGTACGCCTCGGTCAGCGCGGTGATCTCCGCCGGTGACGGCTCGGCGCCGTCATCGGGGATCGCGTAGTTGAGCATCGGGTGGCCGGTGGTGCGGGAGAAGGTCGCGAGGAACGGGCCGATCCGTTCGACGTCACGGCCTCGGGGCGCGGTGGCACGGACATACGCCTGAAGGGCGGACATGCTGGGTGATCCCTTTCGGGGTCGAAGGAGACACACGCGCGCTGCCGAGAAGGGCAGGGCATGGGAGGACGGCTGACGGGCTCGCGTCAGGCCTGACCTCGGCCGTCGCGAGCAGCGGCGGCAAACATAGGCGTTCCTTCGTCCGAAGATCCGAGAGCTTTCAGTGTCCCAGCTGGGGCAACCGATTTAACTCAGCGCCGTTCGCGGTGGCCGATCCCGGCGTAGCGCGTGTCCCACACCGAACGCGGCACGCGCAGGCGGACAGGCGCGTTGCAGACGGTCCGACGCACCTGCTGCGGGATCGCGACCACGGGCACCACGTCGAAGTAGCGCCAGCCGCGGCGGGTCAGGGCGGCACCGAGCGCGGCGCCGATGGTGTTGAGCAGCACGTCGTCGGTCGAGGTCACGCGGCCGCTGTGGATGAGGAACTGCGTGACCTCCACCAGCACGGACGCGCTCAAGGCGGTGAGCGTGATCCGGCTGATCGACCGCAGCCGGCGCAGGCGCAGCGGCACGAGCGCGCCCAGCGGGCACAGGAGAAGCAGGTTGCCGACGACTTGCCAAAGCGATCCGTCGTCGGACAGCGCGGCGGCGAGGTCGGCACCGGGCACGAGATCGAGGGTGCTCCCCGAAGCTGTGCCGACAGGCATGATGACCAGGCAGAGCACGAGCGCGCCGATCGTCACCGCCGTCACGTCGACGGCCGCGGTCGCCGACGCGTGGCCGAGGCTGATGCTGCTTCTTCGCCGCCTCCGCGCGGCGAGCAAGGGCCAGCAGAGCAGCGCGTACGGCAACGCGATGGCCGTGATCGGGATGATCCCCCAGAAAGCGCGCAGCAAGGCGCCCATGCGCTTCCCTTCTCGAACCCCTCTGAACTGCTTCTTCCCGCCCTCCCAAGATCAACCTTCGCATTGCCGGTTCGAGTCGGCATGCTCAGCGGGCCGCACTATTCGGTGATCTTTCCGGTGGCGCGAAACGGCTTCCCGTGGTTCGGTCGAGGCGCGGACCGTCCATAGTGGATGCTGTGGACAACCCTGTGGAAGGATTTCGCCGACTTGGTGAAAAGCCTTGTTTCACAACGGAAATCAAGGGTTCGAGCCTGTGTACTACCCGGCGAGCTCGCGCGCCTTCCCGATGAGCGCGGACAGGTGCAGGCCACGGTGGACGTCGCACGGATGCGTGGTCGTGCCACTCGCGACCATGGCCGCGAAGTCGTCCAGCAGTGCCGTGTAGGACTCCCCGGCGGTGCCCGGTTTGCGACCGAGCGTCCGGTAGCCGTGCTCGCCGTAGACCGCGACCTCGACCACGCTCGGCTGAACCGGCAGTCGCAGCGACAGCGTCGCGGTGCTCGTGGCGCCGCCCTCGTGGGCGAACATCAGCTGCCACAGGTCGTCGGGGCCACGGTGAGCCGCGAGCACGTCGGTGATGCGGCCGAGGGCGGCGTCGAGCAGGTCGAACGCGTGCGGGCCGATGTCGGCGAGCGCGCCACCGGCCGCGTCGAGGCGCCAGGCCGAGGTCGAGTACTGCCCGCCGAGCAGCGCGCCCGACAGCCAGCGCGCGCCACCGCCGCGCCAGCCGCCCGAGGCGGCGAGGCCGTCGAGCCACTCGCGCGTCTGCTGGGAGAACCGCAGCGTGAGCATCACGAGCGACGCGACGCCGGCTTTGTCCACGGCGTCGGCCAGCCGCTGGGCGCTCGCCAGGTCGGCGGCGATCGGCTTCTCGAGGATCAGGTGCTTGCCGGTCTCGGCCGCGCGCGTCGCGATCTCCGCCTGCACGGCGGGCGGCACGGCGAAGGCGAGGGCGTCGACCAGCGAGAACAGCTCGTCGAGGTCGTCGGTGCCGACGGCTCCGTGGGCCTCGGCCAGCGGACGGGCGCTGGTGATGCGGCGCGCCCACACGGCGGTGAGCTCGGTGCCGGGGTGTTCGGTCAGGCCCGGCGCGTGCACCGTGGTCGCCCAGGGACCGGTTCCGACGAGGCCGATGCGCAGCTGTCCGACGTCCACGCCCGGCAGTGTAAGTGTGTCCGGCGCCGCTTCCGGCGGGTACCTCCGGTGGGTTAACGTCGGTCAGCTGTACACCACGATCGGGGGAAGCCGGTGGGAATCCGGCGCTGACCCGCAACCGTGAGCGGCCGCCCGTGCGGCCGTGAGCCGGATCGCCCGCCGTGGTCCGATTCGATGCGAGGTTCATCAACGATGCGGTTGTTCCCTGTCTTTTCTGCCCGGCTCCTTGCCGTGGCCGCGCTCCTGGTCACCGCCGGTCTGTCCGGTGCGAGTCCCGCCACCGCGACCGTGCCCGGCAAGGGCGCCGCGGGGTACTGCCCCGACGCCACGGGCGTGACGGTGGTCGTCGACTTCCAGGACCTCAGTGGCGACACCCTGATCCGCTGCGCGCCCGGGCCGCAGGCCGACGGCGTGGCGGCCATGCAGAACGCGGGCCTCGACATCGCGGGCGTCGGCAAGTACGGCCTCGCGCTGATCTGCAAGATCGAGGGCAAACCGGCCGACCAGTCGTGCTCGGGGATGCCGCCGGAGAGCGCGTCGTGGAGCTTCTGGACGGCGACCGACGGTGGCAAGTGGGCTTCGAGCCAGGTCGGCGTGCAGGGCTGGAAGCCGCCGGCGGGGAGCTTCGAGGGCTGGTCGTTCGCGCACAAGAAGTCCTTCCAGGACTACCCGCCGCCGCGGGTGGCGCCGGTGCGGAAGGCCAACGTGCCTGCGCCCGCGGCCGCGGCCACGGATTCCGGCGGCAGCGGTTTCCCGTGGAGCCTGGTGATCGGGCTCGTCGTGATCGCGGTGCTCGTCGTCGCGGGTGTGGTCGTCGGGCTGCGGCGCAGGCGTGCTGCCCGGTAACGCGCGGGCTCTGCACCCGGGCGCGTGGTGGGTGTGGGCGCTCGCGCTCGCCGTCGCCGCCAGCCGCACCACCAACCCGCTGCTGCTCGCGCTGGTGATCGCCGTGGCCGGGTTCGTGGTGGTGAACCGCCGGGGCGACGCGCCGTGGGCGCTGGCTTTTCGGGTGTACGCGCTGGTCGCGGGCGTGATCGTGGTGTCGCGCGTGCTGTTCCGCATCCTCAGCGGCGGCGAGGACGGCGGCCACGTGCTCTTCACGCTGCCGACGATCCCGCTGCCCGCCGCGGCCGCCGGGATCGAGCTGCTGGGGCCGACGTCGGCGGAGGAGCTGCTCGGCGGCTTTTACGACGGGCTGCGGCTGGCCACGATCGTGCTCTGCGTCGGCGCCGCCAACGCGCTGGCCAACCCGAAACGCCTGCTCAAGGCCGTGCCCGGCGCGTTGGCCGAGGTCAGCACGGCCGTCACGGTGGCGCTTTCGGTCGCGCCCCAGCTGGTGGAGAGCGTGCAGCGGGTGCGGCGCGCGCGACGGCTGCGGGCGGCGCGCGGCCGGGGGCTGAGGTTCGTGAAGGGGGTTTTCGTGCCGGTGCTCGCCGACGCGATGGACCGCTCGCTCCTGCTGGCGGCGGCCATGGACTCGCGCGGCTACGGCCGGCGTGGCTACCTCGCGCCGCGCGTGCGGGTGCTGATCGCGACCTGCGTGCTCGCGGGGCTGTTCGGGGTCGCCGTCGGGGTGTACGGGGTGCTCGACGGGTCGTCGAGCTGGCTCGGCGTGCCCATGCTGGTGGCGGGCTTGGCCGTGGCGTCCGCCGGGTTCGTGCTGGGCGGACGGCGGATCCGGCGGACGGCGTACCGGCCTGATCCGTGGCGGCTGCCGGAGACGTTGGTGGTGCTGTGTGGGGTCGCGTCGGCGGGGCTGCTGCTGGCTTCCTCGCCGGCGCAGCTGGCCACGTCGGTGAGCCCGCCGAGCTGGCCGACGTTGCCCTTGCTGCCGGCGTTGGCCGTGTTGATCGCGGCGTTGCCGGCCTGGCTCGCGCCGCGGCCACTGCCCGTCGCCGAGGTGGCTCGATGATCGAGTTTTCACAGGTCACCGTCACCTACGACGGAGCTTCCTCGCCGGTGCTGCGCGGCGTCGACCTCGTGGTGGAGGAAGGCGAGCTGTGCCTCGTGGCCGGGCGCACGGGGGTCGGCAAGTCGACTTTTCTCGGCGCCATCAACGGGCTCGTGCCCCACTTCACCGGCGGGACCCTGGCCGGGCGCGTGCTCGTCGACGGCCTGGACACAGCCACGCACCTGCCGCGTGAGCTGGCCTCGGTGGTCGGCGTCGTGGGGCAGGACCCGCTCGCCGGGTTCGTCACGGACACCGTCGAGGAAGAGCTCGCATACGCGATGGAGCAGCTGGCCGTGGCGCCCGACGTGATGCGCAAGCGCGTCGAGGAGACGCTCGACCTCCTGGGCATCGCCGAGCTGCGCGACCGTCCACTTCGGACGCTTTCGGGCGGCCAGCAGCAGCGCGTGGCGATCGGGTCCGTGCTCACGGCGCACCCGCGCGTGCTCGTGCTGGACGAGCCGACGTCCGCCCTCGACCCGACGGCCGCCGAGGAGGTGCTGGCCGCGATCACGCGGCTGGTCCACGACCTCGGCACGACAGTCGTCGTCGCGGAGCACCGGATGGAGCGCGTGGCGCAGTACGCCGACCGGCTGCTTTACCTGCCCGGCGACGGTTCCGTGCGGTCCGGACCGCCGGCGGAGGTGTTCGCGGACGCCGACGTGGCGCCGCCGATCGTGGAGCTCGGCCGCTTCGCGGGGTGGTCGCCGCTGCCGCTCTCGGTGCGAGACGCGCGGCGGCGGGCCGGGCCGTTGCGGGAGCGCCTCTCGTCGGTGACCCGCCCTGCCGCGGCCGGCGTGCCTACGGAGGACGCGCTCACCGCGCAGGGGGTGCAGGTGCGCTACGGGGGCGTAATGGCCGTGCGTGGGGTGGACCTGCGGCTGGGCCGGGGCGAGGTCGTCGCGCTGATGGGGCGCAACGGGTCCGGCAAGTCTTCGCTCCTGTGGGCGCTGCAGGGCAGTGGGCCGCGCTCGGGTGGAACCGTCGACGTGCTGGGGGCGGACCCGGCTTCGGTGCGGCCGCGGGCGGCGCGGTCGCGTGTCGGTCTGGTGCCGCAGACGCCGTCCGACCTGCTGTACCTCGACTCCGTGGCCGCCGAGTGCCGGCAGGCAGACGTCGAATCGGGCGCCGCCGCGGGCACGGCCCGGGCGTTGCTGGACCGGCTGGTTTCGGATGTCTCCGCGGATGCGAACCCTCGTGACCTCTCGGAAGGACAGCGGCTCGCGCTCGTGCTGGCCGTGCAGCTGGCGGCCGCGCCGCCCGTCGTCCTGCTCGACGAGCCCACGCGCGGCCTGGACTATCCCGCGAAGCGCCACTTCGCCTCGGCGCTGGCCGCGTTGGCCGCCGAAGGCCACGCGATCCTGCTGGCCACGCACGACGTCGAATTCGTCGCCGTGGCCGCGCACCGCGTGGTGGTGCTGGCCGAAGGCGAGGTCGTGGCCGACGGCCCGACCTCCGACGTCGTCGTGTCGTCCCCGGCGTTCGCACCGCAGGTCGCGAAGGTCCTGGCGCCGCAGGAATGGCTGACGGTCGCCGAGGTCGAGCAGGCGCTGAGGTGATCGACTTCCTCGGCCCGGCCGTGCGGATCCGGCTGCGAACCGCCGCCGTGCTCGTGGTTGCCGTGGCACTCGGCCTGGCAATGTTCTGCTGGCCGCTCTTCGTGTCCACGCCGCCTTCGGGCCACACCGCCGACGCGCCGTTCATCTTCATGGCGACGCTGCCGGTGCTGATCCTGATCGTGCTCGCCGAACTTTCCAGCGGCGGTCTCGACGCGAAGGCCCTGGCCCTGCTCGGCGTCCTCTCCGCCGTCGACGCGGCGCTGCGGCCGCTCGGCGCCGGCACGGGCGGCATCGAGCTGGTGTTCTTCCTGCTCGTGCTCGCCGGCCGCGTTTTCGGCCCGGGCTTCGGCTTCGTGCTGGGCGCGACCTCGCTCTTCGCGTCCGCGCTGCTCACGGGCGGCGTCGGGCCGTGGCTGCCGTTCCAGATGCTCGCGTCTTCACTGGTCGGCCTGGGTGCGGGGTTGCTCCCGCGGGGCGTGCGCGGCCGCTGGGAAATCGCGCTGCTCGCCGCCTACGGTGTGGTGGCCGCGTACTTCTACGGGCTCGCGATGAGCATGTTCACCTGGCCGTTCCTGGCGGGCACGTCGGCTTTGGACTTCGTGCCGGGTGCGCCGCTGGGCGCCAACCTGCACCGGTTCCTCGTCTTCACCGTGCTGACGTCCACGCTCGGCTGGGACACGGGCCGCGCGATCACCAACCTCGTCGCGATCCTGGTCCTGGGCCCGGCCATCCTCACGATCCTGCGCCGAGCGGCTCGGCGAGCGGCGTTCACCCGGCCCTGAGCGAACGCCCGGCCTCGTCGAGCCCGTCGAAAATCAGTAGGTGTAGAAGCCCCGACCGGACTTCTTGCCCATCAGGCCCGCGTCGACCATGCGCAGCAGGAGCGGCGGGGCCGCGTAGAGGGGCTCCTTGAACTCGTCGTACATCGAGTCCGCGATGGCCTTCACCGTGTCGAGGCCGATGAGGTCCGACAGGCGCAGCGGGCCCATCGGGTGGGCGGTGCCGAGCTCCATGCCGCGGTCGATGTCCTCGGCGGTGGCGAAGCCGGACTCGACCATGCGGATCGCCGAGAGCAGGTAGGGCACCAGCAGCGAGTTGACGATGAAGCCGGCGCGATCCTGGGCGCGGATCACCGTCTTGCCCAGCGCCCCGGCGTGCTCCTCGGCGCGGCGGGCCGTGTCGTCGCCCGTGAGCAGCGACGGGACCAGCTCCACCAGCGGCAGCACCGGCACGGGGTTGAAGAAGTGGATGCCCACGACCTGCTGTGGCCGGTTCGTGGCCATGGCGATCTTCACGATCGGGATCGACGAGGTATTGGACGCGAAGATCGCATCTTCCCGCGAGACGATCTTGTCGAGCTGCCCGAACACGTCGACCTTGGCCTGCTCCTGCTCGAGGATCGCCTCGATCACGAGGTCACGGTCGGCCAACTCGGCCAGCTCCGTGGTGAAGCGCAGCCGACCCAGCGCCGCGTCGGCGTCCTCGGCCGACAGCTTGCCGTTCTTCACGCCCCGCTGCAGCGACCTCTCGATGCGCGCCTTGCCGGCGTCGAGAGCAGGCTGGCTGACCTCGGTGATCACCACGTCGAAACCCGACTTGGCGTGCACCTCGGCGATGCCCGAGCCCATCTGCCCGGCACCCACCACGCCGACTCGCTGAATGTCTGTCACCGGCTAGCTCCTTCGTCACGCAGGCACAGAAAATGGGCAGCACGCGACGCGCGAGGGTGGTGCCGGGCCGTGCCCGGACTCCACCCTCGCGTATCGCGTCTGCTCAACGCCGGTATTCGTCGTACCCGTCGTCGTACGGGTCCTCGTACCGGTTGTCGTCCTCGTGCCCGTTGCTGGGCGAGGAATCACTTGACAGCTCGCGCTGCAAAGCATCGAAATCGGTGTCGTGGGAGCTGTACTTGAGCTCGCGCGCCACCTTCGTCTGCTTGGCCTTAGCCCGGCCGCGCCCCATGGCTCGACCCCCTCGCACAGGGGCGGGGCGGCCGGGGGAATCGGCGGCCCCGCATCGTCTCGACAGTTCTTTCCTGGTCACACCGTACCGTGTCCCGGGGGTTCGATGCGACGTGGCACGGTGTGCCGGTGGCGACAGTGTCCGCCGGACGCCGGTTACCGGCCTGTCGGGGGTGATCCGCGCAGGTGGGCGTGCCACGATGCTCAGGTGCTCCGTCCCTTCGTGGCGTATCTGAGGGTGTACGAACCCCTGCTCGCGCTCGGTGACCCGCCCGACGACCGCCTGCGTGAAGCGGTCGCCGCGGCGAAGCTGCGCCGGGCCGCGATCGGCGAACGCGAGCAGGCTGTGTGGCTCAAGTCACAGGCTGCCGCGCCCGCCCGGTTGCTGCCCGCGGAGCTCGCCGACGGCCGGCCCGCGCCGAGCTTGCTGACCGACGTCCTCGTGCTCGACCCGGCGGAGGTGCCGGCCGGCCACCCCGGCACCGGCCCGTTCGTCTGCCCGCTCGAACTGCGCGCCCGCGCGGCCGCCGCGCTGGTGACGTTCCTCGGCGACGCGACCCCGGCGTTGAAGAACGCCGTGCTCGACGCCGGCGGGGTCTCAGCCGACCGCGCCCGCTCGCACACGAAGGCCGCGATGACCGACCTGACCACGGCCGCCGCCCACACGCTCACCACCACCTGGACCGTGCCGCTGCCGTGGTTCGTCCTCGTCGACCCCGACGAGCGCAAGCTCGTCCTCGGCTCCGGCCAGGACGATCCGGTGCGCGAGCTGTCGTGGCGCATGTCGATGTCCGACGCGCTGACCCGCGCGGCCGAGGCCGGCGAGCTGATCGAGGCCGCGTTCGGCGACTCCGGTCCGGGCCGCGTGCTGTCGCAGACGCGCCAGTGGCTGGAGAGCTTCGACCCGGACTCCGTAGTGGAACTGGACTACGGCGGCCTGGTGCAACTGTTCGCCGATGCGATCCTCGAGTCCGACACCACGGCCGAGGAGGTTCACGACATCCTCGAGGCCCTGCGCACCGGCAACGTCGAGGAGCTGGCCGAGCTGTTCTCCGAGCTGCGCGAGTTCTGGGGCGACCTAGCGGCTAGGGAGCGCTCCAACTGACGAGCAGCCGGCCCACGGGCCGGCCACCACCGAGCACGGGCGGGTTCGCGAGGGCTTCGAGGTCGGAGACGTCCACGCCCAGGTGCGCGAGCACGGCCACGGCCAGCGGCGCGCAGCCGCGCTTCGCGCCGTCCGACATCTTCAGCGCCACCGCCGTGCCGTCGGCCAGCGCGAACGCCAGCACGCCCTCGGCGCCGATCTTCGACAGCAGGCCTGGCACCGCGCCCATCAGCGCGGTGTCCTCCCGGTCCGTGCCGGCGACCAGCCACGGGTGCGCGCGCATGGCGTCGGCCACGCGCAGTTCTTCGGACCCCGCCGAAGCCTGCACCAACCGGCCGAACGCCCGCGCCAGGCCGGTGAGCGAGTAGGCGAACAGCGGCGCACCGCAGCCGTCGACGCCGGTGGTGGCGATCGGTTCCCCGGTCAGCTCCACCACGGTGTCGGCGAGCGCCTTCTGCAACGGGTGGCCCGGCTGCTCGTAGCCGTCGGTCGGCCAGCCCGCGGCGACGCAGGTGGCGAGCATCCCGGCGTGCTTGCCGGAGCAGTTCATCGTGACGCGCAGCGGCTCGGTCGCCGCGTGCATCGTCGGCTCGTGCAGCGGGTACGCGGGCGGGCAGGCCAGCGCCGACTCGTCGAGGCCGGCCGCCGCGAGCATCGCCGCGACGCGCTCGACGTGACCGGGTTCGCCGGAGTGGGAACCGCAGGCCAGCGCGAGGTCCGCGCCGTCGTAGTCCAGGCCGGCGCGCAGCATGCCGACGCCCTGCAGGGGTTTGGTGGACGAGCGCGGGAACACCGGACTCATCACGTCGCCGACCTCGTGGATCACGCTGCCGTCCGGGGCCGTGATCACGAGCGAACCGCGGTGCACGCTTTCCACGAGGCCGGACCGCTCGACCTCGACGAGAACCGGTTCTGTCACTCTTCGGTGCGTCCCAGTTCGGAGTCGAGCAGCTCGTCGACGGTCGCAGAGCCGCGCTGGTAGCGGGCGGCGATCTCGGCGTTGAGGGTGTCCATCACGCCTTGCACCTGGCGCCGGAACGTGGACACCGAAGACTCCTCGGTGGCGTAGGTGTCGAGCGCGGAGGCGAGCTTGCCGTCGGAGAGCGTGCCGACGTCGGTGAGGTCCGTGTCGCCGATCAGCGCCTCGGCGTGGCGGCGGTGCTCGCCGGCGCGCGAGGGTTCGAGCTGCTGGTGGCGCCCGGAACCGGTGGCGGGGCCGAGCGCGTTGTCGGCAAGGATCGTGGCTAACTGGTCGACGATGCTGTTGACGCCACCGGACGACCGGCGCTGCTGTTCCGCGCGCACGATGTCGATCCGCGCGTGCAGCAGCCGGCGCAGGTACGAGAGGTCGGTCTCCTCCTGCGCGGCCTCGTCACGGCGTTCGCGCAGCACCGGCAGCGGCAGGTCGCCGAGTCCGGTGAGGTATCCCGGGGCGAGGACGCGGTCGATCCGCCGTCGCCCACCGGGACGCACTTCGATCACGGGCACATCCTGCTCTAGATTCCCCGACAATGCTACCGCCGGGTTCGCTTCAGCCCCGCAACCGTTGCGCGGCCTCCCGACCAGGGGCGGCGTGCTCACCCGGCACGGAGTCGGGGTCCACGATGGCCTGAACGATGCGGTCAGTGTTGTTTTCAGAGTTCTCGGCCGCGTCGTCTTTCCCCAGTCCGGCCAGCAGTTCCGCGCCTGCGGGCACGGAGCGCTTGACCAGGGCCAGCGCGATGGGGCCGAGCTCGTGGTGCTGCACGACGGTGCCCACGCGGCCCACCACACGTTCGCCCAGGCGCACCGGGTCACCTGTTTCGGGCGTGATCTCGGGTGAACCGTCGAGATGCAGCAGCGCGAGGTAGCGCGGCGGGCGCCCGACGTTGTGCACCTTCGCGACGGTCTCCTGGCCGCGGTAGCAGCCCTTCGCCACGTGGGCGGCGCTGCCGATCCAGCCGACCTCGTGCGGGATGGTGCGGTCGTCGGTGTCCACGCCGACCCGCGGGTGCCGCGATTCCACGCGCAGCGCTTCGAACGTCCAGCTGCCGGCCGGGCGCGCACCCGCGTCGGTGAGGCGCTGCCACCACGTCGCGAGCTCTTCACGCGGCACGAGAAGGTCCACACTGGACCGGGACGGCCACGGCATGCGGCGCGCGAAACCACCGCCGGGCAACTCCGACACGGAATACGGCTCGGTACCGACCTCCACACCCACCGCCGTCAGTACGCGTTCGGCCTCGGGCCCGAGCACGGTGAGGACGGCGAGTTCCGTTGTGGCGTCGAGGATCTCGACCTTCGACCAGAACTTCATCGCCTCGAGGTATTCACGCAACGTCTGCTTGCCGCCCTTGGGCAGCGCGCTCGTCGCGACGGGGCCGGGGTCGCTGTCGAGCCAGACGGTGCCGTCGAGGTGCGCCAGCACGAAGTGCGTGTCGACGTGGCCCTGGCTGTCGAGCACGAGGGCTTCGGTGCCGGACCCTTCGGGCAGCTCCGTCACGTGCTGGGAGATCACGAGGTGCAGCCAGCTCAAGCGTTCTTCGCCTGAAACAGCCAGCACTTCGCGGTGCGAGCGGTCGATCACGACCACGCCGCGGGCGGCGGTGCGCTGCTCGGCGAACGGATCGCCCCAGTGCCACGGAACTCCCGACTCGGGGTGTCCGTCAGGCGCGGCGATCGCGCGGGGGGCTTCGAGCAACGGCGAGCGGTAGGCCATAACCACAAGACTAGGTGAGTACCGTGACACTATGCGCGTCCTCGCCTTCCTCGATGGAACCCTGGCCGACCCCGAAGCCGCCCACATTCGTGTGGACGACCTCGGATTGCTGCGCGGAGACGGGGTGTTCGAGACCATCCTCGTGGCTGACAAAAAACCGCGGGAACTGCGTCCGCACCTCGACCGACTCGCCCGCTCCGCGGCGATGCTGGAGCTGCCGGCGCCCGACCTCGCCGCCTTCGAGACGGCGGCCCGCGCCGTGATCGACAACTGGGCCGGTGGTCGGGAAATCGCGTTGAAACTCGTGTACACGCGGGGTGTCGACGGTGATCCGGCCGGCACGCCGACCGCGTTCGCCATCGGCATGGAGATCGACGAGAAGGTGCGCCGCGCCCGCGCCGAGGGCGTCGCCGCGGTGACGCTGGAGCGCGGCTTCGGACCCGAGGTCGCCGAGCGCGCGCCGTGGCTGCTGTTGGGCGCGAAGACCGTTTCCTACGCCGTGAACATGGCCGCCCTGCGCGAGGCCGGCCGTCGGGGCGCACAGGATGTGATCTTCACCGCTGCCGACGGTTCCGTGCTGGAAGGCCCGACGTCCACGGTCGTGCTGGCCCGCGAGCGCACGCTCTACACGCCGCCGTCCACGGTCGGGATCCTGCCGGGCACCACGCAGGCGGCGCTGTTCCGCGGTGCGGAGAAGGCGGGCTGGACGGTGAAGGTGGAGCCGTTCTCGGCCGCCGACCTGGCGACGGCCGATGGGGTGTTCCTCGCGTCGTCGGTCCGGCTCGTCACCCGCGTGCACACGCTGGACGGCACCGCCTTGCCCGACTCGGCGGAGCTGCACCGCGAGCTGGTGGCGGCCTACGAAGGCGAGTACTGAGCCGGTGCCTCGCTGATCACCACGGCGGACGCGCGGACGCCTTCGGCCTCGTAGGCGGCGATCTTGTGGTGCCCGACCAGGATCAACGGCCGGGTGCCCGACAGCACGACGGCCACGGGACGGTGGCCGGTCCGGATCGCGGTGCGGTAGTAGGCGACGCGCGCTTCGTCGTCGGGTGGCCAGGTCGCGGTGGGCACGAGGGGCTCGTCGGTGTCGAGTCGGGCGGGGCCGTCGACCTGGTAACACCCGTCGACGAGCAGAGCCAGCAGGTCACGCAGCGTCTCGGCCAACGGACGCCGCAGCTGGCCCGTGGCCAGCGCGATTCGCAAGGACTGCGGCAGCTCCACCTGCACGCCACCGTTCCGTTCGAGGACCCTGTTCAGCTCCAGGACACCTGTCCCACCCGTGACCGTTACCCGTTCCACGCTCATCAAGACGAGCGGAACCGCACAGAGGTTCCAGGGTGTGCCTGCGCGAGTGCGCCGAGTGACCCGCGTCTCACCACGGCGTGTTGGTGAAGGCCGGTGTTCGAGCGCAAGGCCGACGTGAACTGCGCAATCAGCGGACCCGATCAGCAACGAGGAATTTGTTGGCAAGCGACACGGCCCGACCGGGGGTGGAGCAGGGTTCCCGCGGCCTGCCGGGGAAATGAATGACGCCGGCCGGGAACATCCTTTGGCCGCACCGGAGTCGTCGCTGGTCACCTGGTTTCAGGTCGGGCTTGGTCCCGTGCAGCCGTTCTGGACGCCGGTGCAACATCACCGTGGAGAGCGGACAGGATCCGGTCGTCCTTCACACGGCGCAACACCTGCACCAATCCTTGGTCGACTTCGCCCACGACGTCTTTCGATGCGAGTCGCGGATCGATCTGGCCCCGGTGCCGCCACCTCTGCCCGACGCGGTCTGGTCCGGTCCGCCGCGGTACCGCGTGGGTTTCCAGGGCACGTTGATCGAATGGTCACTGGACGCCATCGGCTGGCTCGGTGAGTTCAGCGCCGACGTGGCAGCCCGCCGAGGCGCCGGCGTCCCGCTGCTGCGCACGGTGAGCCGCTCGGCATCCGCGTCGGCATGACCGGATCAAGACGAGCGGAACCGCACAGAGGTTCCAGGGCGTGCCTGTGCGAGTGCGCCGAGTGACCCACGTCTCACCACGGCGGCCACCGGGTAGCCGCCGGTCGTGGGGTGGTCGGCGAGGAAAACGACGGGCAAGCCGCTCGGCGGGACCTGGATCGCGCCGGTCAGCAGGCCCTCGCTGGGCAGCTCGGCGGTGTTCGCGCGCCGCAGCGGTGGGCCGTCGAGGCGCAGGCCGACGCGGTTGGACTGTGGCGTCACCGTCCACCACGCGCCGAGGCCTTCGACGAGGTCGGTGAACCAGTCGTCGCGCGGGCCGAGGATCACGGGCACGACGAGCCGATCGGGTGCCGTGGGGGCGATCACCACGTCGGCTCCCGCCGGCACGCCGGTGACCGGGCCGAGTGGCAGCGAAACGCAGTCTTCCAGCGGTTCCGGCCCGATGCCCGACAGGACGTCCCGCGAGCGGCTGCCCAGCACCGGCTCGACGGCGATCCCGCCCGAAACCGCCAGGTAGCTGCGCAAACCGGCCGACGGGCGGCCGAGCGCAAGCGTTTGCCCCTCCCGTAGCGAGACGGCCGAGTGGGAACCGACCTGCCGGTCGTCCACCTGCACCGGCACGAGGGGTCCGGTCACGGCGACCGTGCACGGCGCCGTCGCCCGCACGGCAAGCCCGCCCAGCAACGCTTCGATCCCGGCCGCATCCTCGGGGTTGCCGACCAGGCGGTTGCCGAGGCGCAGGGCAGCGGCGTCGAGGGCACCGGAAGGGGGCACGCCGAGGTGTGCGTAACCGGGCCGGCCGAGATCCTGCACCAGCGCGAGCGGTCCCGTGTGGACGATCTCCAGCGCGCGCATCACACGCTCCGGAAGCGCACGCGGTCGCCGGGCGCGAACAGTGCGGGCCGCTCGGCGGCCGGGTCGAACAGCGTCGCGTCGGTGTGCCCGAGCAGCCGCCAGCCGCCGGGTGACTCGCGCGGGTAGACGCCGGTGAACTCTCCGCCGATGCCCACGGACCCGGCGGGGACCTTCGTGCGCGGGGACTCGAGCCGGGGTTGCCGCAGTGCGTCCGGCAGCCCGGTCAGGTAGCCGAAACCGGGCGCGAAGCCGGTGAACGCGACGGTGTACTGGGCTTCGGTGTGCAGCTCGACGACGTCGGCCTCGGAGACCCCGGCATCGCGCGCCACGAGCGACAGGTCCTCGCCGTCGTAGTGCACGTCCAGCGTGACCTCACGCGCCGACCCAGCGGGCGGGTGCGTGAGATCAGCGCCGTCGAGCAGCTCCCGCACCGACTTGAGCGCGGGTGACCCGGGCTCCGACACCACCAGCAGGCTGCGGGCCCCGGGCACGAGGTCGGCGATCCCGTCGACGACGGCGGCCTCGACCGTGGCGCGGGCGGCGGTCATCTGCGCGAGTGAGTCGCAGTCGAGCAGGGCGGCGTGCTCGCCGCAGGGCCGCCAGAGCATGGACAGAGCGTACTGTGCTGATTGCTACCAATCCGACCACAGTCACGGCCGAATGGCTTCGTAGCAACGGTTACGTGCCGGGTGGTGGTCGGCCTACTTTTGGCCGGATCAGTAAAGCCCAGCTCAGCCGACGACGCGGTGCAGCAGAGCCGACACGTGCGGCTGCATCTCCTGGCCCATCATCGCGCGCTCCTCGACGTAGCCGAGGCTGCCTTCGATGAGGCCGTAGAGCCGCTGCGCCGCGGTGACGTCCTTGGCCGTTGCCGTGCGGATCACCGCGTCGGTGCCCAGCTCCCACGACGTCTGGTTGCGCGGCTTGCCGTAGTAGAGCTCCACGATGCCGGAGCTGTGCGTGAGCAGCAGCTCGATCGTGTCGTCCTCCTGTGGCCGCCAGAACCCGCTCTCGCGGGCGGCGGGGCGGATGACGTTGCCCTCGTCGTCGAGCAGCCACGCGCGGGCCTCGTGCGTGAGGAACGGGCGGCCGTCGTGCGCGATGGTGAGCTGCTGCGCGAACTTGACCGGCCCCTCGATGGTGGGGTAGTCGACCTCGCCCTCACCGCGCCAGACGCCGACCATCGGCAGCAGCGCGAGGCACGCGTCGTTCAGGTTCGGGCCCTCGCGCAGGTTGGCCGTGTCGTTGGGGATCGGCAGGTCGTCCCACAACGGCAGGTTGCGCGTGCGGGTGCTCGCCGCGCGCTCCTCCGCGGCCGCGATGGCTTCGTCGCCACTGGCGGTCATGGTGCTCAGCGCTGGTCGGCGTACAGCCGGTAGACGACGTAGCAGGCGAACCACACGATGGCGACTGCCGCCAGGGCCAGCAGGATCGTAAACAGGGTCTCCACAGCGAGGACAATAGTCGGCCCGGCGCCCTCAGGCTCCGCGCAGGGTCGTCGCGGTGAGCACAGTCACGACGAGCAGCACGCCACCGGCCATGGCCGCGTGCGGGACGGCCGTCAGGTTCGCGCTGCCCGAGAGGGCGGCCACGCCGTGGAGAAGTGTCCTTCCCTGCGCGGGTACACGGAGCGGGTCCTGAACGAAGAAAAGTGAAGGGCCCCCAGGGAAAACCCTGGGGGCCCTTCATGGAAAAACGCGTCAGCCGACCGAGATCGCCAGCTGGTGCAGGCCTGGGCCTTCGGCGGTGACGGAGGCCTCGCCGTTGCCCGTGCGGTGCAGCGCGCGCACCGTCCACGAGCCCGGCGCCGCGTAGAAGCGGAAGTCACCCTCGGGTGAGGCGACCACCTCGCCGGTGAAGTCGCCGCCGCCGTCGAGCAGGCGCACGAACGCGCCGCCCAGCGGGCCGTCGGAGCCGGTCACCTTGCCGGCCAGCACGACCTGACCGTTGGTGTCGAAGTCAGCGGGCGTGGCCACCTGGACCGGGGCGCCGCAACCGTCGTCAGCCATCTACTTCGCTCCCAATTCGACCGGCACGCCGACCAGCGAGCCGTATTCCGTCCACGAACCGTCGTAGTTCTTCACGTCGGAGTAGCCGAGCAGCTCGTGCAGCGCGAACCACGCGATGGACGAACGCTCACCGATGCGGCAGTAGGCGATGGTCGCCTTCGCGTCGTCGATGCCGGCCTCGGTGTAGAGGTCCTTGATCTCGTCCTCGGTCTTGAAGGTGCCGTCCTCGTTGGCGACCTTGGCCCACGGCACGTTCAGCGCGCCCGGGATGTGGCCCGGCACCTGGGACTGCTCCTGCGGCAGGTGCGCCGGGGCGAGCAGCTTGCCGGAGAACTCGTCGGGCGAACGCACGTCGACGAAGTTCTTCGCGCCGATGGACTCCACGACCTCGTCGCGGAACGCGCGCAGCGAGAGGTCCTGTTCCGTGGCCTTGTATTCGGTGGCGTCGCGCTTCACGTCGTCGGCGTTGAGCTCACGGCCGTCGAGCTCCCACTTCTTGCGGCCGCCGTCGAGCAGCTGCACGTTCTGGTGGCCGTAGAGCTTGAAGTACCAGTATGCGTAGGCGGCGAACCAGTTGTTGTTGCCGCCGTAGAGGATCACGCGGTCGTCGTTCGAGATGCCCTTCTCCGAGAGCAGCTTCTCGAACGCGGCCTTGTTCACGAAGTCGCGGCGCACGCCGTCCTGCAGGTCGTTGCGCCAGTCGAGCTTCACCGCACCGCGGATGTGCCCGGCGTCGTAGGCGGTCGTGTCCTCGTCGACCTCGACGAACACCACACCGGGTGTGTCCAGGTTCTCCTCGGCCCACTGAGTGGTGACCAGGGCGTCTTCACGGCTCATGGAAGCGAACTCTCCTTCTGGGGTTTGGAACTGCTAGGAAGCCCGCGCGGGGCTGAAGCGCTTGAGCAGCAGGTACATCTCGCAGCCGAGGCAGAAGTTGAACGCGCCGTTGAGGAACGCGGCGAACAGCGCGAACGCCGTCGCGACGATGCCGAGCGGGGCCACGCCGGCGATGAAGCCGATCGTGCCCACGAGCGCGAACACGAAGCCCACGGCCTGCGCGAACCGCAGCGGCGCCGCGTCCTCGCGCTCGGTCGGCGGGCCGAGCCGCGGCGCGACGAGCGCGCGGTACAGCACGGAGTACGGCGCCGGCTTCAGACCGACGAACGCGCCGATCGCGAAGATCACGGTCTGCAGGGCCAGAAGCGGCCACCACTGCGTCACGAGCACCACGGCGAGCACGACGGTGGTGATGATCGCGGCGAACCGCGGGCCACGCGGGTCGACAGCCGGTCCGGCGGGCATGGTTCCTCCTGCTGAGGGCGAGGCGAAGGGCGTGCGAGAGCACGGACGGTAGAGCGTGCGAAAACCGGCGGACGACGTGCTTCAGCGCCGGCGCGACGAGCGCGGACACAAGCTGCTGCGCACGCGGCACAAATCCACCGCGCGGCGCTGCGTCAGCAGGGTGATGGGCAGCTCGTCCACGTCAGGAAGGGTACCCAGTGCTCCAACCGGCTGGGAACCGCGTTCATACCTTGGGACGAGTCCCGCCCATTGGGAAACAGCCGGTGAGGCGGTCGCCGCCAGTCAGCGAACGTCGGCTTCGGCCAGGTGCGGACGCAGGGCTTCCAGCAGCTCCGGGCCCTTCGGCACGCCGCCCACGCGCAGCAGCTCGCGGCCGTCGGCGGTCAGCGCGAGCGTGGTGGGGGTGCGCAGCACGGACAGGGCGTGGGCGACCTCGGGCTGTTCGGTCACGTCGAGGTCGACGTGGTGCAGCCCCTCGGTCTTGTCGGCCAGCGACGACAGGATCGCGCGCGTGTGGCGGCACGGCGCGCAGAACGTGGTGGAGATCTGCACGAGCGTGACGGCCGAGGCCGGGTCGAGCGCTTCGGCGACCGGAGCGGGCAGCTGGGCGAGGTCGCGGGCCGCGGCGGCGGGCTTGGCCGCGCGGACCCGTCCGTTGCGGGCCTTGAGCAGCAGGCCGGCCAGAACCGCGACCACCAGCGTGGCCAGCAGCACCCAGACTCCGATCACCGGGCACTCACCCCTTCGACGTCGTCAGGTCCGAGAAGTTCACGTTGGTTGCCTCGCCCTTGATCGTCACGGAACCACTGTCCACGCGCACCGCCGTCGGGGTGACCGAGAGCGGCAGCGTGCCCGTGTCGATCGAGGCGCGGAAGTTCGGCAAGAGGGCCTTCTGCACTGACTCCGGAACGACGGTGGTCTCGTGGTCATTCCCGAATTGCAGCCGGTGGGGGGTGATCGTGATGGTCTTGCCCTTGAGCTCGATCAGCGCGAAGCAGAAGATCTCCACCTTCTGACCGGCCACCTGCACGTCACCCGACAGGCGCATGCCGGCGGTGTTGCCGTCCTCCGGCTCGCCTGCCGCGTTGGTGGGGGTCGGGTCCGGCTCCTGGCCCTGGTCGGTGTCGCCGTACTTGACGTAGGCCTCGGTGCTCTGATCGATGCGCAGGTTCTGGATCTTGTCGAGCGGCGAGATGCGCGCGATGTCCGACGCCTTGATCGTCACGGCGCCGGTGAGCTTGCCGATCTTCACGTTCTTCGTGTTGCCCGCGGTGAGGTCGGACAACGGCGCTGTTACGTCTTCGAGCTCGGCGCTCACGCCGAGATCGCGCAGCTCACCGCCCACGGGCACGCCGTCGGCCGATACGGTGATGTGACTGTAGTCACCCGAGAGCGCCTGTGTGAGGAACGGGAAACCGTGGATGTCGACCGACGGGTCGTCGGTCAGGCCGAGCTGCTCGCGCGCCTTCTGGGAGATCGTGTGCTCGGCGAACGCGGCGGCCCCGAAATCGGCTCCGACCAGCAGGATCACGATGACCCCGAGCACGATGACCCAGCGGCGGACGCGCCGTCCGCGACGCCGGTTGTCCGGCCGAGGAGCCGGTCGGTCGTCCCGCGTCACGGGCCTGCTCACCATCGCGTCGGTTCTCCTGTTCGTCGGGGGCCGGGGCGCTTCCTGGGGTTCGGCCAGGTGTGATCGATCCAGCACGAGCTAGGTGACGTGTTGTTCACCCGGTATTCTCACTCAGCACCGACCGAGGCCCACGTTCGAGGCCGTGCGCCAGGCCCTGACTTTGTGAAGGCGGTGTGGCTCCATGAGCCTGGACCTTCTGGTACTTACCGCGGAAGCCGACCCCACCTCTGTGCTTCCCGCATTGGATCTGCTGCCCCACACCGTACGCGTCCGCGAGCCCGAGGTGACGGCCCTGCTCGACGCCGGGCACCGCGACGTCATCCTGCTCGACGCCCGCAGCGACCTCGCCTCGGCGAAGAGCCTCTGCCGCCTGCTCAAGGGCGCCGGCGACGACGAGGCGAGCACGCCCGTGATCGCCGTCGTCGGCGAAGGTGGCCTGGTGGCCGTGAGCTCCGAGTGGCGCACCGACGACATCCTCCTGCCGACCGCCGGCCCCGCCGAGGTCGACGCGCGCCTGCGGCTCGTGACGACCCGCGACGGAGTCTCCGGCCAGGTCGAGGCCGAGCTGCGCGTGGGCGACCTCGTGATCGACGAGGCCACCTACACCGCTCGCCTGCGCAAGCGCACCCTCGAGCTCACGTACAAGGAGTTCGAGCTCCTGAAGTACCTCGCGCAGCACGCCGGGCGCGTCTTCACCCGCGCGCAACTGCTGCAGGAGGTCTGGGGCTACGACTTCTTCGGCGGCACGCGCACGGTCGACGTCCACGTGCGGCGCCTGCGCGCCAAGCTGGGCCCGGAGCACGAGCAGATGATCGGCACCGTCCGCAACGTCGGCTACAAGTTCGAGCGCCCGGCGAAGTCCGGTCCGAAGCAGCCGGCGCCGGCGATCGAATCCGCGCCCGAGTACACCAACCGCTGAGCGCACGCGATTCCCCCAACGAGCCCCTTCGCGCGGCGCCGCGCGTGGGTAATGTCGGCTTCGTGGCGGAAACAGAGCTGACGGGCTGGACGGCCGAACTCGGGGCTGACTCGGCGGAAGCGGTGCGTGAGGTGCTGCTCGCGGCGAAGGCGGCCGACGGGCGGCCCGAGGTCGACGCGACCGGTCCGTTGCCGCGCGAGTTCGCGGGCGGGCTGCACCTGCTCGCGCGCCTCGACGGCAAGCCCGCCGGCTACGCGCACCTCGACACCGAGGGCGACTCCTACGGCCGCCAAGTTGCGGAGGTCGTGGTGCATCCCGACTACCGCCGCCGCGGCGTCGGCACCGCGCTGGCCCGCGAGCTCGACGCGAAGGCCGCCGAAGGCGCCCGCGTCTGGGCCCACGGGGACAGCGCCGCGGCCGCCGCCCTGGCGAAGGACTTCGGCCTCGGCCGGCAGCGCGAGCTGCTGATCCTGCACGTCGAGGTCGAAGGCGCCGACTGGCCCGAACCCGTGCTGCGCGAAGGACTGCGGCTGCGCACCTTCGTGCCGGGGCAGGACGAAGAGGCCATGATCGCCGTCAACGCGCGCGCGTTCGACTGGCACCCGGAGCAGGGCGCGTTCAGTGTCGACGAGCTGCGCGCCGAAGAACGGCAGCCGTGGTTCGACCCGGCCGGTTTCTTCCTGGCGGAGAACCAGGACGGCGACGTTGTCGGCTTCCACTGGACGAAGGTGCACGAGCCCGTGCTCGGCCGCTTCGGCGGTGAGCCGGTCGGGGAGGTCTACGTCGTGGGCGTCGATCCGGGCACACAGGGTGGCGGTCTCGGCAAGGCGCTGACGCTCGCGGGCCTGCGGTACTTGCGCGAGAAGGGACTACGCCAAGTAATCCTTTACGTCGAGGGCGACAACGCACCGGCACTGGCGGTCTATTCGAAACTCGGGTTCACGCGTTTCGAAACCGACGTCCAGTACGGTCGGTAGTCACCATCGACGGGGGCACGCCCCGTGTTACTTTCTGCGTACATGCAGGTCACGGCAGGGACACGACACCCTTTCGGCGTAGTCGCCCTGCTCACATACGGTGCCTTGTTCACTTTGCGTTCATGTGAGCAAGGGGGACCGTCCATCGGGGCTGCCTAATGTCCGGATCCGGCGCGCTGAGACGCGCGCCGATCCGGCGAAGTCTCCGAGTGGAGGAAATGCAGTGAAGATCATGCGGCCCCTTGGTGCCGTGGGCATCGTGGCGAGCGCCGCCCTGGTGCTCGCTGCCTGTGGTAGCGACCCTGCGGCGAGCAACGGCAGCAACTCCAGCTCGGCCGCCGCCCCCGCCGCCACCGGCACCGCGCAGGTCGACTGCGGTGGCAAGAGCCCGCTGTCCGGTGAGGGCTCGACGGCTCAGAACAACGCCATCGACGTCTTCAAGCTCGCCTACGGCAAGCAGTGCAGTGGCCAGCAGGTCAACTACACCGCCAGCGGCTCGGGCGCGGGTGTCAAGCAGTTCAACGGCAACCAGGTCGACTTCGGCGGCACGGACTCCCCGGCCACCGGCGCGGATCTCGAGGCCGCCAACAAGCGCTGCGCCTCCCCGGCGTGGAACATCCCGATGGTCGTCGGCCCCGTGGCCGTCGGTTACCACCTGTCGGGTGTCGACAAGCTCGTTCTCACGCCGTCCGTGATCGCGAAGATCTTCAGCGGTGGCATCACGAAGTGGAACGACCCGGCCATCAAGGCGATCAAGGGCAACGAGAGCTTCACGTTCCCGGACAAGGCGATCCAGGTCGTCTCCCGCTCGGACGAGTCGGGCACCACCGACAACTTCCAGAAGTACCTCGGCGCGGCTGCCAAGGCCGACTGGACCAAGGGCGCGGGTAAGAAGTTCAACGGTGGCGTCGGTAACGGTGCTTCCGGCTCGAACGGTGTCGCCACCACGGTCAAGGGTGCCGACGGCTCGATCACGTACGTGGAGGGCGCGTTCGCCAAGGACGGCGTCACCCCGGCCCTGATCGACAGCGGCTCCGGCGGCGTCGAGCTGTCCGCCGAGAACGTCGCGAAGTCCCTCGACTCCGCGACCTTCCTGAACCCGGGCTCCAACGACCTCGCGCTCGACCTGAACAAGATCTACGCGAGCAACGTCGCCGGTGCCTACCCGCTGCTGCTCACGACCTACGAGCTCGTGTGCTCGAAGTACTCGAACCCGGACGTCTCGAAGGCCGTCAAGGCGTTCCTGACCACGTCGGCGACGACCGGCCAGCAGCAGCTGTCGAGCAAGGGTTACGTGCCGATCCCGCAGAGCCTGCAGGACAAGGTGCTGACCGCTGTCAAGGCGATCTCCTGACTTATCCTCGACTTGGCTGAATAACAAGTACACGCAGGACCTAACCAGTCGATGAGCGAGTCATCCTCGACGCGAACGCCCACCGGCACCCCCGGTGGGCGTTCGTCGTCCGCCCGAGCGTTCCCGGAGGATCCGATTTCGGACACAACATCCGCGCCGGCGCCCGAAAGGCCGCCCGCGCAGGAGAAGCCGAAGAAGGTGCGGGCCGGTGACCGCATCTTCCAGAACCTGACCACCGGGGCCGGCATCTTCATCGTGGCTCTGATCGGCCTGATCGGGATCTTCCTGATCATCCAGGCCATCCCGGCGCTGCGGGTCGACAAGGTCAACTTCCTGTTCAACCACGGGTGGTCCACCAACGACCCGGAGAACATGGCGTTCGGCATCGCCGACCTGTTCGAGGTCACCGTGGCGACCTCCGTGGTGGCGCTGATCATCGCCATGCCGGTGTCGCTCGGCATCGCCCTGTTCCTCACCCAGTACGCGCCGAAGCGGCTCGCCCGCGGGTTCGCCTACGTGATCGACCTGCTGGCCGCCGTGCCGTCGATCATCTTCGGCCTCTGGGGCATCATCGTGTTCGCCCCGGCGATCGAGCCGTTCTCGCTGTGGGTGAACTCCACGTTCTCGTGGTTCCCGCTCTTCGCTCCGGGCAACGTGCAGCCCAACGTGCGCGGCACGATTTTCACAGCCGGCATCGTGCTGGCGGTGATGATCCTGCCGATCATCACGTCGCTCTCGCGCGAGGTCTTCGAGCGCACGCCGACCCCGCACATCGAAGGCGCGCTGGCGCTGGGGGCCACCCGCTGGGAGGTCATCCGCACCACGGTGCTGCCGTTCGGCAAGGCCGGTTACATCGGGGCGTCGATGCTGGGCCTCGGCCGCGCGCTCGGTGAGACCATCGCGCTCGCGGTCATCCTGCTCATCCCGCAGGGCCGCAACTTCGACTGGAGCCTCTTCGACGGCGGTGCGACGTTCGCGTCGAAGATCGCCGCGAACTACAGCGAGTTCAACAACGCCACCTCGGCCGGCGCGTACATCGCCGCCGGTCTGGTGCTGTTCGTGCTGACGTTCCTGGTGAACTTCGCCGCCCGCTCCGTCATCAGCAGGAAGGGGGACTGAGCATGTCCACAACGCTCGAACGTCCCGCTGTGACCCCCGCGTTCCAGCAGGTCAGCCTGGCCCGCAAGGCCAAGAACGGCTTCGCCACCGTGCTCGTGTGGCTGGCGTTCCTGATCGCCGTGGTGCCGCTGGTGTGGGTGCTCTACACCGTGATCGTCAACGGCATCAAGCGGATCCCGTTCTCGAACTGGTGGACCGAGGACTTCGGCTCCGTGCTGAGTGACGAGGTCGGCGGCGGTGTGCTGCACGCGATCATCGGCACGCTGGAGCAGGGCCTGATCTGCGCGATCATCGCGGTGCCCATCGGCCTGCTGGTGTCGATCTACCTGGTGGAGTACGGCCGCGGCAAGCTCGCGAAGGCCACCACGTTCATGGTCGACATCCTCTCCGGTGTCCCCTCGATCGTGGCCGCGCTGTTCATCTACGCGCTGTGGATCACCACGCTCGGCCTGCCGCGCAGTGGGTTCGCGGTGTCGCTGGCGCTGGTGCTGCTCATGATCCCGGTGGTCGTCCGCTCGTCGGAGGAGATGCTGCGGATCGTGCCGGACGACCTGCGTGAGGCGTCCTACGCGCTGGGCGTGCCGAAGTGGAAGACGATCATGAAGATCGTGCTGCCGACGGCGTTGTCCGGCATCATCGGCGGCATCATGATGGCGCTCGCCCGCGTGATGGGCGAGACGGCGCCGCTGCTGGTCCTCGTGGGCTACTCGGCCTACGTGAACTGGAACCCCTTCGACGGCGAGCAGGCCGCACTGCCCCTGGTGATGAACAACGAGCGCGTGACCAACTCGCTCGACCCCGGGAGCGTCGGCTTCGACCGGATCTGGGGCGCGGCGTTGACGCTCGTCATCATCATCGCGATCCTGAACTTGCTCGCCACCCTGCTCTCCCGGCTCCTCGCCCCGAAGAAGAAGTGAGTCATGGCCAAGCGAATCGACGTCAAGGACGTAGACATCTACTACGGCAAGTTCCACGCCGTGGACAGCGTCACGCTGAACGTGCCGCCGCGCAACGTCACCGCGTTCATCGGGCCGTCGGGGTGCGGTAAGTCGACCGTGCTGCGCACGCTCAACCGGATGCACGAGGTCATCCCGGGTGCGCGCGTCGAGGGCGAGGTGCTGCTCGACGGCGAGGACATCTACGCGTCCGCGGTGGATCCGGTGCAGGTGCGCCGCACGATCGGCATGGTGTTCCAGCGCCCCAACCCGTTCCCCACGATGTCGATCAAGGACAACGTGGTGGCCGGGCTTCGCCTCGGCGGCACCAAGAACCGCAAGCAGCTCGACGAGATCGCCGAGCGCGCGCTGCGCGGTGCCAACCTGTGGAACGAGGTCAAGGACCGGCTCAACAAGCCGGGCGGCGGCCTCTCCGGTGGTCAGCAGCAGCGGCTCTGCATCGCCCGCGCCATCGCGGTGCAGCCCGACGTGCTCCTGATGGACGAGCCGTGCTCCGCGCTCGACCCGATCTCGACCCTCGCCATCGAGGACCTGATCGGTGAGCTCAAGAAGGAGTACACGATCGTCATCGTCACGCACAACATGCAGCAGGCGGCTCGTGTTTCCGACCAGACGGCGTTCTTCAACCTGGCCGGCGTCGGCCAGCCCGGCCGGCTGATCGAGCTGAACGACACGGAGAAGATCTTCTCCAACCCGGACGAGAAGGCGACCGAGGACTACATCTCGGGCCGCTTCGGCTGATCGTTCTCTTGGGCCTGCATCGAAAACGGCCCCTCTGTCCGATGTGGACGGAGGGGCCGCTTCGTTTGTCGTTGCTCAGCAGTCGTGATTGATGGCCTGCCGGGCCGCGTCGACGGCGGCGCTGGCACCGACGGCCTTGGCCGCGTTGAGTGCCTTCTGGGCACTGACGAGCCGCGCCTGGCGTCGGGCCAAGATCAAAGTGGACGGTCGACCGGGGTTCTGATCGAAGAGCCTTTGTGGACTGACCGCGAGATCAGACGTTGAGGTCCTCGTCGGAGTCGTAGCCCGGCATGCGGCCGGTGACCACGAAGATCATGCGTTTGGCGACCGAGACGGCGTGGTCGGCGTAGCGCTCGTAGAAGCGGCCGAGCAGCGTGACGTCGACGGCCGCGGCGACACCGTAGGGCCACTCGCGGTCCATCAGAACGGTGAACAGGTGACGGTGGATGTCGTCGACCTGGTCGTCCTCGGCCTCGAGGTCCTTGGCGGCGTTGACGTCCTTGGACTTGATGACCTGCTCGGCCTGGCGCGCGAGCTTCACCGCGGCGCGGCCCATCTCGATGAAGTAGGGCTTCACCGACTCCGGCAGCACCGCCTCGGGGTGGCGCCGCCGCGCGGCCTTGGCGACGTGCAGGGCGAGGTCGCCCATGCGCTCTAGGCTCTCGGCGGCGTGGATTGCGGCGAGCACGGTGCGCAGGTCCGTGGCGACGGGAGCCTGGAGGGCGAGCAGCGCGTAGGCCTGTTCCTCGCACTCGGCGCGGGCGTCGTCGACCTTCGCGTCGTCGCTGATCACCTGCTCCGCGAGGCCCAGGTCGACCTCCAGCAGTGCCTTGGTGGCCAGCTCCATCGCCTCGGCGACCTGAGCCGACATGGCAGCCAGGTTCTCGGCGAGCTGTTCGAGTTCGACATGGTAAGCCTCACGCATGGAGACACCCTACGACGCGCGTTGTCCGAATACCGCATCGTAGGGTGAACCGCACGTGAACCCGGTCTAACGAATCCCGTGGCTCAGCCTTCGGCGGTGTTGCTGTCGATCTTGGCCGAGTTGCCCGCGTTGGCCGCGGTGGTGGTCTTTTCGCCGGGCAGCGGGGTGTTGTCGCGCAGGGCGTCGAAGAGCGAGTCCGTTCTGGACTGCACGAGGACCTCGTTGCCGCGCTTGTTGGCGGTGCCGGTGGTGGGCACGGTCATGAAGTTGATCTTGGACGGGTCCACGCCGCGCATCGACTGGGCGAGCGTCATCATCTGCTGCACACCGAGGTTGTCACCGAAGGTGGCCTTCGCGAACGCCGTGATGAAGCCGGACAGCTTGCCCGGGTCGAGGACCACATCGGACGACATGACCTTCTTCAGCAGCGCCCCGATGAACGCCTGCTGCCGCTTGATGCGGCCGTAGTCGGACGTCGGGTCGCCCTTCACATGCCGGGCACGCACGTAGTTCAGGGCCTGGTCGCCGGAGATGGTGACGTCACCGGTCTCCAGCAGGACCTTGCCGAGCACCTCGTCGTCGATGGGCTTCTCGTTGTTGATGGTGACGCCGTGGACCGCGTCGACCATGTCCTTGAAGCCGTTGAAGTCGATGCCCACGAAGTGGTTGATGCGCAGGCCGGTGATCTTCTGGACCACCTTCGTGACGCACTGCGGGCCACCCACGGCGTACGCGGTGTTGAGCTTCGCAATGCTCTGCCCCGACACGACCTCGTCGGTGGTGGCGGACTTCGAGGGGTCCCAGCGGTTGCAGTCGGGCCGGTTGATCTCGAGGTCGCGCGGGAACGACACCACGACCACGCGCTTCCGGTCGGCCGGCACGTGGGCGACCATCACGGTGTCCGAGCGGGCGCCGGGGTTGCTCTCGGCCGTGCCGACGCCTTCTTCCGCGGAGGCGCCGTCGCGGCTGTCGGAGCCGACCATGAGGAAGTTCTCGTCGTTGGCCTGGGCGTCGGCGTTGCGGATGTCGGAGGAGTTCTCGTCGAGCGCGGCGACCTGGGTGAACTTGGCGTCGAACCAGTTCACCGCCCCCCAGGCCACGCCGGTGCCCAGGAAGACCAGCACGGCCAGCACGATGAGCACGATCCGCCCGATCCGGACGGCCCGCTCGTTGTGGCGCTGCTTCTTCTCCTGCAGACGCGTTTGCGGGGCGCGCTCTTCGGGATTCTCGTCGTCTGCCTCTGCCTCTGCCTCTGCCTCGGCTTCGGCGGGGATCGCCTTCTGGATCCCCGTGGGCGCCACCACGCGTTGCAGGGCGGTGCGCGTCTGCTCGAACAACGCGACGGGCCTCGCCGTCAGCCGCGCCATCCGCTCGCGCCGCTTGTCCTCCTCCGCCAGCATCTCGTCGTGGGCGGCCGAGAAGCGCGCGAGAGTGTGGTCGATCTTCCGGCGGTACTGCGTGGCCTCGTCGATCGCCTCCATCTCGTCCGTCATGGTCAACGGATCGAGCTCCGACCGCGCGGGCACCCCGGCGGGGCGCGCGGGTGGGCGGCGCTGGCGGGGTGGACGTTTGCCGTCGACGGGAGGGGTGAGCTGGGTGCGCTCCCCGACTGGGGAGGTGAGCTGAGTGCGCTCTGCCCCCGGGGCGGCTTGGTTGTTCTGGTCGGCTTCGGCGCTTTGGTCGTTCTCGTCGAACCCGTCGGCCGCGAGACCTCGGTCTGTGCCGGACTTGCCGGGCACGCCGGGCTTGCCGTTGTCGGCGCCGTTCGGCCCGGGCCGGCCGTTCGCACCGGCTTGGGGCCGCCGCTTGCCATTCGCCCCGGCCTTGCCATTCAGCCCGGCAGCACCGTTGGCCGCCGGCACACCGTGCGGCCCGGACGTGCCACTCGACCCCGGCTTGCCATTCGCACCGGCAAGCCCATCCAGTCCCGGCATCCCGCCGGGGCCCGGCACGCCGTTCGGTCCGGACTTGCCGTTGGGAGCCTTGCCATTGAGCCCGGCAACGCCGTTGGCCCCCGGCATGCCGTTGCCCGCGGCGTTGCCATTCGGCCCGGCCTTGCCATTCGGCCCGGCTTGAGGCCCTGGCTTGCCATCGGGCCCGGCCTTGCCATCGGGCCCAGCCTTGCCATTGGGCCTGGCGACGCCGTTGGCACCGGGCATGCCGTTGCCCGCGGGGTTGCCGTTCGGCCCGGTTCGAGGCGCGGGCTTGCCACCGGGCCCAGCCTTGCCATTGGGGCCGGCAACGCCGTTGGCCCCCGGCAAGCCGCCGCCATTCGGCCCAGCCTTGCCATTCGCACCGGCAGGACCGCCGGGGCGTGGCATGCCGTTGGCCGTCGGCATGCCATTCGGGCCTGCCTTGCCATTGGGGCCGGCAGTTCCCGGCACGCCATGGGGGCCGGACGTGCCATTCGGCGCGGACTTGCCATGGGGACTGGCAGGGCCGCCTGCGCCTGGCACGCTGTTTGCGCCGGTCATGCCATTCGCGTCGCCTCGCGGCGCCGGCTTGCCATTCGGGCCGGTCATGCCATTCGCGTCGCCTCGCGGCGCCGGCTTGCCATTCGGGCCGGGCTTGCCATTGGGACTGGCAGCGCCGTTCGGCCCCGGCATGCCATTCGTGCCGGTCTGGGGGCTCGGCTTGCCATGGGGAGCCGGCTTGCCATTCGGGCCGGCGGCGCCGTTGGGCCGTGGCATGCCGTTGGCGGGAGGCATGCCATTCGGGCCCTGGTTGCCATTCGGCGCGGCAGCGCCGCCTGCGCCTGGCATGCCGTTCGTGCCGGGGCGCTGGCCGTCGGGGCGCGCGGGGCGTTCGGCCGGGGGTCGCGGGGCGGCGCCCGGCGGGCCCGAGGTGCGGCCGCGGGGGCGGCCGTTCGGGGGCTCGGGCGGTGCGGAAGCGCCGTGGCGGCCGGGGGGTTCGGCGGCCGGGAGGTCCGAGAAGTCCGGGCTGTCGTCGGGCGCGGCGTGGCTGCCGCCGGGCGCCGGGGGTTCCGGGGCGCGGCGGCGGCCGGTGGGGAGTGGCTGCGAGGTCGTCGGGCGGCGCGGGGAAGGCGGTTCCGGCGCGGCTCGGCGGGGTCCGCGCGCGGGGGCCGGCTCCGCGGCATCCGCGGCGTGCGAGGCCCGGCCCGGGGAATCCGCGCGTGGCACGGGGCCGCCCGCCGAAGGTGCGGCGGGCGGGTCGTCGTCGGGGCGGGCGCGGCGGCCGCGGGGTGGCGGCTGCTCGGCGCGGTGAGAGCGGGTAGAGGCCGAGTAGCTCTCGTCCGCGAGGTGCGAGCTGCTGCCGCTGAGGCGGGAGCTGCCGTTGGATTCCGCGAGGTGCGAGCTGCTGCCGCCGCCGAGGTGGGAGCTGCCGTTGGACTCTGCCAAGTGTGAGTTGCCGGGGCTGGCCAAGCGGGAGCTGCCGTTGGACTCCGCGAGGTGCGAGCTGCTGCCGCCGCTGAGGCGGGAGCTGCCGCTCGACTCCGCGACGTGCGATCTGCCGCGGCCGCCCAGGTGGGAGGAGCCGTTGGATTCCGCGAGGTGCGAGCTGCCGCCGAGATGGGAGGAGCCGTTCGACGCTGCGCGGTGTGAGCTGCCATCGAAGTCCGAGTCGTCGGCGCGGCGCGAGCCCGTGCGGGAGCCGGGCGCGGCAGAGTAGCCGTTGGGTCCGCCCAGGTGGGAGCTGCCGTTCGACTCCGCCAGGTGGGAGCTGCCGTTCGACTCCGCCAGGTGGGAGCTGCCGTTCGACCGCGTCCCGGGTTCCGCGCGCCGCGAGCCCGGGTCCGAGTCTTCCGTGTCGAAGGTCGGGCGTTCGCCGGTGTGGCGGGCCACGACGTCGGAGACGCTGATGCCGCCCTGGGTTTCCATGGAGCGGCGACGGCCGGCGCGGGTGCGGGGGGTGCCGTTGTCCGAGTGGCGACCGGTGCCGGGGAGGGGGCGATCGTCGGGCACTCGGACTCCTTTCGCACTTCGGGCGCTTACGAACCGGCGGCGGGGCCTTTCGTTCCGGCTCTCCCAGGGCACGTCGTTCCTCGGGAGGTTTTCGTTATCGTACGGATACCCGCCGTTCGTGACGACACCCTCCCGCGAATTTCTTCACCATGAGTCGACCCAAGACGGCCCGAAGCGGACGAACAGGTGAAGATTGGAGCAAGCGAATGGGAGTGAGCCCGCCTTTGCGTTACTCAGAGTGGGTAATGACGCGCGTCGTTTCTCGGTCGTGATAGGCGACTTTGTTGCGCCCCGCGCGTTTCGCCGCGTACAGGAGGTTGTCCGCGCGCAGAAGTTGCCGCTGGGCGGACACCGGGCCGGCGGAAGCGTGCGCCAGGCCCGCGCTGATGGTGACTCTCAAGCCGGGCTGAAGTTCTGACCAGGGGTGACGGGCGACCCGCGTGCGAGCGGCCTCGACGATCCGCACGGCCCCCGGCGCGTCGACGCCCGGCAGCACGAGCGCGAACTCCTCGCCGCCGTAGCGCGCGCAGAACCCGTCGGGTGGCAGCTCTTCCTGCAGGAGGTCGGCGACGCGGCACAGCACGCGATCGCCGAGGAGGTGACCGTACGTGTCGTTCACGTGCTTGAACCGATCGAGGTCGATCAGTGCGACGGCCAGCCCGCGCGCGGCCGGCAGCCCGGGCAGGCGCTGGTCGAGGTAACGGCGGTTGTAACTCGACGTCAACGTGTCCCGGAGGCTGCCGGCCCGCGCGATGTCGAGCGCGCACCGCAGGTGCTCATACGCCCGGCGCCAGTCGCCCTGCTTGGCGAACATGCCGGCGATGGACTCGTGCAGGCTCAGCAGATCGGGAGCGGGTGCACCCGCCGTGCGCTCGTCCTCGGCCGCCACACCCACCTCCGCCACCTCATGGTTGTCGTCTTAAAGGAGCGGTGTCTTGAGGCATCGGTACGCGCGAAAGCGAATATCGCTCAAGTGGACGACTGGGGCCCGGTTTTGTCACGCACCGAAGTTCTGTTGCCCCAACGACGAAAACGGCTTCTTCCCCTTGAGCTGCGCGTACTGGTCTTTGGCCCAGTAACTCACGTTTACCCCAGTGCCTTCGAGCAACTGTGCGTAATCGGGCCACGAGACCCACCGCCAGTCACCGACTTCCTCGGGGTTCGGCTCGGGGTCGCGATCGACCCACGCGACGAACACCGGGCAGAACTCGTTCTCCACGATCCCCTGGAACGGCGGCGTCCGGTACCGGTACTTCGGCAGCACGCACTCCAGGTCCTGCAGTTCCGGCAGCCCGATCTCGTACGCCGCGCGCCGGCGCACGGCGTCGGGCAGCGACTCGCCCGGCGCGGGGTGCCCGCAGACGCTGTTGGTCCACACCCCCGGCCACACCTTCTTGTCCAGTGCTCGTTGCGTGATCAGCAACGACTGGTCCGAACGGCGCAGCACATAACACGAGAACGCGAGGTGCAGCCGCGTCTCGCCGTGGTGGCTCGCGAGCTTCGGCCCGGTCTCTCCCGTCGGCACGCCGTCCTCCGTGACGAAGACGACGCGCTCGGACTCGGATTCGGTGATGGTGTCCACGTGACCACTGAACACCAGAGCTCCACGGACGAGGTACCGCAAGGCGGGTGGCCGTGCCGTTCATCCCGTTTCGGGTGGCCGGGCGGCACGGTGCGTGACCGCCGCGGCCCCTCGAGCCTCCGGGTGACCTCCTCGGGTGAACGATTGAGTCCGAAGTGGACAAAACGGCACCGGGCCCGGCCGGTCGACACGATCCGTCACCGCCGGGGCCATCGAGCCGCCGCTGGGCCCGTCTCGGGTGAACTACCGAGCCGGCCCTTGACGCACGGTTGCCACGAGCCCGGAAACCCGATGATTGACGGGAAATCCTTACCCAGGAGCGAAAATCGACAACATAACCCGCCCTCGGCGAACCACACCGAACAGCACATTCCGTGACAGCCGCCGGCCCGCAGGCCAACGCGTGACCGCCTCGGGTGAACGATCTTGTCCACCGGTCCGAATTGGACGGATGTCAGTAATAATTCCCGTGTGCCAACGAAACCCGGGCCGGCTCCTTCGTCAGTGGCTGCCGAGGTGCTCCACGATGAGGGAGGTGAGGGCCTCGGGGGCTTCTTCGGCGACCCAGTGGGACACGTCCTCGAGCATCTCGAACCGGTACGGCCCGGTGACCCAGTTGCCGGTGTCGAGCGCCGCCGTGGAGCCGAAAGCGACGTCCTCGGTGGACCACACGTAGAGCGTCGGCACGTCGATCTTGCCGATCTTCCCGCCGGGGCGGCCGGCGCGGTACCAGTTCAGCGCGGCCGTGAGCGCGCCCGGTTCTTCGAGGCGCCGCACGTACTCGTCGATGCGGCTGGGCGGGATGCGGCGGTCGAAGATGTCGCGCAGCGCGCGGGCGCCCTCGGCGAGCATCTTCCGCTCCGTGGCCGGCGTCGCGCGCCACTCCGTCATGTACGCCGAGCGCAGGTGCTGGTCTTCGTCGGTCTTCATCGCCGCCGCGAGAGCGGCGGGATGCGGGGTGGACACCACGGCGAGGCTGCGCAGCCGGCCGGGGTGCGCGTCCGCGGTCCACCACGCGACGGCCCCGCCCCAGTCGTGCCCGACGAGGTCGAACTTCGACCACCCCAACGCATCCGCCATTGCCACGGCGTCGTCCACCAGGGTAGAAATACCGTACTCCGCCGGTTGTTCTGGTCGAACGTCCGGCGAGTACCCCCGCTGGTCGGGTGCCACGGCGCGGTAGCCGAGCACGCCGAGGGTCGCCACCTGGTGTTCCCACTCCACGGCGGCCTCGGGGAAACCGTGGAGCAGCAGCACGGGGCGACCGTCCTGGGGCCCGGCGGCGATCGCGTCGAAAGAGCCGGCTTCGGTCGGGATGGTGAGCTGGTCGATCACAGCTCGCACTCTACGGGGGCGCACCGACACTTTCCGGCGATGGCCTCTCATGCAGACCTGGGCGGAAAAAGGGGCAAGAAGCGGACCGATCCGGTCAGCCGCACCCGGGCCTTGCTGGGCATGTCTTGTTTGTCTGGTCGTGAACGCTGTTGCCCCCGCGTCCGCGACGTGGTGTCCATAAGGGAACAACAGACCGCAGGGTGTCGCGCACTCACTTACCGTTACCTCGCCGGCTCCGGTCAGCCTTCTCGAACCTCGGAAGTGTGAAGCGGCGTCACGGCATTTGCGATGAACCGTCCTCACGACGACGTCGTGTCGGCGGAGAGCAGCTTCGACTACATGTCGACAATCGAAGAACAATCCAACCAGAGGAGAAGAGCATGGCTTCGCAGGACGGCGCCAAGGTCGATACCGGGATCATGCGTCAGGGTGCGAGCACGATCACCAGCACCGGTGACGGGATCACGAGCACCGGTGGCCAGGTGGACTCGACCATGCAGGAACTGCTCGGCACCTGGCGGTCGGACTCCGCCACGATCTTCCACCAGGCCATGGGCGAGTTCGACAACACGGTGAAGAAGATCGTGCAGCGCCTCACCACGCTTTCCGAGCACGTCACCCAGGGCGCGGCGGACTACGACCGCGGCGACGAGGACAACACCTCCACGGCTCGCGCGCAGGCCGCTGCCATCGGCGGTGGCGGCCTCAACGGCTTCTGATCTGCTCGAAACCAATCCCCAGCTTTCTCCTGAGAGGACAGATCCATGGCTCTGGGCAACTTCCAGATCAACTTCGCCGTGATGGGCGACACCGTCAACACGGCCAAGCAGCAGGCGCAGCAGATCACCTCGCTGCTGGAAGAGATGCACAGCAAGATCCAGGCGCAGCGCGAGCACTGGACCGGTTCGGCGGCCGACGAGTTCCAGTCGACCTACGAGTGGTGCCACCAGCAGGCCCAGGTCCTGCCGCAGGCCCTCGACGCCGCTTCGCAGACCCTTTCGCACATCAACGAGGGCACCTCGACCACCGAGAGCGGCAACGCGCAGCGGTTCGCGCAGCGCTGATGCCGGCGTCGCGGGTCCCCGGGGCGCGGTGGGTCACCCGCCGCGCCCCCGGTGTCCCCACCGGGTCCGCAGACCTGAAAGGACAGTGAGCACTCATGGCATTCGACCCAGTCGTCTTCGAATCGGCGAAGACGGTGATGGACTCCATCAACGGCGACGGGAACAACACCCCGGCGTCGACGAGCGGCCCGTTCAAGAGCCCGGGTGACCAGACCCCGCCGCCGGTCGACAACCCGTGGATCCCGCAGGGCAACGTCACCACGCCGCCCCCGGTTCCCGGCGGCGCCGATCACCCCGGCAAGGGCGTGACCACGGTCAACACCGAGGCGATGCGCACGTTCGCCACGAACATGCAGACCCTCGCCGACGGCCCGCTCAAGGACCTGCCCGGCCAGCTCGACGGCATCACCGTCAAGCCCGGTATCTTCGCGACCGCCAACGGCAAGATCACCCAGCCGATCGTCGGGCCCGGCGGGGTGCGCGACACCACGCGCGCCACGATCCAGGACCTCATCACGTCGCTGCACGACCTTTCCGAAGCCGTGAACACGGCGTCGAAGGCCTACGACGACGCCGACGAGGCCAACAACATGACGATGGACAAGTACAACCAGTACTTCGGCAACGTCAGCAACGAAATCAACAACGCGGGCAACAAGCACAGCTGACCGGTCCCACGGGGGCGGCGGTCCCAGGTTCGAGGCGAACGAGGGAAGATGGCAGACAACCCGAATAACAACAACGGGTTCCAGCAGGACGACGACGGCATCTGGCCCGACTCCAGCAGCAACGGGAAATCGAACACCACCGGGGACCCCGGCAAGGACTTCGACGGGCTGACCTGGAAGCAGATCGAGGCCGCCATCCTCGGCGGCGGTTCGATGACCGGCGGTCAGGACAACCTGGACCGGGCCTACGGCAACGTCAATTGGCAGTCGCTGCAGGCCGCCGCCGGCGTGTTCCAGACGACGCAGCTGAACCTCGCCGCCATCTCCCAAGCCATCAAGGACCAGACCGCCGCTCTCGCGGGCGACGACGGGCCGTGGAAGGGCACCGCTGCCGACAACTTCAAGGTCCTGGCCGCCAACCTGAGCGGGAAGTTCGACGCCCTCGTGCACATGATCACCGACGGCGGTGGCGGTGCGCGCGACATCCCGACCCAGCTCGTGAACTCCGCCGCCTACCTGCAGTGGGCGCAGAACACCCTTCGCTACATCGACAGCTACTACGCCGAGCAGGTCATCGCCCGCGGCAAGGTGCTCGGCGACGGGCGGGCGTTCATCTCGCAGTTCCCCGACGCGGTCGAGATGATGACCAACGACATGCGTCAGGTCGGCAACCAGCTGGCCGGGAAGTACAACACGGTCGCGACCTCCAGCTACAGCCCGCCGCCGCCCGGCCAGGCCCCACCGCCCCCGCCGCCGAACGTCCCGCCGCCCGGCGGCGGTGACGACAACCTGCCGCCGCCCCCGAACATCCCGCCGCCCGCCGACATCCCGCCTCCCGGCGGCGGTGCCGGTGGTGGCGACGGTGGTGGTGGCGCGGGCAACGTCCCGCCCCCGAACATCCCGCCGCCCCCGGGTGACACCGGTGGCGGTGACGGGACCCGTGGCGCCGGCAACCCGCCGCCCCTCAACGCCGCGGCCATCCCGCCGCCTCCTGGTGACGTCGGTGGCGGCGACGGTGGTGCCGGCGACCCGCCGCCGTTCAGGAACCTCGACGTGGCGCCGCCGAACCTCGACACGTCCGGTGGCGGCGGCCCCGGTGGTGGCGCCGGGCTGAGCAACTTCGACACCACGCCGCCTCCGCTCACGTCGCCGAACCTGCCGCCGCCCCCGGGCTCGATCGGTGGCGACGACGGCGGGCAGAACGGTGGCCAGAACGGTGGTCTCGGCAACCTGCCCCCGTTCACCTCGCCCAATTTGACGCCGCCGCCCGGCTCGACGGGCAGCAACAACGGCGCCGGCAACGGCGGGACCAACCTTGCCAACATCAAGCCGCCCGCGCTCACGCCGCCGCCCGGTGACGTCAAGGGCGGGGGTGGCCTCGGGGACCTCGGCAACACCGGTGGTCCCGGCAGCACGGGTGGTGGTGGCGGCCTCGGCGACATCAAGCCGCCGGCCCTCACGCCGCCGCCGGACAACGCCGGCCTGGGCAACAACCTGTCGAGCAACGCGCTGAACCCGTCGGACCTGCCGCCGGGCTTGCAGGATGGCAGCAACAACGGCAACCAGGGCGCCATCCCGCCGCCGTCGATGATGCCGCCGCCGACCGGCGCGGGTGGTGCCGGTGGTCTAGGCAACCAGGGCAGCGACCGGCCGGACTCGGCGGGCCTGCTCGGGGGCGTGGACAAGCCGTGGCTCTCGGACATCCCGAAGGGCATCGGCGACCCGACCTCGCTCGGCGAGACCCCGCCGCTGAGCCACGCTTCGTGGGCGCCGCCGCCCGGTGACGCCGGTGGGACCGGTGGCGCGGGCGGTGCGGACCTCGACGGCGCCGGCGGTCTCGGTGGCGCGGGCTCGGACGGTCCCGGTGGGATCAAGGGGCTGGACTCGAGCAACCTCGTGCCGCCGCCGGACCTGCCTCAGTCGCTGGCGGACCCGAACGGGACGAACGGTCCCGGCCAGGTCGGCGCCGGCGGTGCGGGCTCGGGTATGCCGATGATGCCGCCGGGTGGCGCGGGTGGTGGCGCGAGCGGCCTGGGCAACCAGGGCAGCGAGCGGCCCGACTCCGCCGGTCTGCTCGGGGGCATCGACAAGCCGTGGCTCACCGACGTCCCGCAGGGCATCGGCGACCCGACCTCGTTCGGCGAGACGCCGCCGCTCAAGTCGGCGTCGTGGGCTCCGCCGCCCGGAGCGGACGCGAGTATCAGCGGTGCCGGTGACCTCGGTGGTGCCGGTGACAGCGGTGGGCTCGACGGGGTGAAGGGGCTCGACTCGAGCAACCTCGTGCCGCCACCGGACCTGCCTCAGTCGCTGGCGGACCCGAACGGGACGAACGGTCCCGGCCAGGTCGGCGCCGGCGGTGCGGGCTCGGGCATGCCGATGATGCCGCCGGGTGGCGCGGGAGGCGGGGCCGGTGCGAACGCACCGGCTGCCGACCGGCCCGACTCGGCCGGTCTGCTCGGTGGCGTGGACAACGCGTGGCTGGCGAACTCGCCGGCCGGCGTCGGTGACCCGAACTCGTTCGGGGACACCCCGCCGTCGAAGTCGGCCGACTGGGCGCCGCCGGCACTGTCCTCTGTGGACAGTATCGATGCGCCCGCCACGCACCACGTCGACAACACCGGCACGCCGGGCATGGCCGTCCCGCCGCAGAACGGCATGGGCGGTCCCGCGCCGGCTCGCACCGCGACCGACCGGCCCGACTCCGCGAGCCTGCTCGACGCCACCACGCAGCCGTGGACGAACGGCCAGGTCCCGGCGAGTGCCGGCGACCCGGCCGTGGTCAGCGACACCCCGGCGGCGCCCGCGACGTCGTGGTCGACGCAGCCCGATCCGGTGCCTGCCGCGCCGGTGCCGGTGGCCGTCACTCCGGTCACCCCGGTGCCGGTCGACGCCACTCCGGCCCACCCGACGCCGGTCGACCCAACGCCCGTCGAAGCCGCCCCGGCCGAGACGGTGACCCCGGCGACCCCCGACGACCTGGCCCCCGTCACGGGCTGGGGCACCGGCGACCAGCCGCCGGCCGGCTCGGGTGGCTGGGCGACGAGCGCGGTCCCGGCCGTTCCGGTCGTGGTGCCGCCCGTGCAAGCGGGCTGGGGCGTGGCCGGCTCGGCCGCAACGCCGGCAACCCCGGCCACGCAATCGGCCCAGAACACGCAGAACTCCGAGCAGTACAACGACAAGCACGAGGACCGCGAAGGCGCGATCGCGGGCGGCGTCGGCGGTGGCGAGCCCGACGAGGTGCGCATCGCCGTGGTCCAGGCCGCGGAGGTCGTGGACACCTCGGCGTGGGACGCCGGCACGGCCGACTTCCTGCCGGGCCTGCTGCCTTCCTCGGTGTTCGCGCAGCGCGAGGAGCGTGAGGAGGACTTCGTCACCGACCTGGTGGAGCGCTCGGACAAGCCGTGGCGCCCCGCGGGTGGCACGGAGGACTCGCCGCACCTCGCGACGTATCAGCGGGTGCGGACCGGTCAGGGCGAGTTCTACGCCGACGAGCTGCCCACGAACGGCGGACCCGACCCCGACGAACTCGAGTCCGAAGAGGACACTGCCGAAGTCGAAGAGGGCGAAGAGGAAGAAGAGGCCGAGCGCACGATGGCGGACCTGCTGAGCCAGGACGAGTCCGCGTGGGGTCGCCCGGCGAGCCGGCCTTCGGGCGTGCTCGAGTGACGGAGAAGGTTCGGAAGGAGGTGCACCGGTGAGTACTGAGACGGTCAAGCGTGGCCCGCGGGTCGCGGGTCCGGAGCTGCCCGAGGGGCAGGAAGACCTGCAGGAGCCGCCGGTGCTCGCCGAGCCGGCGGCCCGGGACTTCAACTCGCTGTTGATGATGCTGCCGATGGGCATCGGGTCGATGGTGATGATCCTGGCGTTCTCGGGTGTGGGCGGCAGCTCGCCGATGACGTATGTGCTCGGTGGCGGCATGGGCGTGTCGATGATGGCCATGAGCCTGGGCCAGCTGTCGCGGGCGGCGGGTGAGCGCAAGCGGAAGATGAAGGCCGAGCGGCGCGACTACCTGCGCTACATCGCGCAGGTGCGCGACCGTGCGCGGTCCACGGCGGAACACCAGCGGCGGGCGGTGGCGTGGAACAACCCGTCGCCGGATTCGCTGTGGTCGCTGGCGATGGGGCCGCGGCTGTGGGAGCGGCGGGTGAGCCACGACGACTTCGGCCGCGTGCGCATCGGGCTGGGGTCGCAGCAGTCGGCGCTGGAGCTGATGCCGCCGGTCACGAAGCCGATCGAGGACCTGGACCCGCTGTCGGCGATTTCGTTGCGGCGCTTCACCGAGACGTACCGGACGTTGTCGGGCATTCCGACGGCGGTGGGGCTGCGCAGCTTCACGAGCGTGGAGTTCGACGGCGACCCCGAGGCCGCCGTCGGTCTGGTGCGGGCGATGCTGGCGCAGCTGATCACGTTCCACTCGCCCGACGAGCTTCGCGTGGCGGTGCTGACGACCGAGGCCGCCCAGTCGCAGTGGGACTGGGTGAAGTGGATGCCGCACAACAACCATCCGACGTTCCGCGATCCGGCGGGTCCGTTGCGGTTGCTGGCGACAGATCACGACGAGCTGATGGACATCCTGGGCCCGGACGTCGCCGACCGCGACGACCACGACAAGTCGGTGGGTCCGAGCACGACCGAGCCGCTGGTGGTGATCGTGGCGCACTTGGCGCCGATCCCGGAGTCGTCGCGGCTGGTGGGCGCGGGTCTGCGCAACGTGGTGTTGCTGGATGTCACGGGCGCGCTGCCCGGTGGCCCGAAGGTGCTGCGGCTGAACACGAAGGACGACCTCGTCGAGTTCCCCGCCGGCACGGGCGCGGGTTCGGCGTTGCGCGACGAGCTGTCGGTGACGCAGGCCGAGGGCCTGGCGCGGTTGCTGGCGCCGAAGCGGACGAGCGGCACGTTGGAGATCGCGGAGCAGCCGCTGGAAAGCGACTTCGGGTTGACGGCGTTGCTGAACATCAAGGACGTGCACACGTTCGACATCGCGGCGCAGTGGCGGCCGCGGGCGGTGCAGCGGGCGCGGATGTCGGTCCCGATCGGCGTGACCGAAGAGGGCGAGATCGTCGAGCTGGACCTGAAGGAGTCGGCGCAGGGCGGAATGGGCCCGCACGGCATGCTGATCGGCGCGACCGGTTCGGGCAAGTCGGAGCTGCTGCGCACGCTGGTGCTGGGGCTGGCGGCGACGCACTCGTCGGAGATCCTGAACTTCGTGCTGGTTGACTTCAAGGGTGGCGCGACGTTCCTGGGGATGGACCGGCTGCCGCACACCTCGGCGATGATCACCAACCTGGCCGACGAGCTGCCGCTGGTCGACCGCATGCAGGACTCGCTCAACGGTGAGATGGTGCGCCGGCAGGAACAGTTGCGCGCCAGTGGTTATCCGTCGTTGTACGAGTACGAGAAGGCGCGCGCGGCCGGTGAACAGCTGGCGCCGATGCCGACGTTGTTCCTGGTGGTGGACGAGTTCTCCGAGCTGTTGAGCGCGAAGCCGGAGTTCATGGAGCTGTTCGTCTCGGTCGGGCGGCTGGGCCGGAGCCTCGGCGTGCACCTGCTGCTCGCGTCGCAGCGGCTGGACGAGGGCCGCATCCACCGCGTGGAGGGCCACCTGTCGTACCGGATCGCGCTGCGCACGTTCTCCTCGATGGAGTCGCGCAGTGTGATCGGGGTCGGCAGCGCGTATGAGCTGCCTTCGGAGCCGGGCAACGGTTTCCTCAAGATCGACACCACGAACCTGGTGCGCTTCAAGGCCGCGTACGTGTCCGGCCCCGTGCCCGCCGGCAGCGGCGAGGGCCACGCGGACGCCGCGCGCGTGAGCCGCGAGGTGGTGCCGTTCTTCACCCAGGCGCGCCCGAGCCGGTTCATCATCCGCGACGACGAGCCGGACGCGGGCGAGAAGAAGATGTCCGATGTGGACGCTCTCGACGCGGCGCCGGTCGGCCCGACGCTGGCCGACGTGTTCGTCGACCGGCTCACGGGCGCGGGCCCGGCGGCGCGGCAGGTGTGGCTGCCGCCGCTGGCGGAGTCGCCGAGCCTCGACTCGCTGCTGCCCAGCGTGCTGCCCGACCCGGTGCGCGGCATGAGCGTGCAGGACCCGGCGCACCACGGCCGCCTGCGGGTGCCGATGGGCATGATCGACCGGCCGTTCGAGCAGGTGCGCGAGCTGCTGATGGCCGATCTGTCCAGTGCCGCGGGCCACGTGGCCGTGGTGGGTGGCCCGAAGACGGGCAAGTCGACCATCGTCCGCACGCTGGTGCTGGCGCTGGCGATGACGCACACGCCGGAGGAGGTCCAGTTCTACGGGCTGGACTTCGGTGGTGGCGGCATCATGTCGATCAACGGCCTGCCGCACGTCGGCTCGGTCGCCACGCGCCTCGAGCGCGACCGCGTGGTGCGGACCATCGAAGAGATCTCGCAGATCATGGAGTACCGCGAGAACGTGTTCTCCGAGCGCGGGGTCGAGTCGATGGAGGTCTACCGGCAGCTGCGCCGGCGCGGCCAGATCGACGACCCGTTCGGCGACGTCTTCCTGGTCATCGACGGCTGGTACAGCCTCAAGAACGACTATTCGGAGCTGGAGCAGAAGATCGGCGAGCTGGCCTCGCGCGGTCTGTCGTTCGGCATCCACGTGGTGATCGCGTCCACGCGCTGGTCGGAGATCCGCCCGTACCTGCGCGACCTGCTGCAGACGCGGTTCGAGCTGCGCCTGGGTGACCCGATGGAGTCGGAGATCGGTTCGCGCAAGGCCAAAACGGTGCCGAACCAGCCCGGCCGCGGCATGACGCCGGACGGGCTGCACTTCCTGGCGGCGCTGCCGCGCATGGACGGCAGCTCCGCGACCGACGACCTGGCGGCGGCGACCAAGGCCGTGGCCGAAGAGGTGCACACGTTCTGGCCGGGCCGCAAGGCACCGGCGGTGCGGATGCTGCCGAACACGTTGCCGATCAGCGAGCTCCCGCGGCCGGACGGCGACCTGCGGATCGCACTGGGCCAGGACGAGCAGCGGCTGCTGCCGGTGTGGCACAACTTCGAGGCGACGCCGCACCTGCTCACCTTCGGCGACAACGAGACCGGCAAGACCAACCTGCTGCGGCTGGTCATCCGCTCGGTGCTCGCGCGCTACCAGCCGAGCGAGGCGAAGATCGTGCTCGCCGACCCGAGCCGCATGCTCGACACGGAGGTCCCCGAGGCCTACCGCGTCGGCTACGCCACCACCACGGAGGCGTTGCACGAGCTGGCCGCGCAGGCGAGCGTGTCGCTCACCCCGCGGGTACCGGACCAGTCCATCACCGCCGACCGGCTCAAGCGCCGCGACTGGTGGACGGGCCCGCGGCTGTTCTTCGTGGTCGACGACTACCAGCTGCTCACCGGCGGCATGGGCTCGCCGCTCGAGCCGCTGCTGTCGCTGCTTTCGCAGGGCGCCTACATCGGGTTCCACCTCATCGTCGCGCGCAGCACCTCCGGGGTGATGCGCGCGCTGAGCGACCCGGTGATCCGCCGGGTGTGGGAGCTGGGCAGCCCCGGCGTGGTCTTCTCCTACCCCAAGGAAGAAGGCAAGTTCCTCGGCGAGGCGACCCCGCGCAACCTGCCCGCGGGCCGCGCGCAGCTGGTCACCCGCCGCGGCGTGAAGCTCGTGCAGACCGGTTACGTGCCGCTGGGCGCGGAAGCCGAGCAGCAGCAGCTGGTGGGCGGCCTGCGATGAGCTCTTTCGAACACGGTGCTTTCGACGACAACGCGCGCGCTGGAAGGAGCGGACGTTGACAGCCATGCAGGGCGAGCTCTGCCGGATCACGGTGTACGGGCCGCAGGGGCGGGCCGATCTGGCCGTGCCGATGTCGGTGCCGCTCACGAGCCTGCTGCCGGTGCTGCTGCACCACACCGGCGGCCGCGAGGACCTGGCCGACACGTGGGTGCTGCAGCGCCTCGGTGAGGCCCCGCTCGACGCGGCCGGCACGCCGGAGTCGCTGGACTGGAAGGAGGGCGAGGAGTTCCACCTCCGCCCCCGCCTGGACCCGCTGCCGGAGCTCGACTTCGACGACATCGCCGACGGCATGGCCACCGCCGTCAGCCGCCAGCCCGGGCGCTGGAAGCCGGAGTTCAACCGCTGGCTGTTCCTCGGCTTCGCGATCTTCGCGCAGGTCGTGCTGGCGTGGATCCTGCTCATGCCCGGTCCGCTGGGCCTGTCCGCGATCGGGACCGCCGTTGTGGCGCTGGGCCTGGTCGTGGCCGCGGTCGCGTGCGGCGTGCGCTCCGAAGACAACGCGCTGCTCCTGCTGCTCGGCCTCGGCGGCTGCGGGTTCGCGGCCATCGCCGGCGCCGTGGGCGTGGCCGGGGTCGACGCCGCGTTCGACCTGCAGGGCGCGCCGATCCTCGTGGGCTCGTTGACGTTCGCGCTGGCCGGTGGCCTGCTCATCGGTGGGCGCGCGGCGTGGTCGCCCGGCCTGCCGTTCGTGCCGTTCGGCGCGGTGGTGGCGACGGGTGTCGCCGGCGCCCTTTCGATGTGGCTGCACCTCGGTGCCGGGCTGACCACGACGCAGACGGCGGGCCTCGTGTCGGCCGTGCTCATCGCGGTGCTCGTGTTCGCGCCGCGTATCGGCATCCGGTTCGCGCGCATCCGCGGCCCGCAGCTGCCGCGCACCGCGTCGGAGCTGCAGTACGACATCGAGCCCGCGCCCGCCGAGCAGATGGTGCGGCAGACGGCCTACGCCGACGGTTACCTCACGATCTTCTGCATCGCGTCGGCTGTGGTGTTCACCTGCGCCTTCCCGTTCCTCGCCGAGCAGGACCTGTTCCCGAAGCTGCTGGCGTTCCTCGTGGCCGCGGCGGTGCTGATGCGCTCGCGCGCGCTGCTCGGCGCGTGGCAGCGGGTGCCGCTGTCGATCGCCGGCTCGGTCGGACTGGTGCTGCTCGCGCTGTCGCTGGTCGACCCGATGGCGGCCAACCGGCGCGGAGTGTCGGCCGGCGGGCTGGCGCTGGTGTTCTTCCTGCTGGTGCTGGCGATGCTGCGGCCGCCGCCGCGGCGCCTGCTGCCGATCTGGGGCCACCTGGCCAACTGGACCGAGACGTTGAGCGCGGTGGCGGTGATCCCGATCCTGCTGCAGCTGTTCGGGGTCTACGGCTGGGCGACCGGGCTCACGGCGTGAACGGGGTGAGCTGACATGGTGCAGACGCAGAAGGACCACGTCGAGGCGTATTCGTTCCTCATCGGACGGATGACCTCGGCCCTGGTGCTGGGCGACGCGAGCCACCTCGACGTGCCGGCCAAGCGGACCTGGAACGGCCTGCTCGGCGGCGCGCTGCTGGCGCTGCTGATCGTGGTCGGGTTTTTCGTCTACGGCCTGATCGCGCATCACACCGGCGGGAGTGCGCCGTCTGCACCAGTGGGGGGCACCGGCGGGCCGTCCCACACGGTGCGCATCCCGACGTGAACCGATAGACCTACGCCGCACGTGACAGCTGTGCCGGGAGCTCGGGCCGGTGCCGGTAGGAAGGACGAAGGTGAACATGGACCTCTCGCTGGTGCGTCGCGGGACCGGTGCCTCCGGTACCACCCTCGACAAGCAGACGGTCGGGAACGCTCTTGTCGTCCACCCCGCGACCGGGATGACCGACGAGGCCCAGGCGCTCGCGCTGGGCGTCGCGGCCGACACCGAGCACGACCTGGTCGTCGTGGACCTGCCGGTGGACTCGCCGATCTCCCTGTGGGAGTCGGTGGCGAAGGTCCTGCCGCGGCGCCGTCGCGGAGTGCGGCTGGTGATCGGCGGGCGTTCGCGCGAGACGTCGGCGCTGGCCGGGCAGTGGCTGTCGGAGCGGATCAACCGCACGGTGCTGGCGCCTGACGGTTCGGTGATCCCGAGCGCCGGCGGTGCCCTGTTCGTCCACTCCGGACGCGGCAGCGGCTGGGTGAGGTTCCAGCCGGGGCGCGCGCCGAAGTGGGAGGCCAAGCGGTTCCCGCGGCCGTCGTGGGACTCCGGGCTCACGGCGGAGCTGACGTCCACGAGCTCGCGCGGGGTCGCGGAGCCGTTGCCGGGTGGGCTGTGGGTGCGTCCGGTCGGCTTCGACCAGGGACAGCGCGCGCACCGCGCGGCGCTGGTCAAGGGCCTGCCCGCGCAGCACGACACGATGACCATCGTGCTGGGCTGCCCCGGCTGCCCACCGTTGACGCTCGACGACGCGGCCCGCCTGTGGGTGCGGCTGCCGGAGAACGTGCGGGCCAACGCGCGGTTCGTGCAGTACGGGCCGATGTCGGTGCCGGCCCGGACGTCGCTGGGCCAGGCGCTGGCCGACCTGCTGGGCAAGGAGGTCGCTTTCTACACCGGCCTGCCCGTCGGGTCGCCGCAGCTGGTCGACGTGCGCACGGTGCTGTTCGACGGCCGGCTGGGCTGGACCACGTTCGTGCGCGAGATCGGCTATCAGCCGCGCGTGCAGGGCGGGCCGGTGCAGGCGCCGCGCCTGATCAGCCACCGCCCACCGATCCACGGCCTCAACGAGGTCGCCCCGGCCGTGTACTGGTACTCGCCCGACGCCGTGATCGAGGTCGTGCAGTCCGGCCTGCTGGTGCGCTCGCCGCACGACGGCCGCGAAACCCCGGCCGTGCGCGCGCTGACGCTGGACAACTCGATCAACAACCTGACTTTCGACGCGACGAGCGAAGACGCCGTGGACCGCATGCGCATGCTGGCCCAGGACGTGCTCGCGCGGCTCGACGAGAACACGCGGCGCATGAGCCGCGTCCTGCCCGCGCACGCGCTGCTGGCCGAGCGCGGCCGGGTGCAGGTGACGACCAAGGCGCTGGCGGAGATCGAGCAGGGTGACGCGGCTCCGGCCCCGGCGTTGCTGGAAGCCAGTCCGACGGAGGTCGTGGTGCCCGGCGAGTACAAGCCGGCCGCGCCCGTGGACCTCGAGGTGGACGTCACGCCGGAGCCGGCGTTGCTGCGGTCCGAGCCGACGATCACCCAGCGCCTCGACCCGGGTGTCGGGGTACCGCGGTCGCTGGCCGGGGGCGGCAGCCCGATCACGATCACGTCGGCGCGGCCGCCGATGGTGCCGATGGAGGAGTCCTCCGGCGGTCCGTTCGGGCACAGGCAGGACGACAAGCCGGCGGGCCGGCACGCCGAGAAGCCCGGTGGCGCCGGGTTCGCGGGTCCGGTCGGCCCCACCGTGCTTCAGGGCGGGGCCGAGGCTCCGGCTGCGTTCGCGGGTCCGTCGGTGCCGCCGAAGTTCGGGGCGCCCGAGGGTGGGGCCGAGGCTCCGGCTGCGTTCGCCGGTTCGTCGGTGCCGCCGAAGTTCGGGGCGCCCGGCGGTTTCGCGGGCCCGGGTTCGGTCGTGCCGGTTCCCGGTGCGCCGACCGGGTTCTCGGGTCCGGCTACCCCGCCCGCGCCGATTCCGCCTGCCGCGCCGCCGGTCGGGATGCCGTCGGCTCCGGTGGCTCCGCCCAGTCTGGCCGCCGGGCCCGTGTCGATGCCACCAGCCGCGACCCCGCCCGTGGGGATGCCGCCCGCGGCCGCGCCGCCGGCCGGGATGCCGCCCGCGGCCACGCCGCCGGCCGGGATGCCTCCGGCCGCCACGCCACCCGCCGGAATGCCGCCTGCCGCGGGGGTGCCGCCGGTGACGCCGCCGTCGGTCGAGGCGCCGACCGTGCAGGGACCGGTCGTTCCCGTCGAGATCACCACCCAGAACACCGAGACCGTCGAAGGCGCTGAGACCAGCGAGAACGCTCAGGTCACCGAAGCCGCAGTCGAGCCGGTCGCCCCGGTCGTTCCGGCCGAGAAGGGCGAGGCGCGCCTGCAGCCCACCCCGGGTGCCGAGGCGACGGCGCTGCTGCCCAAGCGTGGCGCCGAGAAGGAACGCGAGTGGCTGCGTAAGTCGCTCGGCGCGGAGTACGGCCTGATGTCCAACGCCGTGGCCCGCATCCTGTCCGAGCACCCCGGGTTCCAGGGGGCGCTGTCGACGTCGTCGGCGGAGGTGCTCACAGACGCGGTCGCCGTGCAGCTGTACCTCTCGGTCAAGGGCGCGGCCATCGACGGCGGGCTGCGTACCGGCGCCAACGGGCCGCACGTGCCCATCGCGCGCTGCGTGGTCGCGGGCCTGAGCCGCCTGCCCTCGCACCGCGGCCCGGCGACGTTCGCGACGTCCGTGTCGAAGTCCGAGTGGGACCTGTTTCGCTCGCAGAAGGTGCTCACCGAGTGGGGTTTCCTCAACACGCTCACGCAGCCGTCGTCCACTTTGGACGGCGAAACCGACGTGCTGGTCTGGTCGATCACGGCCCGCCGCACGAAGCTGCTGGAACCCACCGCCGGTGGCGTGGAGAACCGGGTGCTGTTCGTGCCCGGCACGAGTTTCAAGGTGCTGGACCTGCGCGAACCCGCCGAGGGCGTGCGCGGGCTGGTACTGCTGCGGGAACTGACGTCGAGCGAGGTGGACGAGACCGGCAAGGTCGCGTCCGACCGGATCTCGCTCGACGAGCTGGCTCTGGTGTCGCTGCGCCGGGAGCTCGAGGTGTGGGCCGAGGCCGAGGGACGGGACCCGATCGCCGAGGTGTCCGCGCCGCGGTTCGGGGCGCTCCCGGGGCTGGTGTGAGCGTGGTGTCGAGGCGGGAGAGGCGAAATCGATGAACCGACAGTTGCTCGTGGTCGGCGGTGATCGGCCGGGGGCGTTCCCGACCATCGGCGCCGCGCTGGCGCAAGCGCAGCCGGGGGCCACGATCAGCGTGAACCCGGGCCGCTACGAGGAGAACCTCGTGGTGGACCGGATGGTTTCGCTGGTCGCCGAGCAGGGTGCGGGCACCGTCGAGGTCGTGGCGAGCGAGGGCAGCGTCCTCGTCGCCAATGCCGAGGCCGTGCAGCTGCGCGGGTTCACGCTCACCAGCACCGACAGCAACCTCGTGGCCGTCGACGTGGTGCGCGGCGAGGCGGCGCTGGACGGCTGCCGGATCTCCGGCGCCTCCTGGGCGACGCTGCTCGCGCGCCTGCAGGGCCAGCTCGCGCTGCGCGGCTGCACGGTCACGAGCTCTGCGGGCGCCGGCGTGGTCGTGGCTTCGCCGGCGCAGAGCACGATCGAGGACACGGAGATCGTCGACGCGGCGTCGTCGGGGATCGTGGTGGCCGAGGTCGGGTCCGTGGTGCTGCGCCGGTGCGCCGTGCGCCGCCCGCAGGGCAACGGGATCTGCGTGAACGGCGAGGCGGTGGCAGTAATCGAACACTGCGAGATCACCGGCGCACAAAAACCTGCGATGGTGGTGGAACAACAGGGCCGCGCAACAATCACGGGCCTCACTGTGCGTGAAAGCGCAAATGTTGATCTTTATCTCACCAGCCAGGGCCGGATCTCGGTGGCGAGCTCACAGTTCGTCGCCGCGCCGATGCAGGCCGCGCACGTGGCCGGGTCTTCGGCGCCGCTGCTGCGCGAGTGCGTGTTCTCCGGTGCCGAGCGCAACGCGGTGCAGGCGACGGCGAACGCGGCGCCGCAGTTCGTGGACTGCACGTTCGAGGGTTCGCCGGTCGCGATCCTCGTCGACGGTGAGTCGACGCCGAAGTTCGAGCGCGCGACCGTGCGCGGTTCGACGCAGACGGCGGTGCTCGTGAACGCCGAGGCGGCCGTGAAGATCACCGGCCTGCGGCTGAACACCGAATCCGGGCCGGGAATCGTCCTTTCCGGACAGTCGCGAATGGAGCTGGCCGACGCGTCGATCGAGACCGGCCGCGAGGGGGGCCTGGAGGCGACCGAGTCGGCGCGGGTGACCGTGGCCGACATCAGAGTGGGCTCGACCGCCGAACACGCCGTGACGCTCGGGGCGAGCACGCCGTCGTCGCTCACCTCGGTGCTGGTGCGCGGCGGCGGCCTTCGTGTGTCGGGCCCGGCCGAAAGTTCGTTGCAGGACTGTGAAATCGCCGAGGCGAAGGCCGACGGGATCACCGTCGCCGGCGGCTCCGTGCTGAGTGCCTCGCGGTGCCGCGTCCGCAGCGCCAAGCGCAACGGTGTGGTGCTGGAAGAGGGTTCGCGCGGGTCGCTCGTCGAGTGCGAGGTGCTCGGCGCCGGTGGCGACGGGTTCCTCGTCGAGACGCGCGAGCCGGTGACGATCCGCGACTGCGTGGTCAACGACGCGGGCGGCGAGGCCGTGCACCGCCTTGAGGACGACCAGGCGACGGTGGAGAACGTGAGCACCGACCAGGTGCGGGCGGAACCTTCGAGCGGATTGTCGTCGGAGTTCCCGTCGACGCCCGACCAGCCGACCGGCCCGCAGAGCGTGAGCGACGCCGCGGGTGAGGTGCTGGACGGGCCGCTGGGTGACCTGGAGTCCCTGGTGGGTCTGGCCGGGGTGAAGAAGGAGGTCACCGGCCTGATCAACCTGATCAAGATGTCCCAGATGCGTGAGCGCATGGGGCTGCCGATGCCGCCGATGAGCCGCCACCTCGTGTTCGCGGGCCCTCCCGGTACCGGTAAGACCACGGTCGCGCGCCTGTACGGCACGGTGCTGGCGGAGCTGGGCATCCTGTCCAAGGGCCACATGATCGAGGTCGCGCGTCAGGACCTGGTGGGCCAGTACATCGGTTCGACGGCGATCAAGACCACCGAGGTGGTCGAGAAGGCCATCGGTGGCGTGCTGTTCATCGACGAGGCGTACACGCTGGCCGCGGGTTCGGGCGGGTCCGGTCCGGACTTCGGTCAGGAAGCCATCGACGCGCTGATGAAGATCATGGAAGACCAGCGTGATTCGCTGGTGGTGATCGTCGCGGGGTACTCGGAGCAGATGGACCTGTTCCTGCAGTCCAACCCCGGTCTGGCGTCGCGGTTCACGCGCACGATCGAGTTCCCGAACTACAGCGTCGACGAGCTGGTCACGATCACCACGGGCTTGACCCGCAAGCACTACTACGAGCTGACCGACGACGCGATCACGGCGTTGCGCGAGTACTTCGAGCGGGTGCCGAAGGACGCGACGTTCGGTAACGGCCGTGTGGCGCGCAAGCTGTTCGAGGCGATGGTGAACAACCAGGCTTCGCGGCTGGCGTTGCAGCCGCCGTCGAAGGACTCGGAGCTCAACCGGCTGACGGCCGAGGACCTGCGGGCCGAGCTGGTGCAGCTGCCGGCCGCGGCGGCCGCGGCGGTCTCGGTGGGTTCGGACCCGGCGGCGGCCGTCGGCGCGAGCACGGGCTGGAACCGGCTGCGCACCCTCGTCGGCCAGGCCGGCGTGCGGGAGAACGCGCAGCGCCAGCTGGTGCGCCTGGGCGGGCTGAAGCAGGAACGCCAGCCCCTGGGGCACCTGGCGAACCTGGTGATCAGTGGCGAACGCGGGTCCGGGCGGGCCGAGTTCGCGAAGCTGTACGCGTTGAGCCTGGCGGAGCTGGGGCTGGTGAACGTCGGGCAGCTCGTGCGTTGCTCGGTGGCCGCCGACCTGTACCCGCGCTGGCCGGGGCAGGCCGAGCACCTCGTGCGCACGGCCATGAACGACGCCAGCGGTGGCGTGCTCGTGCTCGATGTGGACGGTGACTGGGAGATCGCGACGCACAGCTCGGGCGCGGAGGTCGTCGAGGCCGTCGCGGAGGCCGTGACGCGCCGTCCGGCTGACCCGGTGGTGGTGCTGAGCGGGCAGACGCAGCGGGTGGCCGCGTTGCTGGGTGTGGTGCCCGCGTTGCGGAGCTCGTTCACCGTCGGGTGGGAGCTCGGCGAGTACACAGTGGACGAACTGGCGGAGATCGCCGTGCGGCTGCTGGTGCGGCGCGGTCACGACGTCCCTGACGACGTCCGGGACGCGCTGGCCCACGAGCTGGCATCGGCTTCGGAGCACACCGTGCACGCGGCCCACGAGCTGGCGCGGACGTTGTCGGTGGCGGCCGCGTCGCGCACACTCGCGGCCGCGGACCTGCGCGGGATCCGTCCACCTGAGACCGGAGCGCTGGCGCTGGGCCAGGGCCTGGCGTCGGTCGGCTGAGGAGGTAACGCATGAGTTCGCCGTACCAGAAGATGCTGGACGAGGCCATGGGCGCCTACCAGCAGCAGCGCGAGCGGTTCGAGGAGAACCGCAAGCAGGTGGATTCGCTCACGACCAGCGCCACGTCGGCGCGGCGCGAGGTGACCGCGACGGTGTCGCGCACCGGTGAGCTGACCGAACTTTCCTTCCCCACCAGTGTGTACAAGAGGATGGCGCCGGCCGAGCTGGCGGCGGTGATCGTGAAAACGGTCGAGGAGGCGCGGCAGAAGTCGATCAGCGCCTCTGCGGAGGCGATGGCACCGATGCTGCCGCCCGGGCTCTCGGCGCAGGACTTGATGAGCGGCCGCGTGGACGTGCGGGCGTTGTTCTCGGGACGTGTTCCCGGCATGGAGGAAGGGACCCAGGCATGACTGACGACTTCTTCGTCGACGCGGACGGACTCACCAACAGCGCCAACGGCTTCGCCCAGAAGGCGGGCGAGCTGCGGAGCCTGGCGCAGCGCGTGCAGGCCCTGACCAACCCCAGCACCGTTCTGGCCGCGACCGGCAACGACAAGAACGGCTCGAACTTCGCCAACGTGCACCTCGCGGCGGCCGGCAAGATCTACAACGGACTCGACGCGTGGGCCAAGGCCGTGGACGGCACGACCACGGCGGTGCGCGACATGGCCGACTCGTTTCGCGACGTCGACGAGGGCGCGACGGAGCTCGCGGGGTCGTTGCGGACGGACTTCACGCAGCTGAACACGGACGTCAACAGCGGTGGCGCCGGCGGTCCGGCCGAGCCGTTGCGGGCGCGTGAAGGCACCGCGCTGAAGCCGACGATTCCGTCGAAGCCGGCGCACTGAGTCCTTTGTAGACCTGTTTTTGTCAAGGGGGTGAACCCGCGGTGAGCCTGATGGTGGATCCGAGCCTGAACTGGATCTTCTACATCATCGCGGGTGACGCCTGGCCGCAGGGCGACGAGGACGCCATGCGCGCGCTGGCCGACGAGTGGGACGACGTTGCCCGGCGCGTGGCCGAAGCGGGCACCGGCTTCAACCAGATCGCGGGCCGCGTGGCCGCGAACGTCGGCGGCGACGTGCAGAAGAACTTCGTCGACTTCGCCAACAACCTCGGCACGATGGGCACGGACTTCATCGCGGCCGCGCAGGGCCAGGCGCAGGCGTTGCGGGCGCAGGCGCTCGACGTCGAGAAGTCCAAGTACAGCATGTTGATCGCCATCGCGATCACGGCCGCCGACATCATCTGGGCGATGTCGAACCCGTTCACGATGCCGCTGGTGCCGGAGATCTTCGCGGCGGGGCGCACCGCCATCGTGGAGATCGAGCGGACGCTCATGCAGCGCCTGATGAACCTCGCGACGCACCTCGCGGAGGCCGCCGCGGAGGAGGCAGCGGAAGAGATCGCGGAAGAGATGCTCGCGCAGGTCATCCAGATCGCGCAAGGCAACCGCCACGGCCTCGACGGCAAGGCCATCATGCAGTCCGGCGTCCTGGGCGGCATCGGCGGCGCGTTCGCCCACAATTTCCACGGCGCCATGAACAAGTTCGACAACAAGTTCGGCACCAAGTTCGGCAAGAACGTCTGGGGCGCCGCCGCCAACGAGGCCACCACCGAAGTCGTCGTCGGCGGCGCCGGCGCCGCCATCTTCGGCGGCGACACCGACAGCCTCGGCTGGGGCGCCCTCAACGGCGGCCTCTCCGGCGCCGCCTCCCACGGCGCCCACCACGCCGGCCAATCCCTCCACGACAAACTGAACGCCGGCGGCGACGGCCCGACGGCCAAAGGCCCGAACGGTCCGGGGGATCTGGGCGGGATCAGCGGGAATCCGGGTTTGGAGAACCTGTCGGTGCCTCCGCCTCCGCCCCCGGCTGCCGGCGGTTCTGGCGGCAACGGCTCTGGTGCCTCCGGCGGCTCTGGCGGCAACGACGGCTCGGTTGGCTCTGGCGGCTCTGCCGGCGCTGGTGGCAACAACGGCTCTGTCGCCAACTCGGGCGGCGGCGCCAACTCCGGCTCCGGCGACACGGGCGGCGCCAACTCCGGCTCCGGCAACAACACCGCCGGCGGCAACACCGGCGGCAACACTGGCGGCGCGAACACCGGTGGCGCGAACACCAGCGGCGGCACAACCGGCGGAACCAACTCGAGCAACGGCGCAACCGGCGGCGCGAACACCGGCAGCGGCGCGAACTCGGGCGCTGGCAACACTGGGACTGGGACTGGGAACGCGGGAAACGCCGGCGCGGGCAACACAGGTGGCGGCAACACGGGCGCCGGCAGTTCCGGCAACGCGGGTGCAGGAAACACCGGCAACGCAGGTGGCGGCAACACGGGCAACACGGGCGCCGGCAGTTCCGGCAACGCGGGTGCAGGAAACACCGGCAACGCCGGGGCCGGTGGCACCGGCAACCCTGGTGGCGGTGTCACGGGCGCCGGTAACACCGGTAACACGGGTGCAGGTAATACCGGAAATGCCGATGGCGGCAACGCCGGTGGGAGCAACACTGGCAACGTCAGCGCCGGCAACACCGGCAACACGAGCGGCGGCAACTCCAGCTCAGGCAACACAAACACCAGCACCGGCAACACCGGCCCGGCCGGCAACACCGGAGCCGCAAACACCAGCGGCGACAACTCCGGCGCCAACAGCAACACCGGCACCGGAAACACCGGCTCCACCGGCGGCCTCAACGGCAACCCGAACACCGGCGCAAGCAACACGGGCACTGGCAACACCAACTCGGGTGTGGGCAACACCGGCACGGGTAACATGAACACCGGCACGGGTAACACCGGCTCCACCAACACTGGAACCGGCAACACCAACACTGGCCCGGGAAACACGGAGACCGGCAACACCAACAGCGGCACAAACAACACCGGCGCGAACGGCTCCGGCACCAACACCGGCGACACTTCGGTACCGCCGCCATCAGCGCCGAACTCGGTCAACACCGGCAGCCCGGTGCCGCCGCCCTCGGGCCCGGGCGGCGTCAACTCCGACACCGGCCACACAGCCACCCCACCGCCCTCCACCGCCGGCGACCACTCGGCCACCCAGAACGACCCCGGCCTCCCCGGCTTCGGCGGCAACCAGAACACCGGCGCTCCGCCCAACACCCCCACCAACGGCAGTGCCACCCAGACCCCGAACACCACCACCGGCCCCAACACCACCAACACCGGCACAGGCTCGAACACCTCGGGCACCAACGTGAGTTCGAACAGCAACATCAACACCATTCCGAACGCGACCTCGGGCAACACAAGTTCGAACAACAACATCACCAGTGGGCCAAACAACACCGCCGGCACCACCGCGGGTCCGAACATCAACACCGGCACGGGCCCGAACAACACCTCAGGCACTGCGGGTTCGAACAGCAACATCGGCGCCGGTCCGAACACCAACACGGGTTCGAATGCCGACGCCAGTACCGGTCCGAACACCACCTCGGGCACCAACGCGAGTTCGAACAGCAACACCGGCAATGGCCCGAACACCGCCTCCGGCACCAACACAGGCTCAAACAACAACACCGGCACCAACACCAACACGAACCCGAAATCCACCGGGAACACCAAGACCAGCCTGAACACGACCTCCGACCCAAGCGCGACCAAGTCGGTGCCGCCTCCGGTGGCCGGCAGCGTCGGTGGCGTCAAGTCGACTTCGGGACCCGATCAGACCCCGGGGAACCTCTCCACCGGCCCGAACGCCAAGACCAGCTCCGACGACCCGAACCCCACCCCGGCCGCCCAGGCGAACACCTCCCCGACGCCGGCACCCCAAAACCTCACCCCCACGCCGGCGCCGAACCAGAACACTTCGCGCTCGCCGACTCCGTCCGAGAACACTTCTCCATCGGCGAATCGGGCCGGGAACACTTCGCCCTCGCCCACTCCGGCCGAAAACACCTCACCGGCTCCCAAGTCGAGCGAGAACCTCTCGCCGAACCCGAACCTGGCGACGAACCCGAACGTCTCGCCGACCCCAGCGCCAACCTCGTTGAAGACCTCACCGACCCCGACGCCGGACATCAAGACCGAGACCGACTCCGACTCGGCTACCGACATCAATGTCGACCCGAAGCAGGATCTGGCCACAGACACCAAGTCCGAGACCGCTGTCGACTCGGCGAGTGATGTCAAGACCGAGCCGAACTCGAACCTGACGACCGACACAAACGCCGACTCCAAGGAGGACTCGGCCACTGACATCAGGTCCGACCCCACGCCGGATTCGGACACCAAGACCAACACCAACACCAACCCCGAGACCAACACCAATCAGAACCCAGCCGCCAACCAGGACCCAGCCGCCAACCAGGACCCAGCCACCAACCCCACCCCCCGCCGCAACCGCCACACCCCCGCCGAAGCGCCCAGCAAGCAGGGCCCCGCCAAGACGGACCCGAACACCCGCGACACCGGCCTGGTCGAAGCGGCACTCCGCAGCGCACACGTCCAATCCGCCAAAGTGGACAGTGCGAAACCCTTCCTCACCAAGGCCGACATCAAAGCCGCGACCGACTCGCTCATCACCAAGGTCACCGAGAACCCCGGCAACTTCGACTTCACCTCGCTCAAGCCCAACGGCCTCGGCGACTGGGCGGTCAAGAACCTCGACTCCCGTCAGCTCAAGGACATAGCGCCGGACCTGGAGCCGGAAAACAAAGACGCCGATGACGCGACGCACATTCGCAGCTGGCGCAAGGCCGTGTCGCAGGACTTGGCCGGGCCGTCGGGCAAGCGGTGGCAGGATGTGCGCACTGCGGTGAGCGGCAAGCTGTCCGACGGCGACCGTCAGGTGCTGGACCACATCACGACCGAGGTCAACGAGAACGGCGAGCTGCCGACGTCCGCGGACCTGGTCGTCAAGGGGCTGCGGACGCCGTCGTGGCATGACTCTGTCGTCGGGAAGCGGTTGCCGCAGGCGGTGGCGCATGCGTTGGACGTGCGGTTGATCGTGGAGCGGGGCGGGCCGGATCACACGTCGCGCTACGGGAGTGAGAACAATCCCGAGGTGCGCGTTCGCAACCAGGACGGGCAGTTCGGGGCGCTGGGTGGGCCGTCGCGGCGGGAGATGGTGCGCGGGTTCGAGGCGGCGCTGAGCGACCTCGACGCCGACCAGGTGCGCGACATCGTGGTGGACCTCGCGACGAACCAGCGTGACAACGACGTCAACGATCCCGCCGCGCGGTTCGAACGCATGCGGCAGGCGCTGGTCCAAGGCAACTCCGACGTCCTGACCAACGACCTCAACAAAGACTTCCTCGAAGGCGCCAAACGCATCCTGCGCCTCAAGCAGGCCGTGGCCTACCGTGGCGGCCCGAACGAGTTCACGAAGGCGTTGCGGGACAAGCGAAACGACGTCACCACCCGCATCGGCGACCTCAAGGCCGAGGGCAACACCCTGGCCAAGCGCTTCCTCGGTGAAGACCAGGACACGCGCGACCAGCGCGAACAGCTGATCACCAGTCTCGAGCAGATGCAGGAGGAGCTCACGAGCCGCATCCTGCTGCTGGCGGCCGACAAGCGGACCCTCGACAACCTGTACCTGCTCGACCAGCACGTCGACGGCCCCGACGCCGACAACCTCGCCCGGCTGCGGCCCAACCAGCTCAAGTCGCTCGACACGCACCTCAACCAGCAGATCGACGCCGCCACCAAGGCCGGCTTCGACACCACGCACCTGAAGACGCTGCAGCAGCGCGTGCAGGACGAGCCGACCGTGCGCCAGCTCGTGAACAACATTCCGGTCACCGGCACCCAGCACTTCGAGAACCTCGCCGAGCAGACCGCCGACAGCCTGGCAAGCCTGCGCGAGGACCAGAAGAACGTCGCGCTCGACACGGGCCTGTGGAGCCTCCTCAACCACCTCGACACGAAGGAGAACGCCGACTACCGCGCCCAGCTCGACCAGGAGATCAGCCAGACCGAGGACCACCTGTCGGATCTGCAGCGCAAGATCGACCTGATCAAGAACCCCGACTACGGCATCCGCATCTCCCGCAGTGCGCGCATCTTCAACAACATGCAGCACCTGGAGACGTTGACCACGGAGGGTAAAGCCAAGGCGGCGGCGGAAAAGGCGGCACTCGCGGCCAACCGGAACCCGAACCCGGAGTCCACACCGGACATCAGGCCGGTGGAAGGTCCCACGCCCGGCACGAAGTCCACAACGGACACTTACCAGGACCAGCACGTCAACCAGGACATAGACCAACACTCGAGCCAGGACAACAACCAAGACTCCACTCAGGACCAGAGCCCGGACAACAACCAGGACCCAACCCCCGCCGACCTCGGCCCCGACCTCGAACGCGAAGTCTTCGAGTCCTCCCTCTACGGCATGGACCGCTCGGGCCTCAACGCGCTCCACACCCTCTACCTCGACGACCCCATGCGCCTCCCCGAGGTCCAGAAGATCCTCAAGTACGACAAGATCGCCCTCTCCGAAGGCGGTCTCGACGGCCACCTGAAGAACCTGCAGACCTCGATCGACGACGTCACCAAAGACCTGCAGGGCCTCAAGAACGTCAAGGACCAGCTGCCCAACCGCCTGAAGACGGACTCGATGATCCGCGACCAGGCCGAGCGCAACCAGCAGCGCGAGTTCCTCAACCGGCGCCTCGACCGCCTCAACCAGCAGGTCGAACAGCTCAACCAGAACCGCGCCGCCGTGCTCACCGTTTACGGGCTGCACGTCGGCAACGACCCGAAGTCGTGGGGCTGGCGTCAGGTCGGCGACCAGGACCTGCCGGCGATCGCCAACCACGTCGCGCAGCAGATCACCGCCGCGCAGCTAGTGGGGGACCCGACCGAGCACCTCGAGAATCTGCTCGAGACCGTCACGAACATGATGGTCAACGGCCGTCCGCCGGCGCCGTTCTCGCCCTCGGGTGCGCCGCCGAAGCCGCACGGTGACAACAACCAGCCGAACCCCGGGCAGTCGCCCAAGGATCTCCCCGGTCCCAAGGACTGGGGCAACCGGCGCGACACGGCGCCGTCGTCACGGCTCGTGCTGGAGCGGTTCGACCCGAAGAAGGCGATCGCGCAACAGTTCTCCGGCAACCGCGACGGCCTGAAGGACGGCCAGCTCGAAGGCGCCGTGATGCACATCCGCTACGACGTGCGCCGCTTCGAGACCTCACCCGGCAACTGGGTGCGCGAGTTCACCGTGCCGCTGGACCTCACGTCGTCGTCGAACTCCGTCTCGATCGACCAGCGAACTCAGCTCGCGCAGGACCTGCAGACCCACCTCGACAACACCGTCAACCAGCACTACCGCCTGCCCAACGGTGACCAGCTCCACGTCACCGTCGACGCCCGCGCCAACAACACCGTCGACCCCGCCGACGACAACTGGACCTCGGACCCGGCACGCAGCGTCCCGGTCAACATTCACGACACCGCTGTGGACCCCAAAGCGCCTCGCACCAACCAGACCAACTGGGACGTCAACGACAACCCCACCGGCCTCACCCACGAGGTCATGCACTTCCTCGGCCTCGGCGAGGGCTACCGGAACGACACGCTGCTGTTCAACCGCACCGACCAGCCCGGCGTGATGGGCCGCGATGCCTGGTCCGACACGTCGCTCACGGACGACAACCTGGCCAAGATCGAGGACATCTCGAACCAGGCCGTGATCCACGACCACCACCTCGGCGACCCGGACGCGAAGCCGAACCGCCCGTACCAGCCGCCGCAACGCGCCACCGAGTCCACTTCGGACCACCCGAACCTTCACACCCCGACCGAAGCGCCGAGCACCACGGTCGACATCAACGGCAAAACCCTCACCGTGCAGCACAGCACGGTGATCCCCCGTGACGTCCTGCGCCCCGCGCAGGGCACGATGCTCGGCACCCACGGCATCGAGGGCGTCTACGTCGGCGGCCACGAAGGTCCCGACAACTTCCGCCGCGCCGTCATCGCGAGCATCTCGCAGGACGCGCCCAGGGAACACCAGCGCATCACCACGAACCTTCGCGCCAACACCGACACCGACCTCGACGCCATCGCCCGCGCCGCCAACCTCCGCGTCCACGTCCTGGAACAGAACGGCAGCTGGACCAGCCACGGCCCCGAAACCGGCCGCCCGGTCCACATCGCCAAGGCCGAAGTGGACGGCAAGGACAGCTACCTCGGTACGAAGGAAAACGTCCACATCGGACGCCAGAACGTCAGCTACCCCGGCCCGTCGGTCGTGCTGACGAAGAAGGACCTCGCGGCCAACACGTTCGACCGCGAGAAGCGCAAGGTCCTCAACCGCGGCGAGTTCGAGATCGAGACGATCCGCGGTGAGCAGTACGTGCGGATGTACACCGCGGTGCTCAACCCGGCGAAGCCCGGATCGTTCAAGGATGTGCACCAGGACGACGAGGGCAACGTCAACGTCTTCGGCGGCGCCGGCAAGGCCGACATCTTCTGGGTCGGCGGCGGACGGCCCATGCGCGCGGTGCAGTGGACGTCGAAGTACGAGACCGACCCGAACTTCCAGCCGGGCATGCAGCCGGTGCTGCGTTCGTTCCTGGTGCCGCTCGACACGTTCACCAAGGTCAGCCGCGAAGCGACAGTCGAGGGGCTGCCGGACAACAAGCTCGCCATGAACGTGGACCAGACCGGTGATGTCAACCAGTTCGGCCTGCGCGGCGAGCACTTCACCGCCATGCGCGACGCCGCGCTCAAAGGTTCGCTCGTCACCTACTCCGCCAACCAGACCTACGACCACTCCGAGCTGGCCGGCCGCCAGGAGGACATCGCCGACCTCTACTCGCGGCTCGGCCTGCCGCCCGATTTCCAGTCCGACGCGCTGGGCAAGGACAACGACCCGTGGTTCGGCTGGACGACCGACAAGGGCCAGGACCGCAAGTACTTCCGCAACGACCCGCAGGACCTGCGGGCGCTGGCCACGAAGCTCTCGGACCTCTACCACACGCACCAGGAACTGAAGGGCGGGAAATCCTGGGACGCGTACTTCACACCGCACTCCGACTCGATCCCCAGTGACAAGGAGAAGCCCGGCAAGGACGGTGGGAAGCAGGCCCCGCCGAGCACCGTCGAGCAGCGCCGACAGGACCTCAACGTCTTCCTCAACACCCGGGGCCCGTCCGGTTCGGTCGTCAAGCAGCTCACCGACGGGATCGGCCGCACGCTCGGCGAGAAGCTCGACCAAGGCCCGGGCACGGTTGCGCTCGACGGCATCAAGGTTCGCGATGAGGTCCTGACGGCCGCGAAGAACCTCGGCGGCATCCTCAAGGACGTCGTCAACAAGGAGTTCCGGGCACTGCACACAAACCCGGTCACCAAGTTCGTCTCGCCCGACGCCAAGATCGAGACGATCGCCAAGATGCGCGAGGTGATGGCGAACGAGGAGCTCGTGGCCGCCATCGCCAAGAACACGGCCGACCAGCTGGTGACCACGACGCTCGATTCCCTGGGCGCGAATCGCGGGATCGACGGCTTCAAGCAGAAGCTGACCACGGCCGTCGAAAACGCCGTGAAGCAGCAGTTCACCGTCACCGACGGGAAGTTCAGCGACAAGGTCGAGCAAGGGTTCGCGGACAACGAGGGTGCGAAGAAGAACTACTTCGCCGGCAACCGCGCCGACGCCGTCGCGGCCGAGGTCTCGGCCGCTCTGAAGAACGCCGACCTGGCCCAGGACGCGAGGGATTCCGGCCTCGGGTTCGACCGGGAGACCGTGAAGCAGCGCCTGTCCGACGGCGTACTGCCCGACGCCGTCTCCGAAGTGACGACGCAGCACCTCGTCGGCCTCGACTCGAAGCAGCTGCAGGAAGTGTTCGAGAACGGCCTGCAGGACGCGGCGGCCAAGTTGCGCACGAGCATGGACAAGGACCCCGTGCTCAAGTTCACCACCACCGCGCAGCGCGAGGCCCTCGCCGACGAAGCCGCGAGGGTGCTCAACCCCGAGACGGTCAAGGGCATCACGTTCAAGCCCGTGACGCAGGAAGACGCCGACGCGTTCATGGCGAAGGTGCCCGACTACGCCACTCAGGCGGAGATCGGCGCGGCTATCGCCACCGACGAGAAGCGCGTGAAGGTCGACTTCAACACCCGCGAGAACGCCTATGACCCGGCCACCAAGCAGGTCGACTCGAAGACGTTCGACAACGAGTACGGCGCCTGGTCGCAGGGCGCGACCCGCGGCCACACGCAGTTCCACCCGGCCGGTGAGTTCGGCCGGCACCAGGACATCGGCCGCGGCCTTGACACAGTGATCGGCGACGAGCTCGCGAAGACCGACGACGACCACCGCGGTGCCCAGCGGATCCTCGACCACCTCGTCACCCGGCTCGACAGCCGGCCGGACGGCAGCACGCCAGACGCCCACGAGTCGATCGTGCGCAAGTTCAACGAGGTCGTGAAGGCCGAGGGCAAGCACAACCGCTACCGCACCGGGACCAAGACGAACCCGAACACCTTCGGGGAACACGCCCAGATGGTGCTCAACCAGTACCTGCGCCTCACCCGAGGCGAACACGACGCCGACCGGTTCGTGCCCCGCGAGACGCTGGCCAAGGCGATCCTGTTCCACGACATGGAGAAGCTGAACTCCAAGAACCAGTACGGCGCCGGGCAGGAGCAGCACGACAACGAGCCGGAGCACCGCGGCGCCGTCGAGCAGATGAACCGCCACGAAGGCCTGTGGAACTCCGCCCGCGATTTCCGCATCGCCCGCGAAATGGTGGACGCCGACCCGTTCGGCTTCTACTTCCGCGGCAAGGACGTCAGCGCCCAGCAGGTGCACGATTTCATCGAGAACCTCGCGAAGGACGTCGGCCGGCCCGGCGGCGGGCCGGTGCGGGCCACCGACGTGAAGAAGCTGTTCGACGAGTTCCACCAGTACTACCAGGCCGATTTCTCGTCGTACTTCGCCGACAGCCACTTCGTCCACAATGGCAAGGTCGAGGCCTTCGGCGCCAAGTCGGCCCTGTCGGGGATCAAGGAGGAGCGGAAGAACGGCCCGCTCGTCACCACGGACGGTGGCCACCGCTTCGAGTACGACCCGGACTACGCGCAGAAGTACGACGAGCTCAAGCAGCTCTTCGACGACGACGTGCGGCGGGAGCAGGAAGAGCAGGAACGCGTTGTCACCGTCGCCGACGACGATCCGGTGCCCGACACCCGCTCGCTCACCGACCGGCTGCCCGAGTACGCCAAGAAGGGCGAGGCCCTCGGCTCACTCGTGCCGATGAACCCGCAGGGCGTGAAGCAGGTCGGCGACACCATCAAGCGCCTGGTCACGTCACTCGACTCCCGCAGGAACCCGCCGGACCCGGTGGGCATCGACGCCATCACCGGCACGCTCGACAGCGCCGCCTTCGAGTCGTTCCTCGGACCGGGCCGCAAGTCCATGGTGCGCGTCGGGGAGAAATGGTACGAGGTCCACGTGCGGGCCGAGCTCGACCTGGACGCGGTGCAGGCCGACGAGATCGCGAAGCAGCCGCACGCCACGATCAGCGACGTCAACGACCAGACGCAGGCCACGCACGCCCAAGGCCAGAACGACACGATCGCGCGGACCGTGGGCACGTCGTACTTCGCGCTGATCCCGCCCGGCGCCTACGTGTCGGTCGCGCCCATGGTGCAGCTCGCGACGGCGGCGCAGACGCACACGTCCACCGTCACGGGCACCGAGCAGCGGGTGGTGCGCTCGGCCGGCGACGTGGACGGTGCCGACGTCAACGTGAAGTACTCGATCACCGTCACCGACCAGGTCGGCGGGCTCACCGGGTCCACTGTGGACGGCAAGGTTTCGCTGCTGTGGTCGCAGGACCTCGGCAACCTCGAGCCGGACGCCGAGGCCAAGGGTGACCCGAAGCCCGGCTGGGCCGAGAACATCGAGCTGCTCGCGCCCGAAGCCGTGCTGCTCGACGAGCAGGCACTGTTCGACAAGGTGGCCAAGCGGCTGCACCCCTCGGTCACGAAGTTCGGGGCGCCCGGGCGCCAGGCGTTGCGCGAGTTCGTCAGCGGCGGTGGGATCCGGGGTGTCCTCGGTACGGCGTTGCAGGGCGGCCCGGTCGTGTCCAGCGACCTGCTCAGCCCCCACGGCAGCCACCGCGACGCCGTGCAGCTGCAGGCGCGGCCGAAGGACGTCGAGCTCGTCGGCGTGGTGCCGGGGGACAGCGAGCTGCGGTTCAACGACTCGTCGGTGAACGGCGGGGCGACGGCGGCGGCGTCGAAGTCCGGAATGGACCTGTCCGTGACCGTCGGCGGTGGCTCTTACCTGCCGGGCAAGGTCGGTGGCCTCGTCGGCGTCAGCGGGTCCGTCTCGTCGAAGGTCACCGAGACGGCGATGGGCGGCACCAGCGTCACGGCGAAGAACACGGTGGAAGCCAAGGGCGACATCGGGATCTACAAGGTGAAGGTGGACGTCGACGTCGTCACCTCGGCCGGTGAGGTCGAGACCGTCGAGGCGACCGCGTACGTCCGCATGGGGCTGCCCGAGGCGAAGGCCCAAGGCCTGCCCGTGCCGGCGGACACGCGCGAGAAGCTCACCGACGTCGGCAAGCGCTACGAGCCGCCCTACCTCGCCGCGGCCGCCGCCGCGGGCCACGTGCGCACCGGCTCGTTCACGCCGGCCGCGAAGGTACAGCCGCAAATCGAAAACGCGCTTCGCGACCGGCCCGGCATGGCGAAGTTCCTGCCGCGCTGGGACAAGTTCCAGGCCGACGACAAGAGCTCCAGCCGCGACATCGCGGAGCGCTTCGCCAACCTGCGCAAGCTCACGGCCACGTTCTCACCCGCGGCACTCAAGGCCAAAATGGACACTCTGCTCGGCCCCGGCGTGTCCGTGCAGCTGAAGCGGCGCGGCCTGTTCACCGACGAGTACATCAGCGTCACGGTGAAGGCCAAGCTGTCGCCGGGTCGGCACCTCGGGCAGGCCACCGGGCGCTCGGTCAAGGGCTCGGTCGCCACGGCGCCGTCGCTGAGCAGTGCGACCACTGTGGACAAGAGCTGGTCGGTCGGGCTGGAAGGCCGCATGGTCATCCCGCAGCCCACGGCGATCGCGAGCTCCAGCATCAGCCCCGCGGTCGTGCCGATCCAGTACTCCGACGCGTACAGCTGGAAGAACTCCGGCGGCCCCACCGTCACGACCACCACGAGCCTTTCCGGCAGCCCCGACTCGCAAGTGTTCGAGCACGACGTGGAGTTCGAGGTCGAGATCACCAGCTACACCCGCAACCGCCCGTGGGTGAAGCGCCTGACGCCGGGTTCGCCGTTCCGCGTGACGCCCAAGGTGTCCACTGTGGCCAAGACCGGAGACCCGGCGCTGCCGAAGATCTCCGGCAAGGTCGACCTGTGGGTCAACGACGGTTCGGCGCTGAAGAAGGACCCCGGCGACTTCCTGCCCGGCAAGCCCGGCACCACCGTGCTGAACAAGAACGACACCCCGACGATCGATGACATGCTGGCCGGCCCCCAGCCCGACCAGCCGAAGTTTCTGCACGTCGAAGCGGTCACCAACACCGAGGCCCTGCGCGACGAGGCCCTGCGCCAGCTGGAGCGCGCGTCCGACGGCGACGGCGTGCTCGGCCTGTCCGGCGGCGAGGCCCGCAAGCGCGTGGACCGGATGTTCTCGCCCGAGACGTTCCGCGGCGGCCTGCCGAAGTTCCTGCGCCAGGGCGCGCGGGCCGGCGGCTTCCGCTACGAACGGCGCGTGGCCGACCGCGTCGGCGGGCTCGGCATGAACGTGGCGCTCAGCAACCCGAAGGTCGTCGTGGCGTCCGACGCGGGCGGAAGCGAGACCACGTTCGCCGGTGGCGCGAAGGCCGCGTTCGAGCAGACGCACAAGCAGGCGCTCGAGGGCAACGTGCAACTCGGCGTCACCATCCGGCCGGACGGCAGCATGGCCGCCGCCCACGGTCAGGGGCAGGTCTACGCGTCGGCCAAGTGGAGCCCGTGGACCCGCACATCGGGCGGCTCGAAGGAGGTCAGCGCGAGCGTCGACCACCTCAATCGGGCCAATGCCAAGGGCCGCACCGTGCTCGTGCAGTACGACGCCGACGTGCGGCTGGTCGCCGAGACGCGCCAGGAGAGCCTGGTCAACGGCTCGACCTCACGTGCCGGCGCCGACGTGAAGCTGCCCGGCGCGGTGTACGTGCGCATGTCCGAGGACCAGGCCCGCGAACAGGGCCTGCTGCCGAAGGTCGAGCCGCGCACCGAGCCGCCGGGCAAAATGGCGCCGCCCGCGCTCGTCGGCCGCGACTCCAGCGCGCTGGGCGCTGCCGTGGTCGAGGACGCGCCCGACCTGTCGCAGCTCGTGCGCGACGCCCGGGCCGCGCTGGGCCGCACCGGCGACAAGCTGCTGCCGAAATCGGTGCTCGACGACTCCATGACCAACTTGCAGCGCACGCTCGATCTCGCGTCGCCCGACGCCGTCACGTCCCTTGTGGACAGTGCGCTCGACGGTGGCGCGCCCCTGCTGCTGCACGACGCCGGCGTGCTGTCCACCGACACCTACCAGGTGCTCCTGAAAGCGACGATCACCGACACCGAGTTCCTCGACGTCGTCCACGACGGCGGCGAGATCGACCACGTCGTGAGCGCCGCCGTGACGGACAAGGAGAACGCCGGCCACGGCTCGTCCTACGGCGGCCAGTTCCGCGGCGCAGGGCGTGGCCTGTTCAGCGACACCAAGCCGGACGTGAGTGGCTACGAGGGTCTCACACTCGGCGTGTCCGGCTCGAAGACGAAAACCGACCAGACGGTGTCGGCCACCGCGACGACCAAGGGCTCCAAGGCTTCGCAGAGCGGCCCTGCCGTGCGCCACCGCCACAAGGTGAAGTTCGAGCTCGTGGTGCAGCGCGGCGGCAAGACCTACCCGGTCACCGCGCAGAACGCGAACGTGACCGTGCGCTCCGCGGCCGACGACCACAAGATCAGCACCGAGGGCCAGGCGCTGAAGGCCCACGAGCCGCGCACGACCGAGCTCACCGCCGCCGACGCGACACCCGAGAAGCTCGCCGAATGGCAGGCCCAAGGCGTGGGCAAGCTGCCGCCGTCGGCGCACACCGAGGGCGTGCGTGGGTCTGCCGCCGTGCAGGCCGGGGCCGAGCGCGCGCTGCGGCTCGCCGGCGCCGGCAACGGCCTCACCGGCCGGGGCACCGGCGCCAACAACACGCTGGTCACGTCGCTGACCAACGAGATCCTGCAGGGCCACCTGCCGAACATGCTCGACGGCCCGCTCGCCGCACCCGACCTCCACGAAGCGTCGCTGATCAAGAACGGCCACGGCAGCGTGAAGGTCTACTCGCGCCTGGTCAAGCCCGACCTCACGGCCCTGAGTGACACCGTGAAGCTGGAGCGCACCGACCAGACCACGGCCACGTTCACGGGCGAGGCGAAGGAGGCGCTCAGCGGCGAGAACCAGTACCTGCCCGGCGTCGGCGGCGTCACCGACCCGAAGGACAACTCGCACTCGTGGAGCGGCGCGGACATCCGCAACCCGGCCGCGATGAGCGATCCGACGGCGACTGTCGCGGGTGGACAGCGGTCCACCGTCGCGAAGCCGAAGGGCCGCAGTGGGCTCGTCGGGTTCGACGTGGAGTACCGGGTGGTCGCCGACCTCGGTGGCGGTCGCACGGCGGCCGTCGAGGTGAAGGTGCCGGCGTCGGCCCTGGTCCGCATGTCCGATGTGGACCTCGAAAAGCTGCTGGGCGAAGCGCTGCCGGACGCGATCACCAAGGCACAGGACGCGGTGAAGGACGCGGCCTCGGACTGGCGCAAGGCGGAGGAGGCCGTGGAGACGGCCCAGCACGAAGCCGATGACCGCTGGCTCGACGAGCGCGACAGCGTCAAGACGTTGACCAAGGACGCGAACGGGCTGGCCGTCGAGACCGACGCCGACCCCGTGCGCGAGCTGCGCCAGGCCCTGGCCGACGCGGAGAACGACGCCAAGGACGCCGGGCGTGAGCTGCGCGAGGGCAACGCCGAGATCACGCGGCTGCAGGACGTCCCGGAACAGGCGCTGGCCCTGGCGTCGGTCACCGACGAGGGCTCGCCCGAGCGGCAGCAGCTGCTGGACCAGGTCGCCCGCGCGGAGCAGGGCGTGCGCGACATCCGCGCCGCGCAGCCCGCGCTCGTGCGGCGCCGCCAGGACGCGCAGGACCGCGCGGAGCAGCTGGCCAACGTCCTCGACTCCTACCGAAACGACAACTCCGACTTCACCTCCCGCCGTGAAGACGCGCTGCGCCAGGTCCGGAAGGCGCGCGAGAAGGCCGACGAGGCGCGCAAGAAGTGGTGGCAGGCCAAGGAAGAGGTCGACTGGCGGCTCGCCACGCACCTGTGGCCGGCCAAGAAGGTCGAGTCCCGTTTCGACCCGCGTTCGACCGAGCACGTTGTCGAGGCCCCGGACACCGCACCCGACACTGGGCCCGCGACGATCTCCGGCTGGGACGTCAACGCGGACCGGCCGTACGGCTTCGACGTCAACGACGTTCAGCTGCATCAGGTCACGGACCGCTCGGGCAAGGTCGTCGCGGTGTCGTTCCTGCCGGCGGCGGAGCAGACGTCCGCGGTCGAGCACGACTGGATTGCCGACAACTCCGGTGAGGTCTCTTCGCTCGACGAGGGCGTGACGTCGAAGACGCTCGACCCGGTCGTTGCCGAGGCTCGCCGCCACGGAACCACGCCTGACCTGGGCGGACGTCAATTCGGTGACTGGGCCGCGAAGTCGCCCGCGCCGTGGGGCACCGACACCGGCGACACGTTCTTCGTCTTCGCCCACGGCAAACCACAGTCGGTGAAGCTGACGCTGGTCGGCGGGCAGACCGTGCGGGTGGACGGCACGACGTTCGCGCGGATCGTCGCCAACTCGGCGCCGTTCGCGCAGGCCGGGCCCAAGTCGTCGGTCACGCTCATCGCGTGCAGCACCGGCCAAACCGACGGTCCCGGCGGCGTGGCCCACGACTTCCAGCGCGCGCTGAGCGACCTCGGTGGGCCGGCGACGGTGCACGCGCCGACGAAACCCACGCTGTTCGGTCGCGACACCGCGACGCTGGGCAAGGCGCTCGGCTCCACCGGCGCGTTCACCGCGGTCACGGACGGCGGGCACTTCCGGACGTTCGGTGGCAAGCCGGGTGACGAGGCGATCGTCGCCCTCGTGCACGAACTCGACACCAACCCCCGCACCGAACCGCCGGCCGGGCCGATCGCGCCGGCGGACCACGACGGCACGCTCGCGCTCGCGTCCACAGTGGAGCGGCAGCTGGCCGACACCGCCGCCCGCACCGGCGAGCTGCGGCTCACCGACGTCCACGACCTCGTGGCCCGCCACGAGCGGCCCGACGTCGTCTACTCGGCCGTGCTCACCCACCTGGCCTCGGGCAACACGCCGGTACACACCGTGGTCGACGCCCGCCGCGACCCGGACACCGGCGAGTGGACGCGCGTGCCGCTGCCGCCGATGGCGCGTGGCCTGATCACGGTGACGGGCAAGGGCACCTGGAGCACCGACGAGCTGGCCCGGCCCGCTCGGCTCAACCCCGCGTGGACCGAAGGCCCGGCGCGCGAGACCACCCACCCGCGGCCCGACGCCGCGCACTACGCCGAGACGCTCGCCGAGCACCACCTCGACGGCGAGCCGCTGCCGGCGGTCACCGTGCCCGCGGACCGCGTGGACCACTTCAAGGCCGACGTCACGCGCCTGCTGGGCGAGCGCGGCTTCGGCGACCTGGCGTTCGACCACTTGGTGTACGCCGACCACACGCGCCTGACCGGCGAGGTTGTCGGCGAACCGGGCATGACAATCGACTTCGCGCCCGGCGCGGTCACCACGACCGTGCTGACCGACCACACCGGCACCGCGCGCGGGCTGACGTTCCTCGACCCCGCGGAGGCCGCGAAGGTTCAGACCTGGCTGCGGCAGACCCGGGGCGAGAACCTGGTGGTCGAAGCCGATCCGGACGAGATGCGTGCCTTCGCCACCGGCGCGGCGAACGACCTGCGCGGCCGCGGGCCCGGCGACGGCGGCATCCCCGTGCGCACACCGTGGGCCGACGAATTGGCCGAGGTCCGCACGTTCCTCGTCACCGGCCACGGCGAGGAAAACCGCGTGAGGGTCGCCGTGACCGGCCCGGACGGCACGCGGCGCGAGGTCTACGTCGACGGCGAGACGCTCGCCCAGATCGTCACGGCGTCGCCCGAGTTCACCGACGCGCAGCCGGATTCGGTCACGCTGTTCCAGTGCGCGGCGGCCCGGCGGCTCGGCCCCGGCGGGGTCGCGCACGACTTCCAGGCGGCGCTCGAAGCCCGTGGCGGGCCGTCGATCGTGCACGCGGCCACCGATTCCGTGCTGGCCAACCACCGCGACGACAGCCCCGACGACGAACCGTCGGCCCCGCTCTTCGGCGCTCGCGACGACGCGTTCACCGCCGTGGTCCGCGGCGGGCACTGGGAGACGCTCGGCCGTCCCCTCGACGCGGACGCCGTGGTCGACGAGCTCACGAACGCGTTGCTCAAGAACTGGCGCTACGCCCGGGTTCCCGCCACGGGAGGCCCGGTCCGCCTCGCCGACCGCGCCCGCACGCTGTACCTGGCGGCCGAGGTCGTGAACGCCGTCTACGACCGTGCGCCCGACGACGAGGTGCAGGCGCTGCTCGGCCGGCACGAGGATCCCGAGCTGCTCGCCGCCGTGGTCAACGAGTACCTACGGGCGACGGTCACGCCCGACGAGGTGCCGCCGTACACCTCCGCCGCCGAGCTCACCCAGGACCTGCGCGCGGCCTCGGCCGGCCACGGACCGGCGCCGGACGGCGCGCCACTGCTCGGCCCCGACCTGTTCGGCCTCTACCGCGCGCCGGAGCCGCCCGGCTTCCTGCGTGGCCACGACTACTCGAACCTCACCGCGGGCCAGGGCCTCGCGCTGCTCGACACACTTGACCTGACCCGGGGCGTGCCGGTGCTGCGCGACCACGCGGACCCGGCGAACCTGCCCGACCTGAGGGACTGGACGATCGAGCACACGCGCGCCGACGACCGGCTGTCCGCGTGGGCGCCCGGCGACGTCGAGCCGTTGGAAAAGACCACGTCGACGCCGCTGCTCATGCACGCCATCTGGCTCGGCGGGCCGCTGCGCGACGCCGGCACGATGCGTGCGTTCCGCGAGAACTTCGGCGGCGCGGCCGCGCGGCTGCACGACGGTGTCGTGCCCGTGCTGTGGACGGACGTCCCGCGTTCGCAGATCGAGCTCGCGCTGACAACCGAGCCGCCGGCCGAAGGCCCCGACCCGCTGGCCGACGTGCGCGACTTCGTGAACTGGGCGCAGCAGCACCACGTGCGGCTCGTGAACGTCGACGAGGTGTTCTCGAGCGAGAACCCCATGCTGCTCAACGAGTTCTACCACTCCGAGACCGGCAAGCTGACCGGTCCGGGCTACGCGGCGGCCAGCGACATCCTGCGCATGGAGCTGATGAACCGCTTCGGTGGCCTCTACACCGACGGCGACAACGTGGTGGAAAGCCTTGAGGACCTGTTCCACGCGGCGACCTCGCGCGAGGGCTACGCGACGCACCGCATCGGCATGAACGTGGCCAACTCGGCGTTCGCGATGAGCAAGGGGCACCCGTTCGCTCGCGTGCACCTCGACGTCGTGCGCGAGAACTACGGCAAGACGCAGCGCAACCTCCTGCCGCCCGAGGCGTACGACCTCCCGCCGGCGTTCTTCCAAATGCCGCAGGGGCGCGTGCACCGCAACTCGATCATCGTTCGCACCGGGCCCTCGGCGCTGTCGGGCACTGCACGGCGCATCGGTCTGCCGTCGGCGTTCGAACTGCCTGAGATGACCGACATCCGGATGAACAGCGACGGCAGCTGGCTCAAGCCGCCGGCCGCGGGGGCGCGACCGGTGTCGGGGCGCGACGAGACGCTGGAGCTGACCCAGCACGTGGTGCAAAGCCTGGTGCGCGGGCTGTACAACCGCGCCGGTGACCTGCACCTGACCGCGGTCGAGCCTGCCGTGCGCCGCCACGCCGACCCGGACCTGGTGTGGGACGCGGCGCTGGCGTTCCTCGCGGCGGACCCGGACCTGGCGCCGCTCGTGCGCACGGTGACCGACCAGCACACCTACACCGGGACCGACCACGACGTGCGGCTGCCGGCTTCCGCGCGGGCTTTGCTCGACATCAATTCCGACCGGGTGCACCGCACGCTGGGCGAGGTCCAGCACGGGGCTACGCTGCGGAACCCGGACGACGCCGTGTTGGTGTCCGATGTGGACAATCCAGTGGAGATCGGCGCGCGGGAGCTGGCGCGGGCGTTGCGGGCGGTCGACGGTGAGCCGCCCGCGATCCACGTGACCGGCGGCGACCGTGCGCAGGCACGCGAGGCCGCGCGGGCGCTGGCCGGGCACCTCGGGCGTGAGCTGGGTGATCGCGACCTGCTGGCGCGGGTGCCGGTGAAGATCCGGGTCGCCGAGGGTTCGGGTGTCACGGTGTCGTTCCGGCCGGTGCGGGGTGCCGCGGTGGAGTTCTCGCTTGGTTCATCGGCCGCTCCCGCCGTGTTCGGCGGTGTCGACGGGCAGCCGTACTCCTCGGATTCGGTGCCGTTCAGTGACTACCGCGGTGCGAACCCCGGCGTGGTCACGAAGATCGACACCCTGCCCGAAGGCAGTGCCGAGCTGACGCAGGCGGCGGACCGGCCGCCGACGCTCGTGCTCGCGTCGGGTGCACTGGCGGACGAGTTCACGCAGCACGTGCGATCGTCCGGAATGGACCTTCCGGTGCACGCCACGCCCACGCCGTCGCCCGACAACGTCGTGGACACCTTCCCGGCCGTCTCCTACCTGGTTTCCGGTGACCACACGCTGACCGAAGACGACCGGCGCACGATCGCCGAACTCGGCCAGGCTGCCGAACACGGCTGGTGGTACCGGCCGTCGATCCCGGCCGGCCCGGTGAGTCTCGACGACCGCACCGGCACGTTGGCGCTGCTCAGCGGCGCGGTCACCGCGTTGCGTTCGGGCGGGACGGCGCTCGACCTCACGGCCGCCGCCGACGTCGTGGCCCGCCACGAGCAGCCTGATCTCCTGTGGACGGCGGCGCTGGAGCTGGCGTCGCGCAACGTCGACGTGCGGAACGTGATCGACCACCGGCTCGTCGACGGACGCTGGCAGCAGGTCCGGCTGCCGGAGTCGGCACGTGAGCGGTTCACGGTGACGGGCAAGGGCGTCTGGCGCGGCGGCGCGGTGTCCCGGCCCGTGCGCCTGAACACCCAGCCCGGCCCGGCGAGCGACTTCGACGTCGAACCGGTGTCGCTGCCGCTCGACGAGTCCGTCGCGCGGTGGATCGCGGAGTCGACAGTGGAACGCGCGGCCGACGGACTGCCGGCGCCTCGCGCCCAGGTGAGCGGCCCGGACGACGTGCGCGTCCAGTTCGCCGCGCAGGTCCAGGCTTTGCTGGCGGACCTGACGCCGGCCGGGGTCACGCCGCACGCGGCGGCCTCGATCGTGACCACCGGCCCGGGTGCCGAGGCCATGGCAACGATCTCGCTGCCTGCGAACGCGGCACCGTCCACGCTGTCCGCCGCCGAAACCGCCGTCGCCGTGGGCCTGGCCGAGGAGTACACGCTCCTGCAGTTCCACGGCGTCGCCGACACCCTGCTCGCCAAGCCCGGCCGTGCCGCGGAAGCGCTGCTGGACCTGGCCAACGAGGTCGCCCACGGCACGGACGTCGGCCGGGCCGCCGACGCCGTCGAGGTCCTCGACCGCCACGGCGCCCTCGACGCCGCGTTGGACAACGGCCTGCTCCTCGCCCAGTTCCGCAAGATCCTGGGCCACGCGGACGCCGAGTCCTACGCCCGCGACCTCGCCACGGCGATTCGCGCGTTCGCCTCGGAAAAGCTCGCGACGGACGTGCTGAAGGAAGCCGTGCGCGGCGCGCTGGAGGGCTGGCGCGGCGGGCCGGGTACGTTCGAGCAGCGCGTGGAGCGGACCCGCGACACGCTGTGGGTGATGCGGCGCCTGCACTTGAGCAGCCTGGCGTGGCTGAACCGCTGGCGCACCGCCGAGCACATCCGGCAGTACGCCGCGCGCATGAAGGAGCAGGCGGCGAAGCAGGACGTGATGCTGGCCAAGGTGGGTGAGGCGCAGGACGCCTTCCTCGCCTCGGTGGGCGAGCCGCACGCGAGCGGAGGAGGCGCCGGCGATGGCGAATGACCAGTGGGTGCTGCTCGTCGACCCGGCGTGGGCGCCGTCGTCCACCGACGACGGCGCTGAGGTCGCGGCCCCGCCGCTGGCCGCCGTCGTGGGTGGCTGGCTCGCCGGTGAGGACGGCGCGGTCGGCCGCTTCGAGGCGAACCCCGCCTACGAACCCTCGGGTCCTGGCTCGCCGAGCGACCCGCTCGACGCCGTGCTCCGCCTGGTCGCCCGCGGTGACGCCGAAGCCGACCAGCTCGCCGCGATCCTGCGGGAGTCGACTGTGTCGGTCGCCCTGGATGTGGACGACGTGCCGCTGGTGGCGCCTTCGCCGGACAACATCCCGTGCGTCCTCGCCACCACGGCCCCGGTGCACCGCACCCGCGTCCGCGCGGCCGGCTGGCTGCCCGTCGCCGCGCGCGACCTGCCCGCGTTGCTCGAGGCTCACAACGGCGTTGACCTGCTGCTGAACCCCGGCGCCCCAGGGTGCACCCGTCTGCTGGCCGACACCGTCCGGGACGCGCTGGCCGGCTGACCGTGTCACACTCGAGGTGATGGCTGATCTCCGGAACCGGGTAGCTCTGGTGGCCGGCGCGACCCGCGGCGCCGGGCGCGGCATCGCGGCGGCCCTCGGCGAAGCCGGCGCGACGGTGATCTGCACCGGCCGCAGCAGCTGGGAACGCGACGGCCATTCCGACTACGACCGCCCCGAGACGATCGAGGAGACGGCCGCGCTCGTCACCAGCCTCGGCGGCACCGGCGTGCCCAGTCAGGTCGACCACCTCGACCACGAGCAGGTGCGCGTGCTGGCCGAACGCGTGCGCCGCGAACACGGCCGGCTCGACGTGCTGGTCAACGACATCTGGGGCGCCGAGCGGCTCAAGGGCGGCCCGGCCGACTGGAACACACCGATCTGGGAGCACGACCTCGACGACGGCCTGCGGATCCTGCGCCTTGGCGTGGAAACGCACCTCGTGACCTCGCACTACCTGTTGCCGCTGCTCGTTTCGCAACCCGGCGGGCTCCTGGTCGAAGTCACCGACGGCACGCTGGAGTACAACGCTTCCCAGTACCGGATCTCCGTGTTCTACGACCTCGCGAAGGCCTCGGTGAACCGGCTCGCGTTCTCGCAGGGCCACGAGCTCGCGGCACACGGCGGCACGGCCGTCGCGATCACACCAGGCTGGCTGCGTTCGGAGATGATGCTCGACAACTACGGCGTCACCGAGGAAAACTGGCGCGCCGCCTTGGAACCTGACCGCCCGGACGGCCTTCCGACTGCCCCGCCGCCCTTCGCGCAGTCCGAGTCGCCGCGCTACGTGGGCCGCGCGGTGGCGGCGCTGGCCGCGGACCCGGAGCGCGCGCGGTGGAACCAGCGGTCGGTGAGCTCGGCGGAGCTCGCGCGCGAGTACGGCTTCACCGATGTCGACGGCTCGCAGCCGGACAGCTGGGCATGAAACGCGTTTCGCGTTTTCCGGTACGGGAGTCCGTGAATTTCGGCATTATCGGGCACATTTGAGAATGGCTTGAGGTTCGCAGCTCAAATCAACCCTAAGTTATCGCCGCTCCCGTTGCGGCCGGATGCGGTCCGACCACATCATGATCTGGCACGACACAGTGGTCGGCCGACCCTGCGTCACGACACGCACTTTGTTGTCAGAACAGGGGAATCACATGTCGCCCTCGGATCAGACGGCGGTCGCCGAGCCGCCGGAAACCTCGTTCAAGCACGAGGAAGCCGGGTACCACAAAGGACTGAAGAACCGTCAGGTCCAGATGATCGCGATCGGCGGCGCCATCGGGACCGGTCTGTTTCTGGGCGCCGGCTCGCGCCTGCACGGCACCGGTCCGGCGCTGGCCGTCGTCTACGCGGTGGCCGGGATCATCGCGTTCTTCGTGGTCCGTGCGATGGGCGAACTGGTGATGCACCGGCCGTCTTCCGGATCCTTTGTGTCCTATTCGCGTGAATTCCTCGGCGAGAAAGCCGCGTTCTTCGCCGGCTGGATGTACTTCCTGAACTGGGCCACGGCGGGCGTCGCCGACGTGACCGCGGTGGCCAAGTACACGCAGTTCTTCTGGCCGGACCTGCAGCAATGGATTCCCGCGCTCATCGCGTTGTTCGCGATCCTCGCGGTGAACATGGTCTCGGTGAAGCTGTTCGGCGAACTCGAGTTCTGGTTCGCCGCCATCAAGGTACTCGCGCTCGTGGTGTTCATGGTCGTGGCGATCTTCGTGTTGATCAGCCGAACGCCCGTCGACGGCGTGGTGACCGGCCCGAGCCTGATCACCGGCAATGGCGGCCTGTTCCCGACCGGTGTGCTGCCCGCGTTGCTGATCCTGCAGGGTGTCGTGTTCGCCTATTCCGGCGTCGAGATGGTCGGTGTGACCGCCGGCGAGACCGCCAACCCGCGCAAGGTCATCCCGAAGGCGGTCAACTCCGTCGCCTGGCGCATCGGCATCTTCTACGTGGGCTCTGTGCTTCTGCTGGTGATGGTGCTGCCGTGGACGGCGTACAAGAGCGGGGAGAGCCCGTTCGTCACGTTCTTCTCGAAGCTCGGCATCCCCGCGGCCGGCGGCATCATGGACGTCATCGTGCTCACCGCGGCGCTGTCCAGCGTGAACTCCGGCCTGTACTCCACCGGGCGAATCCTGAGGTCGCTCTCGATCGCCGGCTCGGCCCCGAAGTTCACCTCGAAGATGAGCAAGAGCGGCGTCCCCTTCGGCGGCGTGCTCCTGACCGCGGCGGTGTACGTGCTCGGCGTGGTACTCAACTTGGTGGTGCCCGGTGAGGCCTTCGAGGTGGCGCTGGAGTTCTCGGCGCTGGGCATCATCGGCATGTGGTCGATGATCGTGATCTGCCACCTGGCGATGACTCGCAAGGCCGCGCGCGGCGAGATGTCCAGGCCTTCGTACCGCCTGCCGGGCGCGCCGTACACCAACTACGTGACGCTGGCGTTCCTCTTGCTGGTCCTCACGATGAGCTGGTGGGGCGGCACGACCGGCCGGATCCTGATCTACAGCATTCCGGTGCTGGCGTTGGTTCTGGTCGCCGGCTGGCTCGGGGTCCGCGGCCGCGTCCGCCGGATCGCGGCGGAGCGGCAGGACGAGCTGACTTAGGTTCGCGCCTGATCTCCTGGGCCTCGGCGCGGTTTTCTCCGCCGGAGGCTCAGTCGCTACCTGGTGAGCACCTCGTCGGTTGTGGCGACGCCGACGAGCGGGCCGTAGAGCCGGGGGATTGCGAGCGTTCGTTCGTGGGTCTCGTCGGAAACGCCCGCGTGCGCGTCGGCGACGACGGTCACCGGCACGCCCGCGTCGGCGGCGGCCAACTCGGTGGAGAGGACACAGCATTTCGTGGAGACACCCGCGAGCGCCGAGCCCGCCGTCGCCTGCGAGGGCGGCGAGTTCGGACGTCCACCTGCCGAACGTGGTCTCGTCCACAGTGGACCTGACACGGCTCGCCGACCAACACGTAGGCACAGGAATCCGGTGCTCGCAGGGCGACCGGCCACACTTCGTAATACTTCACCCCGGCGGGGGTAAAACCCGACCACAGCGCGAGATCGCTCAAAGGCGATCTCGCCGCCTCGGCGAAGCCGAGGCAGACAACACCGTCACCACGAAACCGAGCCCCAGCGCCACCAGTACGCCGAGGTTCGCAAACGCCCACGAGCCCTCGCGACCGCCGAGACCGAACGGCGCCAGCAGGTAACCCTGCCAGTGCAGCCAGCTCGCCGACGCGTTGGTGACCAGGCCCCAGCCGACGGCCGTTGCGACGATGATCAGGGCGATGGGCCCGAAGCGCACGTCGCCGTAACGGCCGCGGCGGTCGTAGAGGTCGGCTTCGGCGTAGTCGCGGCGGCGCAGCAGCACGTCGGCGAGCATCACGCCGCACCACGCAGCCACGGGCACGCCGAGCGTGGTGAGGAAACCCTGGAACTGGCCGAGGAAAGTGCCGCCGAAGAAGACGATGTAGACGGTGCCGGCGATCATGATCACGCCGTCGATCAGCGCCGCGACGTAGCGCGGGATCCGCAGGCCCGCGGACAGCAGCGACAGCCCTGAGGAGTAGATGTCCAGCACGGCGCCGCCCACCAGGCCGAGCACGGCGACGATCGCGAACGGCACCAGGAACCACAGCGGCAGGATCGTGGTCAGCGCGCCGATCGGGTCCGCCGCGATGCTCGAGTTCAGCTCCGGCGACGAACCCGCCAGCAGCAGCCCGAACACCAGCAGTACGAGCGGCCCCACCGACGCGCCGAACGTCGTCCAGCCGATCACACCGCGTCCGGACGACGAGCGCGGCAGGTAGCGCGAGTAGTCGGCCGCCGCGTTCACCCAGCCGAGCCCGAAGCCCGTCATCAGGAACACGAGCGCGCCGATGAACTCCTGCGCCGAGCCCGCGGGCACCGCGCTCACCGCCGACCAGTGCACGTGGCCGGCCACCAGGATCACGTAGACCACGGTGAGCACGCCGGTGATCCACGTGATGATCGTCTGCAGCCGCATGATCAGGTCGAAGCCCATCACGCCGCTGAGCACGGTGAGCCCGGCGACCACGACCAGCGCGATCACCTTCGTCGTCGTGCCACCGCCCCAGCCGAGCCGCTCGAACACCGTCGCGGTGGCCATCGTGGCGAGCGCGGTCAACACCGTCTCCCAGCCGACGGTGAGGATCCACGAGATCGCCGACGGCAGGTGGTTGCCGCGCACGCCGAACGCCGCGCGCGAGAGCGTCATCGTCGGCGCGGAGCCGCGTTTGCCCGCCACCGCGATGAAGCCGCAGAGCAGGAACGAGAACACGATCCCGATCACACCGGCGATCGTGGCCTGCCAGAACGAGATCCCGAACCCGAGCGCGAACGAGCCGTAGCTGAGCCCCAGGATCGACACGTTGGCGCCGAACCACGGCCAGAACAGATCCCTTGGCCGGCCCCGGCGCTCGGCGTCGCCGATCACATTGATGCCGTGTGTCTCGACCTTGAGCCGGCTGCTTGTTTCCGGTGCCCGTTGTTCGGTCCTGGCCATGGTGCCCGCCTATCTGAACCTGTTCATATTTGATCGATGCGACGGTAGAAGTCGCCCGTGTCGCCGTCAATATTCCGCCAGAACTCCTTCAGTTCCGCACATGTTGGCGCGGTGGCGGGTCCGTGTCGGGTTACGGACATCGCGGCCGCGGCGTTGGCGCGGCGAGCTGCGTTCGGCAGGTCGGCGCCGCGCAGGAGCTCGGCGGCCAGGACGCCGCAGTGGGTGTCACCGGCGCCGTTCGTGTCGACCGCGGTGACGGGGAAGCCGTCGACCCGGGTGACCTCGCCGCCGTGGTGGATCGTGCAGCCGGCGGGGCCGTCGCGGACGATCACGGTCGTGCTCTCGGCGAGCGCGGTGACGTCGAGCGACTCGGCCTCGCGGGCGTTGCAGCTGATGATGTCCACCGTGGACAACAGGGTGCCGAGGGTGCGCGGGTCCAGTTGGGACACCAGCGGGCCGGGGTCGAACAGCACCCGCGAACCCGGCAGGTCCGGCAGCCAGCGCAGCAGGGCTTCGCGGTTGGCGGCGTGCAGGAGGCTGTAGCCGGTGACGTACACGAGGTCGTCGGGCGCGGCGGCGACGCGCGCGAGTTGGTCGGCGCGCAGCCGGCCTTCGGCGCCGGTGCCGGTGGCGAACGTCCGCTCGCCCGAGGGATCCACGAGCGCCACGACGACGCCGGTGTCGCCGCTGACCGTGGGCTCCTGCGCGACCGTGATGCCTTCGGTCTCCAGCGCGGCGCGTACGAGGTCGCCGAAGCTGCCGGTGCCGTGCGTGCCGGCGTAGGCGACCTCTGCGCCCGAGCGCGCGGCCGCGGCCATCACGTTGAACCCGCCGCCGGGCAGCAGGTTCGTGGACGTCGCCAACACGTCGCCGCCCGGTGCCGGCAGCCGCGGCACGGTGAGGACGAGGTCGACCACGACTTGTCCTGTGTGGATCAACCGGCTCACGAGATGGTCCTGCGCACGGTGACGAGGCCGTCGACGAGCGGACCGAGGTCGAGACCGTTCACCCTGACCACGGTTTCGGCCAGCTCGGCGGGGACCTCTTCGCCGCACGCGCCGAGCAGCGCCCCGCAGATCGCGGCGACGGTGTCGGTGTCGCCGCCCAGCCTCGCGGCCGTCGTCAGCGCGTCGGCCGGGTCGAGCACCTCGGCCAGCGCGAACGCGGCGACCACCGACTCCTGCGCGGCCACGGAAGTGCCGATCACGTCGGCCACGGCGTCGTCCAGCTCGGTGCGCCGCAGGCCCCGCACCCAGTCTCGCGCCCAGTGGATGCGCGCGGCGACGCTGCCGCCCGCGCTCCAGTGGCCTCGCGTCGCGCCGAGGGCGGCCGCACGTTCGGCCAGGTCGAAGGCGTCCATGCGGTTCGCGCCGTCCACACCCGCCGACACCGCTGCGGCGACAGCGGCCGCGGCCGCGAGGCCGAGCGAGGTGTTGTGCGTGACGCGCGCGGTCTCGGCCACGGCGTCGACGAGCGTCGCCAGGTCGTCAACCGGTGTGGCGATGCCGACCGGGGTCACGCGCATGGCGGCGCCGTTGGTCGTGCCGCCGCGGCCGGCCTCTTCCGGCGGGACGCCGTTTTCCAGCAGTGACAACGCTTTTTTCGTCGACGGCCCGAGTAGATCGGCTGAACCGCGGCGGATCATGTCGGCTTCCCAGGCCAGCAACGCGTCGGCGAACACGCGCGGCTCGACGTGGCCGCCGCCGGCCACGAGCAGGCGTGCGAGCAGCAGGGCCTGCTCGGTGTCGTCGGTGATCGTGCCCGCGGGCAGGCCGGGTGCGATGGGCTGCCCGGCGATCGCGTCGCGGAAGCCGTCGATCTTCCCGTACGCGGCGCGGATCTCGGCGCGGCACATCGACTGCGTCGGCATGCCGAGCGCGTCACCCACGGCCAGTCCGGTCAACGCGGCGAGCGCGCGGTCTCGGGGGCTCATCGTCGGCCGAAGGAGAGGTGGAAGCTGAAGCGCGTGGGATCGAGCAGGCTCACGACGTGCTCGACGAGCCGGGAATCCGCGTCGAGCGACGTGCGCGTGGCCTTGAGGAACAGCTCGCCGGCGGGGCGGCCGAGCAGCGCGGCAGAAGTGGCGTCGAGCGGCTGTGCGGTGATCCACTGGTCGCCCCCGACGGGCTCCACGCCGGCTTCGCGCAGGGTCGCCGTGATGGAGCTGTCGACCAGGCGCAGCTCGGCCAGCGACCCGACGGGTGGGAGAGTGGCTTCTTCGAGCGAGACGCCACGGCCGGTCTCGTCGCGGCGCAGCCGTTTCACGCGCACGAACTTCGGCGTGGTGAACCGGCGGGTGAGCTCGGCGTCCTGGACCTCCGTGATGCCGAGCAGTTCGGTGGTCACGGGCGCGCCGGAGTCGGCGAGCGCGCGGGCCCAGCCGACGCGCTGGTCGAGCGTGACCCCGTCGAACGTCACGAACGACCCGACGCCGGCGTGGGTGGAAATGAGCGCTTGATGTTGCAATTCCACCAGCGCGTTGCGCACAGTCCCACGGCTGACCTGGTACCGCTCGGCGAGCTGGTGCTCACCCGGCAACTGGTCACCATGGGCGAGCCGGCCCGAGTGGATGAGCTCGGCGAGCTCACCGACGAGCTTCTGCTTCTTTCCACCCGTGTACATGTTCACACCTGTACACCTGGTCGTGTCCGTCTGGCAACTCTCGGCTGTGATGTGCGTCTATCGGGAACAACTAAGTTGAGTTGTCCGTTGTCAACTTCGTAAGGTCCGGTCAGCCGTCCAGGAGCTGATCGAGGCCACCTGAAGGAGGAACGCAGATGTTGATCCGGACCGACCCGTTCGCCCAGTTCGACCGCCTGACCCAGCAGTTCTTCGCCGGCCAGCCCACCAGCTCACCGCGCACGATGCCGATGGACGCCTACCGCGACGGAGACGAGTACGTCGTGCAGTTCGACCTCCCGGGCGTGGCTCGCGAGTCGATCGACGTGAGCGTGGAGCGCAACGTGCTGACCGTGAAGGCCGAGCGCGCTGCCGCCTTCGGTGAGGACGCCCGCGTGCAGGTCTCCGAGCGTTCGCGCGGCAAGGTTTCGCGCCGCCTCGTCCTCGGTGACACCCTCGACACCGACCGTGTCGCCGCGGAGTACGTCGACGGTGTGCTGACCCTGCGCATCCCGGTGGCCGAGAAGGCCCAGCCGCGCAAGATCACTGTCGGTGGCGAGCCGCAGCAGCTCGAGAACTGAGTACCAGGCGCATTTCTCGGCCCCGTCGTTCCTCTCGGGACGACGGGGCCGAACCATGTCTGTCCACAGTGGATCGTTCTGCTGGGGATTCTTCCGGGCAAGTACGTTGCCCTGTCTTGCCTTCACGGTGCGGTGTGGCGGCCGTCACATCAAGATCGTGAACCGTTCACCGGATGGGACCCGTGTCTGCGGGTGTCCGGCACCGAGGTGCGGAGCCGGGAAACCCGACAAGGTTCTGGAGAATCCCATGCTGCGCAAGACTGTTCTCTCCCTGGCCGCCTTCGGTGCCGTCGCCGGCGCGGTGCTCGGCGGTGCCGGCATCGCCTCCGCTTCACCCGCCGCCTCCGGGGCGAGCGGCATCCTCGACTCGGGCATCAACTTCTCGGAACCGCAGGGCTCCCAGGGCATCGGCGGCAATGGCGGCGAGTGCGTCACCGTCAACATCCCCGCCACCGGCTCGCTGCAGAGCTTCGGCGGCACGATGACCCTGTGGACCGGCGCGGACTGCAAGACCGGCGACGCCGCGGTCCTCACCGACAGCGTCGCCGACATCCCGGCCACCTTCGGCGCCGGTTTCGCCCACGTCCAGTCCATCTTCATCGGTGACAACGCCCCTGCGAAGCCGCCCGTCGCCGGTGCCAGCGCGATCATCGACTCGGGCAAGAACTTCTCCGAGCCGCAGGGCTCGCAGGGCATCAACGGCAATGTCGGCGACAAGGTCAACATCAACATCCCGGCCACCGGCTCGATCCAGTTCGTCTCCGGCACCTTGACGCTCTACACCGGCCCGAACCTGACGGGCAAGTCGCTGGTCGTCACCCACGACGTCGCCGACCTCGCCGCCCTCGGCTTCGGTCAGGTGCAGTCGGTGCTGATCGGTGCGGCCGCCTGATCCTTCCCCGCTCGCGAAAAAGGCCACTCCGACCTCCGGGGTGGCCTTTCGCTGTTTATCCACAACCCCCTGTGGACAACCTGGGGACAGCTTGTGGAGAACACGGGAAACTGCAGCTCAGAGCTTGCGCCCGATTCCGCCGGCGATGATCCGGTGGGCGACCGTGAGGGCTTGAGCTGCGGGCCGTCCGACCACCGGTGCACGAGTTCGGTGATGCCGGGCTCAACCATCTCCAGCCCGTCGAACAGCTCCTCGATCTCGGTGCGCGTGCGCCACGTCGCGCCACCCGGCGAGCCGCGCGCGACGGCCTGTTCGAGTTCGCGCATCACCGCGGTGTCCTCGGACTCCGGGTCGAGCGGGTGGGAAATGATCACGGAGGACCCGCGCGGCAGGGCGTCGATGTACTCGCGCATCACCTCGGCCCGCGCGCTGCGCTCGCCCTTGTGGTGGTGCAGCGTCGCGACCTGCGAGAGCGCGATCGGCTGGTGCCAGTCGAGATGGGTGCGCACGGTCTCGTTGTCGAGGATCGAGCGCGGGGTGACGTCGGTCTGCTTGGCGATGAACCGCATGGCGCGGATGAACGCGCGGTTCTCCTTGGCGACCTCGACCACGTCCGGCAGCGCGGCGGCCATCTGCCGGCCGGTCTTGCGGTCGATCTCGTAGTTGTCGCTGCCGCCCAGCGGGTAGTTGTACACGCGTGCCACGGAGGCCCGGTTGTGGTCGACGCCCACGGAAGCGTTCGCATCGGCACCAGCGGCGTTCGGCGACATCGCGCTCGAGCTCCCGTAGGTCGTGTCGGGAGTCGCACCGAGCGCAGTCGCCGGGGCGACTCAGGGGGCCGCGGGGCGGGTGGCGTTCAGCCCGGCGAGGACGACGCCGAGCGCGTAGCGGAAGTCGTCCGCTGGGGTGGCCCCGGCAGCTTGGCGGTCGCGTAAGCCTTGCGCCATCAAGGGAAACGGAATCTGCACGGTTTCGTCGGGCCTGGTCTGGTCCTCGACCGCGCGGCCGAGCACGAAGTGGACGAACACCCCCGCCGCGCGCGTCGCGTCGGCGAGCGGGAACCCCGCCCGGTGCAAGATCTCGACGGCGCGCTCCGCGAACTCACCCAGCGATCGGGCCACACTCAGGTCGGCGCCGATCGCGATGCTGGGCCCGTCGCGGTGGCCGAGAAGCGCGGTGTGCAGCGCTTTACCCGCTTCCTCCAGCCACTCGAGCCAGTGCACGGTCTTTTCCGGCAGCCGGCCGAGGACCGGCTCGACGATCGCATCGGTCATGTGGTCGAGCAGCGCGCGTTTGCTGCTGAAGTGCCAGTACAGCGCCGGCGCCTTGACGCCGAGCTCGCCGGCGAGCCGCCGGACGGTGAGCTTGTCGAGCCCGTCCTGCTCTAGCTGGGCCAACGCGGTGCGCACCGCGTCCGGCACGTCGATCGGCATGCTCCTTGACTCCTTAACTAGTTCAGGTGCAGAGTAGCACTTAACAAGTTAAGGAGATTTCTCGTGGACGCAGACGTCATCATCGTCGGAGCCGGCCCCGTCGGCCTCCTCCTCGCCGCCGAGGTCCAGCTGGGCGGCGGCAACGCCGTGGTGCTGGAACGCCTCACCGAACCCTCGCGTGATCGCAAGGCCCGCGGCATCGGCCCCCTGGCCACCGAAGCCCTCCGGCGCCGCGGCCTCGGCCCCCACCTGTCCGCCGCGGACCCCGACGGCGCCCGCGACTTCACCCGCGACCACGGCACCGAGCTGGGCCACTTCGCGAACATCCACAAACTCGCGCCAGACCCCCACCGCCACGGCACCCGCATCTGGCAGCCCGACCTGGAACGCCTCCTCACCACCCACGCCGAGTCCCTCGGCGCCCGGATCCTCCGCGGCCACGACGTCGTCGCCCTGGAATCCGGTACCGACAGCGTCACCGTCCTCACTCACACGTCCACCGGCGAACATCGCCTGTGCGCCCGTTACCTAATCGGGTGCGACGGCGCACACAGCCGCGTCCGAAAACTCACACCCTTCGCCTTCCCCGGCACGCCACCCCTCCTCCGCACCATCGCCGGCGCCGTCACCTTCAGCGGCCCCGCCCCAGCCTCCGGCCGCTACCCCACCGGCACGTTCCTCCACGGCGGCTCCCTCGCCGGCGTCACGGAACTCGCCGGCTCGGCCACGGTCGCGTCAGCCGCGCCGTCCGGCACCACCACCCCGGTCACCCCGGCCAGCGATGGCCGGCCGTCCACCACGCCGGCTGCGGGCGGTGGTCTGGTCACCTCCGCGGTTTCGACCGGCGGCGGCCCCTCGTTAACGCCGACCAGCGCCGTTGCCCCAGCGGTTCCGGTCGGCGACACTCACCCGTCCGCCACCCTGGCTGCCGGTGCCGGTCTGATCACCTCCGCCACCTCGACCGGTGACTGCCCCTCCGCGGCTCCGGCCAGCGCCGCTGCACCAGTCGCCACGGTTGGCGATGGCCGCCCGTCCACCCTTGCTGCCGACGGGGGCCTAGCCATCTCAGGCAAGTCGCACGACGATGGTCGCCCGGGCGCTCCGGTCGTCCTGGCCGGAAGCACTCGGTTCACACCAGCGACCGTGCCGAGTGACGCCGCGCCGGTGACCTCGGCCAATTCAGCCGGCGAAGACCGCCCGGCCATCCCGGGCACCCGGGCCGACAACCGTGGCCCGGTCACCGCCGCTGAGCTGGCCGCTGCCATCCATCGGGTCACCGGCGCCGACGTCACCATCGACGATTTCCGCGAACCCCGCGACTTCACCGACCAGGCCCGCCAAGCCGACACCTACCGCCACGGCCGAGTCCTGCTGGCCGGCGACGCCGCCCACGTCCACTCGCCCAGCGGCGGCCAAGGCCTGAACCTCGGCCTGCTCGACGCGATGAACCTGGGCTGGAAACTCGCCGCCGTCTCCCGCGGCGCCGCGCCCGAGTCACTCCTGGACACCTACACCCGCGAACGCCACCCCGCCGCGGCGGCCGTCCTGCACAACACCCGCGCGCAGTCGGCCCTCTTGGCCCCCGGCCCCCACGTCGACGCGCTGCGCGACATCGTCAGCGAACTCATGGAAATCCCCGCGGTGAACCGGTATTTCAGCGCTCTACTGTCCGGTGTGGACCATCGGTACGAGCTGCCGTACCCCGGCACCGAACCCGTCGGCCTCCACTCGCCCGACTTGGACCTCATCGACGACCACGGCGTCCACTCCAGACTGCACGAACACCTGCGCTCCGGCCGTGGTCTGCTCCTGCTCACACCCGAGACACAACCTTTCGCGAATTATGCGACAAACCGTGTTGAAATCCTCCCAGTGACCAACATCGGCCCGCGCCTCCTCCGCCCCGACGGCGTCATCGCCTGGGCAGAAGGGGACAGCGAGTCGTTGCAACTCGCACTCGACACGTGGTTTCCAGCATCATGATCAGCTCAGTGAAGTGCGAATATTCTCGCCGCCCGCGAATTGTGCGACACACCGTGTTCGAATTCCGCCAGCGACCAACATCGGTTGGTGAAGCCGAAATCCAAAACCACAACCAGGCTCACCCGCCCGAATGCATGTCCTCAGCCTCAGGCACACAGTCGTCATCCGGGTCGTTCAGCCAACCGTGCGGCAGCGTCACCTTGCCCGGCGAGCCCTGGCGCCCCCGGGGACCATCGGCGTTCTCCGGGAACGGCGCGTCGAAGTCGAGCCGGGCGATGAGGTCGTCGAGCTCGTCGAGGCTCGACACCATCGCGAACCCGCGCCGCAGCTCGGACCCCACGGGGAAGCCCATGAAATACCACGCCATGTGCTTGCGCAGATCACGCAACGCCTTGGTCGCCCCGTCGTGCGCCACCAGCAGCTCCGCGTGCCGGCGCAACACCCGCGCGACCTCGCCCAGGTTGGGCCCGGCCGGGATCTCGCGCCCCGCGAACGCCGCCTCCAGCTCCCCGAACAGCCACGGCCGCCCGAGGCACCCGCGCCCGACGACCACACCGTCGCAGCCGGTCTCGTCGACCATGCGCAGCGCGTCGGCGGCGGAGAAGATGTCACCGTTGCCCAGCACGGGAATGCTGGTCACGGCCTGCTTGAGCTCGGCGATCTTCGACCAGTCGGCCTGGCCGGAGTAGCGCTGCGCGGCCGTGCGCGCGTGCAGGCTGACCGCCGCCGCGCCCTCGGCCTCGGCGATACGCCCGGCGTCGAGGAACGTGCGGTGGTCGTCGTCGATGCCCACACGGAACTTGACCGTGAACGGCACCCCGGCCTCGGCCGCCGCCGCGGCCGATTCGCGCACGATGTCCGCGAACAGCTTCCGCTTGAACGGCAGGGCCGCCCCGCCGCCCTTGCGAGTCACCTTCGCGACGGGACACCCGAAGTTCGAGTCGATGTGGTCCGCGAGCCCCTCGCCGGTGATGATCTTCACGGCCTCGCGCATCGTCTTCGGATCCACGCCGTAAAGCTGCATCGACCTGGGCTTCTCGTGCTCGCCGAAGGTCATCATGTGCATCGTCCCGGGGTGCCGCTCCACGACGGCCCGCGCGGTGATCATCTCGCACACGTAGATGCCCGCCCCGTACTCCGCGCACAACTGCCGGAACGCGACGTTCGTGATCCCCGCCATCGGCGCCAACACGACCGGCGGGTCGACCTGGTAGGGGCCGATCTGCAGGGCGGGCTTGCTCAAGGTGGCGGTCACGTCCTCCATTGTCGCTTGTGGTGTCGATCACGTCGAGGAGGGGCACGTCAAGACAGCTGCATGGCCAGGTGAAGGTCGTATTCGTCGCTGCGAAGCTCATCCAAGATCTCGATGAGCTCGCTCGCCATCGCTGAAATGAAGTCGACCTTGCTGACCAGACGTCACGGTGACACCACCACCTTGATCGACGCCCCTGTATCCCGCTGCGCCTCGAACGCCGCCGTGATGTCCGCCAGCGCGAAGCGGTGCGAGATGAGCGGCCGGACGTCCACCCGTCGCGACACGAGCAGGTCGAACGCCTCCTGGCAGTCGCGCGGGGTGTAGGCGAAGCTGCCGAGCAGGCGGAGCTCCTTCTGCACCAGGTCGTCGACCGGGATGCTCAACGGGTGACCCGCGAGCGCGATCGCGGCGATCGGTGCGCCGGCGCGGGCCAGGGAGAACGCCAGCGGCAACACGGGAGCAGCACCGGAGCATTCGAACACCGCCCCGATCGCACCCGAACGCGGTTGGTAGGGCGACGAAGTCGTGCCGCGCGAGGCGAACAGGGAGGCGCCCACATCGTCAGACGAGGGGTTCAACGCCTCGTGCGCCCCGGCGGAAACGGCGGCCGCGAGGCGCCGATGTGAAGTATCCACCACGATCACATCACGGGCTCCTGCCGCGAGGAGGACTTGCACCACGCATTGTCCGATTGTTCCCAGGCCGAACACCACGATCGGCTCGTCCAACGGCGGCGCGGCGTGGTGCACGGCCCGCACGGCGACCGAAAGCGGCTCCAGAAAAGAAGCCTCCTCCAACGGAAAGTCGCCAGGCAGCACGAACAAGTGCTGCCCCACCACGGCGTTCCGCACCAGCACCTGGTCTCCGAACCCACCGGAATGACCGGACCCTCGGGAACACAGGTTCTGCCGACCTTCCGAACACCGCGGACAAGATCCGCACGGTGCCGCCGGATTCACCGCGACCCGGTCGCCGACGCGCAAGCCGGCCACGGCGGACCCCACCGCGGTCACCGTCCCCGCGTACTCGTGCCCGAGCGGCACTCCGGGCGCGATCCACATGCCCTCGGTGTAGGAGTGCACATCCGAACCGCAGATCCCGCACGCCCCCACGGACAAGACCACATCGGACGGTCCGCACACCGGTGCGTCGACCTCGTCGAGGGACAGGGTTTCAACCGCCTGCCAAGTGACCACGCGCACAACAGCCTCCTAAGTGGATTTACCTCGGAAAACCGGTATCGGAAACCGCCCCGGCCCAACGCAAAAGAAGGTCCTTTGTGGTCGGGGCGAGAACCCAGGCACCGCACCAGATCCTGGACATCGACCAACGATAACCACGCGTTGCGCCGCACGGGTGAATTCCGAAAGATCAAGAAACGCGTTGCTGCACAAGAACTTTATCCTGAATCGAGAAGCTCCGAAGTGGCGCTTGACACACTCTGGACCCGGGCGCAAGCTGTCTCGAACCGACTAGTCGGTCGGGAGTACTTCGGCTGAGGCACCTGTTCCGCCTCCCTATCCACCACCTGCATCCGCACCCCTGTGTCCGGAGGGTCTGTCATGTCGTTCCCCGCACCGGTAACCCGCCCCAAGCTCTTCACGGGCAAACGCGGGCTCATGCTCGCGAGCATCCTGATCGTCAACTTCGTGGTCTGGCTGGACAGCGCGAAGTTCAGCCTGCTCAACCCGTTCTGGTCCACCGACCTGCACCTCTCGCCGAGTCAGATCTCGAGCGTCACGGCGAGCTACCTGCTGGGGTACTTCCCCCTGCTCCTGCTCGCCGGCATCCTCGCCGACCGCCTCGGCGCCAAGCAGATGCTCATCATCTGCATCTCCGGCGTCACGGTGCTCTCGGCGACGATGGCGTTCGTCCACACCTACAACGAGATGTGGTGGCGGAACCTGATCTTCGGCGTCTTCTTCGGATTCTCCTGGGCCCCTTCACAGCGGCTCCTTTCCGTGTGGTTCCCTGGCGCGCTCGGCGCCAGGGCGACGTCGACGTGGATGAGCTCGACCCTCATCGCCGGTGTGCTCGCGCCGGCGATCGCGCTGCCGCTGGCGAATCACCTGTCCTGGCGGGACGCGTTCATCGTGGTGGCGGCGCTGGGTGTGCCGGCGCTGGTGATGCTGGTTCTGTTCACCGCCAACAAACCCGAGAAGCTGCGCGGGATCACGCCTGAAGAGATCGCGAGCATCCACGCCGAACACCGCGGGGTCGAGGTCCGCGAGAAGCTGAGCTTCCGCGAACTGCTGGGAGCGCTCAAGAACCGCAGCATCCTCACGATGATCATCGCGACCGCGCTGGCGACGACCCCGACGTGGCTTTCGGGACCGTGGCTGCCCTACGGCCTGATCACCCTCGACAAGGTCAACCCCACACGGTGGCTTGGGTCAGCCCGCTCATCGCGATCGTCCCGGTCCTCTTCGGACTCATCAATGGAACACTGGTGTCCCGGTTCTTCGGCGGCCGCACGCGGCCGTGGCTGGTGCTCGGCCCGGCCTGTGGCGCGGTCGGGTTCCTGATGGGTGTGCTGCTGCACGACTCGACGTGGGTCCTGTGGGGATTCTTCATCGGGGCCTTCGCCTTCCTCTGCGATCCGATGTTCTGGGGAACGGTCAACAGCTACTGGTCCGGCATCGCACGGCCGGAGGTCACCGGCACGCTCAACGGCGCGTCGGCGGCCATGCAGGTCGCGGTCGGCTGGGTGATCACCGACCAGAGCGGGAAGTGGATCGACACTTCGGTGTCGGGCCGAGGCCAGCTCGACACGATCTGGATCGTCGGTGCGATCCTGTTCGCCGTGGCCATCATTCCGGTCCTTCTGTCCAAAGAGGTACGAGTGCACCAGGCCGTGGCGGTGACCTCGAGCCGACGCTGACGGCCCGGACCACCGATCCGGTGTCCTGACGCACACGAGCTGAAGAAGGGGCTTCCCCGCACTGCGGGGGAAGCCCCTTCGGCGGTTCAGCCCGCGGTGACCGCGGAGGGGAAGCGTTCCGCGATCCGCTGCTGGCTCACCTTGGGCGTCCAGCGGTCCTCGATGCCGGCCCAGATGTCTCGCAGCTTCGGGATCACCTGAGTGCCGAACAGCTGGTTGTTCATCGCCGCGACCTCTTCGGGCAGGTTGCCCACGTGCATGCACGTGATGAGCTGGCCGATCCGCAGGTCTGTCACAAGGTCGCGCACGCGCTGCTCCACCCGCTCCGGCGTGCCGGCGATGATGTAGCCCAGCTCGTCGTACTCCCAGAAGGACAGTTCGCCGTTCTGAGCCTTCATGCGTTCCTCATTGGACATCGTGCGCGCCCGCGTGAGGTTGGCCCGGATCGACGGCAGCGAGTTGTAGCCCGGCGGTGTCGCGAATTCCAGCGCTGTGGGGTTTTGGCGGTAGAAGTACTTCACGGCGTCGCCGTAGAGCCGCTCGGCCTCGGCGTCGCTGTCGGCGCAGCAGATGATCTGCGTGAACGCCATGCGGTTCGGGTTCGTGTCGGCGCCCTGCTGCTCGGTGTAGTCCCAGAAGCCCTTCACGATCGGCTCGGCGCTCTGCTTGCCGCTGAAGGAGAGGTAGCCGTAGCAGTAGTTGAAGGCGTTGACCACGTCCCACGTCTCCACGCTGCCGCTGCCCGGGATCCACACGGGTATCTCGTCCTGCACCGGCCGCGGCCACGTGTTGACGTAGCGCAGCTTGGTGTACTTCCCGTTGAAGGGGAACGGTTCCTCGGCCTTCCGCGCGCGGGTTATGAGGTCCCGGGCTTCGTGGAAGCGGTCGCGGAGCTCGATGGGCGGCACGCCGTAGGAGAAGGCCGTGTCCATCGGGGTGCCGAACACCATGCCGGCGATGATGCGGCCACCGGAGATGGTGTCGAGCATCGCGATCTCCTCGGCCACTCGCACTGGCGGGTTGTACAGCGCCAGCGAGTTGCCGCACAGCGCGATCGCGGAGTTCTGCGTGGTCCCGGCGAGGATGGCGGCGATCAAGTTGGGCGACGGTGTCATCGCGAGTGATGTTTGGTGGTGTTCGTTCAACAACAGGGAGTCCCAGCCGAGGCCGTCGGCCTGTTGCATCAGGCGCAGGTAGGTGTGGTAATCCTCGTGCACCTGCGACGGGTCGGCCACCGACGCCGGCGGCGTGACCCATGAGCTGTGCACGGTGCGGCCGTAGTCGTCGGGAAGCTTGGTGTAGTACTGCTGCGCGAACCAGTGGAACTTCACGTGCGTACCTGCCTTTCGAAGGAGTTGGGGGTTCAGCCCGCTGCCATGGATCCGCCGTCGACGCGGTAGGTCTCGCCGTTGACGAACGCCGACTCGTCGGAAGCCAGGTACAGCACCATGTTCGCGATGTCCGACGGCAGCCCGGCGCGCGGCGACGCGGTGCCGGCCAGCGACTTCTCCGGGAGATCGGGCACAGCGTCGAGCAGCTGCTGGGTCTGGATCACGCCCGGGGCGATCGCGTTGCAGCGGATGCCCTGACGTCCGTGCTGCGCCGCGATGTACCGCGTCAGCCCGACAACGGCCGCCTTGGTGGTGCCGTACGCAGTGAGCCCGGCGCTCCCGCGCAACCCGCCGATCGATGCCATGTTCACAATCGAACCGCCCCGGCCGGCCTCGACCATGTGCGGAAGTGCGAATTTGCACACCAGGAAAATGCTCCGTACGTTCGTGGCGAACGCCCGGTCCCACAGCGCGATGTCCGTGTCGATCACCGTGGTGTCGCCGAACCACGCGTCGGGACCCACGAGCGCGGCGTTGTTGTGGATCACGTCCACGCGGCCATGGCGTTCGATCACCGCGGCGACCATGTCCTCAATGGACTGCTGATCTGTGGCGTCGAATCGCACGGCGCTCGCCGCGTCGCCGATCTTCTCGGCCACGAGCTTGGCGCCGTCCTCGTTGATGTCCGCGACCACCACGGTCGCGCCTTCACGCGCGAGCGTGTAGGCGGTCTCGCGGCCGATGCCCGCCGCGCCCCCGGTGACCAGTGCGACCTTGCCGTCTACCCTGCCCATTTCGACGTCCTCTCAGGAATCCAGGAAAGCGGTGACCACGGACACGAACTCGTCTTCCTGCTCGACCATCGGGTAGTGCCCGGCCTCGTCGATCACGGTGACCTTGGCGTCGGGCACGAGCCGCGCGAACTCCTCGGCGTACGCGGTGGTGACGAGGCCGTCGGACGCGCCGTTGACCACGAGCGTCGGCGCGGAGATCAGCGGGAGCCGGCGCCGCAGGCCTCGGTCGGCGATGGGCCACATGAACTTCGTGGCCGAGCCGAGGTTGCCGGCGGAGAACAGGATCCCCGCGTGGGGGTCTTCGGGGTCGGGCACGAAGTTCGTCGGCTCCTGCTCGGGCGGACCGGCGTGCCACTTGGCGGCCTTCACGTCGGCGGCCGCGCCGAACGGGTCGAGCGAAGGCTGGTCGTCGAGCCAGATTCCGAACGGATCCACCAGCACGAGCCGCCGTACGAGTTGGGGAGCGATCACGGCGAGTTCGGCTGCGAACATCCCGCCGAGCGAGTGCCCGACAACGTCCACCTGCTCCAGTCCCCAGGAACGGACCAGTTCGCGGTGGAACAGGGCGACGTCGAGCACGTCGGTGAAGTGCTCGAACCCGGTCGACTTGCCGTAGCCCGGCAGCTCGGGCGCGAGCACCCGCCGGGACTCGGCAAGCCGCTTCAGGAAGCCGGCGCCGCCGGGGTGGCGCTCGTACCCGTGCAGGTACAGCAGGGGCGACCCGCTGCCGTCCTCCCAGAGGTCGACCTCGAACCGCCCGATGCCTGCGATGTCCAGCGTTGTCATGCGGGAACCTCCATTCCTCAGTCGGTGAACTGGCCGCCCGCCGGGTGCAGCATCTGGCCGGTGACGAACGACGATTCGGCGGACGCGAGCCACAGCACCGCGTTCGCCTGCTCGTCGGCGGTGCCGAGGCGGTTCATCGGCGTGATGCTCATCGCCGAGGAGTAGGCCGCCTCGTTGTCCTCGATGCCGGCGATCATCGGCGTGGCCGTGTAGCCGGGTCCCACGGCGTTCACGCGGACGCCGGTGGTGGCGAGCTCGAGGCCGAGGACCTTGGTGAGCATCCAGACGCCGGCTTTCGACGTGCAGTAGGGCGCCGCGCCGGCGAGCGGGATCTTCGCCGCGCTCGAGGCGATGTTGATGATCGAACCCCCGTCACCCTGCTCGAGCATTTGCCGGGCGAGCGCGCGGTCGGTCATCATCACGCCCAGCACGTTGACGTCCAGGACCCGCCGGAACGCCTCCGTCGCCAGGTTCACCACGTGCGTCGCGTCGCCGTTCTGCGCGCGGGTCTCGACGTTGCTCATCCCCGCCGCGGTCGCGATGCCCGCGGCCGCCACGCCGACGTCGACCCGGCCGAACTCGGCCACCGCCGCGGCGACGAGGGCGTCGCAGTCGGCTTCGCTGGTGGTGTCTGTTCGTTTGTACACAGCCTTTTGGCCGATTTCTTCCACCAGCCGTAAGGTTTCGCTCGCATCTTGCACGTCGCCGATCACCACGTGTGCGCCCTCGCGCGCGAAGCGCACCGCGGTGGCCCGGCCGATGCCGCTCGCGCCGCCCGTGACGACGGCGATCTTGTTCTCCAGTGCCATGACCATGCGCTCGACTGTGACCTGTGGCACGCGGGTGCGACAACGGAAGTTCGTGCGCGCTGCCGGCCCGCGGCATGTGCGGATTCCCATTGCCGCGGCGCCGGGCTCCCGCTGACGATGAGGTGGCCAAGTCAGCGCGAGTGACGGGTGGTTGATCGTGGAACGAGCTGGACAGCTGCACGTCGTGGGCCTCGGGGGCACCGTGCGTCCCGGATCGTCGAGTGAGCAGTCGCTGCGGATCGCGTTGCGGCACGCGCAAGAGCTGGGCGCGACCACGCACGCGTTCGCCGGGGCTTCGTTGGCCCAGCTGCCGATGTACGCGCCGGGCGGCGACGGCGGTGCGGTGGCGCGCGAGCTCGTCGACCACCTGCGCCGGGCCGACGGGGTGATCATCGCCTCGCCCGGCTACCACGGGTCGATGTCGGGGCTGGTCAAGAACGCTCTGGACTACGTGGAGGACATGCGTGAGGACCCGTTGTCGTACCTCGCCGACCGGGCGGTCGGGCTGGTCGTAGCGGCGCACGGGTGGCAGGCGGGGGTGACGACGCTGGGCGCGTTGCGCTCGGTGGTGCACGCGTTGCGCGGCTGGGTCACGCCGTACGGCGCGGTGGTGAACTCGCTGGAGACGCAGTTCGCCGACGGTGCCTGTGACCAGCCGCGTGTGGTGCAGCAGCTGCACCTGGTGGCCGACGAGGTGGTGCGGTTCGCGGGTCTCGTCGCCGCGGCGCGGGTCGCCTGATGGAGCTCTCGTTCGAGCCGCTGACGCCACTGTCCTATCTGGACCGCGCGGCGGCGGCGCACGGGTCTCGGGCCGCGGTGGTGGACGGCGCTTCTCGGTGGACGTACGCGCAGCTGCACGACCGGTGTCGTCGGCTGGCGGGGGCGCTGGCGCCGTTGGCCGGTGGGCGTCCGGTGGCGGTGCTCGCGCCGAACACGCACGTGTTGCTGGAGGCCAACTTCGGCGTGCCGTGGGCGGGAGTGCCGCTGGTGGCGGTGAACACGCGGCTGTCGGCGCGCGAGATCGCGTACATCCTCGAGCATTCCGAGGCTTCGGTGCTGGTGCACGATCCGGTGTTCGACCCGCTGGTGGATGAGGTGATGTCAAGTGTCAGCGGGGTGCGGCGGATCCGGGCCGGGGACGAGTACGAGGCGTTGCTCGCGGCCGCTGCCCCGCTGGCGTTGACGCCCGACGACGAGCGGGCCGTGCTGTCGATCAACTACACGTCCGGCACCACCGGTCGGCCGAAAGGCGTGGTGTACCACCACCGCGGCGCGTACTTGCAGGCGTTGACGATGGTGGGGCACGTGGGATTGTCACCATCTTCTGTGCATTTGTGGACACTGCCGATGTTCCACTGCAACGGCTGGTGTTTCCCCTGGGCCGTCACGGCGGCCGCGGCGACACACGTGTGCCTGCCGAAGGTCGAGCCCGCCGAGGTGTGGCGGCTGATCCGCGAGGAGGGCGTCACCCACCTCAACGGCGCACCCACGGTGTTGTCGATGTTGGCTTACGCACCAGAAGCCGCACCGGTCACTCCGACGGTGCGCGTGGCGACCGGTGGCGCCCCACCGTCGCCGGCGATCCTGCGGCGCATGGGCGAGCTGGGGTTCGATGTGACGCACCTGTACGGACTCACGGAAACCTTCGGACCGGCGATGATCTGCGACTGGCGTCCGGAGTGGAACGAGCTCGACGCGGCGGCGCAGTCACGGATGAAGGCACGGCAGGGCGTGGGGAACATGATCACCTGCGTCGTACGGGTGATCGGCGCCGACGGGGTGGACGTGCCCGCCGACGGAGTGACGGTCGGCGAGATCGCGTTGCGGGGCAACAACGTGATGCTCGGCTACTTCAAAGACCCCGAGGCCACGCGCGCGGCGGCGCCCGACGGGTGGTTCCGCACCGGTGACCTGGGTGTTCTGCATCCCGACGGGTATGTGGAACTGCGCGACCGCAGCAAGGACGTGATCATCTCCGGTGGCGAGAACATCGCGTCCGTCGAGGTGGAGCAGGCGATCGTGGACCACCCGGCCGTGCTGGAGGTCGCGGTGGTCGCCGCGCCGCACGAGCACTGGGGCGAGGTGCCGGCGGCGTACGTGACGCTGCACGCGGGCTCGTCGGCGACGGAGGAGGAGATCGTGGCCCACGTGCGGTCGCGGCTGGCGCGGTTCAAGGCGCCGAAGTCGGTGCAGTTCGGTGAGCTGCCGAAGACGTCGACGGGGAAGGTGCAGAAGTTCGTGTTGCGGGAGCGGGCGCGGCGGGGCCCGGCATGAGCCGGTAGAGCTGTAGGGCGACCTGCAGGTCGAGGGTGTTTTCGGGGTCGCGCCAGCCGGCCCCGTCGAGCACGTGGTCGATGCGTTCGAGGCGCTGGTAGAGCGTGTTGACGTGGATGCCGAGCGCGCGGGCCGCGGCGGGTGGGCTCTGGCCGCGGTCGAAGTAGCACTCGACGGTGGCCAGCAGGGACGAGCGGTGTTCGGCGTCGTAGTCGAGCAGCGGTCCCAGGGCCTGGCGGACGACGCGGTGTAGTTGGTCGGGGCCGACGTTGCCGAGGACTACGCCGACGACGCCCAGCTCGTCGAGGCCGGCGCCGCTGCCTTTTCGGCCGAGGGCAAGTAAAAGGCGGTGGCAGCGCAGGGCTTGGTGGTGGGTGGTGCGCAGCGCCGGGAGGTCGTGGGCCGGGCCGGCGGCTCCGGCGGTGACGGGGGTTCTCGCGTCGAGTTCGGCCGCGACGGCCCGGGCGATGGCGCCGGCGTCGTACCCGGGAAGGATCAGGACGAGGTGACCGTTCACTTCGCTCGCGAGGCCGCCGCGCCGGCCGGCGGCGCATTCGGCTGCGGTGGTGAGTTCTGGCGCATCTCCTGATACCACCACGATCACGTGAGGTTCGTTTTCCACCAGGACGGTGAACCTTTTCGCACACCGCGTGATGGAGTCCCAGTCGGGTTCGCGTTCGCCGAGGAGGTCTTCCACCAGCTCGTGGCGCAGATCTTGTTCGACTGTTGCCGTCTGGCGTTCGAGAAGTACCAGGAGTGTCGCGGTTTGTGCCGCGCGTTCGAGGGTGCCGAGTTCGGTTTCGGTCAACGGCTGGGTTCGGCCGAAGTACAGCCGCCCGTGCGTCTCGCCGCCGGCGCGCAGCGGGACGACGGTGCCGGTGCGGAACACGGCCTCGACCGGGATCCCGCCGGGCGCGGTGGCGGCGACGCGGTCGGTGCCCGTCTCGAGGGCGACGGTGCCGTCGAGCAGCCGCGCCATCGTGTCGGCCACTTCGCCGAGGTCGGCGCCTGCGAGTGCGAGCGGCATCAGGAGCTCGTGGGCGGTGCCGGCGAGCTCGAGCGCGTGGCGTTGTTCGGACATTTGCGCGTGGGTTTCACGCAGCTCTTCGGTGGTGCTGCCGAGCTGGCCGAACAGCCGCGCGTTGTCGATCACCACCGACGCGTGGTGCGCGAGCGAGGTCAACAAAGCGATGTCTTGTTGATCGAATGTTCGCTCGTGACGATCGGCTGCGAACAACGCACCGATCACCCGATGTCCCAGTTTCATCGGCACACCGGCGATGCTCACCACGCCGTCTTCCCCGACGGCGCTCGCCACCTGCGTTTCGCGGCAGATGCGCGGGTCGGTGAGGTAATTGGTGGTGGCGAACGGACGTCCGGTCGCGATCACGCGGCCGCCGACGCCAGAGCCGGGCCGTTGGCGCACCGAGCGGATCGGCGCGGTGACCGTGCCCGAGGTGACGCGCATGTAGGCGTCGCCGGTGTCGTCGTCGATGAGGGCGATGTAGGTGGAGTCGGTGGCCAGCAAGCGGCGGACGCGTTCGACGATGGCGCTGAGCACCTCGTCGACGTCTCGCAGCGAGGTCAGGTCGCGCGCGGTTTCGTACAGGGCTTGGGTTTCGCGTTCGCGCTGCGCCCTGCGGGCGAGGATGCCGCGGACGGTGCGTGCGTCCGCGATCGCTTGCCGCAAAAGGTTCTTCCGGTCTCCTTCGGGAAGCTGCCGGACGTGTGCCTCGACGGTTTCGAAATCAGTGGCAGGCGCCTCTTCGGCGAGCAGGAAGGTGAGGTGGGCGAGGACTTCGGCCGGAGTGTCTATTGTGGACGTGATGAGCGCTTCCGCTGTCATGACACCACCGGGATCTGGTCGATTACGCGCCGGAGTTGCAGGGCGATGCGCAGCGTGAGCGCGCCCGCGGGCTCACGCCAACGGCGATGCCCGAGCACTTGGTCGACGCGGTCGAGGCGCTGGTAGACGGTGTTGGCGTGCACCTGCAGCCGGCGCGCGGCGGCGCGCGGGTTCTCGCCGGCGGCGAAGTAGCCGTCGAGGGTTTCGGCGAGCAGGGAGCCGTGTTCGGTGTCGTAGGCCAGGATCGGGCCCGCGCTGTCCTTGACGAGCCGGCGGACGTGTTCGCGCGAGGCGCCGTCGAGCACCAGGCCGAGCACACCGAGGTCCGCCAGGCTGGCGGCGGTGCCCGCTCGCCCGAGCGCGACGAGCAACCGGTGGCAGCGCTCGGCTTCCCGGTGCAGGCTCCGCACGACGGGCGCGGTCGCGGCGGGTCCCGCCACACCGGCGGTGACGGTGCCGCCGGTCGCGCGCTCGAGGTGCTTTCTCGCAGATCGCACGGCTGCCGTCGCGTCGGTGCAAGGCACCAGCAACACGACGTGCCCTCCGTGCTCGGTCGCCACACCGCCGTGCGCCCGCACGTAATCGGCGGCGGCTCTCAGCAGACGTCTCCTCGTGGTGCCTGTCGCGGACAACACGAGAACCGTCTGCCGCACGGAAAAGTCGATCGCGCCGGACACCTTCGCGCGCCTGCGCAACGCCACCCAATCCGGCTCACGTTCGGCAAGTAACTCATCCACCACCTGCCCGCGCACCTGCTGTTCGGCAGCGGACATCTGACGTTCGACCAGCAACAACAGGGCCGCCGTCTGCGCCGACCGCTCGAGGATCCGCTTGTCGGTGTCCAACGGCTCAACCCGCCCCGCGAACACCAGATGCCCGAACGTCTCACTGCCGGCCCGCACGGGCACCGTCCAGGCGCGCCGGCCCAAGTCCCGCACCCGCCCGGGCCCGGGTTCGCCGGCCGACCACTCAGACGGCCCGGCCTTGGCGGGTTCATCGGGCTCGTTGGCCTGACGCTCAGGCAGCCCGGCCTTCTCGAGTTCATCGGGCTCGCCGGTCTGGTCGGGCTCGTCGGCGCGCCCGGTCGCGCGCCGGCCCCGCTCGGTTGCGGGTTCCCCCGACGGCTCAGCCGGATCCGCCAGGCCGTTCTCCATCAGGCCGTTCTCCATCAGGGGCATTCCAACGGCTTCCGCGGCGAGTACGGTCCCCTTCCGCGCGTTGCGGTCCCGCTCGCGGACCCGGCCGGTTCCCGGCTCGGCAGGCGGCTGGGCGGCCGGCTTCGGCACGCTGGTCTCCACCACCGGCGCCCAGCCGACTTCGGCGGCGCGCACGGGCGTCGTCCGCGCGTTCCGGCTCCGGTCTTCGCCGGGTGCGGATTCCGTCCGGGGCGGTTCCGGAGATCCGATGTTCGTCGGCGGTGTGCCGTCGGCTTTGTCGTCGGCTTTGACGGCGGGCGCGGTCAAGCGCGCGCCCTGGCCGCGGCGGTGGAGGGGCGCGGATTCCGGCTGTGACGGTTCCAGCCGATCGGCGTTCGCCAGGGGCATCCCGTCGGGTTGGTTGGTGCGCGAAGGCACCCTTCGGACGCTTGGTCGGGGGTGCTGTGCGCGGGCGGTGCTGGGGCTGTCGGCTGGCAGGTCCGGCAGCTCCGCGGGACTGGCGTTCGCCGGGGGTGTCCTGCCGGGTTGGTTGGTGCGCGAAGGCGCCCTCCCCGCGCTTGGTCGGGGGTCCCGTGTGCGGGCGGGGCCGGGGCTGTTGGGTGGCAGGTCCGGCGGCCTGTCCAACGGCTCCGAGGGATCGGCGTTCGCCGGGGGTGTCCTGCCGGGTTCGGTGGCGCGCGAAGGCACCCTCCGTGCGCTCGGACGTAGATCCCGTGCGCGGGTGGCCCCGGGGTCGTCAGGTGGTAGGTCTGGCAGCCGATCCAGCAATTCAGCCGGACCGGCCTTCGCCAGCGGTGTTCCGTCGGGCTCGGCCGCGAGGACGGCACCGTCGAGCGTCTCCGCGACGGCCGCCACCAGCTCGGCCAAGTCGGCGCGGCGCAGGACCATCGCCATCAGCTGTTCGTGGGCCGTCGCTGCCTGTTCGAGGGCTTTGTTGTGGCGGGCGAGCTGGTCGTTGGCGACGGTCAGCTCTTCGGCGGTCGCTTTCGTGGCTGCGAAGAGGCGTGCGTTTTCCAACACGATCGCTGCGTGATCCGCCAGCGAGCCCAGCAGATCGATCTCGGATTGTGCGAATGTTCGCTCGTCGCGGTTGGCTCCGAACAGAACGCCGATCACTTCCGCACCTACGCGCATCGGGACGCCGAGGATGCTCACGATCCCGTCCTCCGCCACGGCCGACGCGACGGAGTGCTTGCGGCGGATCCGGTCGTCGCGCAGGTAGTTGGCGGTGGCGAACGGGCGGCCTTCCTGCGCGACCCAGCCGCCGACGCCGTAGCCGGGCGGCTGGCGCAGCGATTCGATGGGCCGCGTGATCGTGCCGAGCGTGACGCGCATGTACGCGTCGCCCGTCTCCGGATCGACGAGCGCCATGTACGCCGCGTCTGTGCCGAGCAACCGTCGCGCGCGGGCGACGATCGCGTCGAGCGCGGCGTCCACCTCCCTCACCGAGGCGAGGTCACTGGCCGTGTCCAGCAGCGCCTGCATCTCCCGCTCGCGGCGCTTGCGGTCGGCGAGCAGCCCGCGGATGCGCGCGGCCCTGGTCAGTGTGAGGGCGACGAGCTCCCCATCACCCTCGCCCGCCAGGTCCTCGCCGAGCCGGTCGAACTCGCCCGTCGCGCCGGTTTCGTCGGCGAGCAGGTGCAGCAGCCTGGCCAGATCCCGTTCCGTGGTGGTCACACCGCCGTTGGTGTCCATCTCGTCTCCTCGGTGCCTGTTGACATCTTGACCACAGATGTGAGGCCCCGTCGACCAAAAGCCGCTGGATGGCGCAGTGCGTGTGCGTTCACCCACGTCCGACGTGCGGCTCGTGTACACCCTCCCGTTGTCGCGCGACCCGACGCGGCCGGATGCTCGTGTCTTCGAGAGGACGGTGCCCCTTGGCGACAGCGACCGTGAACGGCGTGACCCTCCACTACGACACCGCAGGCGAAGGCCCGCCGCTGCTGCTCATCGCCGGCCTCGGCGCCAACTCGAGCGCGTGGGCGGGCGCGGTGCCCGAACTGAGCCGCCGGTTCACCGTGATCACCTTCGACAACCGGGGCGTCGGCCGCAGTGCGGTGCCCCCGGGTCCGTACGCGGTGGACATGCTGGCCGACGACGCGGCCGCGCTGGTGCAGTTCCTGGACCTCGGTCCGGTCGCCGCCGTGGGCTGGTCACTCGGCGCGTCGGTGCTGCAGTCGATGCTGATCCACCACGGTTCGGTCCTGTCGAAAGCCGTGCTGCTCAACGGTTTCCCGTCGTACACACCCATCCAGCACGCCTGGCTCGACGCCGGCCTCGCCCTCCGCCGTGCCGACGTGGACCCGCTGGCTGTCGGCGTGATCGGCATGGCCTGGGCCTTCACCGCCCGCGTGTTGTCGGACCACGAAACCCTTGCCGCCCAGGCGAAACTGGCGGCGGACGACCCGTACCCGACGTCGCTGGAGGGCTTCGAAGCGCAAGCCGCGGGCCTGCGCGGCTACGACTCCCGCCCGGACCTGCCTTCGGCTCTGACCCCAACCCTCGTGCTCGCCGGCGCCGAAGACGTCCTGACGCCTGTGTCGCAGTCCGTGGAAATGGCTTCGCTGCTGCCGAACGCTTCGCTACGGGTCCTGCCGCGCGGAGGCCACGCCATGCTCCTGGAGTACCCGGACGACACCCTCGCCGCGATCACGGACTACCTGAGCTGATGAGCCTCGCCGCCGATCTGGACGTCGGAGCGCTCGCGGCCCTGGGCCGCGGCGAACCGGTGCTGCTCGACGACTGCCTGGTCCTCTCGGCCGAGCTGGTGACCACCGCGTCGATGGCCTTCCTCATCCGCTATACCAGCGGTTTCGCCTGCGTCGCCCTCCCGCGCGAGCGGCTGCGCGCCCTGCGCATCCCGCTGCTCCCCGCCGACGACACCGACTGCCCGCCGTTCGCCGTCTCCGTGGACGCCGCCGGCGGCACCACCACGGGCATCTCCGCCCACGACCGTGCCCTGACCGCGCGAACCCTCGCGGTCCGGACCACGACGTGGACCGACCTCACCCGGCCCGGCCACGTCGTTCCGATCCTGGCCCGCCCCGGCTGCACGGGCGTGGCGGAAGCGGCCGTGGAACTGTGCCGTCGAGCCGGCCTCGCCGCGGCGGCCGTGCTGGCCGTGGTCGAGGGCGAGGAGCCGGCACTCGCCGGCCTGCCGAGGTTCTCGGCAGTGGAGGTGTTCTGACTTCGCAAAGGTCAGGCTGTGAAGTTGACCTCCTCGGTGGTCACCGTGCCGGCCTTCCGGCCGGGCGCCGTGTGGTAGCTCCAGTACAGGTTCGTGTGTGCGATGACCTTGTCGGGCGTCGGCGCGCCGTACTCCGAGAGGTCTTCGGTGGTGTGCGCGTCGCCGATGAGGGTGGCGTCGTAGCCGCGCGCGATGGCGCCGTGGAGGGTCGAGCGGATGCACTCGTCCGTCTGCGCCCCCGAGACGAACAGGCGCCCGATCCCGCGCTCGGCCAGCACTGACTCGAGGTCGGTTTCCTCGAACGAGTCGGCGTAGGTCTTCTGGACCAACGCTTCCGAGTCCCGCCGGACGAGCTCCGGCACGTACTGCCACTTCTCGCTGTCACGCCGCATCTGGTCGCTGTTGTGCTGCACCCACACCACGTCGACGTCGGCGACGCGGGCTTTGTCGACGAGCACGCCGATGTTGGCGACGACCTTGTCGCGCTCGTGGGCGTGGTCGACCACGCCGTTCTGCACGTCGATCACGAGCAGGCCGGTCTTCGGGCGGTTGACGAGTGTGGTCATGGCGCCTCCTCCGTTCGGGTGGGTCGATGGTAAGTCTTGGGTCCGACAGTTTCGGGCCAAAACGTGGAGGACGCATGCTGCGCTGGGGAATCATGGGTACGGGCGGCATCGCCGGCGCCTTCGCGGAGGATTTGAAGCTCACCGATTCCGGCGTGATCGCCGCCGTCGGCTCGCGCAGCCAGGAGAGCGCCGACGCGTTCGCCGACCGTCTCGGCATCCCCACCCGCCACGGCAGCTACAAGGCGCTTGCGCAGGACCCGGACGTCGACGTCGTGTACGTAGCCACCCCACACCCGATGCACCACGACAACGCCATGCTCGCGCTGGCCGCAGGCAAGCCGGTGCTGGTGGAGAAGCCGTTCACCATGAACGCCGACGAGGCCCGTTCGCTGGTCTCCTTCGCGCGCGAACGCGGACTGTTCCTGATGGAAGCGATGTGGACGCGCTTCCTGCCGCACATCCACCACGTCCGCAGCCTGCTCCCGGAGCTCGGCGACATCGTCACCGTCTCCGCCGACCACGGCCAGTGGTTCGCCGAGGACGCCGACTTCCGCCTCTTCGCCCCGTCCCTCGGCGGCGGCGCGCTGCTCGATCTGGGCGTCTACCCGGTTTCGTTCGCGTCGATGATCCTCGGGACGCCGTCGGGCGTGGCCTCGATCGTTTCGCCGGCGTTCACCGGCGTCGACGCCCAGACGTCCATGCTCTTCGGCTACGACAGCGGCGCCCACGCGGTCCTCAACTGCACCCTCCGCGCCGCCTCACCCACCACGGCCTCCATCGTCGGCACCGACGCCCGCCTGGACATCGAAGGCGCCTTCTACGCCCCGGCCTCCTTCACCGTCATCCCGCGCGGCGGCACCCCCGTCCGCCACACCCACGCCGACCCCGGCCGTGGTCTCCGCCACCAGGCCGACGAGGTCGCCCGCCTCCTCGCGGCCGGCGCGCTGGAAAGCCCACTGATGCCGCTCGACGAGACCATCTCGATCATGGCGACGATGGACGAGGTGATCGCTCAAGCCGGCTGACGGTCCGGTCTCCTGTATCGGGCGCTATCCAAAGCTCGGGAGGGTTGCGGATGGCCCCGCAGAACCCCGATGCAGGGCGCGACGTGTGGCGGCCTGTGTTCGGGACTCGGCTGCCAACCGAGGAACGCCGGGGCGACCGGTGCTGCGACTTCGCTTCAGCCGCGGAGCGCACGGCCGCTCCCCGCCAGCCGGGGAGCGGACGGTGACCTGCGCGGGAACCTCGCCCAGGTTTGAGGCGCTGGCCGCGCCTCAGCGGTGGTCCAGCTCCTCGCCGGCCTGCCGCGCGACGGCGGCCCGCAGTTCCTCCATGCGCGTTCTCGGGCAGAAGGTCGCCGTGGTCGTGGAGGGATAGGTCGTTGAAGCTCCCCGCCGCGCCGCAGAACAGCCCGAGCGACGACCTCAGCGTGCGCCGCCGTTCGAGCGGGGTCTGCGCGTGTGCGAGCCGTTCGTGGTGCGTCCGGAGGAACGTCGCCGAGCCCGGTTCGTGCGGTCGGTGCACCTCGGCCGGCTCGGCGACATCGTTCAGCAGCTGATTGTCCACGCCACTCCTCGTCGCCGGGCCTTCGTCGCGAAGACTGGCCCGAGGTGATCGCAACCGTCCCGTGTCCGGGGTTGAGTAGTGCTACGGATCCGATCACCACCACCCATCCCCGACCCTGACCGCATGACCACGGACGCCGCCACGCTGCACCGCCTCGCCGACGCCCTCGACGACCTCGGCCGGCACATCGCCGCCGTCGGCACCGAACTCCGCTCCGCCGCGGCGCCCGGCACGTCGACCCCGGACCCGGCTCAGCAGGGTGGGGCGGTCAACCCGCTTGTCAAATCCGTCTCTCAGCCGCCAGTGCCGCCGGGCCGGCCGGTGACGCCCGCCGAGACGCAGCAGCCCGCTGCGGTCCAGGACCCGAGCCAGCCCGGGCAGGCGCAGCCTTCGCCGGCCGCTGCGCCGCCGCACGCCACCCCGCTGCCGGCCGCACAAGCGCAGCCCAGTCCGCAGCAGCCCGGCGGCGAGCAGTCGCAGGCTCAGACTGCCTCACCCCCGGGGTCGCTCCAGGCAGCTCCGCAGCTGACCCACCAAGTCGGGCCAGACCAGTCACCCCAGGCGGCTCCGCCGTCGATGCAGCAAGCCGGGCCGGACCAGTCGGCCCAGGCGGGTCCGCAGCCGACCTACCAAGCCGGACCACACCAGCCGGTCCAGGCGGGCCCGCAGCCAATGCACCCCCAGGCCGGCTCTCAGCCGTACTCGCCGTACGGCCCCGCCTACCAGCCCTACCCCGGCCCTTACACCTACCCGATGCCGCCCGCGCCCCAGCCGTACGCGCAGCGGCCCTACCCCGACACCAACCCCTTCCCGCCCTACACCCCGTCGCCCACGCTGAGCGAGCGGCTCGGTAAGGAGGGCGCCGGGTCGCGGTTGCTCGCGTGGGTCGGTGGGGCCGTGACGTTGCTGGGTGTCGTGCTGCTGCTGGTGCTCGCGGTGCAGCGCGGGTGGCTGGGACCGTTGCCGCGGGTACTCGTGGGGGCCGTGTTCGGTGCGGCGCTCGTCGGCGCGGGGGCGTGGCTGCATCGCAAGCCGGCCGCGCGCACCGGTGCGTTCGCCCTTGCCGCGACAGGGATCGCGACGCTCTACCTAGACGAGATAGCCGCCACCTCCCTGTACGAGTTCCTGCCCATCCCCGCGGGCCTCGCCGTCGGGCTCGTGACCGCGGTGGGTGGGCTGTTGCTCGCCGTCATGTGGGATTCCCCTCTGCTCGCCAGTTCCGTTGTTGTCGCGTGCGGCGTGTGCGCACCCGTGATCACCCAGGGCTTCACGCCGGAACTCGTGACCTTCTTGCTCATCATCCAGATCGCGACGGTGCCCGTCCAGTTGCGACGGTCGTGGTGGTCCCTTTCGCTCACTTCGGCAATTCCGCCCTTGACAGCGTCGCTGATCGGCACCGCGTTGCACACGCAGAACACCGGCGTCGCGGCGGCCGCCGGCTTCGTGAGCGCCGCGATTTCGATGATCATGTTGCGCCGCAAGAAAAATGATCCGACCCTGCTGGCCGTACTCGCCATCGCGCCGCTGCCCGTGTTGGCCGCCGCGGTGGTGCTTCCGAAGACACAGGCCGCGCTTTTGACGGGCGCGGTGGCGGTTGTCCTTGTCGCGACATGGCCGCTCGTGCGTGGCCAAGCCGGCACCGTCGCGGGTGTCGCCGGTCTGGTTGCCGCTTTGCAAGCCACTGTCACGGAATTCGACGGGGGTGCGGTGTTGCTCGGCGAAGCGGTGGCGCTCGCGTTCGCCGCTCGCTACACGAAGAACCGTTTCGTGCTCGGGGGTTCGCTGGCTTTCGCGGTGATCGGCGGGCTTGTCGCGATCGTCGTGGACGTGACGCCGGCGCTGCTCGTCGTCCCGAGTTCGCACGCGACTGCGGATCTGCTCGGCGCACTCGCCGCGGCCGCGCTCATGCTGGGTGCCGCGATCGCGATGACCTGGGCCGCTGTGCGTCTCGAAATCCTCAAGCCCAGTAAGCTTTTTCCGTGGCTTCCCGGCGGTCTCGCGGCCCTCTACGGCGCAGCCGGTCTGGTCCTGTGCGCGGCGCTCCTCGCGGTTCCCGGCCGGTCCGGTTTCCTGGTGGGCCACGCGTTGATCACCGTCTCCTGGACGGTCGCCGCCCTCGTCCTGCTTCTCCGCGGTATCGCTGTCGTCGCGCTTCGCGTGGTGGGTCTGGTGCTGGTCGCCGCCGCGGTCGCGAAGCTGGTGCTGTTCGACCTCGCGGCGCTCGACGGGCTCGCCCGAGTGGGTGCATTTCTCGGCGCCGGTCTGGTTCTTTTGCTTGCAGGGAGCCGATATGCGCGGATGGTCGCCTCGCGCTAGCGGAAACTGTCGGTGGGTTGTGGTTCTCTTGAACTCACCACTTCCGAGGGGAGATCGAAGATGCCGTACACACCCGACCCGAACCTGATCAAGCGCGCCGGCGAGCCCGTGGGCTGGCTGACCACCATCACGCCGAGGGGGCGCCCGGCACCGCGTCCGGTGTGGTTCGTCCTCGACGGCGACGACATCCTGGTGTTCAGCCAGCCCGACACCTCCAAGCTCCGCCACATCGCCGGCAGCCCGGAGGTGAGCTTTCACCTCAACAGCGACGAAAACGGCGGAAGCATCCTCGTCGTCAACGGCCGCGCTCACGTCGACGAGGGAAAACCCTCCGAAGCGCCGGGCTACCTCGACAAGTACGAGCCGTCCTACGTCGGCGTCGGATACGCAGCCGCGGCCGCGTTCGACGCGTCGTTCTCGGTGCGCGTCCGTATCGTCCCGGAGCGCTCCTGGGGGTTCTAGTTCAGAAGCCGACGTCCAGGCAGGCCAGCCGGGCGCCCGCGGTGCCGGCGTGACCGGGGTCGGTGTGCGTGTGGGTTTCGTGGATCACCACGGAGTGCGCGCGTCGTGAGTCGAACTTCCAGTCCACAGTGGACTTGGCGTGGCCCGTGCCGAAGCGGTCGGTGGTGAAGTCGAGCCAGATCTCGTTGCGCGGGTTCGCGTAGGCGGGGTCGACCGATGGCTTGACCGGGTCCGGCGTGTGCTGGAAGTGCGGGCCGGCGTCGTCACCGGTGGGGCCGCATGCGTTCGCGTGGGCGTGGGCGCCGTACTGGTGGTTCGGCAGCAGGCCGGTGAACACGAGCACGGTGGTGGCGCCGGTGGCGCGTGCGGACGTGCCGAACACGTGGGCCTGCGCGCCGCCCGGGACGAGGTCGGTGCGGTAGGTCACGGCGGGGGCGCCGGGGGCGTACCCGGTGAAGGTGCCGTGCGCGGAGGTGAAATGCACCGGGGTTGCCGCTTCGGCGGTGGCGCCGGAGAGGCCGGCCAAGCCGGCGACGAGAGCAGCGGAAAGGAGTGTGGAAGCGATTCGCATGGTCACTCTCTAGCCAGCGCGCGGACTGCGACGCCATGGGCGCCACCCGAACGTGTGAGCAGTTCCCCCGTCGTGGGCAGCATCGGGTGAAACCTTCACGGGGCCGGTCGGCCAGGTTCGAGGGGAGGGCGGGGCCTGGCGGTCGGGCTTAGTGTTTTGGCACGAAGCCGAGCTTGGAGTCCATCCGATGACTGACGCCGACGAGCAGCGCCGAGCCAACCCGTCCACCGCAGACCCCGCAGGAGCCGAATTCCGCCGTGGGGCCGGCCTCGGTTCGACCACCGACGGTGCACCGCCGGTGGAGGCCGACGGGGTCATCGACAACCGCGACGTGGAGCACACCGGGGAGACGCGCAACCAGAAGCTGCAGCGCAACGTCGGCGAGCTGCTTCAGGAGCTGCGTGTCGCGCAGGCCGGGGTGCAAATCCTGTTCGGGTTCCTGCTGGCGGTGGTGTTCACGGACCGGTTCCAGGCGGCCAGTGGGCTCGAGAAGGTGCTGCACCTGGTCGCGGTGCTGCTGGCGGTCGCCGCCACGGCGCTGCTCACCGCGCCCGCGGCGTGGCACCGGCTGCTGTTCCGCACGGGCCGCCGCGACGAGATCCTGCGCGTCGGCAACCGCGTCGTGCTCGCCGGCTTCGGGTGCCTAGCCGGGGCGGTCACGCTGACGGTCGCCCTCATCGCGAAGGTCGTCTACGGCACCGCCGCTTTCATCGCCGCGGGCAGCTTCACGGTCCTGCTGTTCGGCTTGCTGTGGTTCGTCGTCCCCTTCCGCCTCCCCAAGGACGACCCGATCCCCGCCAACCCGCTGCGGCCAGAGCGCGACCGGCAGGGCTGACCGGCCGACGAGCCGTGCCCGCGGGCCGGCCGGACCGCTGGCCTGCTGTTGTGGCGCTCTGGTGTTGGCGGGGCGGGGCGGGGCGGGGCGGCGCGGCGAGACGTTGCGGGCGCCGGGCTTGCGGGGACGGCTGGCACGGGGTTACAGCGGGATACCGGAACAACTCGCGAGAGTGGTCGCGTCGCGGCAGGACCGCTTGTGCCACTGCGGGTGCGGCGGGGCCACTGCCACTGCCACTGCCACGCTGCCACTGGCTGCTCGCGGTCACGATCAGGCGCGACCGAGCTGCTTGGGCCGCAGGCGAGCGCGACGGGACCGCCGCCCAGCCTGCTCGCGTCGCGAATCGGCGCGACCGGATCGTCGGCGCCGCAGCATGCACGCGCGATAGGTCCCGCCGCCGAGCCGGTACGAGGGGACCCTTCGCACCAGCTTGCGAGCGCAAGGGGACCGTTCGTACAACCTGCGAGCGCAAGGGGACCGTTCGCACAACCTGCGAGCTTGAGAGGGACCCATCGCACTAACGCGACCTCAACGCCATGCATCCCGGCCGCAGCGTGCCCATCGGGTCGGCGCGAACATCACAACGACTTTGCCGGAACCCTGCCCGGGAAGGCGGGGGCTGCGCGGTGATTGGGGAAGGGCTGGGGGATAAAGAGAAAAGGCACGCACCCAAACCAGAAGCAAGAGACCGGAGTAGGAAGCCCACCTCAAACACCCAGTCACAGCGGCGAAAAGCTCGGAACTGAGGCGGGGACCCGGCCTCATCCGAGAAACGCGGCGAAAAACCTCACACAGTCAGGTTGCCCCACGCGTAGTTCTGCTTGGCCAGCTTCAGGTACACGAACAGCTCCGTGGAGGTCACCCCGGGGATGGGGCGTACCTGGTCTCCCAGGACGGCCAGCAGGTGCTCGTCGTCACGGCAGAGAAGCGACGCCAGGAGATCGAAGCGGCCGGCGCAGAGGACCACCTGGTGGACGTCGGCGAGGTCCGACAGGCGGTTGGCGACCTCGCGCGCGTCGCCGCTTACGGTGACGCCGATCATGGCCTGGCGGGTCAAGTCGACGTTTTCGGGGGCCGTCACGGCGACGATCTGCATCATGTCGTCGCGCAGCAGGCGTTGGACCCGCTGGCGCACGGCGCCCTCGGAGAGTCCGACTGCTTTGGCCAATGCGGTGAACGAGGCACGGCCGTCGTTCTGGAGCAGGGCGATCAAGGTTCTGTCTGTGCCGTCCAACGCCTTCGGCGCGCGCAGCTCCTCGACCTTCGTACGGTTTCCGTCACCCATGCCGTCCCTCCCTGTGTTTCGGCATGTGATTCCTTAGGCGCGCAGCGTATCTGCCCTCGCGCCCGAACAGGAGTTTGTTTCGGGATTCACGCGATTCGCCGACCAGGCTGACGACGACGCCGAAATCAGTGGCCAAGGCGCCGTGGAGGTGAGGTTTTCGGTGTGCGGATGTGCGACGGCGCACACGGAGTGCCGGGCCCGAGCCCCTACCCGGTACCGTCTGGCGGCTGTGAATGGCCCAGAAGGGCCCCGAAAGAACGAAAAAGACCCGGAAGGCCTAACGAAGGCCTGGAGGGTCCGACCAAAATCCCACCCCCGCGTAAGGAGGACCGGTCATGCCCGAAGCCGTCGCGCTCGGCGCGCACCCCGCCCCGGCCGTGCCGGCCAAAGGGCTCCGGACAGGGGCTCTGGGCATGGTGTCGGCGACGGTGATCGGGATGTCGTCGACGGCCCCGGCGTACTCGATCGCCGCGACGCTCGGGTTCATCGTGCTCGCGGGCGCCGGCTTCAAGGCCGCCGCGTTCATCCTTCTGTCGTTCATCCCCGTGCTCTTCGTGGCCGTCGCGTTCCGCGAGCTCAACACCGCCGAACCCGACTGCGGCACCAACTTCACCTGGGCGACGCGCGCGTTCGGCAGCCGCGCGGGCTGGATGACGGGCTGGGTGGTCACCGTCGCGCAGCTGCTGGTCATGAGCAGCCAGTCGGCGCTCACCGGCCGCTACACGCTGCTCCTGCTGGGCGCGGACAGCCTCGCGGACAACCGCGCCGTGGCCACCGCCATCGGCTGCGCGTGGCTGCTCGGGCTCTGCTACCTGTGCTACCGCGGCATCGAAGTGTCCGCGCGCGCCCAGTGGATCCTGCTGGGCATCGAGCTCGCCGTGCTCATCATCTTCTCCGCCGTCGCCCTCGTCCGCGTCTACGAGGGCAGCGCCGGTCCGCAGGCAAGCCACCCGCAGTGGAGCTGGCTGTGGCCCAACGGGGTCGGTGTCGGCGCGGCCGTGTCGGCGGTGCTGCTGGCCGTGTTCATCTACTGGGGCTGGGAAAGCTCGCTGTCGGTCAACGAGGAGTCGGCCGACCCGCGCCGCGCGCCCGGCCGCGCCGCCGTGCTCTCGACGGTGCTGCTCGTGCTCAACTACCTGCTCGTCACGGTCGCCGCGCTCGCGTTCGCCGGTGTCGGAGAGAGCGGCATCGGCCTGGGCAACGAGGCCAACTCCGAAGACGTGCTGGCCGGCCTCGGCGGCGCGGTGTTCGGCGGTTCAGGGCTCGGCAAGGTGATGGGCCTGCTGCTCATCGTCTCCGTGCTCACCAGCGGCGCCGCCACCAGCCAGGCGACGATCATGCCCGCCGCGCGCACCACGCTGTCGATGGCGAGCCACGGTGCGCTGCCCAAGGTCTTCGGCCGCGTACACCCGAAGTACCGGACGCCGTCGGTCTCCACCTGGACGTTCGGCCTCGTCTCGCTCGTGCTCTACGTGCTGCTCGCGGTGTGGAGCGACAACGTGCTCTCGGACTCGGTCGACGCCGTCGGGCTGACCATCGCGATCGAGTACACGATGACGGCACTTGCGTGCGTCTGGGTGTTCCGCAAGACCCTTCTGACCAGCCTGCGCCACTTCGTCCTGCGCGGCGTGTTGCCGCTCGTCGGCGGGGTGTTCTTCCTGGCCGTGCTGGTGCTCGCGCTCATCGAATACGCGAAGCCGGACGCGGGGGAGACCACCGTGTTCGGCATCGGCGGCGTCGCGGTGATCGGGGTCGTGTCGATCCTGATCGGGTTCCCGCTGATGTTCGCCGTGCACCGCGCGTGCCGCGAGTTCTTCGCCGGCCGGCGCCTGCCCCGCGGGTCAATGGCGCGTGACGGCGAAGCCATCGGGGTCTGATTTAGGCTGGTGGGCATGCCGGACACACAGTACGAAGACCTGCTCCGCCACGTGCTCGACACGGGCGCCCGTAAGCAGGACCGCACCGGCACCGGCACGCGGTCGATCTTCGGGCACCAGCTGCGCTACCGGCTGGCCGACGGCTTCCCGCTGGTCACCACCAAGAAAGTCCACTTCCGCTCGATCGCCTACGAGCTGCTGTGGTTCCTGCGCGGCGACTCGAACGTCCGCTGGCTGCAGGACAACGGCGTCACGATCTGGGACGAGTGGGCCTCCCCCGAAGGCGACCTCGGTCCGGTCTACGGCGTCCAGTGGCGCTCGTGGCCGACCCCGGACGACGGGCACGTCGACCAGATCAGCGAAGTGCTCAAGACGCTGCGCGAGAACCCCGACTCGCGGCGCATGATCGTGTCCGCGTGGAACGTCGCCGACATCCCGCGCATGGCGCTGCCGCCGTGCCACGCGTTCTTCCAGTTCTACGTCGCCGACGGCGAGCTGTCCTGCCAGCTCTACCAGCGCAGCGCGGACCTGTTTCTCGGTGTGCCGTTCAACATCGCCAGCTACGCCCTGCTCACCCACATGATCGCCGAGCAGGTGGGCCTGCGCGTCGGCGACTTCGTGTGGACCGGCGGAGACTGCCACATCTACGACAACCACGTCGACCAGGTCCGCACGCAGCTCGCGCGCGACGCGCGGCCGTTCCCGACGCTGAGCCTGAAGCCGGCCGACAGCCTGTTCGACTACACCTACGAGCACATCTCGGTCGACGGTTACGACCCCCACCCCGGCATCAAGGCACCGGTGGCGGTGTGATCGGGGTCGAATGGGCGCAGTCGTCCAACGGCGTCATCGGCCGTGACGGCGCGTTGCCGTGGCACCTGCCGGAGGACCTGAAGCACTTCCGCACTTTGACCTCGGGCGCGACCGTGCTGATGGGCCGGCGCACGTGGGAGTCGCTGCCGCCGAGGTTCCGGCCGTTGCCCCGCCGGCGCAACCTCGTACTTTCGCGCACGCCGCAGGAAGGCGTCGAGACGTTCCCCGACCTGGCGCAGGCGTTCGCCGCGGTGTCCGGGGACGTGTGGGTGATGGGCGGCGAGGCGGTGTACCGGGCGGCGCTGCCGTTCGCGGACCGGATCGTGGTCACGGAGATCCAGGAGCACTTCGAGGGCGACACATACGCGCCCCAGGTCGGGCGGCCGCCGGACTCCGCCGGCGAGTGGCAGGAGTCGTCGACGGGGCTGCACTACCGGTTGCTGACCTGGGGCTGAGGTCAGCAACCGGCTCGCTTCAGCAGCGCCGCAGCAGGTCCTCCTCGGTTTCGCGCGGCACGAGCAGCTTCGCGAAGCCGTCGCGCACGCCGATGAGCGGCGGGCGGCCCACGAGGTTGTAGTTCGAAGCCAGCGAGTGGTGGTACGCGCCGGTGCACGGCACGGCCAGCAGGTCGCCGGCGTGCACGTCGTCGGGCAGGCAGACGTCGTCGGCCAGCACGTCACCCGACTCGCAGTGGCGGCCGACCACGGTCATCGGCGTGCGCGCGGCCTTCGTGTGCCGCCCGACGAGGCGCGCGGTGTAGCGGGCGCCGTACAGGGCGGGGCGCGCGTTGTCGCTCATGCCGCCGTCGACGGCGACGAACGTCCGGCTGCCGCGCTTCACCGCGCACACCCGGTACACCGTGATCCCGGCGGGGCCGACGATCGCGCGTCCGGGCTCGATTGTCAATCGGGGCAAGGGAAAGTCGTGCGACGAGCATTCATAGGCCAGCGCGACCCGGAGCCGGCGCGCGTAGCCGTCGAGATCGAACGACGCCTCGCGATCGAGGTACGGCACGGCGTGGCCGCCGCCGAGGTCCAGCTCGCGCAGGGTGACGCCGTACTGGTCGCGCACGCGCACCAGCACCTCCACCATGCGCCGCGCGGCCTCCTCGTACCGGTCGACGCGCGCGACCTGCGAGCCGATGTGGCAGTGCAGCCCGACCAACCTGAGCCCGGGCTGCGCGAGCGCGGCGGCGACGGCGCGGTCCACGTTGTCGCGGACATCCGGGCGCAGCGAGAAGCCGAACTTCTGCCCTTCGGTGCCGGTGGTGATCGCCGCGTGGGTGTCGCCGGAGACGCCGGGCGTCACGCGGATCATGACCTGCTGCGCGCCGTGGGCCAGCGCGCCGAGCTGCTCGATCTCGTCGAGCGAGTCGAGCACGATGCGGCGCACGCCGTACTCCAGCGCGGCCTTGAGGTCTTCGGGGGTTTTCGCGTTGCCGTGCAACAGGATCCGCTCGGAGGGGAAGCCGACGGACCGCGCGACGGCGAGCTCGCCCGCCGAACACGTGTCCAGCGAAAGGCCCTCCTCAGCCATCCAGCGCAGCACGGCGCGCGTACACAGCGCCTTGCTCGCGAAGGCCACTTCGGCCTCGGGCAGGCACGGCGGTAGGCGCGCGCGGTCTCGCGGACCTGGGCCTCGTCGATGAGGTACGCCGGGGTCCCGAACCGGTTGGCCAGGTGGCTCACCGGAGCACCCGCGAAGATCAGCTCACCGCCTTCGCCGAGGCAGGTGCTGCGCGGCCAGAGCCCCGGCTCGAGATGGTCGGCGGCCTCACAACCGAGGCTGGGGAGGAGCTCGCTGAGTGTCACGGTGACCTCCGGACGATGTGCGAATTCGGACACCGTCAGCACACTGCGGTGGTGTTCGATTCGCCCCAGCCGTGAACACCACCCTGACGCTCCGCCCGGCCGCGCTGACACCTTCTTAACGCGCGAGTAACTTCGGCCACATTCCGTTTGACCTGCGAAGAGTCGATTTCTCCCGCCGCGTCCCGTCTCATGGGACATGGTTGAAGAGATGACGGACTTCGCGACCGAAACCGAGACGCACCGCCACGAGCTTCGGGTGCACTGCTACCGGCTGCTGGGTTCCTTCGACGAGGCCGAGGACCTGGTGCAGGAGACGCTGCTGCGCGCGTGGCGCGGCCGCGGCACCTACGACGGCCACGCCGGCCTGCGCGCGTGGCTCTACCGCATCGCGACGAACGCGCGCCTGGATCACCTCGCCGCGCACCCGCGTGAGCTGCCGGTGCTGGACTTGCCGACGGCCGGCGGTTCCGATCTGGCGCCGCGGCCGGACGTCGCGGTGCCGTGGCTGCAGCCGGTGCCCGACGACGTGCTCGGCGAGGTGGTCGCGCGCGAGACGGTGGAGCTGGCTTTCCTCGCGGCGATCCAGCACCTGTCCCCACGCCGTCGGGCGGCGGTGGTGCTGCGTGACGTGCTCGGCTGGTCGGCCCGCGAGACGGCGGCGGCGCTCGAGACGACGCCGGCGTCGATCAACACCGCCGTGCTGCAGGGGCGGGCGTCACTGAAGGAACACCTGCCGCAGCGGCGGACAGAGTGGTCTTCCGACGGCAGCGACGAGGAACTCGCTGTGGTGCGGTATATGGCGGCGTTGGTGGATCACGACGAAGAGGCGTTCGCTTCGTTGTTGCGCGAAGACGTCCGCTGCAGTCACGCCCCGGGCGCCGGCGGGCACGTCGGCGCGGAGCCGACTTGGTACGCGGGCCGAGAGACGGTGCTCGAAGGCTGGGCGCCCGCGTTGCGCGGCCCGGACGCCGTGGCGTTCCATGTGCTGGCAACGCGGGCCAACGGCCTGCCGGCGCTCGCGACCTACGTCCGGCTCGACGGTGCGTTCCGGGCGTTCGGGCTCAACGTGTTGCGAATCGCGTGGGGGAATGTCGCTGAAGTGACAACATTCGCACCGGCGGTGTTCGAGCTGTTCGACTTCCCGCAAACGCTGCCACTCGACTGACGCTGGTCAGCGTCCTCGGTGCTCGGCTTTTTTCGCGGCGCCACACACGCAGCCGCGCTCGGAGTGGCCCGCCGCGGTCGCCGCGCAGTACCTGCGGGCGATCACGTCGTGCTCCTTGAGCGGGTGCGGGCAGCTGGGGCAGGACGTCTCGGGCCGGACCTCCGCCGGGGTCTCGTGTTCGGCGGAGGTCATGACGTGGCCGGCTCCGGCGCGCGCTCGCGCAGGGGAGCGCCGACGGAGTGAAGGTGTTCGAGCACGTAGCCGTAGGAGCGCGCCCAGCCGCACTGGGCGTAGGAAATCCCGTGGCGGGCGCAGAACTCGCGCACGATCACCTGCGCGTGCTTGAGGTTCCCGCGAGCCATGCTCGGGAAGAGGTGGTGCTCGATCTGGTAGTTGAGGCCGCCGAGGGCGAAGTCGACGACAACGCCGCCGCGGATGTTGCGCGACGTCAGCACCTGCTTGCGCAGGAAGTCGAGCTTGTGGCCCGTCACGAGCATTTCCATGCCCTTGTGGTTGGGAGCGAACGAACATCCCATGTACAACCCCCACAGGAACTGGTGTACGACGATGAACACCAGACCCGTCAGCGGTGACAACACGATGAACACCGCGGCCAGGTACGCCACCAGGTGCCCGATCAGCAACGCCGACTCGAGCTTGTGCCGGCGCATGTCACCGGCCCACACCGCGCGAATGCTCGACACGTGCAGGTTGAGGCCTTCGAGCAGCAGCAGCGGGAAGAACAAGAACGCCTGGTACTTCGCCACCCAGCGCAGGAAGCCGCGCTTCTCGTGGCTCTGTGCGCGCGAGAACGCGAGCGCGGCGATGTCGACGTCCGGGTCCTCGTCCTCGTGGTTCGGGTTGGCGTGGTGGCGGGCGTGCGTGGCGATCCACCAGCCGTAGCTGAGCCCGGTGAGTCCACCGTGGACGAGTCCGGTGGCGTCGTTGGCCTTGCGGCTGGAGAAGATCTGCTTGTGGCCGGCGTCGTGGCCGATGAAGGCCAGCTGCGCGAACATCATCGCGAAGAAGGCGGCGAGGAACAGCTGCCACCAGGAGTCGCCGAGGAACACGAACGCCACCCAGCCGCCCGCGAAGGCGGCGAGGTTGAGGCCGATGCGGATTCCGTAGGCGGTACGGCGGCGCTTGAGCAGGCCGGCTGCCTTGACAAGCCGTGAAAGTTCGGAGAAATCGCTTCCGGTGGCGGGTTCCGTGGCGTCGAAAGTGGGCGAAGTTGTCATCGCGACACCGCTCTGGTTCAGGCGAATCGCTTGTCCAGAGACGGATTCCGGCCACGACGGGTCCGGTCCCGGTCCGGGAGAAGGGCGCTGGGGCCTAGGCCGCGGTGGCACCGCAGCCTGACCACACCCTCTCATCCTCGGCTTGCAAAGGCAATTGCCCGCGGGTGTCGGGAAACCTCAAGAAAGTCCCCACGACGAGAGCAGACCGAAAACCTGCTCGCGCTCGGCGGCGGTCAGTCGGCGGCTCGGCGGCCGCACGTCGGGCCGGCAGAGGCCGAGTTGCGACAACGCGTCCTTGACCACGCTGACGTTGTTGGCGTTGCGTTCGGCCGCGCGCATCTGTTCGAACGGCCGGATCAGTTCCCACAACCGCATGGCACCGGCGAAATCGCCCTCGCGCAGCCGCGCGAACAGGTCGAGCGAGACGCGCGGCGCGACGTTCACCAGCCCTGATGTGAACCCCTGCGCGCCGACCGCGAAATAGCCCGGCGCCGAAAGCTCGGCCAGTCCCGCGATCCAGACGAACCGTTCGAGACCGGCGTCACGCGAAACTGTTGCAAAACGCACAGGATCTGACACCGCGTACTTAACACCGATCACATTCGGCGCCGCGTCGGCCAGGCGCGCAAGTTCTTCGCCGTCGATCTCGGGGTTGCGCACATACAGCACCACGCCGATCTCCGGCACGGCCGACGCGATCGCGCGGTGGTACTCGACCCAGCCCTCGCGTGAGACGTACGGGTGCACCGGCTGGTGGATCATCACCAGGTCGGCACCGGTGTCGCGCGCGTGCCGGGCCGCCTTCACGGCCGTGCGCACGCCGTGTCCGACGCCCGCCAGCACACTCGCCTCCCGCGCCGCCTTCACGGTGACCTCGAGGCACAGCCGCGTCTCGTGCTCGTCGAGCGCGTAGAACTCGCCGGTGTTGCCGTTGGGCGTGACCACCTCGACGCCGTTGGTCACCAGCCGCTCGACGAGCCGGCCGTACGTCTCCGCCTCGACCCCGCCGCTCCCGTTGAACGGCGTCACGGGGATCGCGACGACGCCCGCCAACCGCCGTTTCTGCACTTCGAACGCCACTGGTGTGTCCGATCTGATATATGATGTGACGGCGCAGAGGGTACCACGGGGTGGTGGGTCAGGCGTCCTGATCTTCGGGTCGGGCGGTCCGGTAGACCTGCACGGAGACACCCTTGCCGGTCGTGCGATGTTCGACGAGCTCGAGTGCGCGGCGCGGTGTTCCCGGCGGGAACAGCCGTTGTCCTTTTCCCAACACCACGGGGAACACCCACACGCGGTGCTCGTCGACCAGGCCGGCGGCCATCAGCGTCTGGAGCAGATCGCTGCTGCCGTGCACCTGCAACTCCCGCCCGGGCTCGGCCTTGAGCTCGGTCACGGCCCGCACGACGTCGTCGCGCAGGAAGGCCGTGCCCTGCCACGATGAGCGCGTGAGCGTGCGCGAGGCAACGTACTTCGGCAGCGTATTCAGCGGTCCCGCCACCGGGTCGGAGCCGCCGACGGAGGGCCAGTAGCCCGCGAAGATCTCGTACGTGCGGCGCCCGAGAAGGAACGCGTCGGCGCGCGAGAACCAGTCGGCGGTGTACTCGGCCATCACCGCGTCGTAGTACGGCGTGAGCCAGCCGCCGAGGTCGAAACCGCCGCGCGGGTCCTCGGTGGGCGTGCCCGGGCCCTGCACCACGCCGTCGAGGGAGACGAACGTGGTGGCGGTGAGCGTGGTCATGCCATCGACCCGAACGTCGGCGCGCCCGCGGCCGCGTACTCCTGGATCACGACGCCGGTGCTCGTCGCGCTCGTCGACAGCGGGCGCAATGCGAGCGGGTGCGCGCCGGCGGGGAAGAGCGGGTGGCCTTCACCGAGGACGACGGGGAAGACGAGCAGGCGGTACTCGTCGACGAGGTCGTCGAGCTCGGCCACGAGGCTGCCGCTGGCATGGAGCTGCAGCTCGCCGTCGTAGCGGGCCTTCAACCGGCGGATCTCGGCGGCGAGGTCGCCGGTGACGACGTGCCTCGGCAGGTCACCGGTGCTCGGGCAGTAGTCGGCGATGTTCTTGACCTGCAGGAACGCCGACGCCCGGCGCTGCCAGCGGGCCAGTGCCGCGCCCATCTGCGCGTCGACGTGACCCGGTCCGCGCACCACGCCGTCCAGAGTCAGGAACGCCGTGACGATCAGCTTGCCCATCGGTCGTCTCCCTCGTTCGTCGGGTCTTGGTGAACCGTCGAACGAGGGATGCGCCGAATCGACAACTTCTTGTGCGCGGGCTACCAGTTTTTGTGCGGGGTTTTTCAGCCGACGAGGAACGCGGCCAGTTGCTCGACCACGAACGCGTGGTCATCGGCCTGCGGCAGGCCCGAGACGCCGACCGTGCCGACCGGCCCGACGTCCTTGACCAGCACCGGGAACACGCCGCCGTGGGCCGCGTACAGGTCGGGGTCGAGGCGCGAGTCGGCCTCGAAGCTGCTGCCCTTCGCACGGAACTGCGTGCCGACGAGGAACGAGCTGTGCCCGTAGCGGTCGACGACCCGGCTCTTGCGGTCGATCCAGGCGTCGTTGTCGGCCGATGTTCCCGGGAGTGCGGCGTGGAACAACCGCTGTCCGTTTCTGCGCACGGAGATCGTGACGGGCAGGGCGCGTTCGCGCGCCGCGGCGAGCAGGTGCTGGCCGAGCGCGAGGGCGGTCTCGTTGTCGAAGCGGGGAAACACCAGCCGGCTCTCCTGCTCGAGGAGCTCCTGCATGAGCTCGGATTCGGTCGTCATGTCAGATATTAAATCAACACTGTTGTGTAATCGCCACCGTGTTCAGCCGCGGTTCACATTCGGCTGCTTGTCGTCCACCGCGACCTGGGGAAGGCTGCTTGCCGCGCGTGAGGTGGATCTCCGTCACGCACATTCCGGACGAGGAGGTACGGAATGGGCAGGCGGAAGGGCGGCTGAGCCGTCGCTCGGTGCTCGGCGGCGCGGCGGCGGCCGGCATGGCAGGTGCGGCGGCGGGTCTCGGCGGCGGGTCTCGGCGGCGCGTTCGCCGAGGCGGCCGCGGGTCCCCGGCGGCGCGGCAGCCTCGACGACGTCGAGCACGTCGTGGTGCTCATGCAGGAGAACCGGTCGTTCGACCACTACTACGGCACGGCGGCCGGTGTTCGAGGCTTCGGCGACACCGCGACGGTGCGTGACGTGTTCCGCCAGCCCGACGCGAAGCGCACCGACGGAGGCACCTGCTGCCGTTCCACGTCGACACCGCGCTCGTCGACGGCCAGACCTCGGCGACCTCGCGCACGACTGGGCGACCACGCACCAGGCGTGGGCCAACGGCGCCTACGACGCATGGGTCCCGGCGAAGACCGAGGTGACCATGAGCTACTTCAACCGCGAGGACCTGCCGTTCCGCCGGGCGCTCGCGAGCGCGTTCACCTTGTGTGACAACGACTTCTGCTTGCTGCAGGCTCGCCGAGCGGGCCGGCCTGCGCACGCAGTGGTAGGCGGATTCGGGGCAGGACAAGAACGTCGACCACGTGCTGCAGCAGTTCGTGGGCGGACTGCAAGACGGGCACGTTGCCGGCGGTTTCGTGGGTGGTGGCGCCGTACGCGTACTGCGAACACCCGGCCGCGCGGCCGGTCGACGGCGCGGCTTACACGCAGCGCGTGCTGAAGGCGTTATGGGACAACCCGAAGCTGTGGGAGTCCACTGTGGTCCTGATCAACTACGACGAGAACGACGGGTTCTTCGACCACGTCGTGCCGCCGTGCGCTCCGGCCGGGACGCCGGGCGAGCTGCTGCCGGTGAACCAGCCCTCGGGCCCCGGCGGCGTCGGGACGGGCGCACTGGCGCCAATCGGCCTCGGGCCGCGCGTGCCGATGACGGTGATCTCGCCGTGGAGCCGCGGCGGGTTCGTGAACTCGCAGGTCTTCGACCACGTGTCCGTGCTGCGGTTCCTGGAGACGTGGACGGGCGTGCGCGAGCCCAACATCTCGGCGTGGCGCCACGAGATCTGTGGTGACCTGACCAGTTGCTTCGAGTTTTCGCGTCGGGATGTTTCGATCCCCGCGCTGCCGGACGCGACGGCGTTGCGCGCCGAAGCGGACCGGACGCAGACGAAGCTGCCCCAGCCGGCGCCCCCGCTGACGGGGCAGCAGGCCATGCCGGAACAGGAGCACGGAACGGCTCCGGCGCGGGCGTTGCCTTATCAGCCGGTGGCTTTTGTTTCGGTGGGTGCGGGGTCGCTGGCTTTGCAGGCGTCGAATCACGGGGCGGCTGGTTTGCAGTTGGCTTCTTACTCTTATCACGCCGGTTGGGCTTCGCAGCGGTTCGACGTTTCCGGTGGCGGTTCCGCTACGGGGAAGATTGCGTTTTCTGGTTCTTATGATGTCGCGGTTAATGGATTTGTGGTGGAGGCGTCCGGGGATTCGTCGACTTCGGGGGTGGAGGTCGCGGCTGCCATTTCGGGTTCGGCCGCGCACCCGGTTTTCCAGGTTAAGGTGACGAATTCCGCGTCTCGGCCGGCGACATTGACGGTGAAGGGGCACCCCGACTTTGTGGTGGGTGCGCACGGTTCCTGCACGCTTTCTCTTGATGCGCTGGCCGACAATTCCGGCTGGTATGACGTGCGGCTGTCGCTCGTCGGGCACCCGGAGTGGCACCGGCGGTTCGCCGGGCACCTGGAGAACGGGCAGCCGAGCAGGACGGCTTGATCTGGCTGTGCGAGAGGGGGCCGTTCGCTGGGCGAAGGGTCCACTCGTGCGGGCGCTCGCGCATGACTGGACCTGTCGCAGTGCCCGGCGGCGTGACTGGTCCTGTCGCGCGCGGGTTGCGACGCGACTGGACCTGTCGCAGTGCCCGGCGGCGTGACTGGTCCTGTCGCGCGCGGGTTGCGACGCGACGGGACCTGTCGCAGTGCCCGGCAGCGTGACTGGACCTTTCGCGCGCCGGTTTGCGCCCGCGACAGGACCTTTCGCGCACAGCGTGAGGGTGCGACTGGACCTTTCGCACGCAGTGCCAGGGTGCGACCGGGCCTTTCGTGCCCAGCATCCTGGCGCGAGCGGACCACTCGTGCGCTGGCTGAGACGCGACTGGACCGCTCGTGCAGTCGATTGAGTGCGAGCGGTCCGGTCGCGGCGCGCCGAGCGCGGGCGAGGGGACCTTTCGTGCCACAGCAGCGGAGCGAGTGGTCGCTTCGTGCCAGTCTTGACGTCGCGAGGGGACCGTTCGCGCACATGAACCGGCACGACGGGACCGTTCGCCCAGCGAAGTTCCCCTCGTGAGGCCTCAGCCCTCAGCCCTCAGCCCCGCAAAGCGTTCAATGCGAACGCCGCATACATCGCCACCCCAGCCGGCATCGCGGCCTCGTCGAAGACCACCCGGTTCGAGTGGTTCGCGGGTGCGTCCGAGGGCGAGAGCCCCGGCGGGCACGCCCCGAGGAACGCGAACGCCCCCGGAATCCGTTGCAGCACATAAGAAAAGTCCTCCGCCCCCATGATCGGGTGGGGAATCTCCTCGACGTTCTCCTCGCCCAGCACCGTCGCGCCCAGGGCCAGAACCTCGGCGGCCACCCCGGCGTCGTTCACGGTCGGCGGGTAGCCCGGCTCGATGTCGGCCAGGACGCGGCAGCCGTGGGCCGCCCCGATGGACTCGCAGACGCGGGGCAGCTCGGTCCGGACCACGGCGCGCGTGGCTTCCGACAGGGTGCGGATGGTCCCTTCGAGCACAGCGGTCTCGGGGATGATGTTCGTGGTCGTGCCGGCCTCGATTCGGGTCACGGAGATCACGGCGGGGTCGAAGACGCCGATGCGGCGGGTGACCATCGTCTGCAGGGCGCCGACCATCGCGGCCGCCGCGGGGACGGGGTCGATGGCTTCCTGCGGGGCGGACCCGTGGCCGCCGCGGCCGGTGACGTCGACGCGGAAGGTGTCGGCGGACGCCATCATCGCGCCGCCGCGGACCTGGAGTAGGCCGGTGGGCGTGTTGGCCATCATGTGGAGGCCGAAGGCCTGCGAGACGCGCGGGCCGGCGGCGTCGAGCACGCCCTCGTGGATCATGAAGCGCGCGCCGTGGTGGCCTTCCTCGCCGGGCTGGAACATGAAGACCACGGAGCCGGCCAACGAGTCGACGCGCGAGGCCAGCAGGCGGGCGGCGGAGGCGAGCATGGCGACGTGGGTGTCGTGCCCGCAGGCGTGCATGGAGTCGTCGACCTCGGACGAGAACTCGAGGCCGGTGTCCTCGTGCAGCGGCAGCGCGTCCATGTCCCCGCGCAACAGCACGGCCGGGCCCGGGCGCGCGCCGCGCAGCACGGCGGTGAGCGATGTCGTGGAGCGGCCTTCGGTCACGGAAAGCGGCAGGTCGGCGAGGGCCGAACGGATCGCTTCCTGCGTCCGGGGCAGCTGGAGCCCCTGCTCCGGCCGGCGGTGCAGGGCGCGGCGCAACGCGACAGTGCGGTCCTGCAGCTCCCGCGCGGCGTCGAGCAGCCCGTCGAGGCGGGTGTCCGGGAGAGTCGGCAGGTCGGTGGGTCCGGTCATGGCTCGATAGTGGCACCACGGACGCTTCGGGTGCACCGTGCGTGCGCTCGCATCGACGGCGGAATACGGTGTGCGCATGGCGGTGCAAGAGCCGGTCACGGGCTTCGCGATGGCAGTGGTCCGAGAAGACGGTCGGTGGCGGTGCAGTGCGCTCGATCCCGCGGCGCTCACGGAGCTCGACGCGGCGATCACCGAGCTGGGGAAACTTCGCTCGACCGGCGCGGCGTTCGGGCTCCTGGCGGTGGACGACGAGTTCTTCGTGATCGTGCGGCCGAGCCCGCGGGGGCCGTCGCTGCTGTTGTCGGACGCCGCGGCGGCGCTCGACTACGACATCGCCGCGGACGTGCTCGACGTCCTGCGCGTCGATCCTCCCGACGAGGACGACGACGCCGTCTGGCCCGAAGGTGACCTCGACATCCTCGCCGATCTCGGACTGCCGGGCGGCGAGCTTGAAGTTATCGTCGGAGAGGTGGATCTCTACCCCGACGAGCAGCTCCAGATGATCGCCCAGCGCTGCGGCTTCGCGGCCGAGTTCTCGAAACTTCTGGACGAGCTCTGAGACGCCCGGCCGACACCGAAGCCGTGCAGGCGGCGCTCGAAGCCGCGCGCGGTCCAGGCGCCGATGTGCCCATCGGCGCCGTGGTGTTCGGCCCTGACGGAAGGCCACTCGCCGCGGCCCGCAACGCCCGCGTCGAGCTCGGCGACCCCACCGCCCACGCGGAGATCCTCGCCCTGCGCGCGGCCGCCCGCGTCCACGGCGACGGCTGGCGCCTGGAGGGCTGCACGCTCGCCGTGACGTTGGAACCCTGCACGATGTGCGCGGGCGCCCTCGTGCTCGCCCGCGTGGCCCGCCTGGTGTTCGGCGCGTGGGAGCCCAAGACCGGCGCCGTGGCTTCCCTGTGGGACGTCGTGCGCGACCGCCGGCTCAACCACCGCCCCGAAGTCCACGGCGGTGTGCTGGCCGAGGAGTGCGCGGAGCTGCTCGAGACGTACTTCGCCACCCGCCGCCACCCCGCCGACGTCGTGCCTTCGGCCTCCGGTATTGTTCTCGGCGGTGGCGTGTCCGAGCGGCCGAAGGAGCACGACTCGAAATCGTGTGACGGTTAATCCCGTCCGTGGGTTCAAATCCCACCGCCACCGCTCGCGAGTGGGCGAGCTATGTCGACGGAAGGCGTCGAGATAGCTCGCTCTCCGTGTTTTCTGGGGGTGCAACCCCCAGACCCCGCCCGGAGGGCGTTGCCCCCGGACCCCCGTGGTGGTCAACTGCCGCGGATTGGTCACTGGTGGCGGGTGGCGTCCTTGAAAGACAAAGCCGGTGTTGCGCGAAGGTCGAGCTGTCGTCGGCGCGGCCGGTCGAGGGCGTTTGGTTGAGGGTACGGATTTGCCGGGCGTCGGCGGAAGCCAGGGGGACTCAGTCGAACGGCAGAACCGGCGTGCCGAACGGCTCCAGGAACGAGATCGTCTCCATGATCGTCGACACCCCGGTTTCCACGGCCCGTACGACCGCGGCGCACGCCTCGATCACCGGTTGCACCGCTTCTGTCGAGCGGTCGCCCGCCAGTACCGCCACCGCGGACGCCGCGGCTGACCCCGCGACGCACGTGACCTGAGCGGCCGTCTCCGCCGCGAGCCGGTCGAGTAGATCGGCCAAGTCCAGCCCGACGGCGGCAGTGCGGGCGGCGGCTTCGGCGGCCTGCCGGTAGTGCACGTCGAGCTCGTCGGCGCGGGTGCGGAACAGGGCGGCAGGCTCGCCGCCCCAGCGGCGTTCCGCGCGGTGGGCGCCGCTTTCGAAGGCGAGGCGGGCGGTGACCAGGACGTCGCGGCCGGCCGACAGGGTGCGGGCCGACTCGCGGATGGCGGGGGGTGAGCAGTCGATCTGCTGCAGCGCGGCCACGGGGTCCGGGGCACCGAGGCGCGCGCCGGCCTTCCGCAGCGGCTCGAGGGTCGCGGCGGCCTTCTCCAGGGCCGGGTGCAAGAAGGGCATCAGGTGAACAGCGCCGTCGCCACCGCGGGGCGGATCTTCTCCGCGTGCCCGCCCGCCGCCATGCGCAGGCGGCCCGCGAGGTCGGACGTCGCGTCGCCCAGCACGCGGGCGTCGACGTCGCGGGCGGCCAGCGCGGCCTCCCAGCGCGAGGCCAGCTCGCGCGCCGGCGCGGAGATGCCGAACGGTGTGGACTCCAGGCGCGCCTCGGCGAAGCGGCCGGCCGCCTGGTCGGCGTCGGCCGCGGCCTTGTCCAGCGCGTCGGCCGCGGCGCGCAGCCGCTCACTCGTCGAGCTCGCCATGGCGACCTCCCCTTCCCGCAACAAACCAGTTCAAGGTGGCCAGGCCCCCACCTCGTCACCCTGTAGGGGGAGATCTAACCTCATCACGTCCTGTGTGGTCACTCGGCCGGGCGTAGGACAGTTTCACATCGTGAAGAGCCTTGACCCCGCTCGGCAGCGCTGACGACTATCGCGCCCATGCCGGCCACCCGCCCGCGCAGCCGACCCAGCCGCCCCGCCGGGGCAGGCACAGCCGCGCCCCGGTCCACGTGGCAAGTCACTCCGATCGGCCGAACTCCGCTCAACCAAGCCGATTCGCCCACCCGGAGGGCTTGATGTCGATCGACCTGCCGAGCTTGTCGGCCACCCCCGCCGACGGCATCCGCGAAGGCCCGCGTGTGCTGCGTCGGCTGCCCGAAGGCGCCGAAGAACGCCCTACGAACTGTTCACCGTCCGCCCCCTCGGCCGGGTGAGGGTGTCGACCTCGGAGCGTCAATGACCCCACGGCTTCGCGTACAGCTGAACCGCGCGTTGCTGGAGTGGAAGATGCTGTTCTTCCGCGAACAGAAAATGACGGCGGAACAACAGCGCGTGTTCGCTCCCCACTGAGGAGCGTTGGAAACCTGCCCCTTCATCCCGCAAGGCGACAACAACGAAGTCGTCCGCTTCACCCGCACCGCCGGCATGCCGGGCTACGAGAACATCTGGCACACCGACGTCACCTGGCGCCCCGCACCCGCGCTCGGCTCCGTCCTCCGGCTGGTGGAGGTCCCGCCGGTCGGCGGCGACACGATGTGGGTCGACATGGCCGCCGCCTACGACAACCTGCCGGCCGACGTGCGCGAAGGCGTCGACGTGGCGTTATGGGACAACCGCGCCACCCAGCACTACGCAGTGAACGACTACCACCCCCTCAACCGGGTGGCCGAACGCGTCGCCATCGTGGGCGACCGGCCGTTCGGGCCTAACCTGGTCGTATGAGCGAACCCAAGGCCGTGGTCACCGCGTTCCTGCAGGCTCTCGAGGACATGGACGTCGAGCGGGCGCTGAACCACGTCGCAGTCGACATCACCTACCAGAACGTGCCGCTCCCGCCCGCCCGCGGGCTCGCGGCCGTGGAGAAGCAGCTGCGCATGCTGACCCGGTTCGGCACCGGGTTCGAAGCGCGCACGCACCACATCGCCGCCGACGGCAACGTCGTGCTCACCGAACGCACCGATGTGCTGCGCCGCGGCTCGTTCGCGGCGGAGTTCTGGGTGTGCGGCACCTTCGAGGTCGAGAACGGCCGGATCGTGCTGTGGCGCGACTACTTCGACTGGACCACTGTCCTCGCCGCCGGCGCGAAGGGCGCCGGCCGCGCGGCGGTGGCCGGAGCGAAGACCCTCATCGGCAAGGCCCGTCCGTGAGCGGTGCGGCCGCCAAGCCGCCGAGCCGCACCGCCCACGAACCCCCGGGGCAAACTTTTCGCGGACGCCGCGGTCGCGGGAAAAGCGGAAATCCCGCGTCCGCGGCGTACCCCAGCGGGCGCCAAACCGCGCGAGCCGAACACGATCAACCCCCATGTGATCGTGTCGCCTCCCCCCACGGTTTGCGACTCGTGAGCTCCCGGGAAGTGGTCTGGGCCACTTTCTCGTGGGCTCGCGAGTAAAGGTACCTCCGCCGCAAACCGACGGCGCCAAAGCTTGACCTGCATTTAAGGCAGATGGGCCGTCCGGGTGACGACCTGGGGAAACGCCCTCAGCGCTTCGGCGCGAGAAACCCTTCGACGGTGCCGATCCCGGAGCCCACGGCCACCTTTGTGGACCGGCGCGCCGACAGTTCGGCCACGTGCCGCAGCACCTGTGCCGCCGCTTCGCCGGCCAGCGGCACGCACTCGTTGTCCTCGCCGCGGCGCACCGGTATGAGTTCGAGCCGCGGCCGGTCGCCGAGCAGGCACCCGGCGAGCAGCCCGTCGACGTGGCGGCCGCGCATCGCGGGCCAGTCGAACACGAGGTTGCCGAGGCTGTAGAGGATCGGACGCCCCCGGTAGACCTCCACAGCCTGGATGCTGTGCGGCCCGTGGCCCACCACGAGGTCGGCGCCCGCGTCGATGATCGCGTGGGCATAGGCGATCTGGTACTCGGTGAGCTCTTCGCCCGGCAGCCCCCAGTGCATCGACACGACCACGTGGTCGGCCGCCGCGCGGGCGCGGTGGACGTCGGCGACCACGCGTTCCAGGTCCGCCGGCACCGGGGTGGTGTGGACGATCGGCGGCCGGCCCGGCACGTCGAGCACCCGCGGATCCGGCTGGTACGAGGTGTACGCGCCGGCGACCGCGACGCCCGCCGAATCGGCCTTCGCCTCTTGGCCGACCGGCCAGCACAACGACGTGAACGCGAGGAAGGCGACGCGGCGATCGGCCCGTTCGATCACGGCGGGCGTGTGCGCGGCGGTGAGGTTCGCACCACCGCCGCAGTACGCGATCCCGGCATTCTCCAGCACCGACAGGCTGGCGAGCATGGCCGGCGGCGGGTACGTCACGTTGTTGGCGACCGACACCACGTCGATCCCGGCGGCGGTGAGCGCCTCGACCATTTCCGGCGCGGAATGGCGCCAATTCGGCTTGTGCGGGATGTCCAGACCGCCGTGGTCACTGATCGATCCCGACAGTGGACCCTCGAGGTTGACAAAACGCAGGTCGGCCCCGCTCAACAACGGTGTCAGCGCCCGGAATGCCGTTTTCGGCTCGCTTCGGCCCTGCACGTTGACGTCTCCGCCGAGTACGAGAGAGATCACTGTGTCAACCCGTCCCTCGGAGGTAATTCCGCGAACTCGTTACGAATCGTTGCCTCTTAGTCTTCCTACCCTTCGCTTGTTCGGGGGACGATGCGTCGACCGTTCATGCAAAGGGGACTCAGGGTGACCATATCCGGTCGAAGAAAGAGCGTGCTGACCGCCGCTGCCGTCGCGGGCCTGGTGGTGAGCGGAGCTCCCGCCGCACTCGCCACACCCAGCGCGGACGCGGTCATCGCCGAGGTCTACGGCGGCGGTGGCAACGCCGGCGCCACGCTCACCAACGACTTCGTGGAGCTCGCGAACCGCGGCGGCGCGCCGCTCGCGCTCGACGGCTACAGCGTGCAGTACCTGCCGGCCACGGCCAGCGCGTCGAGCACGTGGCAGGTCACGAAGCTCGCCGGCTCGGTCGCCGCGGGCGGCCGCTACCTCGTCGGTGAGTCGAAGGGCTCCGGCGGCACCGTCGCGCTGCCCACCCCGGACGCGACCGGCACCATCTCGATGTCCGGGACCGCCGGCACGATCGCGCTGGTCACCGGTTCCACCGCGCTGACCTGCAAAACCGCCGCCGACTGCGCCGCCGACCCGCAGGTCAAGGACCTCGTCGGCTTCGGTGACGCCGTGGTCCGCGAGGGCACGCCGACGGCCGCCCTGTCGAACACGACCTCGGCCGCGCGCGCCGCGTCCCTGGCCGACACGGACGACAACAGCGCCGACTTCACCGTCGGCGACCCGACTCCCACCAACTCCAAGGGCGAGACGGCCGGCGGTGGCGACACCGGCCCCGTCGACCCGGGCACGCCCGCGAAGATCCACGACATCCAGGGCACCACGCGGATCTCGCCGTTGAAGGACAAGAAGGTCAGCGACGTCACGGGCATCGTGACGGCCGTGCGCACCTTCGGTTCGTCGCGCGGCTTCTGGCTGACCGACCCGAACCCCGACAGCGACCCGCGTACCAGTGAGGGCCTGTTCGTGTTCACCGGTTCGACCACGCCCGCCGTCGCCGTCGGCGACGCGGTGACCGCGGCCGGCACGGTGAAGGAGTTCTACCCGGACGCCCCGGCGACGTCGAACTACCAGTCGCTCACCGAGCTGTCCAGTGCACAGTGGACGGTCGGCACGCACGAGAACCCGTTGCCCACGCCCACGAAGATCACGCCCGACCAGATCCCGGACGTGCTCGCGCCCAACGCCGGCGGCAACATCGAGGCGCTGCCGCTGGAGCCGGCGAAGTACGCGCTGGACTTCTGGGAGTCGCACGAGAGCGAGATCATCAGCATCTCCGACGCCCGCGTGGTCGGCCCGAGCAACGACTTCGACGAGCTCTACGTAACCACGAAGCCGCAGCAAAACCCGACGCCGCGCGGCGGCACGGTCTACCTCGGCTACGACAAGATCAACACCGGTGTGCTGAAGGTCCAGTCGATCATCCCGTTCGACCAGCAGCCGTTCCCGAAGGTCAACACCGGTGACGTGCTCACCGGGACGACGTCGGGCCCGGTGGAGTACAGCAGCTTCGGCGGCTACACGCTCTTCGCGTCGCAGATGGGTCCGGCGAAGGACAACCACCTGCAGAAGGAGGTCACGGCGCGCCAGCGTCCGGGCCAGCTCGCGGTGGCGACGTACAACGTCGAGAACCTCGCACCGTCCGACCCGGACACGAAGTTCGCGCAGCTCGCGCACGGCGTCGTCGACAACCTGGCCGCGCCGGACGTGGTGACCCTGGAGGAGATCCAGGACAACGACGGCGCCACCAACGACGGTGTGGTCGCCGCCGACGTGACGCTCAAGAAGTTCACCGACGCGATCATCGCGGCGGGCGGCCCGCACTACCAGTGGCGCGAGATCGACCCGACCAACGACGAGGACGGCGGCGAGCCGGGCGGCAACATTCGCGTGGGCTTCCTGTTCAACCCGGCGCGAGTGTCCTTCGTGGACCGCCCGGGCGGCAGCGCGCTGTCCTCGGTGGGTGTCGTGAAGGACCACGGCAAGGTGCACCTGACGCAGTCCCCGGGCCGCGTCGACCCGACGAACGACGCGTGGACCGACAGCCGCAAGCCGCTGGCCGGCGAGTTCGTCTTCCAGGGCCGCACGGTGTTCGTGATCGCCAACCACTTCAACTCCAAGGGCGGCGACCAGCCGACGCACGGCCGGTTCCAGCCGCCGGTGCGCAGCTCCGAGGTGCAGCGCCAGAAGCAGGCGACTGTGCTGAAGGGCTTCGTCTCGCAGCTGCTTTCGGCCGACCGCAACGCCAACGTGGTGGTGGCCGGTGACCTCAACGACTACCAGTTCTCGCCCGCGTTGGCCCAGCTGACGTCCGGCGGCCTGAAGGACCTCATCGCGACGCTGCCCGCCGCCGAGCGGTACAGCTACGTGTTCGAGGGCCAGTCGCAGGTGCTGGACCACATCCTGGCTGCGCCGGCGCTTCGCGGCGTGGACTACGACGTGGTCCACATCAACGCCGAGTTCGCCGACCAGGCCAGCGACCACGACCCGCAGATCGTGCGGTTCCGGCCGTCGACGGGGAACAAGCTGGGGGACGTTGCTTACGACCTGCTGGACTACCTGGACCAGTTGCTGGGGCGGACAGCTCCGCGTAAGTAGTTTCGCCGGGTGCGGGAAGGCTTCCCCGATCGGAGGCCTTCCCGTATCCGCTTTTCTCGCTAGAATCCCTCCGGCAAAGGGGGATTTGTTGAGCAAGGAACAGCCCGAGCGCGAGGGCTTCTGGTCGCTTGGCCACAAGTGGATCACAGCCATCGCTGCTCTGATCACCGCACTCGCCACTGCCGGAATCATCGTCGGTGTGAACAGCGGTTCTTCGGACAAGAGCGGAAACGCGCTGCCTGCACCGACTCAACCCGCGTCGCAGGCGCCGGCGGCTCCGGGATCGACGGCCGCGAGTTCGGCCCCACCCGCTTCCTCGAACGCACCCGCTGATCCGGCCGTGTACTACGCCGGTCCGGTCACCTGGGGTCAGGTCAACCTCGACCTGACCCCGCCTGCCTATTCCTCCACCAACGACATCATGGGGTCCGGCCCGGATCTGTACAACAGCGGTCACGTCAAGATCGACATCTGGGCCGACCGCGGTGAACCCGGGCGCAATGACTGCGAAACCCTTGCGCTCACCACCGGCGGCGCGGAGGTCGACTCACTCCACGCGGGCAGCATCGTCTGTGGCATCACCGAGAAGGGCCGGCCGTTCCGGTTGAACGTGAAGGTCGCCAGCAGCAACGGCATCGTCACCGACGCGGTGGTCTGGAACGCGTAGCCGTTCGGCGAGTAACCCGTAGCCGAAAGGCGTACGTGGTGATCAGCCCGCCGCATGTTGTCCCGGCAGCCGCGCGATTCGTACGTTCGGACCAACCGATGAGGAGGTCCGAATGCGCAGGACGATGACCGTGGGCGCGGCTGTTCTGGTGGCCGGCACGGTGGCGGCGGCGCCCGCGATGGCGGTGTCCGGGGGTGACACCGCGCGGCCCGGCGCGGCGCCGTGGATGGCGACGATCGTGTTCAAGGGGGACGGGCCCCTGGTGCAGCGGGAAAGTTGCGGCGGCGCGTTGATCGCGCCGGATCGGGTGGTGACGGCGGCGCACTGCCTCGACCACGTGGACCCCACGCACTTCGAGGTGCACCTCGGGGGTGGGACGCTGTCGACGGATCCCGGGCGGATCGTGCCGATCGAGGGGTGGTCGGTCGACCCGGGGTTTCGGCTGATCCCGTCGCCGCGGGCGCCGGAGGACTACTCGAAGGCCAGTGCCGCCGATGATGTCGCGCTGATCAAGCTGGCGCGTCCGGTGTTCGACATTCCGACGTTGCCGGTGGCCAACAGGGCGCCGAAGCCAGGCTCCACTGTGGACGTTTACGGGCACGGGCTCACCAGAACACCGGACCCGAAGGACCCGCTGCCCGCGCTCGGTGACCGGCTCGCGCACGCGCAGCTCAAGGTGATCTACGATCAGGCGTGCGGGCAGGCTTTCGGGAGCCAGGACGTGATCGACGGGCCGTCGGTGCTGTGTACGCAGGCCGCGGCGACGGTCTGTTCCGGCGACAGCGGCGGTCCGCTGGTTCAGGACGGCCGGCTCGTCGGCGTCGTCAGCTTCGCCGGTGAGGTCGCCGGTAAGCAGTGCGGTGACCCGACCGCCAACGGGTTCGCCGACGCGGCCGCGTTGCGTTCCTTCCTGAGGCAGCCGAGGCCGCCGCTCGCGCCGATGACTCAGGCGGACCCCACGATCGCCGGCACCAAAGCCGCGGGCAACACGCTCACCTGCGAAGCTCCGAAGTGGACCAACGGCACACCGGCCGAGGTGGACTACGCCTGGTACTCCAACAAGGTCGACCCCTCCAACGGCTTCGAGTTCTACATCCCGGTCGAGGGCGCGACGAACTCCCAGCTGGCCATCACCCCGGACCTCGCGGCCCACAAGCTGGATTGCGGCGTCACGGCCAGTACCGCGGGCGGCACCGTCGTGCTCTACACCGACGTCATCTGACAACTCAGCGTTTCGCTCGCCACCCCAGCGCCAGTACCGCCTGCACCAGCTCCTGGTACGACGGCTTCACTTCCTCGAGATACCGGTCCAGGTACTGCGGCCGCGCCGTCGACACCGGCTGCGGATCATCGGCCGGCTCGAGGAAGGTGAGCCGGGCGACGTTGTGCAGGGCCATCTTCCACCAGCGGGAAGCGCGTTCGGCCGCCTTCTCCTCGCGTTCCTTCGCGGCGGAGACGGCGGCGTGCGCGTCGGCGAGCTGGTGGTCGATTTCGTCGGCGCGGGCGAGCTCCCAGGCGCGCAGGTTGTCGGCGGAGCCGCGGGCCAGGCCGACGATTTCCTTGTAGCGCATGGCCGCGCTGGCGTCGTCCGTCATGCCGGGTCTCCCGTCTGCTCGGGCCGCTGGAAGGGGATGATGACTTCGGGGGCGCCGTGCGTGGTGCGGTCGAAGAACAACGCGCGGCCCTGGCGCGGCGACCAGTGCACGACTTGGCCGGCGGCGAACGGGGACAGCTCGTTGCCCTGCACGTCGAGCGCCGCCCAGGTGCCGATGTCGTCGGTGCCGCCGAAGCCGAGCGTGTCCTTGAGGCGCGCGATGCTGCGCCACCAGCCGATGGTGTGCACGCCGTGGCCCGGGCCCGTCTTGAGCACCGTGCGCAGGTGATCGAGGCCGCTCTTGAGCTGGCCGGGGGCCTTGGTTTCCAGCGTGGGCAACGCGGCGTCCACCCCGTACAGCAGCAAGATCCGTGACGGGCCGCCGAGTTCCCCGTCCACAATGGAGGTCAGCAAAGCCGCCAGGTCGTCGATCAAATCTGTCACGTGACCCTCGGCGCGCAGCCGTTCCGTCAGCTCCAGGACGGCCGGCGCGCACGCCTCGATCGGGCAGTACAGCACGAACTCGACCTCGCCGATCTCGTACTGCCGCGCCAGTGACCGCGCCGCGGAGTCCATGATGGACAGTGCCTCCGCCGACGCGCCGCCCAGTACCGCGACGTTGCGGCCGGGCGCGCGAGGCAGCTCCACGCCCTGCGCGGCCTCCGTCACGTCGATCGACTGTCCCAGCAGCGCGCGCGGGCGCGAGGTCGGCTTGAGCTCCGTGTACGCCGGGAACTGTTCCAGCACCGGCGAATGCGCGCCGTCGAACAGGCGGGGGCGCGGGAAGCGTCCGGAGTAGAGCTCCCACAGCTTGTGCTGCAGGTCGACGAACACGTTGCGGCTGCTCGCGTCCGGGATGTGCGCGAGCAGGTTTCCGTGCGCCACGCCGGAATCGTGGTTGATCACGGCGTGCCACTTCGGCGCGGACACCGCCGCGTTGTTCGTCTCCGCCAGCACGCGCCGCGCCTTCGGCATCGCGATGCGTAGCGTGCACTGCTCGAATACCGCCGGCTTGCCCCAGAACGCCTCGATGCCCGCGACGTCCTGGCTCGCGAGCACGAGGTGGATGCCCTGCGAACGCCCACGCCGCGCGATGTCCTCCAGTAGCTGCGTGGCCATGGCCGTGACCTGGTCGCGCCCGGCGAACAGGTACTGGAACTCGTCGATCACGGCGACGATCCGCGGCCAGTGCCCGCTCGGGTCCTGCTCGCGCAGGTCGGCCAGGTTCGTGACCTCGTGTTCCTTGGCCGCGGCCGAACGCCGGCGCAGCTCGTCGGCGAGGAAGCGCAGCAGTGCCAGGCCGAACTCGCGGTCGGTGTTCACGTTGACACCCACGAGCTTCGCGTGCGGCAGCCAGCTCGCGTCCTTGCGACCGGGCGCGAGGCCCGCGAACGACACGCCTTCCTTGAAGTCCAGCAGGTACAGCGCCAGCTCGTCCGGCGTGTAGCGCGCGGCGAGGCTGCCGAGCAGCGAGTACAGGAAGTTTGTCTTACCGGAACCGCTCGGCCCGCCGATCAGGGCGTGCGGGCTCGCGTCGCCGATCACGACCTCGACGGCCTCGCCCTCGTAGAACCCGACGGGCGCGCGCAGCTCCCGCGCCGAGCTCTCCTGGCCGAACTCCGTGGGCAGCAGGTCGGCGAACGAGCGCGGCCCGCCTTGCTTGGCGATCAACGCTTCCGCGATCCGCCCGGCCGCCCGGATCACCTGTCCGGAAGGCAATGGCGGATCGAGGTCCACGACGAGGTCGGTGCCGGTCATGCTGCTGATCGCGCGCCGCTCGTCGAGCAGGCTCAGCGATTCGATCGACGCGCTCACGGCCGTGGGCACGTCGATGAGGATGAGGCAGATCCCGGCGGCGAGCGCGCCGCTGGCCACACGCTTGAGGTCGCGTGCGAGCTCCGGTTCCAGCGTCTCGCCGTTGCCGTAGAGCACCGCGATCCGGTACGGCTCCACGCGCTGGTTGCTGGCACGGCGCAGCTCTCGCAACGACGTGTGCCCGGCCTGCATGCCGGTGGCGTGGATACGGCGGATGTGGCCGGCCAGCTCGTCGAGGAGGTCTTCCAGCCGCGTCGGGTCGTAGAGCGACAGCGCACTGGTACGGCTGATCGGATAGAGGTCGGGCAGGATCGCGGTGAGCTGCCCGATGTCCCACAGGTGGATCTTCACGGCGCCGGGCTCGAACGTCGATAGCACCCGCATCAGCAGGTTCTGCACGATCCCGTCGATCACCGGACGCGTTTTGGGCGCCGAGGTGATCTGCAGGTGCGACTCGTCGAGCAGGGGCACGGCGACGTCGAACGTCCGCGAGATGTCGCGGCCGGCCGCCGTCGCCGAGCCGACGCGCCACAACCCCGGCGCGGTGATGCCGGGGTTGGTCCCCACCCGGCCGAGCCATTCGCTCGGCGGCCGCCCCGCGGGACCCGGTGCGTTGGCCGTCACCAGGTCCCGCAGGGCGCCCGGGCCCGAGCTCCAGTCGGTATAGAACGCGTTGCGCACGCCGCCGAGCGAAGCGAAAACCTCGTGCGCGGCCGGGTGCCGCGCCCATTCCGTCTGCTGCTCGGCGTCGGCGTGGTTCATGCCGACGCGCACGATTTCCTGTTCGAGAGCGAGCCGCGCCACGTCGGCCTCCGCGGCTTCGCGGGCGCCGGCGGCGGCACCGAGCACGAGCCCGATCTGGTGCCGGACCCGGTCCAGCGCCGTCTGAACGCGGTTGCGCTGCTCGGCGGATTTACTGGCCATCGGTGTCGCTCATACTGTGCCGTTCGTCCCTACAGGCGTGACTGGTATCCGCTCACCAGGTCGTCGGCGGCGGCTAGGCGGGTGAGGAGATGGTCGAGTCCCTCGTCGGCCTGGTCCAGTTGCGTCGGCAGCCAAGGATCGGCCTTCGCTTGTGCGTCGACGAGCGCTCTGCGGGCGTCCCCGAGCAGGGACTTGGCCCGCTCGGCGTGGGCGCGCCCGTCGGTGAGGCCCGCCATCGCAGCGGTGAGCAACTGGTGGATCTCGGCGAGTCCCGACATGGAGCTACAACCGGGCCGAGTAGGAGTCGGCCGACGAAATACTGGCCTGGATGGTGCTTTGCATCCCGGTGATTCCGTTCAGCGCTTCGGCCAGCAGACCGTGGGCCTGGTTGACCTCGTGCTGACTGCTGCCCTGCGTCGCCTGGGAAAGCGACAACTGGGCTTCTTCGAGAGATTGCGCTGCCTGCTGCAGGGCGGCGATGCTCGCGGACGCCTTCTCGTTCGCGAGCGCGATGCCAGCGCGGATCTCTTCCACTCCGGGCATGGGGGCGGACTCCTCGGTGCGTCGGGGCTGGAACGACCACGTACAAACTTAGCGTGATCAGGTGTCTTCGGTAAGTGAGGAACTGGGGGAGAATCGACAAGGCCCCGGACGTGGGTGACGTCCGGGGCCTCGCGGGCAGCGGTTGGTAGCGGAACCCCCGAACCGTGTTCCAGCCATGGTGACCTGCGGTTTTCGAGGCTCGCGCGCGAGTGGCCGCGCCCAGGTCAGGCCGGTATTCGTGACACCGATGAACCTCTCCGAACTTCTACGATCGAGTCTGCGGAGGAGACTAGCGGGTGCGGCCGGGTTGGGTTTCGGAGGTCCTCGGGTAGCCCCCGGCCTGCGCGGGTGTCGATCAGCAACGCTTCGGCAACGGCCTCCACGCGGACGCGTACGGGAGAAAACGGGTATATGAAAGGAAATTCGCGTTTCCGGAAGTGGCGCGCCGCTTGGTCTTATCGCGCGCCGATCACGCGCGGTGAGGAATCGAGGCTGGGCAACAAGAGTGGCGCGTCGGCCGGAGCCCGCGAACGACAAAACGCCGGACGGCTCGTGAAAGCTGCCCGGCGTTTCGCCTGCTACTGCGGCGGAGGATACAGGATTCGAACCTGCGAGGGCGTGAACCCAACACGCTTTCCAAGCGTGCGCCTTAGGCCGCTCGGCCAATCCTCCGTGGAGAAGGGTACCGGATGGGGTGGTGCGGTCCCGCAGGTGGGCCGGGGGTGGCGATCAGGCGGGGACGACGTCGGCGACGACGATGGTGATGTTGTCGGGGCCGCCGCCGTCGTTGGCGAGGGTGATGAGGGCGGGGACGGCTTCGCCGGGGGTGCCGGCGGCAAGGGTCTCGGCGATGGCGGGTTCGCCGGCGCCGGCGGTGAGGCCGTCGGAGCAGAGCAGGAGGCGGTCGTCGGCGAGGGGGGTGAACTCCCAGACGTCCGGGTCGCCCGAGCCGGTGCTCTGCAGCGCCTTCATGAGCAGCGAGCGGCGTGGGTGGTCTATGGCGTCGGCCTGGGAGATGCGGCCGTCTTCGACGAGGGCCTGGACGAGGGTGTGATCGCGCGTGATGCGGTGCAGTTCGCCGTCGCGCAGGAGGTAGCCGCGGGAGTCGCCGATATGGGCGGCGGCGAAGCGCACGCCGTCGAAGAGCAGGGTGGTGAGCGTGGTGCCCATGCCGTGGGTGGCGGGATCCTGCTCGGCGACCTCGGCGAGGCGCTCGCCGACGCGCCGGACGCCGTCGGCGAGGGTGCTCTGGAGGTCGAGCGAGGTGAGGTCGAGTGAGCGCAGCTCGGAGTCCAGGCTCGCGAGCACGCCGACCGCGGTGGCACTGGCCACTTCCCCGTGGGGCTGACCACCGATACCGTCGGCCACGGCGAGCAGGCGTCCGCTGGCGTAGACGGAGTCCTCGTTGATCGAGCGTCGTCGCCCGGTGTCGGAGCCCGCGGCGTAGCGCAGGGTGAACCGGGTCTGGTTGGTGACCATATCACCATGAAACCATTGGTTGACTGAGTTAACAAGTAAAACGATGGAAACTCCAGTCATCAGCTATCGTGCTGGCCATGGACGACACCGCGACGGTCAGCGCCGCCGACATCGCCCGGCTCGCGGGGGTGCGTCGCGCCGCGGTGAGCAACTGGCGGCGGCGCCACGACGACTTCCCGCGCCCGGTCGGCGGCACCGCGTCCAGCCCGCTGTTCTCGCTGCCCGAGGTGCAGGCCTGGTTGACCAGCCGCGGCCGGCCCGTGGTGCTCGCGCCGATCGACCTGGCGTGGCAACGGCTGCGCGCCCTCGGCGACGACCTCGAGCTGGACACCCGCGTCGCCGACGCCGGTGAGTATCTCGCCCACGCCACCGAACGTCCCACGGACGACCCGGAGCTGCTCGCCCTCCTCGCCGAGGTGGCCACGACGAACGGCGCGACCTGGACGTTCGAGCAGCTCTGCGAACGCTACTTCGAAGCCCACGCCCGCCGCGTCTCGCCGACGCCTCCCGCGTACGCGAGCTTGATGGTCCGCCTCGCCGGTGCGAAGGGGGCCACTGTGCTCGACCCGGCGTGCGGCTTCGGGTCCCTGCTCCTCGCCGCCGAGGCCGCCGGGGCCACCCTTGTCCAGGGCCAGGACAGCGATCCCACCACCGCCCGCATCGCCGCCCTGCGCTTGCGTCTCCACGGCGCCGACACCGAAGTCCACACCGGCGACTCCCTCCGTGAGGACGCTTTCACTGGCCAGCAGGCCGACGTCGTCCTGTGCGACCCGCCGTTCAACGAACGCGCGTGGGGCCACGAAGAGCTCGTCGGCGACCCGCGCTGGGAATACGGGCTGCCGCCGCGCGGGGAGTCGGAGCTCGCGTGGGTGCAGCACTGTCTCGCCCGCGTGAAACCCGGCGGCACCGTCGCCATCCTCATGCCCGGCGCCGCCGCCGGCCGGCGCAGCGGCAAACGCATCCGCGCCAACCTCCTGCGCGCCGGCGCCCTGCGCGCCGTGCTCACGCTCGCCCCCGGCGCCGACCTCTGGCTCCTGACGAGACCCGAGCCCGGCAGCCGCGCGCCCGCCACCGCGCTGATCGCCGAGACGACCGTCGACGATGCCGAAGCCCTGTGGCGCGACCACCTCGACAACGGCACCGGCGAACGCATCATCGACCTTCTCGACGACGACGTCGACCTCGCTCCCGCCCAGCGCCGCACCGCCCGCGAAGACCTCGGCGAGGCTTTCCTTGCCGCACAACGGCTTTTCGGCCGCGTCGGCCTCGACCTCCCGCCACTGCAGCCGACGGGCGAGGAACCGCCGCACACCACCGTCGGCGAGCTGGTGAAGGCCGGCGCGCTGGAGATCCACCACGCACCCGCGCGGACCGGCGACGGCGACGAACCCGTCCTGACCCCCGACGACGTCCTGGCCGGCCGCGCCCCCACCGGCTACGCCGCCCCCGACGACGCGGCCGTGATCGCGCACGAAGGCGACGTGATCGCGTCCGTCACCGGCGCCGTCAAAGTCCACAGTGGACCGCCCGTGCGGCTCGGCCCCGCGCTTTCGCTCTACCGCGTGGATCCCGCCCGCCTCGACGCCGAGTTCCTCGCCGGCTGCCTGCGAGCGGCCGATTTCCCCGTGCACAGTGCATCGACCCGCATCGACGCGAGGCGCCTCAAAGTGCCGCGCTACCCGCTCGCCGAGCAACGCTCGTACGGAGCCGCTTTCCGCGCCCTCGCCGAGTTCGACCGGGCGCTGCGGGAGACGGCGGAAATCGGCCGTGACCTGGTCCGGCTAGGCTTTGCGGCGCTCGCCGAAGGACGGCTGCGGCCCGGCGCCTGAAGGGAACCCATGCTCATCGCCGATCGCTACGAGGTCGACGAGCTGCCGCTGGGCCGCGGCGGGATGGGCGCGGTGCACCGCGGGCACGACCGGCGGCTCGACCGGCGCGTCGCCATCAAGCTGCTGCGCCTGCCCGGCCGCGACGAAGAGCTCGAAGAACGCTTCGCCCGCGAAGCCCGCATCCTCGCGACGCTCGACCACGCCGGCGTCCCCACGCTGTACGACTTCGGCACCCACGACGACCGGTTGTTCCAGGTCATGCAGTTCGTCGATGGCGTCACGGTCGCCGACCTCCTCGCCGAGCACGGCCCGCTTCCGGTGCCGTGGGCCGCGGCGATCGCGGCGCAGACGGCTGCCGTGCTGGCGGCGGCCCACGCCCGGTCCGTCTGCCACCGCGACCTCAAGCCCGCCAACCTCATGCTGTGCCCCGATGGCAGCGTGAAGGTGATGGACTTCGGCCTCGCTGTGCTGCGCGAAGCCGACGTCGCCCGCTTCACGCGCGCCGGTCAGCTGCTGGGTACGCCGTCGTACATGGCGCCGGAGCAGATCCAGCGCGGCCTCGCGGAGCCGCGGAGCGACCTGTACGCGCTGGGCTGCGCGTTGCACGAGATGCTCACCGGTCGACAACTCTTCACCGGGCCCACCGCGTACGCCGTGTTCGAGAAGCAGGTGAAGGACGCGCCCGCCACCGTGCCGGGGATCCCCGCCGCGCTCAACGCCCTGCTCGCGGCGACCCTCGCGAAGGACCCGGCGGACCGCCCGTCCGGCGCCGACGCGTTGTACACGCGCCTGGGCCCGTTCGTCCGTGATCTGCCGCCGTTGCCGGGTTTCCTGCACACGGTGCCGAGTCCCGCGCGGATGTACGCGCGCGTGGTGGCGCAAGTCCGAGGATGACGAAAACCTCCCGGCCCGCGTGCGGTCGGGAGGATTTCGCGGCGAACGCGTCAGGCCCGCACCGTCGACCGGCTCTGCTCGGCCAGCGGCAGGCCGCGCTGCTGGATGCGGTAGTAGGTCAGCGCGTTCTGGACGCCGATGCTCAGGCCCAGCGTCAGCAGGATCGACGCCGAGGTGAGACCGCTGCCGAAGCCCAGGTAGCCGCCGAGGAAGCCGAAGCCGACGCGGGCGCCGATGGTCGCGAGCCACAGCACGAGGGTCCGCGCCGAGCCCTTCTGGAACGTCGTGGTGCCGCGCGCCGTGAGCGTCGTGCTGGCGCTGCGGGCGAGGCCAAGCACGACCAGCACCGCGATGTCCGCGCCGAGCAGCACGAGTTCGCCGGTGCTCGCCTTCGGCAGCGCCTGGGCCGTGGTGAACACCCCGATGGCGGTGAGCACGAGCGGGATCGTGACCAGCGACTTCCGGCTCAGCAGCGTGCCGCGCAGCTGCTTGTAGACCACGCGGTAGAGGACGAGGGCCGCGATGGCGAGGTAGGCGAGGATGGTCAGCGGGTTCATCGGGGGCTCCTTGGTCGGTGGTGACACCCAGATTCGTCCTTCCGACCTGCCGTTTCGTCGGCTCACGGGCGGGTCCCGGGTGGATCCTCGCGTCCACCCGGGGGTGGAGCCGCGCCGAAATCGTGACCTTGGGGCCGCAACCACCACCGGGGGACGGTCGTCTATCCCCGTGACAAGCTCGACTGACGAGTTCGACCCTGGGGGTACCGGATCGTGAAGAGGCTTCTGGTGGGGATCGCGGCCGTGGCCGGCGCGTTCGTGCTCGCCGCGTGTTCCGGCGGCGGTGCGTCGCCCGCCAACGTGACCGGCGGCGGCGCGGTGGAGGCCGGTGCCGGCGGCGGCGCGCCGACGACCTCGGTGGCCGCGTCGAGCAGCGCGCCCGCGACCACGAGCAGCGCCCCGGCCACCACCAGCTCGCCGGCCACGAGCACGTCGAAGCCCAAGCCGACGAGCACCAAGCCGACCAGCACCAAACCGAAGCCCGCCACGACCAAGCCGAAGCCGGCGACGACCACGGCCAACGTGCCGTGCGCCAAGGCCGCCGCCGCGTCGGGCACGGCCGCGTGCGTGGACATCTCGGCGCACAAGGCGTGGCTGCTGCGGGATGGCAAGGTGATCTACGGCCCCGTCTCGATGCTGCCGGGCCGCAAGGGCTACGCGACGCCGACGGGCTCGTTCCGCGTGCTGTCGAAGGAGAAGATGCACTACAGCCGCGAGTTCGACAACGCGCCCATGCCGAACTCGGTCTTCTTCTACCCCGGCGACGCCTTCCACACCGGCAGCCTGAAGACGTACTCCCACGGCTGCGTGCACCTCTCGGCGACGTCGTCGCTCAAGTTCTTCAACACCCTCCACGTCGGCGACGTCGTGCAGGTCGTGCCCTGACGGGTGGGTGAAACGCGAAGTGGGGGCGCCGGTCGAACCGGCGCCCCCACTTCTTTTGTTTACCATTTGGGGCGGGCTCAGGTGTTCGAATCTTCACAGCGTTCGCAGTCCGGGTGACATTCGTGGTCCGGTGCGGGTGCTTAACGCGATTCACCCGGATGTGGTAACGACGTCCTCTTCGTGAGCGATAACCGATCACTCACGAAGGGGCACCGAATGGCCTGGAACAAGCTCCGCTCGCTGCTGACGGCCACCGCGCTGGCCGTGGCGCTGGTCCCGATCACGGCGTCCGTAGCGGTGGCCGACGACGTCGCGCCGACGTTGCCCGCCGGCTTCGTGCTGCGGGACACGCCCACCGGGCTCTCGCCCTACGACTTCACCGACTTCGCGTGGCTGCCCGACGACAGCGTGCTGGCGCTGGGCAAGAGCGGTGCCGTCAACTGGGTCCCGGCAGACGGCTCGGGCGCCCCCGTGCGGATCGCGAACTTCCCGGTCGAGACACAGGGCGACATGGGGCTCACGAGCGTCGCGCTCGCCCCGGACTACGCGGCCTCGCACCAGATCTACCTCAACCGGGCCGTGAGCACGGGCGGCGGCCAGTACCTGCTGCGCGCCGCGCGCTTCACCGTGACCCTCGACGGTTCGGGCCACCCCACCGGGCTCACCGGCGAGAAGGTGATCTTCGAGCTGCCCGGCAGCCAGTACTACATCCACGGCCTCGACACCGTGATCCCCGCGCCCGACGGCACGCTCTGGTACTCCGTGGGCGACAACGGCGACGCGGGCAAGACCAACGAGGTCGCTTTCGCGGCGCTGGACCTCGACTCGCCGTCCGGCAAGATCCTGCACCTCACTCCGGACGGCAAGGGTGTGCCGAGCAACCCGTACTACACGGCTTCGGCCCCGGATTCCACGCGCAGCAAGGTGTTCGCGAGTGGCTTCCGCAACCCGTTCCGCTTCACGCTCGATCCGAAGAGCGGACTGCCTGTGGTGGGCGACGTCGGCTGGTTCCTGTGGGAAGAGATCGACGTGGTGCAGCCCGGCGCGAACCTCGCGTGGCCGTGCTGGGAGGGCAACCACCCGACGCCCGGCTACAGCACCGACGCCCGCTGCGCCCACGTCGTGAACACGCCGCCGCTGTGGGAACACCAGCACGGCACGGGGCCGGCGAACGGCAACAGCGTCACCGGCGGTGTTGTCTACAATGGAACGACCTACCCGGCCGCGTACCAGGGCGCGTACTTCTTCGGTGACTACGCGGGCCAGAAGCTGTGGACGCTCAAGTACAACGCGCAGGGCGCCCTCACGCAGGCGCCGGCGAACCCGCCGCCGTTCGCGAACATCGGCGGCGTCACGCGAATCTCCGCGGCACCCAACGGCGACATCGTGTTCGCCGACCTCAACGGCAGCCGCCTGCGCCGCCTGAGCTACTCGACGAACAACGCGGCGCCGGTCGCGGTGGCGACGTCGTCGACCGATCCCGACACTCGCACGGTTTCCTTCGACGCCAGTGGTTCCTACGACTTCGATGGCGACGCGCTCACCTACACCTGGAACTTCGGCGACGGCACCACGGCGACGGGTGTCGCGGCGAGCCACCAGTACGGCGCGGGAGCGTCGTTCACGGCCACGCTCACCGCCCAGGACCCCTTGGGTGCCAAGGGGCCCACGACGGTCGCGGTCGCGCCGGGCAACCATTCGCCGGACCTGGAACTGTCCACTCCGGACAAGACGTTCGCCGTCGGGGAGCCGCTTTCGCTGACCGCCACGGCCACCGACGAAGAGGACGGCACCCTGCCCGTCACGTGGACGTCGCTGATCCGGCACTGTCCCGACCTCGGCGTGTGCCACGTGCACCCCGACGACGGTGCCACCGGGCCGTCGCTCTCCGTGCCGTTCACCGACCACACCGACTCGCGCATGGAGTTCACCGCGACGGTCACCGACAGCGCCGGTGTGAAGGCGAGCAAGACCTACGTCGCCATGCCGCGCCAGCACCGGCTCACCCTCGTGAGCACGCAGCCGGCCGCGCTCAGCATCCCCAGCGAGGGTGGGGTGAGCAGCGCGATGGTCACCGAGGGCGCGACCTTCGACGTGACGGCGGCGCCGCTGGGCAGCGACGGAGCGTCGAAGTTCACCGGCTGGCAGGACGGGCCGGCCACCGCTTCGTGGTCGATCACCGTCGGCGCGGGCGACACGACGCTGACCGCGAACTACGCCACCGCGATCGACCAGCGTTACGCCGCGGAACCCGCGCTGCGCACGCTCGTCGGCGCGGCGACCGGTCCTGAGGTGGTCGACGGCCCGGTGCACTACCGCCCGTACGCCAACGCCCGCCTGTACTGGACTGCGGCCACCGGCGTGCGCGAGATCGGTGGTCAGATCCTCGCCGAGTACCTCGCGATCGGCGGCCACCAGGCTTACGGGCCGCCGGTGACCGACGAGACGCCGACTCCCGACGGTGTCGGCCATTTCAACCACCTGCAGGGCACGCCGGGCACGCAGGCGGCGTCGATCTACTGGACGCCGTCGACGGGCGCGCACTCGATCCAAGGCCTGATCCGCGCGAAGTGGGCGGCGCTGGGCTGGGAAAAGAGCATGGGCTACCCGATCAACGACGAGGCCGGCACGCCCGACGGAGTGGGCCGCTACAACCACTTCAGCGGCGGCGGCTCGATCTACTACACCGTGGCCACGGGCGCGCACTGGATCAACGGGGCGATCAAGCAGAAGTGGGCCGCGTACGGCTGGGAACGCGTCCTCGGTTATCCGACCACGGACGAATCGGTGACCCCGGACGGCGTCGGCCGGTACAACCACTTCACCGGTGGCGCCTCGATCTACTGGACGCCGTCGACGGGGGCGCACGAGATCGGTGGCGCGATCAAGCAGAAGTGGGCCGCGTACGGCTGGGAACGCGGCTTCGGCTACCCGACCACGGACGAAACCGCGACGCCCAACGGGGCCGCGCGCTACAACCACTTCACCGGCAACGCGTCGATCTACTGGAGCCCGGCGACGGGCGCGCACAACGTGAAGGGCGAGATCCGCAAGCGCTGGGCCGCGCTCGGGTGGGAGAAGTCGTACCTGGGACTGCCGACGTCGGACGAGTACCGCTACGGCACCGGCTACCGCAGCGATTTCGAGGGCGGGTACATCGTGTGGACGCCGGCTGGCGGCCCGGTGGACCGGCACTGGTGAGTGGTGGAGGTCACCCACGCCGGGAGCGGCGGCGTGGGTGATCTGTCCATTGTGGCGTTCCGAAGGGTGGGAATTGCCCGCAAAGCCGGGAAGTAAGGAACTTTCAGACAAGGGTTCGTGAGGTACCTTCGCGGAAGATCACCAGAGAGGTCTTCCATGCGCAAGTTCGCCCTGGCCGCCGTCGCCGGCGTTGCCGCCCTCACCGCGTTGTTCGCGCCCGCCGTCGCGTCCGCCACCCCGGCCCGGGGTGTCAGCGCGACCGTCGTCGCACAGTGGACGGTCGGCAACACCGACTACGTGCTCCGCAAGATCACGATCGCCCCCGGTAGCCCCACCAGCCCCGGCACTACCGGCTGGCACAGCCACGAAGGCAACCTGTACGGCAAGGTCCTCTCCGGGACGCTGACCCACTACAAGTCCGACTGTTCCGTCGACGGGGTTTACAACAAGGGCGACAGCATCATGGAACCCGCCGGCGCCGACCACGTCCACGAAGGACGCAACGAAGGCACCACGCCGATGGTGCTCGAAGTCCTCTACGTCCTGCCCCACGCCGCGCCGCTCTCGGATGACGCGCCGAACCCGGGCTGCAGCTTCGACTGACCCGCACCGGAACCGGGGGTGCCGCGGTCGGGGCGGCACCCCCGGTTCCCGCGGCTCAGAGCAGGTCGGCGGGCCGCGTGCCCTTCGAGGTGAGCGGCAGGCCGAGCGCGACGCGTTCGGTCAGCCAGCTGCTCGGTCGGTAGCGCGGGTCCCCTGTGGACTGGTACAGGCCCGCGAGGACGCGTAGCACCTTGTCCGGACCGACGAGGTCGCCCCATTCCAGGGGGCCGCGCGGGTAACCGAGGCCGAGGCGGACGGCGGTGTCGATGTCGGCCGGGTCGGCGAGGTTCTGGGCAGCGATGTAGCACGCCGTGTTGACGATCGAAGCCAGCAAGCGTTGCGCGACGGGTGCGGGGCCGTCCTGGACGATGGTCACCGGTTGGCCCGTGGCGGCCAAAGCGCCCCAGGCGGCGCGGCCCGCGGCGGGGTCGAGTCCCGGGTGGACGGACAGGGTGAGGCGGCCTTGGTAGCCGCTCAAGGCGTCCACGCCGCAGACGCGCGATGCGGGCAGGCCGGCTCGGGCGGCGGCGTCCAAAGTGGACTCGCCGCGCAAGGCCACCAGCAGCACGGCGTCGGGGTACGCGTCGGCGACGACCTGCACGCCGGCGGCGGTGAGCAGGCGGCCGAGGCGTTCCTCGGCGGTGAACACGGGCTTGTCCGGGGCCGGCGGCGCAGCCGGTTCGGGCGTGACCTCCTGCTTGCCGTCGACGTAGCGGTAGAACCCCTCGCCGTTCTTGCGCCCGAACAGCCCCGCCGCCACGCGCGGGCGCGTCAGCCACGACGGGCGCAGCCGCGGCTCGGAGTGGAAGCCGCTCCAGATGCTTTCGAGCACGGCGTGGGAGACGTCGAGGCCGGTCAGGTCGAGCAGCTCGAACGGCCCGAGCTTGAGCCCCAGCACGTCGCGCGCGATGCGGTCGACGTCCGCCGGCTCGGCGACCGACTCGGACAGGATCTGCAGGGCCTCGGTGTTCAGGCCGCGTCCGGCGTGGTTGACCAGAAAGCCCGGCGCGTCCTTCGCGAGCACGGGTTCGTGGCCCCAGCGGCGCACCAGTTTCAGTGCCTCTTCGGGCAGCCACTCGACCGTGCGGACGCCGGGGACGACCTCGACCAGCCGCATCAGCGGCACGGGGTTGAAGAAGTGCAAGCCGATCACGCGCGTCGGGTCGCTCAGGCCCGCCGCGATCTCCGTGACCGACAGGGAGCTCGTGTTGGTGGCGAACACCGTGTCAGGCCGGCAGACCTGCTCGAGCTTGCCGAACAGCACACGCTTGGCCTCGAGGTCCTCGCGCACGGCCTCGATCACGAGGTCCACGTTCCCGGCCGGCGCGGACGGCGCGTCCACCATCACCAGGCGCTGCTTGGCGGCGCGCCCCTCGGCCTCGGAGAGGCGGCCCTTGGTGACCAGCTTGTCGAGCATGCCGTGGACGTAGTCCAGCGCCGAGCGCACCGCGTCGAGGTCGAGGTCGGCCAGCTCGACCGTGACCCCGCCGGTCGCGGCGAGCTGGGCGATGCCGCGCCCCATCACGCCGGTCCCGACCACCCGGACCCTGCTGACCCGCTCGGCCCATCCCGCCACGTCGAACCACCTTCCCCGCGAAGTCGTTACGGGCGAACGTACCGTCTCTCCGCCGTCGATGAACCGTTCTGGGAGGGCTAGTTCACAGCTTCCCCGGGCCTCACAGCCCCACGAAGTCGGCCATCTGTCCGGTGAGGTGCTCGAAGTAGGCGTCGGACGGGTCGACGCTGCCCACGTACTGCCCGAACAGCTCGAAGCTGATCGCGCCGAACAGCTGTGTCCACGCGCCGATCAGCCGCGTCACGACCTCGGGTGGCGCGTTCGCGCCCAGGTCCCGGGCCAGACCCTCGGCCTGCCCGCGCAGCTCGGCGGACATCGGCGCCGTGACGGCCGGCTCGTGCGGGTCGGCCTCGAGCAGCACCTTCGCCATCGCCTGCGCCACGCGCGCGGCGGGCACGATCGTGTCCTGCGGCGCCTGGTAGCCGGGAATCGGCGAACCGTAGATCAGCGCGTACTCGTGCGGGTGCGCCTTGGCCCACGCGCGGGTGGCCTGCCAGACGGCGCGCCAGCGCTCGCGCGGGCCGCCGGTGCCCGGGTCGGCTTTCTCCGCGGCCTCGCCGACGGCGTCGTAGGCGTCGATGATCAGCTCGGTGAGCAGCCGGTCGCGGCTGGGGAAGTAGCGATACAGCGCCGAGGACACCATGCCCAGCTCACGCGCGACCGCGCGCAGCGACAACCCGTGCGCGCCGACCTCGGCCAGCTGGCGGCGGGCTTCGTCCTTGATCTCCCGAGTCAGCTCGGCGCGGGCGCGTTCGCGGGCGGTCCTGGTGGCGGTCATGGGGACCAGTGTGCCACTTCGAGAGCGTTGCACAAGATGGAGAGCACTGCTCTTGACGCTGAGCGCGGCGTGGTGTTCACTGATCTCAACAGAGAGCAGTGCTCTCGAAGAACTGGAGGTCCTGAGATGAACACCGAGAAGCGCTACATCAAGCCCGCCAAGGCCACCAACTCGTTCAACAACTTCGTGCAGTGGCTGACCAAGCGGGGTGTGAGCGTGGTGGGCAGCCGTGTGCTGATGGTCCGCGGCCGCAAGACCGGCGAGATCCGCGAGGTGCCGGTGAACCTGCTGCCGTTCGAGGGCGGCCGCTACCTGGTCGCGCCGCGCGGCGAGACGCAGTGGGTGCGCAACCTGCGCGTGGCCGGCAAGGGGCAGCTGCGCGTCGGCAAGCGTGTGGAGGGTTTCACCTACCGCGAGCTGACCGATGACGAGAAGCCCGTGCTGCTGCGCGCGTACCTCAAGCGCTGGAAGTTCGAGGTCGGCGTGTTCTTCGACGGGGTGGACGCCAAGGCGCCGGAGGAGAAGCTGCGCGAGATCGCGCCGGGCTACCCCATCTTCGAGCTGATGCCCGCCTGAACTACTTCTTCGTGGTCCGCCGAGCTGTGGCGGCCACGACCACGACCCCGACGAGGATCGCGACCAGCCCGATCAGGAACCACAGCTTCTGACCGGTCATGAAACTGCCGGTGATGACGCCGGCGCCCTGCAGGACCCAGACGGCCCCCACCAGCACCAGCACCGCGCCGATGGCCAGCGTGATCCAGCGTTTCACAGGTTCCTCCTAGGTGGCCTCTTTCGCGACCAGGTCGTTGCGGTAGGCGTAGACGACGGCGTGCACGCGGTCGCGCAGACCGAGCTTCGCGAGCACGCGCGAGACGTGCGTCTTCACAGTCTCCTCGCCGACGTGAAGCTGGCGTGCGATCTCCGCGTTGCTGCGCGCGTCGGCGATGAGAAGGAGCACCTCGCGTTCACGGGACGTGAGCCGCGCCAGCTCCGGCGGCTCGGCGGCGCGGGGCTCGAGGCTGGCGGCGAAACCGGCCACGAGCCGGCGCGTGACGGACGGGTCGATCAACGCGTCACCCCTCGCCGCGACGCGCATGGCGGCCACGAGCTCCTCGGGGGCCAGGCTCTTGAGCAGGAAGCCGCTGGCGCCGGCGCGCAGGGCGCGGTAGACGTACTCGTCGGCGTCGTACGTGGTCAGGACCAGCACGCGGGTGTCGTTGCCGGGGGTGGCGAGGATGGCTTCGGTGGCGGCGAGGCCGTCGAGGCGGGGCATGCGGACGTCGAGGACCGCGACGTCCGGCTTGAGGCGCTGGGTTTCCGCCACAGCTTCACGCCCGTCGGCCGCTTCGCCGACGCACTCGAAGTCGGGCTGCGTGTCGAGGAGGGCGCGCATGCCGGAGCGGAACATGGCGTGGTCGTCGGCGAGCAGCACGCGGATCATGCGACCTCCTGTGTCTTGCGGGCCGGCGCGATTGTGTGCTCATGCCACCTCCAGTGGGAAGCCGGCCTTGACCTGCCAAGTGTTGTCTTTTTGTCCGTAGGTGACCTCGCCGCCGAAGAGCGTCACGCGCTGGCGGATGCCGGCGAGGCCGCGGTGGGCGCCGTCGCGTGGTGTTGCGGGCCGGCCGGTTTCGTTGGTGACGGTCAGGACGATCTCCGTGCGCCGGTGGTCCAGCTCCAGCTCGACGGGCCCGGTGCCGTGGCGCAACGCGTTCGTGAGCGCTTCCTGCGCGATGCGGTAGAGGGCGACGTCGAGTGAGCCGGGGACTTCGCGGACGTCGCCGTGCACTGTGAGGCGCACGGGCAGACCCGTTGCGCGGACGGTGTCGAGCAGCTCGTCGAGGTTGTCCAGCCCGGGCTGCGCGGCTTCGTCGCCGCGCGCGTGCAGCAGATCCAGCAGGCGGCGCAGGTCGGCCATCGCGGAGCGGCTCGCGGACTCGACGGCTCCGAGCGAGGTCCGGACCGGGCTGTTTCCCTCGGGCAGCCCGAGCCTCGCCGCGCCGGCGTGCACGCCGATCGCGCTGACGTGGTGGGAGATCACGTCGTGCAGATCGCGGGCGATGGTCTCGCGCTCTTCGAGAACGGCCCGGTGAATGGCTTCGGCTTCGTGCCTCCGGCGCTCTTCGGCTTCGCGCTCCAGGTCGGCGATGTACGCGCCGCGGGCCGTCGTGTACCGCCCGACGAGCCACGGCAGCACCGCCGAGACGGCCATGCTGATCGCGATGAGCGCCGGGTTCGAACCCCGGCCACCGCCGAGCAGCTCTCCCGCGCCGACGCCCGCCAGCGTCGCCGCCAGCGCCACCACCGCCGGCCCCACCCGCAACCACGCCCCGGCCCGATACCCGGCGACGAGGATGCCCGCGTTGTTGCCGACTACGAATCCGGTGCAGGTGCAGAGGAGCAGCGGGGCGGCGACGAAAAGTGCGGCGTGACCGGCTGCTACCCAACCGGAGTACCTGGCCGCTCCGGCCAGCGCTCCGTCCACGATGACCGCGCCGGCGAGGACCACCCAGCCCCGCCAGCCGGCTTCGGGAAGGGGGCCGCGGAGGGTGAAGAGGGAGACGTCGCAGACCAGGCAGACGAGGGCTACCAGCAGTGATTGCCGCGCCAGTGACCCGTTGATGTCGCGCACTCGGCCAACTTACGCATCGGTGGCGGGGTTTTGGTGTGGTTTGGGGAGGGGGTGCGTGTTTGGAGGTGTGGGGTTGGTTGTGCGGGGTTGGTGTCTCGGGGTTGGCTTCGCGAGGGGACTGGTGGGGTCGGGTTGGTTGAGTGGTGGGACCAGTCGTGCCTGGGTTGGCTGCTGCGAGTGGACCGGTGGGGCCGGGTTGGCTGCGTGAGTGGGCCGGTGGGGCCGGGCTGGCTGCGTGAGTGGACCGGTGGAGCGGGGTTGGCTGCCCCAGTGGGCCGGTGGAGCGGGTTGGCTGCCCGAGTCGAGCGGTCGGGCCGGGCTGGCCGCGCGAGTGGACCGGTCGGGCGCCTCGGCCGGTGGGGCCAGTCGCGCCGAGTTTGCTACGCGAGTGGACCAATCGTGCCGTCTTAGGGCGCGAGTGGACCGGTCAGGCCGGTTCCGCGGCGCCAGTGGGCTTTCCACGCCGGGCCGCCGCGCCAGTGAACCGGTCGCGCCGGCTCGATGGTGCGGAGAGGACTGATCATGCCGGGATTACCGCGCCACGGGACCCGTCGTGCCGGACCTGCCGCGCGAAGGGACCGGTCGCGCCGGGTTCGTGGTGAGTGGACCGGACAGGTCAGGCAGGGCGGAGGCGCGGGTGGACCGGTCGTGCATGGTCGGCGGGGTGAAGGGACCAGCGGGATCAGGCCCTTGGTGCGAGTGACCGGTCGTGCTGGAGAGCGCGAGTGGACCGGTCGCGTCCGGTCGGCGGGGAGGGGACCATCGGGGCCAAGTCAGCCGCGCGAGTGGACCCGTCGGGTCAGTTCTGTGGGGCGAGTGGACCGTTCGTGCGGGAGTCCGTGTTGCGAGTGGACCGGTCGGGCACCTCGGCCGGGACCAGTCGCGCCGAGTTTGCTGTGCGAGTGGACCGGTCGTACCGAAAACGCCGGCGCCGGCGTCACCTCCCGATGGCGGTCGGGGAGGTGACGCCGGCGCCGGCGTCTGGGGAGCCGGGGCAGTTGCCGTAGCGGCGGCGGCCCTGTCCGGTGCCGCCCGGTTGGCCGCTGCGTTGGGTGGCGGCGGCGGCGGATTGCAGGGAGGTGGCGGTGGCGGTGGTGCCGTTGACCTTGGCGATGACGGTGACGTTGTCGCCGGTTTTGGGGGTCGTGGCGGATTTCTGGGTGGACGAGTCGAGGACGTAGGTCTGTTTGTAGCCGTCCTTGCTGGTCAGGGTGACGGACGTCGCGCTGATCTCGGTGATGGCGCCGGTCTGGAGGCGTTCGGTGGTGTAGCCGCCGGCGGGGTCGGTGACGACGAAGTCGCCGTGGAGGGCGTCGCGCAGGGCGGCAGCGCCCCCGAAGCCCCCGAAGCCGCCCGGGCCGCCGCGGCCGGCGAAACCGCCCGGGCCGCCCTGACCACCGGGGCCGCCGAAGCCGCCAGGGCCCTGCTGTGCCGAAGCGTCATTGGAGCTCGTGCCCGCCCAGATCGCGAGGCCGCCGCCCACGGCGATGACCACCGCGACGCCCGCGGCGATCGCCGTTTTGCGGCCCGACCACGACTTCTTCGGGGCCGCCGGTGGCTCGCCGCCAGGTGCGCCCCAGGTGGCGCCCTGTGCTGGATCCGTCGTCATGGTGTTTTCCTCCGGGTCTTGACTGTCCGACCGAGAGTCGCGGCCGCCGCTGTGCGGGAGCTGTGTCCGGAGTGGGTTGAGGCTGTGCAAGGGGGCCACGAACGGCTGAACACGCGCACAGGAAACGCACAGTCACCGCACAGCTCGGCCTGAACACCGGGCCCGAGGATGGCACCATGAGCAGTATGAACGCGACGTCGCCCGGCCGGGGCAAGGACGAGCTGCGCCGCGCCGACGGCAGCCCGGTGCGCGTGCTGGTGGTGGACGACGAGTCGACGCTGGCCGAGCTCGTCGCCATGGCGCTGCGCATGGAGGGCTGGGAGGTGCGCAGCGCGGGCGATGGCACGGAGGCCGTCCGCGTGGCGCGCGACTTCCGGCCCGACGCGGTGGTGCTCGACGTGATGCTGCCCGACTTCGACGGCCTCGAGGTGCTGCGCCGCATGCGCGCCGAGGCGCCGTTCCTGCCGGTGCTGTTCCTCACCGCCAAGGACGCCGTCGAAGACCGCATCGCCGGCCTCACCGCGGGCGGCGACGACTACGTCACCAAACCCTTCAGCCTCGAAGAGGTCGCGCTCCGGCTGCGTGCCCTCCTCCGACGCGCCAACGGGGTCACGGGCGCCAGCGGCTCACAGCTCGTGGTCGGCGACCTGACGCTCGACGAGGACAGCCGCGAGGTCCACCGCGGCGGTGACCTCGTGCCGCTCACCGCCACGGAGTTCGAGCTGCTGCGCTACCTCATGCGCAACCCCAAGCGCGTGCTGAGCAAGGCGCAGATCCTCGACCGCGTGTGGAGTTACGACTTCGGCGGCCAGGCCAACATCGTCGAGCTCTACATCTCCTACCTGCGCAAGAAGATCGACGCCGACCGCGAGCCCATGATCCACACGATGCGCGGCGCGGGGTATGTCCTCAAGCCCGCCGGCTGACGCGCCCCCGGGCCGTGCGCGCCGGCCGTGGTCGCTGCGGCGCCGGCTGATCGTGCAGCTGGCGGCGCTGCTGGCGCTCGTCTGCCTGGTGGTCGGCGTGGTCACGGAGTTCGCGCTGCAGGACTTCCTGGTCGGCCAGCTGGACAAACGCCTCGCCGCGGCGACCGACCGCGGCTTCCGCAGCGGCGACCGTCCACCGTGGATCTACGGCGACAAACCGCCACCCGACCCGCTGCGCGTGCTGGGCCAAGGCGACGGCACGCTCGCCGTCCAGGTCCACAACGGCGCTGTGCGCGCGGCCGTGCTCAACTTCGGCTCCGCCACGCCGTCGAAGGTCAAGCCGCCGCTGCAGTCGGTCTCCACCGCGCAGCAGAAGATGCTGCTCGGCCTGCCGCCCGACGGTCACCGCCGCACGATCGACCTCGGCGGCGACCTCGGCGAGTACCGGGTGATCGCGTCGTTCTCCCCGTCGGGTGACTTCTCGGTGGTCGGCCTGCCGCTCTCGGACGTCACGGACACGTTGTGGCGCTTGGGGTTCATCTTCGGCGGCGTCGCGCTCGGCGGCATCATCGTGGCCGGCGTCGCGGGCGCCGTCACGATCCGGCGCACCATGGCGCCGCTCGACCGGCTCGCCGCCACCGCGTCGCGCGTCTCGGAGCTGCAACTCGACCGCGGTGAAGTGGCGCTGTCGGAGCGGGTGCCCGAAGTGGACACCGACCCGCGCACCGAGGTCGGCAAGGTCGGCTTCGCGCTCAACCGCATGCTCGGCCACATCGCCAACGCGCTGAAAGCCCGCCAGGCCAGCGAAAGCCGCGTGCGCCAGTTCGTCGCCGACGCGAGCCACGAGCTGCGCACGCCGCTGGCCGCCATCCGCGGCTACGCGGAGCTCACGCGCCGCAGCAAGGAGCCGGTGCCGCCCGACGTCGCGTTCGCCATGAACCGCGTCGAGTCCGAGTCGGCGCGCATGACGACGCTGGTGGAGGACCTGCTGCTGCTCGCCCGGCTCGACTCCGGCCGACCCGTCGTGCCCGAGCCGGTGGACCTCTCGCGCCTGGTGGCCGACGCCGTCGCCGACTCCCACGTGGCCGGCCCTGACCACAAGTGGCGGCTCGAGGCGCCCGGCGAGCCGATCAGCGTCCTCGGCGACGCCGGCCAGCTGCACCAGGTCGTGCTCAACCTCCTGGGCAACGCCCGCACCCACACCCCGCCCGGCACCACCGTGACCACCGGACTGTCCGCAAAGGACGGCTGGGTGCGGCTCTCGGTGCTCGACGACGGCCCCGGCATCCCGCCGGAAATCCTGCCGGAGGTGTTCGAACGCTTCGCCCGCGGCGACAACTCGCGCTCCCGCGCGGCCGGCAGCACGGGGCTCGGCCTGGCCATCGTCGCCGCCGTCGTGGCCGCGCACAGCGGTCGCGTTTCGGTGTTCAGTGAGCCCGGACGAACAGAGTTTGTCGCAATGTTCCCAGAGTTTCGTGACCCGGCTATCACTCGGTCGTGAATTTTTCACAGGACGTGCACAGCAAGCGCACATGCGAGCCACAAACCCCGTCGTGAGCATGGCCGTATGACGAGTGCCCTCACCGCGCCCGGACCGACCACAGTGGACCCGACGGACGCGGCACCGCCCGTTCAGCGACCCAGATGGGTGCGGCCGGCGGTCGCGGTGCTCCTGGTCGCGACCGCTGCGCTGTATGTCACCGATGTCGCGATTTCGGGCTGGGGCAACGACTTCTACGCCATGGCCGTGCAGGCCGGCACCGAGAGCTGGAAGGCGTGGTTCTTCGGCTCGCTCGATCCGGGCAATGTGGTCACCGTTGACAAACCGCCGTTCTCGCTGTGGGTCATGGGGCTTTCGGGCCGGATCTTCGGCTTCTCCAGCTGGAGCATGCTGGTGCCCGACGCGCTGGCGGGCGTCGCGTCCGTCGGCCTGCTCTACCTCGCGGTGCGGCGCCTGTCCGGCCCGGGCGCCGGGTTGCTCGCGGGTTCCGTGCTCGCGTTGACGCCGGTCGCCGCTCTGATGTTCCGCTTCGACAACCCCGACGCGTTCCTCGTGCTGCTCCTGGTCGCCGGTGGCTACTGCGTGGTGCGCGCGCTGGAGCGGGCGAGCACGAAGTGGCTGGTGCTCGCGGGCGTCGCGATCGGGTTCGGGTTCCTCGACAAGATGCTGCAGGCGTTCCTGGTGCTGCCGGCGTTCGTGCTCGCGTACGCGGTGGCGGCGCCGACGTCGCTCGGCCGGCGCGTGTGGCAGCTGCTCGCCGCGGCCGGTGCGGTGCTCGTGTCGGCGGGGTGGTGGGTGCTGGCCGTCGCGCTGTGGCCGGCCGCCGACCGGCCCTACATCAGCGGTTCGACGAACAACAGCGTGCTGGAGCTGGCCTTCGGCTACAACGGCCTGGGCCGGATCTTCGGCCAGGGTCGAGGCGGGGGTGGTGGCGGCGCGCGCCCCGAGCTGCCCGCCGGCTTCGACCTGCCGAACCGCGCCGGCGGCGGTGGCGGCTTCCGCGGCTTCGGCGGAGGCACGGGCCTGACGCGGTTGTTCACCGAGCAGTTCGGCGGCGAGGCGTCGTGGCTGCTGCCCGCCGCGTTGATCGGGCTCGTCGCCGGCCTGTGGTTCACCCGCCGCGCCCCGCGCACCGACCGCACGCGCGCCGCGCTGCTGCTGTGGGGCGGCTGGACGGTCGTCTCCGTCGTGGTCTTCAGCTACATGAGCGGGATCATCCACCCGTACTACACGGTGGCGCTCGCGCCCGGCATCGCCGCGACGATCGGCATCGCGGCCCGCGAGCTGTGGCGCGGCCGTGCGCACTTCGCCCCGCGTGCGGTGCTCGCGCTGATGCTCGCGACCACCGCCGTGTGGGCGTTCATCCTGCTCGCCCGTACGCCCGACTGGCAGCCGTGGCTGCGCTACACCGTGCTCGTGCTGGGCGCGCTCGGCACGGCGGCCGTGCTCTTCGGCGCCGACTCGTTCCGTCGCGCCGCCCCGGTCGTCGCCGTGCTCGGGCTCGTGGCGGCGCTGCTCGGCACGGCATCGTTCACCTTCGCGACGGCTGCCACCGCGCACACCGGCGGCCAGCCGTCGTCGGGGCCGGCGAGCCAGCGCGGCGGTGGGTTCCGAGGTGGGTTCGGCGGGGCCACGACGTCCACAGTGGAACTCGATCGGCTCCTCCAGGCGACCACCACGAAGTGGGCCGCCGCCCAGACCGGCGCCATGCAGTCGGCCGGGCTCGCGCTCAGCAGCGGCAGGCCCGTGATGGCCATCGGCGGCTTCAGCGGCAGCGACCCGGCGCCGACGCTCGCGCAGTTCCAGCAGTACGTCGGCGCCGGCGAGGTGCACTACTTCGTGGGCGGCAGCGGACGCGGCGGTTTCGGTGGCTTCGGCGGCAACCGCGGCACGGCCGGGCAGATCACCACGTGGGTCGAGCAGAACTTCCCCGCCACGACCGTCGGCGGCACGACCGTCTACGACCTCACGCGAAAGTAACGCTCGTGTTCGCTCCACAGAGGACGAAGCAGGGCCGCGCGGCGGGCACGCGACCGGCAAGCCACGCCGCGAGCGGGACCGCCGCGGCCGGCTCCACGGCCAGGCGGAACTCGGCCCACAGCCGGTCGCGAGCGGCGAGCAGCTCGGCATCGCTGACCAGCACGGACGTGACGTTCGGAGCGTTCAGGATCCGAAAGGGCACTTCGCCCACTCGGGTCGCACCGAGCGCCGAGGCGGCCACGGAGTCGAGCGTGACGTCCACCGGCTGACCGGCCTCGAGCGCGGCGTGCAGCGCCTGGCAGTGCTCCGGCTCGACGGCGAACACCTGCCGGCGGTTCGCGGCCAGCGCCGTGCCCGCGGCGAGCCCGCCACCACCGACCGCGACCACCACGGCGTCGACGTCCGGGTCGTCGGCGACGATCTCGGCCGTGACCGTGCCCTGGCCGGCGACCACGTCGGGGTCGTCGTAGGCCGAAAGGTAGCGTGTGCCGGGTTCGTCGCCGACCGCCAGCGCTGCGGCCGCCGCCTCCGCGTACGTCGCGCCGTGGCGGATCAGTTTCGCGCCCGCGGCCTCGATCCCCGCGGCCTTCGCGGCCGGCACGGACTCCGGCACGTACACGACCACGGGCAGGCCCAGCGCCTGCGCGGCCGTCGCGACGCCGAGGCCGTGGTTGCCGCCCGAGGCCGTGACGACGCGGCGCGGGGCCGGTCCGGCGAGCAGCGCGTTGACGGCGCCGCGCAGCTTGAACGAACCACTGCGCTGCAGGTGCTCCAGCTTGAACACCACGGGCCGACCGTCGATTTCGGTCCGTAGCTGAGGCGTCCTCCGAACGTGTGGCCGGATGCGATTCGCGGCTGCGGCCACGTCGGCGGGCGTCGGCGTACGCGGTGGTGTGCTCATACCGTCCATCTTCGTCCTGGGACACGCGGTCTTGAAGCGTTGTCGGGATCTTGTGCCAGTCGCTAAGCTCTCGCGCGGAAGAGCCAGGGGCCGGCCACCCTTGTCCGTTACGGTACGGGTCTCACTGTGCGTGTCGGGTTCCATGCAGGGTCCTCCTTCGCGGTGTCATCCGTTCGGTCTTGCTCCTTTGTGTACAGAAGTCCGCCCGCGGCACCCGTGAGCGGAGGAACGGGAAGGTGACGCTGATGCGCCACGGCAGGACCCGGCCCCGGTGGGCCGGTGCGCGGGTGCTGTCGAGACTCGGCATCCGCGGCAAGCTCAACCTGTTGCTCCTGCCGCCGCTGGCCGCCGTGCTGCTGGTCTCCGTGCCGTTCGTGGTCAAGCAGACCGGCAGCGTCGCCTCGGCCGACGACACCGTGCGGGCCGCGTGGAACACCCAGGAGCTCAGCGGGCTCGTCTGGCAGGTGCAGCGCGAGGGCGTGCTCGCGGCCGCCTTCGTGGCGTCGCCCTCGACGGCCGACACCGACCTCGTGCACCAGCAGCAGATCGTCGACGCGACCGTCGGCCAGGTCCGCACCGCGCTCGGCGCCACCGCGCCGGCCGAGCTGAAGACGGCGCTCACGCGCGTCGCCTCCCTCGGTGACGAGCGGCAGAACACCTTGCACCGCAGCATTTCCGCCGAACGCATCGCCCGCACGTACGACACCGTGGTGAGCGCCCTGATCGACGCGCTGCAGCTCGTGCCACGCACGGCCGCCGACGCCGAGGGCGCCCGTCAGCTCTCCGCGCTCGAAGCACTCCTGCGTGCCGACGAAGAAGAGTCGCTGCGCGTCACCGCCCTGGTCGTGGCGGCACAGTCGCAGTCGGCCGGACAGTCCCTCCTGGACGAAGCGACCCAGCGCGCCCAGGTGCACGCCGACCGCTTCACCCAGCTCGCCGGCCACGACCAGGCCGCGCTCCTGGCCGACGTCGACTCCGGCGAGGCCGCCCACCGCCTCGACCAGCTCGCCACGCAGCTGCCCGGCCCGGACGACCAGCCCGAGCCCTACGTGCACGACGTCGTGTCGGCCGGCCAGCAACAGGCCGCCGAACGCCGCACCGCGCAGGACCGCGTGACGGCCGAGATCAACGCCGCGGCCGGCGACCGCACGGCGGCGGCGACGCGGCTGGCCTGGCTGGTCGGCGGCGGCGCGGCCGTCCTCTTCGGACTCGTCGCGTTCCTCGCGCTGGCCGTGAGCCGCTCGATCGCCGACCCGCTGCGCCGCCTCACCTCGGCCGCCACCTCCGTCGCCGACCTGGCCGATGCCGAGCTCGTGCGCGTCGGCGACACCGAGGCCGACGACGACCAGGCACCCCGCCTGGCGACCATCGACGTCGCTTCCGACGACGAGCTCGGCGAGCTCGCCACCGCGTTCAACCGGGTCCAGACCACCGCCGCCGCGCTGGTCGAGCGCCAGACGCTGACGCGGCGCAACACGAGCCTGATGTTCGCGAACGTCGCGAAGCGCACACAGAACCTCGTCGGCCGCCAGCTCGCGCTCGTCGACGATCTCGAACGCCACGAGCAGGATTCGCGCGCTCTCGCGGGGCTGTTCCGGCTCGACCACTTGTCCGCGCGCCTGCGCCGCACGGCCGACAACCTGCTCGTCATCTCCGGCACGCACGACGAGAACCCGATCGCCGGCCCGATCCAGCTGTCCACGGCCGTGCGCGCGGCGCTGGCGGAGATCGAGGACTTCCCGCGTGTGCGGCTGGGAGAGCTGCCCGACGTGCGGCTCACGTCCTCGCTCGGCGCCGACCTCGTCCGGCTTTTCGCGGAGCTGCTGGAGAACGCGGCTTCGTTCTCCGCGCCGACCACGAGCGTCGAGGTCGAGACGGAGTTCGTGGAGTCCGGCGACCTCGTCGTGGCGATCGTCGACCACGGCATCGGCATGGCCGCGGAAAGGCTGGCGCAGGAGAACCGGCGTCTGCTGGAGCGCGAACGCCTCGAGCTCGCGCCGACGAGCGTGCTCGGCCTGTTCGTCGCCGGCCGCCTGGCGCGGCGCCACGCCCTGGGAGTCGAACTCACCTCGACGCCGGACACGGGCGGGGTCACCGCGCGTGTCACGGTGCCTGCCGACCAGTTCGACCGCATGGACGCGCCGGTCGAGGACAAGCCGGTGGAATCGGAGCCGGCGGCCGAAGCCGCCGGACTGTTCGACGCGGGCCGCGCGCCCGAAGCTCTGCCGGCGCCCGCGATCGCGGTCCTGGAGACGGCGTCGCTCGGCTTCACCTGGTTCCGCGACCCGGAACCCGAGCCCGAGTGGCCCGACGCCGAACCCGACGAGCCGCCCGCACCCGACTTCACCCTCGACGGCGACGACCTCGCCACCTCGTTGTCCGCCGACCCGCCCGTGCCGGCGCAGCAGACGGTGGAAACTGCCGTCGCCCGCGCGAAGGAGCTGGCGGCGAAGCTCGAACGCACGAAGTCCGCTGTGCACGGCCTCACCACGCAGCGGTTCGCTCCGCTGGACCAGGAGCTGACCCGCCGCGTCCCCGGCGCTCAGCTGGCCCCCGGCCTCAAGGCGCAGCAGACCATCCGGACCCCGCTGCGCGCCGTCCGCCGCGGTCTGCGTGACCCGGCCGCGGAACGGGCAGTCTTCGATTCGTACTCCGACGGCGTGGCCAAGGCAGACGCGTCGCGAGCCACCGTCAACGCAGGAGGAGAGACATGACGATCCCGGACGTCAGCGCCGAAGCCCAGAACTTCAACTGGCTGGTCAACCGCTTCGCACTCCACACCGCCGGCGCGATCGCCGCCCTCGCGGTGTCGTCCGACGGCCTGCTCATCGCCATGTCCCAGGAACTCGAACGCGACAACGCCGATCGCCTGGCCGCCATCTCGTCCGCCATGCTCGGCCTCGCCCAGGGCGTCGCCGACAGCCACCCGCTGGGCTCGCCGGACAAGGTGATCGTCGAGCTCGAGCGCGGTTACCTGCTGGTCTGCACCATCAGCGTCGGCTGCTCGCTCGGCGTGCTGGCCAACAAACAGGCCAGCCTGGGCACGATCGCGTACGAGATGGCGATGTTCGCCAACCGCGCCACCGAGGTCCTGACGCCGGCGCTCATCGAGGAGCTCAAACAAGCGGTCGGCAGCTAGGCGCCGGTTCGCCTCCGCTACACTGGACAACGGACCCCGCGCGGCGTCCACCCTGTGAACCTCCCCAGGGCCGGAAGGCAGCAAGGATAAGCAGGCTCTGACGGGTGCGCGGGGTCCCCTTTATTTTCGGGGCCAAGTTTTCAGGGCTCTTCAGAACAGCCCGAGCACGTCCTCCGGCGGCACCGGCGAGGCGACCGGCTCGGCGTCCCGCACCGGCAGCGCCTTCCCCCGCAGCTTCCGCAGCTCGCCGCCGGAAACGCAGCGCGCGGGGTATGCCGAAGAAGCCGCCTTGCGCGTCAGGACGTCCACCGCCAGTTCGGCGCGCGAAGCCGCCACCACGACGTTGCCGAAGCGCCGCCCGCGCAGCACCCCGGGCTCGGCCAGCAGCACGACGTGGGAGAACACCTCGCCGACCGTCGCCAGGAATCGCCGCACGAACGCGAGCCCGGGCCCGTCGGTGATGTTCGCCAGCATCGCGCCGCCGCCGCGCAGCACGCGCGCCACGTCGGTCACGAATTCCACCGTCGCGAGGCCGCCCGCGAACGACGCCCGCTCGAACGCGTCCACCACCACGAGGTCCGCCGACGCGTCGTGTCGGGACGCCACGCCCTCGCGCCCGCCCTCGATCCGCACCTTCAACCGCGGCACGCTGCGCAGGTCGAGCTGTTCGCGCACCAGCTCGATCAACGGTCCGTCCGTGTCGAACACCAGCTGCCGTGACCCCGTCCGCGTCGCCGCGATGTAGCGGGCGAGGGTGCAGCCGGCGCCGCCCACGTGCAGCGCGTCGAGCGGCCCCTCGGGCAGGCAGTCGACGACCTCGCCGAGCCGCCGGACGTAGTCGAACTCCAGGTTCGTCGGGTCGTCCAGGTCGACGTAGGACTGCGCGACGCCGTCGACCGAGATGAGCCACGCGTTCGGCCGATCGGCGTCGGCGAGCAGCTCGGCCGTGCCGAACCGCACCGGGTACTTCCCCGGCCGCGGCCCGCCCTTGCCGCGGTTGCGGGCAGAACGGCTCACGGGGTTCCTCTCTTCGGACGAGTCTGTCCGAGCGTACTTGTGGCGGTTTGGGGCACACCTGAAACGCCTTCGCGTCCACGCCGATAGGGGTTCGGAAGATCCTTTACCGATGTGGGGGAACCGTTGAACGGGACAAGACTGCTCGTCGCCGGGGCTGTGCTGGCGCTCGGGCTGGGGGTCGCCACGCCGGCGAGCGCCGACGTGCTGAGTGACCGCGCGCAGGCCGTGGCGCTGTACGAGACCGGCGGCCCGACGATGACGAGCGAGGCCCGCAAGGCCCTGCTCGGCACCGCCGACGAGCTTCACGCGTTCCTGGCCACCGGCCGGCAGAACGCGCAGGACAACGACGAGCGGCTGCTCGTCGATCAGGCGATGGCCGCGGGCGGGCCGATCGTGAAGCGGGACGCGCAGAAGGCACTCGACGGCACCCCGGACGACATCCGCGCGTTCCTGGCCACCGGCCTGCAGGTTTCGCGTGAGATCGACGAGGACCTGCTGGTCAACCAGGCCATGTCCGCGGGTGGCCCCGGCGTGAAGCGGGCGGCGCAGATCGCGCTCGACGGCACCCCGGCCGACCGGCACGAGTTCCTGCAGACCGGCCTCGCCCAGGCGCAGGCCGACGACGACCGCGTGCGCGCCACGCAGGTCATGTCCGCCGGCGGGCCCGAGGTCCACGCGGCCGGGCAGACGGCGCTGAGCGGCACGATCGAAGACGTCCGGTACTTCTTGAACCTCTGGAACAAGGTCGCGGCGGCCGGCGACGCGGAGATCGCGGCCGTGACGCACCAGCGCGACCTCGCGCGCAAGGCCGCGGATTTCCACTTCAAGGCCCAGGCGCAGGCAGCGGCCGACGCGGCGGCGAAGCTCGCGGCCGACGCGCGCAAGGCGAACACCGACCGGCTGAACACGCAGCTCGCGGCGGGCCAGCAGGCCGGGCAGGCGGCGTCCGCCGCCGACGCGAAGGCCCAGGCCGACGCCAAGGCGAAGGCCGACGCGGCGGCGGAGCTCGCGGCGGAGAAGGACCGGCAGCTCGCCGAGGCCGTCGCGCCGGGCACCGACCCGGCGCTCGCGCTGACCGACGGCCGCTCGGCCGCGCTGTACCTGCTGCGCAACGCCGGCACCGCCGTCCGCACCGCCGCCCGCGCGGCGCTGAGCGGCACGGACGAGAACCTGACCGCGTTCGTCCGCAGCGGCCTCGACACCGCGCAGGAGGCCGACGACCGCGCGGCCGTCACGGCGATCGCCAACGGTGACGGGAAGTCGGCGCTGAAGCAGGCCGCGGCCGACGCGCTGGCCGGGACCTGGGCGCAGGTCAAGGAGTTCCTGCGCACCAAGAACTACCCGGGCAAGGACGTCGACGAACGCCTGGCCGTGAACCAGATCATGGCCGCCGGCGGTCCCGCCACGAAGGAGTGGGCGCAGAAGGCGCTCGACGGCACCCCGGCGGACATCACCGCGTTCCTCGAGAAGGGGCAGTACCAATCGAAGGAGATCGACAATCGCATCTTCGTCGGCCGGGCGATGTCCGCGCCCGGGGCCGAGGAGGTCAACGCGGTCGCGCAGGGCGCGCTCGACGGCCCCGACTCGGCGCTCGGCGCTTTCCTCGCGAACGAGGTGCCCCGCGCGCAGCAGCGTGACGCGGTGACCGCCGCGCACGTCGCTGCCGTGAACGCGCTGGTCGCGGACGCGGCGAAGGCGGCCGCCTCGGTGCGCTGACCTGGCCCGGCGAAGGTTGTCGGTCGGTGCCGGTACTCTCGCGGAGTGGCTCTCGCGCTGTACCGCAAGTACCGTCCGGCGACCTTCGCCGAGGTCGTCGGCCAGGAGCATGTGACCGAACCGCTGCGGACCGCTCTGGCGGCGGGCCGCATCAACCACGCGTACCTCTTCTCCGGCCCGCGCGGCTGCGGCAAGACGTCGAGCGCGCGGATCATGGCGCGGTCGCTCAACTGCGTCGAAGGCCCGACGCCGGATCCGTGCGGCAAGTGCAATTCCTGCCGCGCGCTCGCTCCCGAGGGGCCGGGCAGCGTCGACGTCACGGAGCTCGACGCCGCCAGCCACGGTGGTGTCGACGACGCCCGCGAGCTGCGCGACAAGGCGTTCTACGCGCCCGCCGAATCGCGCTACCGCGTGTTCATCATCGACGAGGCGCACATGGTCACCACGCAGGGCTTCAACGCCCTGCTGAAGATCGTGGAAGAGCCGCCCGAGCACCTGATCTTCATCTTCGCGACGACCGAGCCGGAGAAGGTCCTCACCACCATCCGCTCGCGGACGCACCACTACCCGTTCCGCCTGATCCCGCCGAGCTCGATGCGGGCGCTGCTGGAGCGCAACGTCGCGGCCGAGGGCGCGCAGGTCGAGCCCGCCGTGTACCCGCTGGTGATCCGCGCGGGCGGCGGCTCGGCGCGGGACACGCAGTCGGTCCTCGACCAGCTGCTGGCCGGCGCGGGCCCCGAGGGCGTCACGTACCCGCGCGCGGTGTCGCTGCTCGGTGTCACCGACGTCGCGCTGATCGACGACATGGTCGACGCGCTGTCGGCCGAAGACGCGGCCACGGTGTTCAGCACGGTCGAGAAGCTCGCCGACGCCGGCCACGACCCGCGCCGTTTCGCCACCGACCTGCTCGACCGCCTGCGTGACCTCGTGCTGATGCGCTCGGTGCCCGAGGCCGGTGAGCGCGGTCTGGTGTCCGCGCCCGCCGAGGAGCTCGGGCGGATGAGCGCGCAGTCCGAACGCATCGGTCTCGGCACGCTGTCGCGCTACGCCGACATCGTCCACAATGGACTTCTCGAGATGCGCGGCGCGACGTCCCCGCGGCTCGTGCTCGAACTGCTGTGCGCGCGGATGCTGCTGCCTTCGGTCACGGAGTCGGAAAATGCTTTGCTGGCACGGATCGAGCGGCTCGAACGCCGTGCCGTCGTCGCCGGTGGTGGCGGTGAGGCGGGTGTCGAGCCGCAGCTGCGTTCGGCTCCCGCGGCGGAGCACCAGTTCCAGCGCCCTTCGCAGCGTCCGACTTCCGCGGCGCCTGCCACCGCTCCGGCTGCCGAGCCGCCTGTTCGGGCTCAGGCCCCCGCGGCTGCTCCGGCTCCGTCCCGGCCTGCCGCCCCGGCTCCGGCTCCGGCGCGTCCGGCGGAAGAGCCCGCCCCGGCCGCCGCCGCACCCGCGGCTCCGGCTCCGGCTCCGGCTCCGTCCGACGACGGCTGGGGCACCCCGCGGACGCCAGGCGGCGCCCCCGCGGCTGCGGCGGAACCGGCTCCCGAACCGTCAGCCCCCGCCGCACCGGCCGCGTCCGAAGGCGGCTTCGACGCCGCCGCGATCCGCAACGTCTGGCCGCAGCTGCTGGCCGCGCTGCGCAAGCTGGCCGGCGGCCGCAGCCTCGAAGCGATGCTCACGCAGGCGACCGTCGTCGACGTCGAGGGCACGAGCGTCACGCTCACGCACAAGTCCGAGCCCCTCGCCCGGCGCCTGTCCGACCAGGACAACGCGCGCAAGATCGCCGGCGCCCTGTCCGACGTGCTCGGTGGCGACTGGCAGGTCCGCTGCGTCCACGGCGCCACCGCGGCCGCCGCGCCGTCCCGCGCCGCCGCGCCCCAGCGCCAGCAGGCCCCGCCCACGCCGGAGCGTTCGTTCACGCGCCCGTCGGCCGCCCCCGCCGCCGCTGCCGCACCGGCGCAACAGCCCGTCGCCGCGGAGCCGCAGCGCGCCCCGGAGCCCGTGCGGACGCCGGAACCTCCTTCTCGGCCCAAGGTCGCCACGACCGAGCCCGACATCCCGCTGCCGCCGGAGCCGTCGGACGAGGACGACGACATCTACTCGGAGGACTCGAGCCCCGTCCCGCCTCCACCGCCACCCTCCCCGGAGGAAGACCCGGACGAGATCGCCCGCAAGCTCATCTCCGACCACCTGGGCGCGCGCCCGCTCGACTAGGGCGTGTCTCTGAACGTGCGGCGCGGCAATCGCCGATAGCCCTACCACCTCGGCTGTGACCACGAGACTGTCCTGCGGCTTTCGCGGGCTGGGTTGCTCGCGGCTCTGTCGGGCATCCGCTTCTCGACGGGATCGACTACTGCACCGGGAACACGCCGCCGGGCGAACCAGAATTCGAAAACCGAGAGGTCGAGCCCTGCTGACGGCTGCGGCTCGGCTGCGAAGCCAAACGATGACGGCGGCCAGGACGACGGCGCCGCGGTAGACGGTGGCGTGCTTGTCGCCGCAGGTGGCCAAGGCGCGCCGCTGCTCGAGCAGGTTGAAGGACCTTTCGACGACGTTGCGCGTCTTGTACTTCTCGGTATCCGGCCCGATCGGGGGCCCGCCTGCAGCGCCCTTGCGGTTGTGGTTGGCGCAGCCGATCCCCTCCATCACGGTGCGGTGATCGGCTTACGGATGCCCGCCGTTGTAGTCACCCCGCGCGCCTCACTCAACGGTTCGGAGACACGCTCTACCCCAGCGCGTCAGGCGAGGTAGGACTCGATCGCCTCGGCGATGGCGGCCGCGTACTTCGTGCGCCCGGCAGCCGACGACATCAGCGTGGCCTCCGCGGAGTTGCGCATGTTGCCGCACTCGACGAGGACCGTCGGGCGGGTCGAGAGGTTCAGCCCGCCGAGGTCGGAGCGGGCGGACAGGCCCGCGCTGCCGATGTAGGTGGACGTGGTGAAGCCGTCGGCGCGAAGCCCGTCGCGCAGGGCGTGGGCGAGACGCGTCGACGGAGCGCCCTGGGCCGCGTTCAGCGGTGGCGACGAGTACGCGACGTGAAACCCGTGCGCGCCCGCGGAGGTGGAGCCGTCGGCGTGGATGGAGACGACCGCGTCGGCGCCGGCGTCGTTGCCGATTTCCGCGCGGCGATCGACGCACGGGCCCACGCCGGTGTCGTTCGTGCGCGTGTAGACGACCTTGATCCCCTTGGCCGCCAACGCGTTCCCGACTTCCTGAGCCACCGCGAAGTTGAACGCGTGCTCGGAGTACCCCGCGTTGGTGGCCGTGCCGGTCGTGTTGCACGGCTTCATCTCGCCGCGCCCGGCCGGGACGCTGCGGTTGATGTCCTTCGGGTGCGACGCGTTGCCGCCGTTGTGGCCGGGGTCCAGCACGACGACCTTGCCCGTCACCGCGGGCTTGGCCGAAAACGAGGACGTCGACGGCACTGGCGGTGGGGAAGCCACCGAGGACGACGACACGACAGCCGGTGAAGACGTGGTCACCGGGGTGACCGCAGGCGTCGCGGCCGGCGTCCCGCCACCACCGGAACACGCTGTGAGCAGCACCAGGCCGGCCAGCAGCGGGAGAGGGTTCACGCGCACGGCGACCACCGTGCCACAGGCGTGCGCGTGGCGCCTGGGCAGGCAGCGCGGCGACGCGGCTACGCTGGGGAGGAACACCCAGTGGCGGAAGGATCGAGAGCGATCATGGTGCAACCCGGCGGCGGCGGCTTCGATCTGTCGCAGATCATGCAGCAGGCGCAGCAGATGCAGCAGCAGCTCGTGCAGGCGCAGGAGGAGCTCGCGAACACCGAGGTCACGGGCACCGCGGGTGGCGGCCTGGTCACCGCGACGGTGTCCGGCGACAGCCAGCTCAAGAACCTCGTGATCGACCCCAAGGTGGTCGACCCGGACGACGTCGAGACCCTGGCCGACCTCGTGGTCGCCGCGGTGCGCGACGCGTCGGCCAACGCACAGAAGCTCACCGAGCAGAAGCTCGGCCCCCTGGCGGGTGGCCTTGGCGGCGGCGGCGGGATGCCGGACCTCGGCAGCCTCGGGTTCGGCGGCTGACCCTTGTACGAGGGTGTGGTCCAGGACCTGATCGACGAGCTCGGGCGGCTTCCCGGGGTCGGGCCGAAGAGCGCCCAGCGCATCGCTTTCCACCTCCTGGCAACGGATCCCGCCGACATCGGGCGGCTGCAGGACGTGCTCGGCAAGGTCAAGGAAGGCGTGCAGTTCTGCGAGATCTGCGGCAACGTCTCCGAGCAGCAGACCTGCCGCATCTGCCGGGACGAGCGCCGCGACCTCACGGTGATCTGCGTGGTCGAGGAGCCGAAAGACGTCCTGGCCGTGGAGCGCACGCGCGAGTTCAAGGGCCGCTACCACGTACTGGGCGGGGCGCTCGACCCGTTGTCCGGCATCGGGCCGGAGCAGCTGCGCATGCGTGAGCTGCTCAAGCGCATCGGTGCGGCGGACATCAGCGAGATCATCATCGCCACGGACCCCAACACCGAGGGCGAGGCCACGGCCACGTACCTGGTGCGCATGCTGCGCGACTTCCCGGGCCTGTCCGTCACGCGGCTGGCCTCGGGCCTGCCGATGGGCGGTGACCTGGAGTTCGCCGACGAGCTGACCCTCGGCCGTGCGCTGTCCGGCCGGCGGGCGCTGTAAAGACGCCGGAGCGACAAAAGCGAAACGGCCCCTTCACCTGAGACTCAGGAGAAGGGGCCGTTTCGCGTTCAGGTCCCGGCGCAGCGAGCGCCCGAAGACCATCCACCCGGGTGGCCAGGCTTCGACGACGAACGGTCTGCCCGGCGGAGGGGGTGCCGGACAGACCGTTCGCGAGGGCCGGTCAGAAAAGGACGGCCGGGGTGGCGTCGAAGTTGCCGACGCCACTGTCCCAGTGGTGGGTAAGGGCGCCGAGAGTTCCGCCTGCCTCGCTGTGCAAGGTGTACAACACGGTGTTGGAGCTGCCGTAGTTGTACATCGCAATGACGTCGGTGCGGCCGTCACCGTCGAGGTCGCCGGTGCTCCAGTGCGACTTGGTGAGCGTCCATCCGCCTGCGCCGCTGTCCCAGCGTGTCACCGGGGCGTCGACACCGGCTGTGGTGGCCCGCCAGGTGAGGAACGAGGTGTCGGAGTTGCCGTTGTCGTAGGCGGCGCCGATGTCGGTGAGCCCGTCGCCGTCGAAGTCGCCGGACACGAACTGTGCCTTGGGGTCGGAGAACGTGCCGCCCCACTTCACGGACTGGTCGGTGAAGGTGCCGTCCGGCTTCGAGTACCAGATGAAAAGGTTCGTCGTGTTGTTCAGGTAGTCGTAGAACGACGCCACGTCGGCCCGGCCGTCACCATTGAAGTCACCGGTCAGCCAGTACGACCGCGAGGTGACCCAGTTGCCCGCACCGCTCGACCACTTGGTGACCGGCGCGTCGACGCCCGTGGCGGTGGTGTGCCAGACGAGGAACGAGGTGTCGGAGTTGCCGTTGTCGTAGGCGGCGCCGATGTCGGTGAGCCCGTCACCGTCGAAGTCACCGGACACGAACTTGGCCTTGGTGGCGTTGAAGCTGCCGCCCCATTTGACCCCCTGCGGGTCGAAGCCGCCGGAGGCGTTGCCGTACCAGAAGAACAGGTTGGCGGTGTTGTTCAGGTAATCGTAGACCGCGGCGAAGTCGCTGCGGCCGTCACCGTTGAAGTCACCGGTGACCCATCGGGCCTGGGCGGCGTTGAACTGGCCGGCGCCGCTGTCCCACCTGAGCGCCGGAGCGCCGGTTCCGGTGGCGGTGGTCGGCCAGACGTAGACGCCGGTGCGCTTGCTCCCGAAGTCGTACGCTGCGGCGACGTCGTCCTTGCCATCACCGGTGAAGTCGTGGGCCGCGGCCGGGGTCGTGGCGGAGACGACATCAGTCGGGGCGTTGGCGAACCCGTCCGCGGTCGCGGCAGCGACCCGGTAGTAGCGGGTCTGATGACCGGGCAGGGAGCCTTGGCTGTACGATGTGGACTGCGTGGTCGCCAGCAGGTGCGCGGCATCGGTCGGCACGTCGGGGCTCGTCGAACCGTAGACGCGGTATGTCGCGTTGTCGGCGGCGGGCAGCGAGTTCCAGCTCACGGTGATCGAGTGCCCGATGCCCTTGGCCGTGGGGGCGAGGACCTGGTCGCGCACCCAGCTGGTGAGGTCGTCGATCCGCGTGGCCGTGGTCCCCTGGCGTGTCTCGGTCTCGCCGAAGCAGCCGTGCTGCCACGATTTGGTGACCACACCGACCAGCGTGGCCACGCCGCCGCGGTCCGCGACTACGGGCGCGCCGGCGTCGCCTCGGCAGGTGTCAACCCCGTTGTCGCCGGTCAGCACGTCCTCGGTGACCCCGACCGAGGCGACACTGAACGTCGCGGTGTGCAGCTGGTTGGGGATCCATTCCGTGCCGGTACGCCCGAAGCCCGCCACGCGGAGCGAGTCTCCGGCCGTCGGAGCGGTACTCCCAAGCGCCAGGGGGGTGATGTCACTGATCGGGGTTTCCAGCTTCGCCAAGGCGAAGCCGCGGTCGGCCTGCGTGGTGACTGTCGTGACCTTCACCGCGTGGCCGCTACTGGTCGTAAGGTCGGGCCGCCCGACTATCGCCGTGGTGTCCTTCACGGGCACGCCGCCGTCGGGAGTCTCGGCGAAGCATGTGGCCGCCGTGACCACCCAGCTGGGGGCGACGAGCGCGCCGCTGCACGAGCGCCCGTCCGTGGTGATCTTGGTCGCGAAACCGTCGGTTCCCGTGCCCGGGGAAGAAACGGCCTGTGCCGAGGGTACGGTCACCAACGCTCCTGCGAGGACGGTCGCGGTGACCGCACCGAGCGACTTTGCGTGTTTCCGCATCAATCTTCTTTCTAGGACAGGTTGCAGTACGACGTGGCAGCTATGCCGCAGGCCCGGCCCCGACCGCGGTGGTCAGTTCCAGTACCACGGTTTCGATTCGCGAGACACAACAGTGTTTCGACAGCGCAGTGACAAACAACGATGTAAGTTTGGCCATGTGCATATCGGAATTACCCACCGTTAGATTCTGCGAAAATCGCGCTTCGCATCCCGGCGCGATCGAGACTAACCACGACAGCCAGCGGCGAGCTACCGCCGGTTGTGGGTGATCCAGATTACTTGTCTGGTTTGCTCCTGGGGGCTTGACCTGGCCTGCCTGCACCGGTCTGAACCAAATCGGTCTGGATCGGGTGAAGGCCTGAAGCTGGGGTGTCGAGTGTCCGAATCTTCCGGATGACCTAGACGCAGCTTAAAGGCGCGGCCCGTAGCGGTGGTAGCTCTGTGGACCATTTGCAGTTGATTTACTCCATGCGGCAGTAGGGTTCCACCCAATCAGCTCAAACGATAGTGGAAGCCGAGTATGTCAGTTATTTACCATACTGTGAAACAGATCACTGTACTGGTTCTTTACGTTGATCATACCGAGGTGATCTTGCTAGTGTTAATTTGTAATTATGGGGTATCAGGATCCGCTATTATCATATTTTCACTACCGCATCTCTGTGCATTTGGGCTGTTCGTGAAACTGTCAACCACGCAACTTTGGTCATGGAGAGAGGTCTCGTGCGCATTTCGCGAAGATGGTTTCCGCTGTTAGTTGGCGCTGCCGCAGGCGTGCTGGTGATGATTTCGGGCTCATTGTCGAGTCCGGTGGCGGTCGCGGGGCCGACCTCCGCTGTCGCGGACGACCAGGCGACCCTGGTGGAGGACTTTTCCTATCCGGGTGCAGCGCAGATCAAGAACGAGTACGGGGTCGTCCTGACCTCGGGTGATGGTCACATCCTTTTCGCTGACTGCGCGACCGACCAGGGCCTCGGAAAGGGCTTGTTGCAGGTCTACACCACCGAGTTCATCGGCGCCAACGGTGAAGGCATGCTTTGCTTTAAGGTCACCGCATCCGCCGGATATCTGAACTTGCTGGTGCCGGCGGTGTACGAGATCCGCGGGGATGGCTCGTCCTCAGAGCAAGGCCACAAGGTCAAGGCGGACTTGACCACCGACTCCGGCGAGCACAGCACCGTCGAGGTTAGACCCATAGGCTCCACCCCTGTGGGAATCGGCGACGACCCGAACAACGCCCCGACCACTCTGCTGCGCCTGGAGTCCCACGCCTGACCAGGGTTCGAAGGTGTCGAGCGGTGAAGCCGACCGGTGTCATGTGCGCTTGCGGTGTAGCGGCGGCACCTCAGCCCGTACCGTCCATGGGCCGTGATGTAGGAGAACCCCGGCACGCTGGACTGTCCCAGCAGCGATGAACGCATCATCATCGCCGGCCATCGCAGCAGCTTCCATTACAGCGCCACTAACTGCCTCGGCATCAACGGCTCCACGAAGGTGCCGTACTTCTGGCACTGGCGGTCATATGGGGGTTTCGCGATGTCTCTGCCGCGAAATCCCCGACAGCGTCGACAGTTCCAGACCTCAGTCGCTTGATCATTCCAAGGACGCCTCGAGGTGTCGAGGTGTCACCGGGTTGCCCTCGCACGTCCGCAGGAAGGAATCCGAGTTGAGAGCGCACCGTTTCGGCCGGACATCGCGTGGGAGATCCCGCCACACGCGGTTACTGCGCCAGCTCAGACGTCCACTGCGGCGCGGCGTGATCTTCACGCTGATCACCGCGCTTGTCGTTTCGCTGCTCGGTCTGACGCCAGCTGACGCCCAACAAGTCAGGGCGGCCGCTGTTGCGGCGGCGACGAATCCGTCGCCCGCGACGGCGTTGCCGCCTCGGGCGAAGGTGCTGGAGCTGTGGCGAAGCGGGGGTAGCCAGGTCAAACCCGCGGCAGAGCGGGCGTTGCTGGGCTCGGACGCCGACATCGATGCGTTCCTCAACAGCAATGTCGACCGGCTCCACAATCTGGATGACCGGATCGCGGTCGACCAGATCCTGGCCTCGGGCGGGCCCGCGGTGCAGGCGGCGGCTCAGCATTCACTCGATGCCGCCAACAGCGACCCCACGGCGCTGCGGACCTTCCTGGACACGGGGTGGCCACAAGCGCAGACGAACGACCTGCGCGTGAGGGTGGATCAGATCCTCGCCGGAGGCGGCCCGCAGGTGCAGGCAGCGGCCCAGACCGCGCTCGACGCCGGGACCCAGGACGCGCTGGAGACCTTCCTCAACACCACCGCCGTTCAGGCCGAGGCGGTCGACCTTCGTGTCCAGGTCGACCAGATCCTCGCCGCCGGTGGTCCCGAAGTGAAGGCCGCTGCACAAACCGCGCTGGATGCACACACCCCGGATGCGTTGCGGCTGTTCATCGAGCGCGAATGGGAAGTCGCCGAAGCACGAGACGCGGAGACCGACAGCATCTCCCAGCTCGCGGACGCGGCGAAGGTCGCCGGCGACCGCGCGACAAAAGAAACCCAAGCCGCGACGGATTCCGCGAACAAGGCCCTCCATGAAGCTGACCTCGCCCGCCAGGACGCGGAACTAGCGGCCGCGGCAGCCCAGCAATCACAACAGAACGCCCAGGGCGCGGCCGCGGCGGCTGATCGTGCGGCCAGCGCTGCCAACCGCGCGGCCAGTGCCGCGACTGCGGCCATCGGCGCCGCGAATGCCGCGACGGCTGCCGCTCGCATCGCGGCCAGCGCCGCCGCGCGTGCCTCGGCCGCGGCGGCCAAGGCCGGACAGGCGTCGAGTACCGCGTGGCGTTACGCAGCCGCGGCACGAACCGACCGCACCAAGGCCGGAGACGCCTCGAAGGCCGCGCAAGACGCCGCGGCCGCGTCCACAGCCGCGCAGAAGGCTGTCGACGCTATCGACCAAGCACAGGCCGCGCTAGGGAAAGCCAAAGAAGCGGTCGGATACGCAGTCTCGGCCAAGGACGACGCCAACGGCGCCGCCTCGGCCGCACAGCAAGCGGCTCAGTGGGCGCAGGCAGCCGGAGCGGACGCTAGTCGCGCCGTCGCGGCAGCCGCGGCCGCGCGACGACAGGCCGACATCGCTGCCCGCGCGGCAAACGCGGCGCAAACCTACGCCAACGAGGCCTCGGCTGCCGCCGCTCAGGCGCGTGACCTGGCTGTGCGCGCGGCAGCCGACGCCGCCATCGCAGCCGCAGCCGCCGCCGACGCGGCCGCGCACGCGGGCGAAGCCGAAAACGCCGCGCAACTGGCCACCGACCATGCGAACTCGGCGACCGCCGCCGCACAGATCGCAGTGGACTCGGCAGACCAGGCGCAGAAGCTCTACGACGCAGCTCGCCAGGTGGACGCCGACCGGCTCGAGGTGCAATCCGAGCAGGCGACCGACGCGGCGCAGCAATCACTCACCGTCTCCGACCAGCTCGGCCTGACTCGCGACCGCGATCTCCCGCAGCAGACCCAGCGTGACGCCGAAACCCAGGGCTGGATCGCTGAAGCCACCGCCCCCGGCGCGGATCCCGCGCTGGTCGTCGCCGACGGACGCAAGATCGCCCTGCGACTTCTCGACACCGCGGGCCCGTGGACCCGCGCCGCCGCAGAAGGCGCACTCACCGGAGACGACACCGGCGTCACCGAATTCGTCCACACCGCGCTCACTGACGCGACAGCCAGGGACAACCGGGAAACGCTGCAGGAACTCATCGACAACGGCACGGCCAACTTCAAAGCCGGTGCCCAAGCCGCACTCGCGGCCGGTGACGACGCCGTTACTCAGTTCCTGACCCACCCCACCTACTTCCGGCAGGCCACCGACCTGCGAATCACCGTCAACCAGGCACTCGCTGCCGCCCGCGACGACGGCAACGCAACTGTCGCCGACGCTGCCCAAACCGCACTCGACACGGGAACCGTCGACGCTTTCCAACAGTTCCTCGACACCGGGCTGAACATCGCCCGCAACCATGACGACCGGATCGCCCTCGACCAGCTCATCGCCAACCCTGACGCCGGCCCCGAGACCAAGCTCCTCGCCCAAGCCGCCCTTGCCGGTTCGCCGGAAATCATCCGCCAGTACCGGGATAACGGGCAATACATCGCCGAACGCCACGACCACGAAGCCGCCGTCCACGACTCCGCGGTCGCCAGCCTCGTCTCCGAAACCCACTCCGTCGCCGCAAAAGCAGCGCAAGACGCGGCCACCGCACAATCCGTCGCTGCGACCGCGCGCAACGCCGCAGACGAAGCCGCTGGTTACGCGACCGAGGCCAACAACCACGCCACCGAAGCGGCGAACTTCGCCACCGAAGCCGCACAATCGGCACAGCATGCGCTGACATCAGCGCAGCAGGCAGCAACCTCCGCCGATACAGCGGCCGTGGCCGCGCGACGGGCGTCGCAGGCCGCGGTGCACGCGACGCTCTCCGCGATCAGCGCCCGAAATTCGGCAAACAGTGCGGCTCGTTCGGCACAGTCTGCCGTTGCCGCTTGGCAGCAGGCTTACAACGATGCCATCGCGGCCGGCAAAGACGCCCAAATTGCTGTCGACTCCGCCAACGCAGCCCGCGACCAGGCGGTACAGAAAGCAGAGGCTGAACAAGCCGCCGCGAAACAACACGCACAAGACCAGCTCAATCAGCGTTGCGGGACCGTTCCCGCAGGTCCGGACCGGGACGCCTGCCTGGTCACTGCGTCACGCCTGGTCGACGACCCGACCGGCGAGTCCCAGCGGAACGTCGCGGTTTGCCAGCAGCTCAATGGCCTCAGCCAGGATGCCTTTCAGAACTGCCTCAAGGCCGCCTACGACCCCAGCCTGGCCTACGTCGTCAACCAGGCGATTCACGAATATCAGCAAGCCCAGGACGACGCCAACACCCAAAAATGGTGGATCATCGGCGGCACCATCGTCGCCGGTGTCATCGTCGCCGGGGTCGGGATCTTCTGCGCCGAAACCTGCGCCGCACCCATCATCGGTGGACTCGCGTCCCTCGGCGCCGGAGCCGTCGCCGACGCCGCCGGCGCCGGTCTCGAAATCACCTTCGGTACCGAACTCCTCACCGGCCTCGCCACCGACACCTTCCTCACTACCCGGCTCAACGCTCTCACCGAAGCCTCTTTCCTCACCGACACCGCCGTCAGCCGAGGCCTCGCCAACCTCGCCCTCAACCTCGCCAAACAAGCCGGATCCTGCATCACCGGCCTCGCCGCCCGCACTACCGCCGCGGCCGCGAGCAACCTCTGCCCGATCCAGATCCAGTACACGAAATGGGGCAACGACGTCGTCGATGCCGCCTACAAAGCTCGAATCGCGTTCGGAAAAACCAAATTTCCGACGGATAACATCGCCGTCGCAAAGGTTCCCGGGTACGTCGATGCCACACTTAACGGCATAGAACCCGGACTCGGAGACGGATACGTTCTCGGCCTGAGCAGCAAAACCGGTGGACACTCTGAGGAGATGATCGTCAAAAAGCTCCAAGACGCCGATATCGACCCAGCCACAATAGAACGACTCTTCACTGAACGATCACCATGCGGTCCAGACAAAAACGACTGTTCCGCGCTCCTCGGCGGCATCCTCGCGCCCGACCGGCCGGTATACTACGCCATAACATACGCGGGAGACAGCAAGGAAGAATGGCGATTACTGGCATCTCTTATTGATATTCGCTTGCAAGGTGGAACGTTAATTGGCTAGCTACATGATCGAAACAGAGGAAGCGTTGTTCAATGAACGTGGTTGATGCCCGAGAATTCTACTGGGCGGCACCGCCATTCGAGGAGCAGCCGTTGTTTCGGGCTCCAGACGATGTCGTCGCCGGATGGGTCGAACTTGCCAACCTAGCACAAGCCGAACTGGAAAGATTCGGGATACCCGCAGCGGTCGTGACCGATGACAGTCCGAATGCACTGGGTTCTCCCGCGGGCGTGCAAATCATCGTGAGCCACAAACGTCCGTACGGAGTGATATTGGACTGGGAGCCTGCGTTGGCCGGCACAATAGAGTACAAGAACATAGTGATGAAACAGTCGCTGACCTCACCTCTCCTGAAATATGTGACCAAGGCCAATGAAGTAATGCGGCAAGCCGTGTTGTCTGTACTCTCTGCAGCGGAATTTGGGATCGCAACAGAAATTTCGGAGACGGAGCACTATTACCGAGTTCTGTCCGCACCTCAAACCCCCATGCTCGAACGCTGATAAGCGTCGAGACCTGATTCAGCGCGGGGTTCGCCGCCGTATAGCGGCGAGCACCCGCTAAATCAAGGCGCCGTGATCGCCCCGGCGCCCTTGTGTGCAGCGGAGCTCCGTGCATCCGCGCCATGTCGGCGGCACAGACTTGAGCTGATGGCTTGGCACGGCGTCACGCCGGGTACCTGCCCAGGCGGCCGTTGGCTGTGACGTCAACGGCCGGCGCCAGTGCGGATCGCGAAACTTCACACTCAAACCGCGCTGTGCGTGGCTACGGCTGCCCCGAGCGGCGTACCCCTGACTACGCCCGCAACGGCACGACTAAGCCTGTTCGCCGCGTTTGAACGTGGGAGCCGGCCACATTAGGGGCGAGTGGACCCCGGTTCGCGATGGCGCGGCGTTCCTGGGCTTCCAGGCCAAGGCGGTGAAACCCCGCCGAAACCAAGACGTCCACGTCGCGTTGCTGACGAGATCCTGGCCAAAGTCCAACTCATGCAAACCAATATCAAGAAACTCGTCGACAACAACGGGAGTAAAGCACCAGAGTCACGCGACACCAGCCCGGATTCGCGATCCGGGCACGTCAGCGGGACAGTCATGCCGAGGCAAGGCCTGACGTCAACACCAACGCTTGATCGCGATGCAATGCGGCCGACGCCGGCACCTGAGACCTCGCCGAAGCCGCATTTGCCGCACCCGGTGCTCCATTGGCGCGGGCTCAGCAGTAACCGAGCTGCGCCAGCGTGTCCACGATGATGTCGGACGGGTGGTACTTGTCCATCCAGGACTCACCGCGGCGGTTCTGGTACGTGTCCAGGAAGTTCTGCAGCTTGTCGCCGCGCATCTCGGTGAGCACAACGGTTTCCCCCAGGTGCTGCGGGGTTTCCGTGCGCTCGCGGTGCACCGCGCAGGGCAGGCCGAGGTAGTAGCACTCGGCGGACAGGCCGCCGGAGTCGGTGACCACGTACTCGGCGCGCGCCACCAGCGGCAGGAACTTCAGGTAACGCATCTTGGGCTGGGCGATGAACTTGTCGTCGAACAGGTTGTCCAGGCCCAGCGACCGGATCTTCTCGCGCTCGGGCGCGCCGGCCATGTACAGGATCGGCATCTTGCGGCTCTGCTCGCGCAGGATCTCCAGCACCTCGCGGTACTTGTCCGCGCGCGACACGAGCTCGAAGCGGTGCAGCGTGGCCAGGCCGAACTTCTCCGGCAGGTTGGGCACGTCCAGCGGCTGGCCGATCGCCAGGCGCATCGCGTCGATCGCCGTGTTGGCCTCGGTGTCCACGACCACGCCGCGCGCGTGGCGCAGGTTGTTCACCTCACGCGCGCTCGGCGCGAAGTGCATGTCCACGATCTTCGCCGCGATCTTGCGGTTCAGCTCTTCCGGCAGCGGCGACAGGATGCTGCCCGACCGCGCGCCCGCCTCGACGTGCCCCACGCGCGACTTCAGGATGCGCTTGCCGATCAGCGAGCCGTACGGCGTGGTGAACGTGTCACCGTGCACCAGCACGAGCGGCGGCCGGCCGTCCTCGTTCAGCGCGGCGCGCAGCTCGGCCCGGCGGCTCCACGCGGTGCGCAGCACCTGCGCCGCCCAGCCCGGCACCTGCGCCGGCGACTCCAGGTTGTGGGCCTTGTCCTGCGGCACGAGCCAGATGTCGGGCTCCGGCAGTTTGAGGTCCGACAGCACGTCGGCCACCTCGTCCACATGCTGCGCGGTGAACCAGATCTTCGGCCGCATGCCGCGCTCGGCGATCCCGTGGTAGACCGGCGCGATCTTGATCAGTTCCGCGGTGGTGCCGAGAATGAAGGAAATCACCGTAAGGCCCATTTCTGGTCGGTTTGCGGTGCCCGAAGGATACTGGGCACGTCCGGCCCGACCGCACAGGGTACCCTCGCCCCGTGAGTGCGAACCCGCTCCTCCCCTCGCTCAGCGTCGTGATTCCGGTCTACAACGAGCAGGACTGGATCAGCCGCTCAGTCGGTGCGCTCGTCGCGTCGGCACAGGCCGCGCAGTGGCCGATCGAGATCCTCGTGGTCGACGACGGAAGCACCGACGCCACCGCCGAAAAGCTCACCGAACTGCATGAACAGCACGGCATCACGGTGCTCAGCCAGGCGAACGGCGGCCGGTTCGAGGCCCGCCGCGCCGGGATGTCCAAGGCCGCCGGCGACTGGATCATGCTGCTGGACAGCCGTGTGATCATCGACTCCCACAGCCTCACCTTCCTGCGTGACCAACTGGTCGAACACCCCGAGCGCGCGGTCTGGAACGGCCACATCAACGTGGCTTCGGAGCACAATCCGTATGCGGGCTTCATGGCCGGGCTGGTCAAGGTGCCGTGGCGTCGTTACTGCGCGAACCCGAGGCTGATGTCGTTCGGGATCGAAGATTTCGACGTGTACCCGAAGGGCACCACATTTTTCTGCGCGCGCCGCGAACTGCTCGAAGGTTCCGTGGTCGCGTTCGCTTCTTTGTTCGACGACATCCGGCTCGCCAGTGACGACACGCGCATGCTCCGCTGGATTGCGGAACACGAGCGGATTTACCTCGCACCGGAGCTGTCGGCGACCTATCACGGTCGTGACTCGTTCAAAAAGTTCTACGCCCAATCGTTCTTCCGAGGCACGACGTATGTCGATTCCTACCTCGGTTCGCCCGGTGTGGCACGCAACGCGTTGTTCGGGGCATTGGCGGTCGGTGTCGCAGGGCTGGGCCTGGCCGCGAAGCGGCCCAGGACAGCAGCCGTCACCGGCGTGGGCGCGGCGGCCGCGGCCGGTGTCGCGGTGAAGCAGTGCGGTGCCGCCAACGCCGAAGCCCGTGCGGTCACCACGCTGCTGCCGGTGTTCGCGACCGGGTTCGGCGCCGGCGTCGTACGTGGTCTGTACCTCGCCCTGCGGGCGATGATGAAGCGACGATGAGCGCACCGTTGAGCCAGGCGCGGGAATCAGAGGAGCCGGTCGCTGACCGGGGACCCCGTACCGCGCGCGGCACGGCGGGCAAGCTGGGTGGCTCGCTGATCGCCTCGATCGGCCTCGGTTACGTCCTCACCGTCGCCTGCGCCCGATTGCTTCCCCCGGACCAGTACGCCACCTTCGTGACGTTCTGGGGCCTGCTGATGGGCCTCGGCAGCGCGTTGTCGCCGCTGGAGCAGGAGTTGTCCCGGCAGTCCGCGGTGGCGGCGCTCACCGGCGGCCGCGCCGGTCGAGGTGCGCTTCGTGCCGTGGCGACCGGTGTCGGCGCGGCGGCCGTGTTCGGCCTTTGCCTGCTCATCCCGCCGGTCAACGAACGGCTGTTCCACGGGACGTGGGAGCTGGCGCTGACCGTGCTGTGCGGTGGCGTCGCCTTCGCGTGCCAGTTCGGGATCCGGGGGCTGCTGATCGGGCAGCACCAGGTCAAGCACTTCTCCTGGCTGGTCGTGGCCGAGCCGGCGTTCCGGGCGATCGTGCTCGGTGCCCTGGTCGTGGCCACGGCGTACAACCTCGTCACGCTGGCGCTCGCGGTCGCGGCCGGTTCGTTCGCCTGGCTGCTGTTCGTGCGGCAGACGCGCGATCTGGTCGACGTGTACGCCGTCGGCGGCGGCTGGTCCGTCACCGTGCGCCGGATGCTGATGCTCCTGCTCGGCGCGGCGTTGACGGCCAGCGTCATCACCGGGTACCCGGCCCTGGTGGGCCTACTCGCCCCCGGCGGCGACCGCGGTCGGATCGGCGCGTTGTTCGCTGCGCTGGTCATCGCCCGGCTGCCGCTCACCCTGATCGGGCCCGTGCAGTCGCTCGCCGTGCCGTTCGTCGTGCGGTTGTCCACCAGCACCGAAGGTCGCCACCGCCTGCGCCGGGTGCTGTCGCTGGGCACGCTCGTGTCGCTGGCGCTGGCCGCGCTCGGCGCGGTCGTCGGCGCGCTGATCGGGCCGTGGGCGGTCCGGTTCGTGAACGGCGCGGGTTATCAGGTCGACAGCTGGGCGGTCGCGGGACTCGTGTGGTCGTCGGTGCTGCTGGTACCGATGCAGCTGCTCACCGCGGTGCTGGTCGCGCGGACGCAGGCGCGGCGCGTGCTCGTCACCTGGGCTGTGGTCGCCGCCACTGCGGCCGTGTTGCTGCTGGTGATCCCCGGTGACACGGTGCTGCGTGCGGTCGTCGCGCTTGCCGCGGCGCCGACCGTCGGGCTCGTGGTGGTGCTGATCTTCGTGCTGGGCAAATCGCCCGTCGAGGCAACCTCAGACACCGGTGAAACGTCGTCCTAGTGCCGCAGTACTGTGACTGCGGAAAAACCGCCGTGAGTGCGTCGGTATCAAGCGCAGATCAGGTTGGACAGCGAATTCGATGAACGTTCTTGTGGTTTTGCTTGCGTTCTGGCTGCCCGGGCTCGTCTTTGGTGCCGCCATCCGGCTCAGGGGATGGACGCTCGCCGCGGCCGCGCCGTTGATGACATTCGGTGTGGTCGCGATCGGTGTCCCGGTGCTCGGTGACCTCGGCATCCGCTGGTCGCTGCTCAACGTCGCGATCTGGACGCTCGTGCTCGCCGCGGTCGGTTTCGGACTTTCGTTCGCGGTGCGGCAGCTGAACACCCGGCGGCACCCGGAACGCACCGACGAGGAGTCCGAGCCGCGGTTGCCTGTGCGCGACCACCTCGTCATGGGCCTCGGCGTGCTGGCCGGGATGGCGGTCGGCACGGTCACGTTCCTCCGCGGTACGAACGGCATCAGCAGCGTCCAGCAGGGTTGGGACGCCCCGTTCCACGGCAATCTCGTCCGCTGGATCGCGGAGCACGGTGACGCACGGCCGTCCACAGTGGGCACGATCGCGAACCTGCCGAACCAGACGGACTACTTCTACCCCGACACCTATCACGCGCTGCTCGCTCTCGTGTTCGGCAAAGCCGGGCTCACGATGATGCCGACGCTGAACCTCGCTGTGCTGGCCGTGATCCTGACGGTGCCGCTCGGTGTCGCGGCGATGTGCCGCGCGTGGAAGATGCCGCCGCTCGGCGTTGCCGCCGCGGCCGCCGTCACGACCTGGTTCACGTCGTTCCCCTACGACTCGCTCTGGCGCGGGCCGCTGTGGCCCTACGTCGCCGGGGTCGCGATGCTGCCTGCGGTGCTCGCGGTCACGAAGCACCTGCTGCGCCCGCGAGGGGTCACCGCGCCCATCGCGATCGGGGTTGGGGTGGCCGGGCTCGCCGGCCTGCACACCAGCTTGATCTTCGTGATCGCGGTCTACTTCATCCTGATCCTCGTCGCGGTGCTCGTCCGCTGGGAGAAGATCGACTGGCGGCGCTCGGCACCGTCCCTGATCGCGACCGTCGTCCTCGCCGCTGTGCTGGGTCTCCCACTCGTGTTGCCGTCGCTGTACAACGCGGGCGGTGTGACCAGCGCGACGTGGGCATCGGAAGCGACGGTCAGCGGCGCGCTCGGCGAGACCATCACGTTCTCCCCGATGGCCGCTTTCCCGCAGTGGTGGATCGGCATCCCGGCCATCATCGGCGTGTTCCTGCTGATCCGGCACCGCCGGATGATGTGGGTGGTCGGCGCGTACATCGTGTTCGGCGGCCTGTTCGCGGCCACGGTCTCCCTCGAGACACCGCTGATCGACACGATCACCGGCCCGTTCTACAACGACCACTGGCGCATCGCCGCGCTCGTGCCGCTGGCCGGCGCGGTCGCGTTCGGCGAGTTCGCCCACACCGCGTCGGCCTGGTTCGCGCGCAAGGTCGGTACCCGCGTGCCGCTCGCGCCCGCGGCGCTGTCGCTCATCGGCGTGGTCCTGCTGGGTCTGGTGGTCGGCGGGCTGAGCCGCGGTGGCTACATCGGACGCAACACCGCCCGCCTCGAGATCAACTACGGCGACGGGCCTACCGTCTCGAAGGCCGAAGAAGCCGCGTATGCCTGGCTCGCCGCGCACACCGTGCCCGGTGAACGCGTGATGAACAACAAGGCCGACGGCTCGGCGTGGATGTACGCGCTTTCCGGCGTGATGCCGGTGGAGTGGAACTTCTACGGCGCGGCGGCCGACACCGAAGCGGGCTACCTCAGCGTGTGGCTCGACGACATCGAGCAGTTCCCGCAGGTGCGCAAGGACCTCACGGATCTGCACGTGCGCTACGTCATCGTCGGCAAGGGGATGGCCACCCCCACCGCGGAGCAGTCCGTGGGTGTGGCCGACATCGCGCCGGGCCCGGACTTCCGCGAGGTGTTCCGCAACGATGGCGCCACCATCTACCAAATCGAAGGACAAGCAGGTGTGGTCGCCTCCGGCGCCACCACGCCCGGCTCCGGGTCCGACGACGCTCACGGGCAGTGAGAAGCTAAGGTGATCTCCGTGTCGAGCATGTCCGTGAGCACCCGGCGAGTACTCATCGTGATGCCGGCGCTGAATGAGCAGGCCAGCGTCGGGGCCGTGATCTCCCATGTCAAGCAGTCTCTCCCCGGCATGGACGTGCTCGTGGTGGATGACGGCTCGAAGGACCGGACCGCGGAGCTGGCGCGCGCCGCGGGCGCCGAGGTGGCCCGATTGTCGGTCAACCTGGGAGTCGGCGGTGCGATGCGGACGGGTTTCCGCTACGCCGCCGCCCGCGGGTACGACGTCGTCGTGCAGGTCGATGCCGACGGGCAGCACGACCCTGACGAGGTGGGTGCCCTCCTGGAAGCGCTCGACGCGGGCGCTGACATCGCGATCGGCTCCCGATTCGCCGGAAAGGGCGCCTACAAGGCCAGCGGGCCGCGGAAGTACGCGATGGTGGTGCTGTCGCTCGTGTTCAGCCGCCTCGCCGGCCGCAAGCTCAGCGACGTCACGTCCGGGTTCAAGGCCATGGGGCCGCGCGCGATCCGGATGTTCGCCGCGTACTACCCGGCCGAGTACCTGGGCGACACGGTCGAGTCCCTCGTGATGGCGATCAGGGCGAAGCTCGTGATCGCCGAGATCCCGGTGATCATGCGCGAGCGCACCGGTGGCGCCCCGAGTCATTCGCCGGTGAAGTCCGCCGTCTACCTGACCCGCGCGGGCCTGGCGCTGTTGCTCGCACTTGTCCGTCGTCGTCCGTCCGTCGACTCGTCCGACGCTGCGTAAGGGGACCACATGGCCGGCTGGCGCGTACTGAGCATCGTCATCGCTTGTCTGGTGCTGTTCGTCGTCATCGAGATGATGCGGCGTCGGAAGCTGCGCGAGAAGTACGCAGGCATCTGGCTCGTGCTGGCGATCGGCGTGGTCGTCCTCGCCGTGGTGCCTTCGGCAGCGCAGTTCCTCGCCCGAGCGACAGGTGTCGAGACACCGTCCAACCTGGTCTTCTTCTTGGCCGGCGTCGTCCTGGCTCTCGTTGCGCTGCACCTGTCCACCGAGGTCGGGCACCTGGAGGAAGAGGTCCGGACCTCTGTCGAGGAGACGGCGCTGCTGCGCTGCGAGCTCGAGGACACCAAGCGGGAGCTCGAAGCCCGCATCGCGGCGCTGGAGGTCAAGACGGCCACGCCCGACGACGTGAAGGGCCTGCCCGAAGTGAGCGCCGCACGCGTTCGCTGATCTCCGCACTGCTCGCCGCCCCGCCTCGGCTGGGCGGCGTTCGTGTGCTCGCGATCGACGGGCCGTCCGGGGCCGGTAAGTCGACGCTCGCCGAGGCCGTGGTTGCGGAGCTGGGGTCGCGGGCCGCGCTCGTGAGCACCGACGCGTTCGCGACGTGGGACAACCCGGTGGCGTGGTGGCCACAGCTCGAGCGTGGCGTGCTGGGACCGCTCTCGACTGGGCGCGCCGGCGAGTACCGGCGGGTGGACTGGACCTCCGGGCAACCACGACCGGGTGAACTCGTGACCGTTGGGGTGCCTGGGGTTCTGGTGCTGGAGGGCGTGTCGAGCGGCCGCCGATCGATGCGTCCGAGGTTGTCGCACCTGTGCTGGATCGAGGGCGGCACGGCGGCGGAACGGCTGGAACGCGCCGTGGCCCGTGACGGTGAGGCGTCGCGCGCCCACCTGCGTCGCTGGCAGTTGTTCGAACAAGGCTGGTTCGCCGTCGACGGCACACCCGAATCGGCACAAACCAGACTGCCTTGATCGTCACCGCGCGTCCGAAACGACCCGAAAACCGCCTTCGGTACTAGGCCATTAGAGTGGCCATAGTGCCACTCTCCGTACCAATGCGACAAAATTCGTCACGTTGCGTACACAATTCTCGACACATTGCGGTGACTTTGGCCCTTACGTAGCGCGATCGTAACCTCACGTGCTTAAGTGCAAGCCGAGTTCCCGCTAGTGTCGGCGAGCACACCGACCGTCCGAGAGTTTCCTGACCGACCGGACGGTACTTGACACCGAACATCTCCCAAGGGGTGCCAGATGCAGCAATTGCGCCTGACCCGAACACGTCGAGCGGCCCTGATCGGGCTTGCCGGGGTGCTCGCGGTCTCGCTCACCGCGTGCGCCGAGTCGAAGCGCGACGAGGCCGGAGGCGGTGGCACCGGAGGCACAATGGTCTTCGGCGACACCGGCAACCCGAAGATGTTCGACCCGGTGTTCAACGACGACGGCGAGACCTTCCGGATCACGCGCCAGATGCTCGACACGCTGATCCAGAACAAGCAGGGCACCGCGGAGCTGGAGCCCTCGCTCGCCACGAAGTGGGAGTCGAGCAACGACGGCAAGACCTGGACCTTCACCCTCAAGCAGGGCGTGAAGTTCAGCGATGGCACGGAGTTCAACGCCGACGCGGTCTGCTACAACTTCAACCGCTGGTACAACATGAAGGGCGCTGCCGCCCAGAGCCAGATGATCTACTACGGCGACGTCTTCGAGGGCTTTGCCAAGAACGAGGGCGATGCCGGCGGCGACCCCGTGTTCAAGAGCTGCGAGGCGAAGGACCCGTCGACCGCGGTCGTGAACCTGAACAAGGCCAAGGGTGCGTTCCCCGCCGCGTTCACGCTGCCGTCGTTCGCGATGCAGAGCCCGACCGCAATGAAGCAGCACGACGCGGACAAAGTCACACAGTCCGGTGACTCCTTCACCTACAGCGACTACGCGTACAAGTTCGTGACCGGCACCGGCCCGTTCAAGTTCGACAGCTGGGACCAGGGCAAGGGTGAGATCACGCTGGTGCGCAACGACTCCAGCTACGCACCGGCGAAGCTCGACAAGCTCGTCTTCAAGGTCATCCCCGACGAGAACGCGCGCAAGCAGGCCCTGAAGGCCGGCGACATCCAGGGTTACGACTTCCCGGCCCCGCAGGACTACGGGCTGCTGCGCAACGAGGGTGAGCAGGTCCTCATCCGCCCGTCGTTCAACGTGCTGTACCTGGGCATCAACCAGTCGGGCAACCCGAAGCTCAAGGACGTGCGCGTGCGCCAGGCCCTGGCCTACGGCATCAACCGCGAGCAGTTCGTGAAGTCGAAGCTGGCCGAGGGTTCCGAGGTCGCCACCGAGTTCGTGCCGAAGGCCATCTCGGGTTACACCGACGACGTGACCAAGTACCCGTACGACCCGGCGAAGGCCAAGCAGCTGCTCGCCGAGGCCGGCGCCAGCAACCTCACGCTGAAGTTCTACTACCCGACCGAGGTCACCCGGCCCTACATGCCGAACCCGGCCGACACGTTCACCTCGATCTCCGAGGACCTGAAGAACATCGGTATCACGATCCAGCCGGTGGCCGAGCCGTGGAACGGCGGCTACAAGGACGACGTGCAGAAGTTCGGCAAGCAGGACCTGCACCTGCTCGGCTGGACCGGTGACTACAACGACGCCGGCAACTTCGTCGGCACGTTCTTCGGCCGCGAGAAGAAGGAGTTCGGGTTCAACAACCCCGAGCTGTTCAGCGCTCTCGCCGCGGCCGACGGCTCGCCGGCCGGCGACGCGCACGCCAAGGCCTACCAGGGCGTGAACAAGCAGATCATGGACTACCTGCCCGCGATCCCGATCGCCTACCCGACGCCGGCGATCGTGGTCGGTCCGAAGATCAAGGGTGTGGTGGCCAGCCCGCTCACCGACGAACGCTTCAACAACGTCACGATCGGCTGACGTGCTCCGCTGAGCAGCCGGGCTGGGGGGCAGGCGCTACCGCGCCTGCCCCCTTTGCCCACGTTCCCGGGCTGTACACAAAGGACTACAAGTGCTCCGTTTCCTAGTGCGTCGGGTGCTACAAGCGATTCCGACGCTTCTCATCCTGTCCATCCTGGTCTTCGCCTGGTTGCGCTCCCTGCCCGGCGGCCCCGCTGCCGCGCTCCTGGGTGACAAAGCGACGCCGGAGAAGATCGCCAGCCTCAACCACGTGCTCGGTCTGGACCAGCCGATCATCCTGCAGTACTTCAAGTTCCTCGGCCGCGCCGTGACCGGCGACTTCGGCAACTCCCTCGTCTCGGCCCAGCCGGTGATGGGCGAGATCGGCACGTTCCTCCCCGCCACCATCGAGCTCGGGCTCTCCGCGATGATCATCGCGATCGTGCTCGGCGTGCCCTTCGGCTACCTGGCCGCGCGCTACCGCGGCGGTGTGCCGGACAACATCATCATCGTGCTGACGCTGGTCGGTGTCGCGGTGCCGGTGTTCTTCCTCGGCTACACGATGCAGGACGTGCTGGCCACCCCGCTCGGGTTGCCTTCGCAAGGCCGCCAGGCGCCGGGCATCGACGCCACCAGCATCACGAACTTCGCCATCCTCGACGGCATCATGACGGGTGAGTGGGACGCCGTCTGGGACGCGATCAAGCACCTGATCCTGCCGGCGTTCGCGCTGGCGACCATCCCGCTGGCGGTGATCACCCGCATCACCCGCGCTTCGGTGCTCGACGTGTTCAACGAAGACTTCCTCCGCACGGCCAACTCCAAGGGGCTCACGCAGTCGGTGATCCGGCGGCGGCACGTGCTGCGCAACGCGCTGCTGCCGGTGGTCACGACCATCGGCCTGCAGACCGGCGCGCTGCTCGGCGGCGCCGTGCTGACCGAGCGGGTCTTCAACTTCCGTGGCCTCGGCTTCCTGCTGGCCGAAGGCATCGAACGGCGTGACTACCCCCGGCTGCAGGCGCTGCTGCTGTTCGGGGCTGTGGTTTACGTGCTGGTGAACATGCTGGTCGACATCTCGTACGGGATCATCGACCCGAGGGTGCGTGTGCGATGAACACTTTGCTGGCCAAGAAAAAAGAGCCGATCGACAAGCTGGCCAAGGCGTCGGCCAGTGGGCGCAGCCTCGGAGCCGAGGCGTTCCGGCGGATGCTGCGCAGCCCGGTGGCGATCACCGGTGGCGTGATCACGCTGCTGTTCCTGCTGCTGGCCATCTTCGCGCCGCTGATCGCCCCGAAGGACCCGCAGATCCGCTACCTGCAGAGCCAGGTGGAGCTCGGCAAGGGCATCATCCCCGGCCCGAGCCCGGGTTTCCCGCTCGGCGTCGACGACTTCGGCCGCGACTTCCTGTCGCGACTCATCGTCGGGGCGCAGCAGACGCTGCTGGTCGGTGTGCTCGCGACCGTGATCGGCGTGCTGGTCGGGGTCATCATCGGCGGTCTCGCCGGTGCGTTCGGCGGCTGGGTCGACACCGTCCTCATGCGACTGGTCGACGTGCTGCTGTCGTTCCCCTCGCTGCTGCTGGCGATCTCGATCGCGGCGCTGTTCGCGAAGCCGAGCCAGTGGACGGTGATCCTCGCCGTGTCGATCATCGGCGTGCCGATCTTCGCGCGACTGCTGCGCGGTTCGATGCTGGCGCAACGGGAAGCCGACCACGTGCTGGCCGCGACGTCGTTGGGCGTCAAACGCGGCACGATCGTGTTCCGCCACATGCTGCCCAACTCGCTGGGCCCCGTGATCGTGCAGGCCACGCTCACGCTGGCCACCGCGATCCTGGAGGCCGCGGCGCTGTCGTTCCTCGGCCTGGGCGACCCGGACCCGACGCGGGCGGAGTGGGGGCTGATGCTGGGCAACGCCTCGCGCCAGTTCCTCGACATCCGCCCGGAGCTCGCGTACTACCCGGCCATCGCGATCATCGTGGTGGCGCTCGGGTTCACGCTGCTCGGCGAGTCCCTGCGTGAAGCCCTCGACCCGAAGAACCGGCGGTAACCCATGGCACTCCTCGAAGTCCGCGACCTCTCGGTCGTGTTCCAGCGCCGCGGTGAGAAGCCGTTCACCGCGGTCGACGGCGTCAGCTTCGACGTCGAACCCGGCCAGACGGTGGGGCTCGTGGGCGAGTCCGGCTGCGGCAAGTCCGTGACGTCGCTGGCGATCATGCGGCTGCTGGCCAAGCGCGGCAACAAGGTCAGCGGTTCGGTGTCGTTCGAGGGCACCGACCTGCTGAAGATCTCCGACCGTGACATGCGCGACCGGCGCGGGCGCGACCTGGGCATGGTGTTCCAGGACCCGCTGTCCTCGCTCAACCCCGTGATCCCGATCGGCCTGCAGATCACCGAGGTGCTCGAACGCCACCGCGGGATGTCGCGCAGCAAGGCGAAAGTCGAGGCCGCGGACCTGCTCGACAAGGTCGGCATTCCAGACCCCACACGGCGGCTTTCCGAGTACCCGCACCAGCTTTCGGGCGGGATGCGCCAGCGCGCGCTCATCGCCATCGCGCTCGCGTGCCGGCCGCGGCTGCTCATCGCCGACGAGCCGACCACCGCGCTCGACGTGACCATTCAGGCACAGATCCTCGCGCTGCTGCGGGAACTCGTGCAGGACACCGGCACCGCGCTGATCATGATCACGCACGACCTCGGTGTCGTCGCCGGCCTCTGCGACGAGGTCAACGTGCTCTACGGCGGCAAGATCGTGGAGCGCGCCGAGCGCCACGCGCTGTTCGCCGAGCCGAGGCACCCGTACACCCACGGGCTGCTGGCCTCGATTCCGCGCCTCGATGTCGGCCGGGGCGAGAAGCTCGTGCCGATCCCCGGCTCCGTGTCCGACAACATCCCGTGGGACGGCGGGTGCGCCTTCGCGCCGCGCTGCCCCAACGCGCTGGAGGTCTGCCAGGAGCGTTCGCCGCAGCTCGTCCCCGATCACAACGGCCTGCTGCGCTGCCACAACCCGGTGAAGCCCGCCGTGGCCACCGCAGGAGGGACCCGATGACCGAGGTGCTCAACGAGCCGCAGGACGACGTCCTGCTGGAGGTCACCGACCTCAAGGTGCACTTCCCGATCAAGCGCGGCATCGTGGTCGACCGCACCGTCGGGCACGTGTACGCGGTGGACGGGGTCGACCTGTCGATCCGCCGCGGCGAGACCTACGGGCTGGTCGGCGAGTCCGGCTGCGGCAAGTCCACTTTGGGCCGCGCGATCCTGCGGCTCAACGAGCCGACGGCCGGCAAGGTCGTGTTCGACGGCACGGACGTCGCTCAGCTCAAGGGCGAGCAGCTGCGCAAGGCGCGCCGGCGCATGCAGATGATCTTCCAGGACCCGATGTCGAGTTTGGACCCCCGGCAGCCGGTGGAGTCCATCCTGCTCGAAGGTATGCGCGCGCACGGGCTGGCCAAGGACAAGGCGGCGACGGACCAGCGGCTGCGTGAGCTGCTGGGCGCGGTCGGCCTGCCGGAGACGGCGCTGCGCAAGTACCCGCACGAGTTCTCGGGCGGGCAGCGCCAGCGCATCGGCATCGCGCGGGCGCTGGCCGTGGAGCCGGACCTGATCGTGGCCGACGAGCCGGTTTCCGCGCTCGACGTGTCGGTGCAGGCGCAGGTCGTGAACCTGCTGGAGGACCTGCAGAACGAGCTGGGCCTGACGTATGTGGTGATCGCCCACGACCTCGCCGTCGTCCGGCACATCTCCGACCGCATCGGCGTGATGTACCTGGGCGCGCTGGTGGAGGAGACCACCTCGGCGGAGCTGTACGAGAACCCGCTGCACCCGTACACGCGGGCGCTGCTTTCGGCGATTCCCGTGCCGGACCCGCTCGTGGAGGACACCCGGGAGCAGATCCTGCTCGCGGGCGACCTGCCTTCGCCGGCGAACCCGCCGACCGGCTGCCGGTTCCACACGCGCTGCCCGTGGCGGCAGGCGAGCCTGTGCGGCACCGACCGGCCGCAGCTGCGCGAGATCGGCGCCGGGCACCGCGTGGCGTGCCACTACGCCGAGGACATCCGCGACGGCCGCATCCAGCCGCACGACGTGGAGCCCGAGCTGGTGGAGCTCACCGGGGTGCTCAATCCGGACGCGGCGCCGGACATCGGCTCGGTCAGCGAAATCCTGTAATCGACGGGCGTGAAGGGCACCTCGATCTCATCGAGGTGCCCTTTACCGCGTTTTACGGCTGCAGATCGATGGCCGCCCGGAACGAACCGTCCATGTGGAACGGCGTCGAGCTGTGCTCGTGCACGATCCGCCACGCGCCGTCGACGCGACGGAAGGCCAGCGTCGAGCGGAACCACAGCGTGAACGGTTCGCCCATCCCCGCCGGCACGGCCGACATCTTCGCCAGCGCCGTGGTGAAGGCGAGGTCGCCGGACTCGGTCACTTCGACGTCGGTGTACTCGTAGGTCACCGGGCTGTCGAACGTGCCGAACCACTTCGTGAGGAACTCCGCGGACGCCCCGGTGGTACGCAGCGGCGGCGCCAGATCGAACTTCACGGCACCCTCGGCGTAGCCCGCCACCAGGCGCGCGGGGTCCTTGGCGTACATGGCGGCGGTGCGCTCGGCCAGCAGGTCGCGGATCTCGTTCTCGGACATTCTGTGCTCTCCTTTAGTTCTCCGGGTTTCACGGGGGACGTCGAAGCCGTCGGCGTGGCTTCGACATCCGGGTGAAGACAATTTCGAGGAGGCACCCGATGAAGTACTTGGTCCTGATCTACGGCAACCCGGCTTCGCGCGCGGTGTGGGCGGGGATGAGTGACGAGCAGAAGGCCGCGGGCCTGCGCGCGTACGTCGAGTTCAACGACGACCTCGACGGCTCCGGCGAGCGCATCGTGTCCGAACGGCTGGCCGCGCCCGAGCTCACGAAGCAGGTCATCGTGCGCGACGACGAGGTGAGCACCACCGACGGCCCGTTCGCGGAGATCAAGGAGCAGCTCGCCGGCTTCTACCTGTTGGAATGCGACTCCGAAGAGCGCGCGCTTGAGATCGCGGCGCGGATCCCCGAAGCGCCGTACGCGACGATCGAGGTCCGGCCCGTGATGGGCTTGACCGGGGACGTGGACTTCGACCTGGCGGACCTGTGATCGAGGGCCTCCTGCGCGAGCTGGCGCCGCAGGTCCTCACCGCGCTCGTGCGCCGCTACGGCGGGTTCGACACGTGCGAGGACGCCGTGCAGGAGGCCCTCCTCGCCGCCGCGGTGCAGTGGCCGCGCGACGGCGTGCCGGACAACCCCAAGGCGTGGCTCATCACCACTGCTTCGCGGCGGCGGATCGAGCTGTGGCGCAGCGAGTCCGCCCGGCAGCGGCGTGAGGAGACGGTGGCCGCGCTGGCGCCACCCGACCCGGATCCGGCGCCGGCCGTGGACGACACGCTTACGTTGCTGCTGCTCTGCTGCCACCCGGCGCTGACGCGGCCTTCGCAGGTCGCGCTGACGTTGCGCGCGGTCGGCGGCCTGACGACGGCCGAGATCGCGCGGGCGTTCCTCGTGCCGGAGCCGACGATCGGCCAGCGCATCAGCCGCGCGAAGCAGAAGGTGAAGGGCACGTCGTTCAGCCTGCCGCCGGCGGACGAGCGGCCCGCTCGCGTCGCCGCCGTGCTGCAGGTGCTGTACCTGGTCTTCACGGAGGGGCACACGGCCAGCGCGGGCTCGGCCGTCGACCGCGTGGAGCTCACGGCCGAGGCCATCCGGCTCGCGCGGCAGCTGCACGCTGAGCTCCCTGACGATGGTGAGGTGACCGGCTTGCTCGCGTTGATGCTGCTCACCGGCGCGCGCCGGGCCGCTCGCCTGGGGCCCGGCGGCACGATGGTCCCCCTCGCGGAGCAGGACCGTTCGCGGTGGGACGCCGACGCCATCGCCGAGGGCACGGCGCTGATCACCCACGCCCTCGCGACCGCGCCGGTCGGTCCGTACCAGCTGCAGGCCGCGATCGCCGCCGTCCACGACGAGGCGGCTTCGGCCGAGGACACCGACTGGCACCAGATCCTGCTGCTCTACGACCTGCTGCGCCGGGTCGCACCGGGACCGATGGTGACGCTCAACCGGCTCGTGGCGCTCGCGATGGTCGAGGGTCCGGCCGTCGCGCTGGCCGAGCTCGACGCCGCCGAACCGCCGGACCACTACCGCGTCGACGTCGTCCGCGCGCACCTGCTCGAACTCGCGGGTGATCTCGAAGCCGCCCGGGAGTTCTACGCCGCGGCGGCGCGGCGGACGCTGAGCCTGCCCGAGCGCAGGCACCTTGAAGCGCGTGCTTTGCCCGATATGACCGGAAAACCCTGACTCAAGTCGGACCCGGCCCCCGACTGAAGGGTGACGCCCGCGCATCAGGGCCCCGGTAGTCTGCGGAGAGCAGGCACAAAATCGGCAAGCCGCAGGGGGTAGGCGCAGTGAACATCGACCACGTGCTGGAGGCGATCCCTCCGCTGTCGGTCTACCTCCTCGTGGGGCTCGTCGTGATGGTCGAGAGCCTCGGGATCCCGCTGCCCGGCGAGATCGTGCTCGTGAGCGCGGCGCTGCTCGCTTCCTCGCACAGTGGTCTCAACCCGCTGTGGATCGGTGTCCTGGCCAGCGCGGGTGCCATCATCGGCGACAGCATCGGCTACCTGATCGGCCGCAAGGGCGGTAAACGCCTCTTCGACTGGGCCGGCCGGAAGTTCCCCAAACACTTCGGTCCACAACACATCGCGAACGCGGAACGGATGTTCCACAAACGCGGCATGTGGGCCGTGTTCTTCGGCCGCTTCGTCGCCGTGCTGCGCATCCTTGCCGGCCCGCTCGCGGGTTCGCTGAACATGCACTACCCGCGCTTCCTCATCGCCAACGCGCTCGGCGGCATCGTCTGGGCCGGCGGCACCACCGCGTTGATCTACTACCTTGGCGTGGTCGCGGACAAGTGGCTCAAGGGCTTCCAGTGGGCCGGCCTCGGCGCGGCGCTGGTGATCGGTGTGGTCGTGACGCTGGTGCTCAAGAAGCGCATGTCGCGCAACCACGAGGTGCAGGCAGAGCAGAAGGACGACGCGGTCGCCTAGTTCGCCGGCGGGGAGATCAGCGTCGCCGCGAGCCGCTTCGCCGTGTGGAACGGCCGCGAGGCCTGGGTGACGACCGATGTGACCGCGGCGCCCTCCAGTAACAGCATCAGCTCGTCGGCCAGGGTTTCGGCGGGCTCCGGACTGATGCGGCGGAGCTGCGTCAGCAGGTAGCCGTGCAGCGCGGTCTTGTGGTGGCGGACGACTTCGCGCACCGGGTCGGCCGGATCGGGGAACTCCGAGGTGGCGTTGAGGAAGCCGCAGCCGCGGTAGCCGTCGCGGGAGAGCCAAGCTTCGTAGGCGTCGAACACCGCCAGGACCCGGTCGGCCGGATCGGTGTGCCCGGCCGTGATCCGGTCGATCTCCTCCTGCCACTGCCGGTCCCGCTCGCGCAGGTAGGCGACGACGAGCTGGCTCTTCGAACCGAAGTTGCCGTAGAGCGCGGCCTTCGTCACGCCCGCCTCGGCCGCCACGGTGTCGACGCCCACGGCGTGGATGCCGTCGCGGTAGAACAACGCCGACGCCGCCTTGAGCACCTTGGCTCCCGCGTCGCCGGGCCGGGTCCTGGCCACGACACCTCCAGACTGTGCGGTCTCGCTTTTACCAGTCCAAATACTAGCATCGGTTGACAACATACAGACCTGTCTGTTTGGTTACGGCCATGGTCAGTGTCAGCGAGCGGACAACCGTGCGGTGGTGGTCCACCGCCGCGGTCGGCGCCGGCGTGATCGCGCTCTGCTACGGGTTCGCGCGCTACGCCTACGGACTGTTCGTGCCCCGGTTCGGCGAGACGTTCGGGCTCACGACCGTCGGCGTCGGCGTGCTCGGCGGACTGTCCACCGCGGGCTACGGCGCCGGGCTGCTGCTGTCCCTGCGCACGGCCACGCGATCCGCGCGCGCCACCGTGCTGCTGGCCGGCGCGTTGGCGGCGGTGGGGCTCGGGCTCATGGCCGCCGCGCCGAACGTGGCCGTGTTCGGCGGCGGGATCGTCGTGGCGGGCGGCAGCGCGGGCCTGGTCTCGCCCGGCGTCGCGCAGCTGATCGGGGAAACCGTCGGGGCACGCCACCGGGTCCGGGCGCAGACCTGGGCCAATACCGGGACGGGGCTGGGGCTGGCCGCGTCGGCGTTCACGCCGCTGCTGGCGTTCGGCTGGTCCTCGATCTGGGCGGGCTTCGCCGTGCTCGCCGCGGCGATGACGGTGCTCGCCTGGCGGACGTTGCCACGCCCGCCCGCGTCCGCCACGATCCCGGCGAAGTCCACGCCGGTCCATGGCCTGACGCCGCTCGTGGTCAACTCCGTCCTCATCGGAGCGACGAGCGCGCCGTACTGGACGTTCTCCAGCTCCCGGCTCACCGCGACAGGTCTGAGCCCGACCGCGGCGACCTGGTGCTGGTTCACGATCGGCGCGGCCGGGTTGCTCGGCGGGCTGGCCGGGCGCGCCGCCGAGCGCGTCGGGCTGCGGACTGCCAACCTCGTCACGTGGACGCTGGCGGCGGCCGGCCTCGCACTGCTGGCTCTACCGCGACCGGGACTGCTTGGCGCGCTGGTTTCCAGCGCGCTGTTCGGCAGCACCTACATGGCCCTGACCGGGCTGTGCATTCTGTGGGCCGCCCGCCTGTTCCCCACACGTCCGGCTCGCGGGGTCACCTGGTCGTTCGTGGGCCTCGGCGTCGGGCAGACCGCGGCGTCACCCTTGGCCGGCGCGGCGGCGGCCGGAGTCGGGCTGCCCGCGGTGTTCGGGCTGGCCGGGCTGGTGGCGCTCGCCGCCTGGAGCCAGCTCGACGCCCGCCTCGCCCCGCCTGCCTCAGGCCCCGGCGGGTAGCAGGTCTTCGTCGGGCAGCTCCACGGGCTTTCGGCGAAGACTCCCCAGCAGCACCCCGCCGATCACCACGGCCGCGGCGACGATCTCGAGCACCGTGGGCACCTCGTCGAGTACGAAGTACGACGCCGTGAGCCCGACCACCGGCACGAGCAGCGAGAACGGCGCGACGACGCCGGCGGGGTGGTGCTTCATGAGTGTCGTCCAGATGCCGGAGCCCACGACAGTGCCGAACACGATCACGTACGCCATGCCCGCGACGCCGATCAGGCCAGTGGTGGTGCCGAGCGTCGTGAGCGAGTGCCAGCCGGCCGTCGGGCCTTCGAAGACGAACGACAGCGCCAGCATCGGCAGCGGCGGCACCACGGACATCCACAGCATGAGGTGCACCGGGTTGTCGGGTGTCGCGCGACGCACCGCGAGGTTGCCGAACGCCCAGCTCAGGGCGGCCAGCAGCGTCAGGATCACCGGCAGCAGCGCGGCGTGCGAGGACTGCTGCCACGCGATCGCCGTCATGCCCGCGACGGCCAGCAGGATGCCGGTGAGCTGGCGGCCGGACACGCGTTCGCGCAGGAGCACGGCGCCGAGCAGCACGGTGAACGGCGCGGACGCCTGCAGCACCAGCGAGGCCAGGCCCGTCGGCATGCCGAGGTTCATGGCGACGAACAGGAACGCGAACTGGCCGGTGCCGAACCCGAGGCCGTAGCCGAGCAGGTAGCGCAGCTTCACCTTGGGCCACGGCACGAACAGGATCGTCGGGATCGCGATCAGCGCGAACCGCAGCGCGCCGGCGAACATCGGCGGGAACTGGCCCAGTGCGGCGTGGATGGCGAGGAAGTTGCAGCCCCACAGCGCGGCGACGAGCACAGCGAGGAGACGGTCACGTGCGGGCATGTCCTCCACTGTGCAGGCGCGGATCGTGAAGGACCAGCGAGAAAAACTGCACTGACCATGTAGCTGTCCTTCAAATAAGGTGGACATGGTGGACCTCGGAAGACTTCGGACATTGCGGGAGTTCGCGGACCGCGGCAGCGTGACCGCCGCGGCGAGGGCGCTGCACTGCACCCCTTCGGCGGTGTCGCAGCAGCTGCGCGCGCTTCAGACGGAGGTCGGCCTGCCGCTGACCGAGCCGGACGGCCGCGGCCTGCGGCTCACCGACGCCGGCCGGGCGCTCGTCGGGCGCGCCGACGAGGTGCTCGCCGCGCTGGACCGGGCGGAATCCGAGCTCGACACGTACCGAAGTGCGCCGCGCGGGCGGGTGCGGATCGCGATTTTCCAGTCGGCGGGCCTGATGTTGCTGCCGGGGCTGCTCACGCGCGTCGCGGCGTTCGACGGTCTGGAGGTGGACGTCCGCGATGTCGACATGACGCCTTCGGACGTGCCGGGGCTGGTCGCGGACTACGACGTGGTCGTGACGCACCGGGACGAGCACGCCGGCGAGTTCACCTCCGACCGGCTCGAGGTGGTGCCGCTGCTGCGGGAGCCGTTGGACGTCGCGTTGCCGGCCGGGCACGTGTTGGCGCGGCGGCGCCGGGTGGATCTCGCGGACCTCGCCGACGAACGCTGGATCTCCGTGGACCACGGATTTCCGGTGGACGACGTGCTGCGGTCGCTGACCGTGCGGACGGGGGTTCGGCCGCAGATCGTGCAGCGCATCAACGATTTCCGCATCACCGAGCGGCTCGTCGCGGCGGGGCACGGCATCGCGCTGTTGCCGCGCTACACGATGGACACGCGGCGGGGCAGCGGTCTGGTCGGGCGTCCCCTGGCGGGGATCCGCGCTGCGCGACTGGTCGAGGTGGTGTGCCGGCGGGGTGCGTTGTCGCGGCCGGCGGTGGCGACGGTGATCGCCCAGCTGCGCGAGGAAGTGGCGGCGTTGACGAGCTAGCTCCGGGCGCCGCGGCGGACGCCGAACGTGATCGCGACGCCGAGCAGCGTCGCGACGCCGAAGGAGAGCAGCATGCTGACCACCGGTTCGTCGATGAGCTCGCCGCCGGCATAACCGAGGAAGGCGACATACGACGTCCACAGCGTGATGCCGATCGCCGACGCGCTGAAGAACTCGCCCATCGGCCAGCGCAGCGAACCGGCCAGCAGCGCGCCGACCGTGCCGCCCGAGGGCAGCCAGCGGGCGAGGACCAGGATCGGGCGCGGGTGGCGTTGCAGGCGGCCGTCGAGCCAGGCCAGTCCGGCGGCCATCTTGCGGCGCCGGCTGAGGCGCTCCAGTACGCGCGCGCCGCCGAAGCGGCCCAGCGCGTAGAGGGCCTGGTCGCCCACCAGGCACCCGGCGGTGGCGACGGTGATCACCACGGCCAGCGACGTCCCGCCTTGCGCGGCCGCGATGCCCATGCCGAGGATCGTCACCTCGGTGGGCAGCAGGGGCACCAGCGAGACGACGAACAGCACCACGAGCCCTGCCGTCGTTGCGTCCACACTCCCATTAACCGCCGTGCGCGGGCGGATGAGTCCTGTTCACCGAGTACTCACAGAAAGGCACAGGCGGTACACAGCTTGGGTCAACCATGACAGCGGGTGTCATGGTTGACCGCGACCGTGGTCCGCATGAACCTTTTGGGAAAAATCGCCCTGGTCGCGGGTGGCACGCGCGGTGCCAGCCGCGCGATCGCCGTGGAGCTGGGGCGGGCGGGGGCCTTCGTTTACGTGACCGGGCGTACTTCGGGGTCCGAGCGGTCCGAAGTGGACCGTCCGGAGACGATCGAGGAGACGGTTTCCTTGATCGAGGAGGCGGGTGGCCGCGGCGAGGCCATCCGCGTCGACCACCTGGTGCCCTCCGAAGTCGCGGCCCTGGCCTCTCGGCTGGACCACCTGGACATCCTCGTCAACGGCCTCTGGGGCGGCGACCGCCACCTGGAATGGGGCAAACCCGTCTGGGAACACTCGCTGGACGCGGGCCTGCGCATGATCCGCCTGGCGATCGACGCGCACCTCATCACCAGCCACCACCTGCTGCCGCTGATGATCGACCGCCAGGGCGGCCTGGTGGTGGAGCTGACGGACGGCACCGCGTCGTACAACGCGCGGTATCGGGCGGGGACCTCGCTGCCGTTTTACCTGGCGAAGTCCTCGGCCCACCCACTGGCGATCGGCGAGGCGGCGGAGCTGGCGCCGTTCGGCTGCACGGCCGTCGCGTTCACCCCGGGCTACCTGCGTTCCGAAGCGATGCTCGAGATCTACGGCGTCACGGAAGCCACGTGGCGCGATGCGGTGGCCGAGGTGCCGCATTTCGCCATCTCGGAATCCCCGGCCTTCGGCGGCCGGGCGATCGTCGCGCTGGCCGCGGACCCGGACCGCGCTCGCTGGTCCGGCCAGACGGTGAGCAGCGGCCAACTCGCCCAGACCTACTCGATCGACGACGTGGACGGCAGCCGCCCGGACGCGTGGCGCTACCTGGTGGAGGTGGCGGACACCGGCAAGCCGGCGGATGTGAGCGCCTATCGCTGAGCATTGGTGGTTGTCCACAGGCAAGTCGAGTTGTGGATAGCTGCGCCGTCCTCGGCGACGTGATCAGCAGCCGGCTTTCCGAACACGATACCGGTAACGCCGACCTGGCCGAACCAGCACCGCAGCCCGCCTCATCGCCCGCCTGCGCACCTCGCCATCAACGCACACCGACAAGCCGGACACACCGCCATCGCCACAGCACCCCCGCCACGCCACCCGAGCCCCTGCTCGGAATACCCGCCCGACCAGCACAAGGACTTGCCGGAACCCTGCCTTGGGAGGGCGGGGCCTGTCTCCGGGGCAGTGGGGCAAGCCGGCGGATGTGAGCGGTTATCGCTGAGCGTTGCGGGCGGCGAGTTCGGTGCCGATGTCGGCCAGGGCGGCCCTCAGTTCCGGTGGGTCGAGGACTTCGATGCCGCGGCTGAGGGCCACCAGTTGACCGAGGGCGATCTCGCCGCCCTCGAGCGCGAGTTCCGCCGGCGCCCAGCCGTCGGAGTCTGGTTCGGCCAGGGAGAGGACGGTGTCCGCGAGGTGTTCGCCGCCGAAGACGCGGCGGAGTTCGCGGATGGCGAGGCGGTTCAGGCGGGCTCGTACCCGCACTGGGCGGGAGACCTGTTCGAAGGTTGCGGATGAAGTGCGCCACCATGTCGGGAGGTCGAAATCGGCGGGGCGGTCGAACTCTTCGGCGAGCTCGTCGGCGTCGAGGATCCGGGAGACGCGATAGGTGCGGTAGACGTTCTCGACCCGCGCCACCAGGTACCAGACCCCCGCCTTCAACACGAGCCCCAACGGCTCCAGCACCCGGTCGGCGACTTTGTCCTTGCGCTGATAGGAAACCGCGAGCCGGCGCTGCGTCCAGACCGCGCGCGAAACCGTGCTCAACGCCGCCGGCTGGTCGGCGCCACCGAACCACCCCGGCGCATCCAGGTGAAACCGCCCGGCCACCAGCGCCGCGTGCTCCCGCAGCTCGGCCGGCATCCCCGCCGAAACCTTCGCCCGCGCGGCACTGCCCGCGGTGTCCAACCCCAGCCCTGCCAACGCTTCCGGTGCGCCCAACGCGAACAGTGCCACGGCTTCCCGCGCGGTCAGCCCGTCGGGCCCCGCCCGCCAACCGTCGACGAGACGGAAGCCGCCGTGCCGGCCCTGCTGCGTCCACAGTGGAACTCCGGCGTCCCGCAAGGCCGCCAGATCGCGGTGCATCGTGCGTTCCGAAACGCCCAGTTCCGCGGCGAGCTCAGAGGCGGTCGCACTGCGGCGGCGCTGCAGCGTGAACAGCAGCGCGACCAGCCTCTCCGCTTTCACCGCACCAACATCAGCGGTTCGCGCGGTTGACCGCGCTCACCACCGCGCGCAGCGACGACGTCACGATCGACGGGTCGATGCCCACGCCCCAGAACACGCGGTCGGAGATCGCGCACTCGATGTACGACGCGGCGCGCGAGTCGTCGCCCGGGGTCAGGGTGTGTTCGCTGTAGTCCAGGAGCCGCAGGTCGAAGCCGACGGTGGACAGGGCGTCGAAGAACGCCGCGATGGGACCGTTGCCGCGGCCGGTGATGTCGTGCTCGTCGCCCTCGACGGTCACCGTGGCTTCGATGTCGTACTCGCCGCCGCCGTTGTCGGTCACGCGCTGGCGCACCAGCTCCAGCGGGGTGCGCGGCTCGAGGTACTCCTTCGAGAACGCGTTCCACATCGTGGCCGGGTCGACCTCGCCGCCCTCGGTGTCGGTGTAGGCCTGGACCACCTTGGAGAACTCGATCTGCAGGCGCCGCGGCAGGTCGAGCTGGTGCTCGGCCTTCATGATGTAGGCGACGCCGCCCTTGCCCGACTGCGAGTTCACGCGGATCACGGCCTCGTACGTGCGGCCGACGTCCTTCGGGTCGATCGGCAGGTACGGGACCTCCCACGGGTACTCGTCCACTGGCACGCCGGCCTTGTCGGCCGCGTCCTTCAGCGCGTCGAGGCCCTTGTTGATCGCGTCCTGATGGCTGCCGGAGAACGCGGTGAACACCAGGTCACCGCCCCACGGTGTGCGCTCGGCCACGGGCAGCTGGTTGCAGTACTCGACGGTGCGCTTGATCTCGTCGATGTCCGAGAAGTCGATCTGCGGGTCCACACCCTGGCTGAACAGGTTCATGCCCAGCGCGACGAGGTCGACGTTGCCGGTGCGCTCGCCGTTGCCGAACAGGCAGCCCTCGATGCGATCGGCGCCCGCCTGGTAGCCCAGCTCGGCGGCGGCGATGCCGGTGCCGCGGTCGTTGTGCGGGTGCAGCGACAGGATCACCGAGTCGCGGCGCTCCAGGTTGCGGCTCATCCACTCGATCGAGTCGGCGTAGACGTTCGGCGTCGCCATCTCGACGGTCGCCGGCAGGTTCAGGATCACCGGCTTCTCCGGCGTCGGCTGCCAGATCTCGGTCACGGCGTTGCAGACCTCGAGCGCGTACGACAGCTCCGTGCCGGTGTAGGACTCCGGTGAGTACTGGAAGCGGAAGTCGGTGTCCGGCTGCTTTGCGGCCAGCTCGACGACCATCTCCGCGGCCTGCGTCGCGATCTTCTTGATGCCCTCGCGCTCCTCGCGGAACACGACGCGGCGCTGCAGGATCGAGGTCGAGTTGTAGATGTGCACGATCGCGCGCGGCGCGCCCTCGAGCGACTTGAACGTGCGCTCGATCAGCTCCGGGCGGCACTGGGTCAGCACCTGGATGCTCACGTCGTCCGGGATCGCGCCCTCGTCGATGATCTCGCGGACGAAGTCGAAGTCCGTCTGCGACGCGGCGGGGAACCCGACCTCGATCTCCTTGTAACCCATGCGTACGAGCAGGTCGAAGAACTTGCGCTTGCGCGCCGGCGACATCGGGTCGATCAGGGCCTGGTTGCCGTCACGCAGGTCCACCGCGCACCACAGCGGCGCGCGCTCGATGCGCTTCTCGGGCCAGGTGCGGTCGGGCAGCTCGATGTTCTCGATCAGCTCGTACCAGGGCTTGTAGCGGTGGACGGGCATCGACGTGCCGCGTTGCGGGTTCCAGCGGGGCTGGTCCGCGGGCGCCGGGCGCGACGGCGTGCGAACGCGGGAAGTGCTCGTGCGGGGGTCGTTCGTGGCCATGGGTGAAGACGTCTCCTGACGAGGTGGGTGCATACGACCGGCACCACAAAGCCCCGCGACGAGGAGCCGGTCTGGTCAGGCCCCGTCGCGGCAGCGAAGCAGGAGAGCACGCGCCACGAAGTCACCTTAACCACGGAACGCGGCCGTTGTGAAGTCACCTCCGCGATCGAACTGTTACGTCCGGTGCCCGCCGGGTGTTACCAGCGGGTAGCGGGCGGGGGTGTGACGTGTCAGACTGCCGAGCATGGGCGAGCACGCCGAACAGACACCTGAGACGGAGACCGAGTCGCGGCCGAAGCGCGCCGAGATCGACTGGCGACGCACCCGTGAGCAGGCGTTTTCCTTCGTCGCCACGCTCGTGCGGTGGGTCGGGCTGATCTTCGCCGCGATCCTCGTGCTGCACGTGATCTTCACTGTCGGCGAGGCCAATCCGGACAACGGAATCGTCTCGTTTGTTCGAAGCTGGGCCGACTTCCTCTCGATCGGCTTCAAGGACCTCTTCACCCCGAGTGACGCGAAACTCAGGGTGCTGGTCAACTACGGCATCGCGGCGATCTTCTGGCTCGTGGTGTCCGGGATCGTCGCGAAGATCCTCCGCCGCATCGGCGGAATCTCTTCCTGACCGCGGTCACGGGCCGTTCCCGCCGTGGCGCGAACGGCCCGTTCGTACCGGGTCAGCTCCGGGTCAGCTCTGCCAGGTGATCGGCTTGCTGCCGTAGTCCGTGCCCGGAGCCTGGTCGCTGTAGTCGCCCTCGTCGTACGACGCGCCGGTCACCGTCGTGCCGGCCTGCGCCACCGCGAGCACGCAGCTTTCGTACGTGGCGCCCTTCGTGGTGAAGTCCTTGCCCGCGTCGCCGCTGTCGCACTTGTCGAACGTGCCGATCACGGACACACCCTGCGCTTCGGAACCGTCGGGGAGCAGGGCGTTCATCAGCCCGAGCGAGGTGTAGGAGAAGTCCGTGCCGCTCTCGTTCGAGACGGTGACACGCACGTAGTACGGCGTCATGCCCTTCGCCTTGTCGCCCAGGTCCAGCGGCGCGAGGTCCGCCTCGGTGCCCTTGTCGATCGACTTCACCGTGACGCCGATCGAGCCCGTCTTGTCCTCCGACTTGAACGGCACGATCGCCTTCTCGCCCAGCTTCAGCTTGGTGCCCTGCGGCGTGAAACCACCGGCCGACGTCGTGTTCTGCTGCGCGCTCGGCGGCGCTTCCGTGCTCGCCTGGGTCGCGCTGGTGCTCTGACTCTGCTGCTGCGCCGGGGCACCGGACGCGGCCGAAGGCGTGCCGTTCATCTCGCTCCCGCAGCCGGCCAGGGCCAGTACCGCCGCGGAGACCCCCAGGGCCGCCAGCACACGACTACGCATGTCGTTCTCTCCTCATGTCCACCCAGTGTGTGCGGGCTTCGATGCGGTGCCCCGATCAGCGGTTCCCTGATCGAGCGACATTACTTAGCGGTGCGAAGTGAATGCGATCAGTCGTTCCGCGCGTCAATCACCCAACGCGGGCGTGCCCCATTCACCACTGAACGCGAACTCACTCAGTGGAATGCGCTGCCGCGGCTTCAGCTCCCGCTCGATGCGCCGCTCGTCCTCCAGCACGGCGGCGTCGGCGGCGTGGCCCACCGCGATGGCCACCCGCGGCACGGCCTCGTCCGGCAACCCGAACGACGAGCGGACCGCGTCGGGGGAGAAGCCCGCCATCTGGTGCGCGATCAGGCCGAGTTCCACGGCCTGCAGCACCAGGTTCTCGCTCGCCAGGCCGAGGCCGTACTCGGCGTAGGGGAGCTCGCCCTTCTCGTTGGTGGTCACCATCACGCCGACGAGCAGCGCGCCCGCGCGGAACGCCCACGCCTGGTTGCCGGTGTTCAGCGCGGCCAGGATTCGGGTGAACGTGGGGTCGCCGCGCCGGCCCACGAGATAGCGCGCGGGCTGGGTGTTGCCGAAGGACGGCGCCCAGCGTGCGGCCTCCAGCAAGGTGGTCAGTTCCTGCAGGGACACCTCGGCGGTCGCGTCGAAGGCGCGGGGGCTCCAGCGCTCGGCGACGGCCTGGCTCACGGGGACGCTCGTCTCAGCGGGTTTGCGCACGTCCCGCACCGTAGTACGGCGGGAGTGCTCTCCATCACTCCGGAGGAAGGGCTTCGAACATTTCGGTGGTGTTAAGGAAGATTTACTTTCGACACACCCTCGATCGATGTGCGCCGCCACTCGATTGAGTGGCGCGCGCCCTCGGCCCCGGTAGGCTTTCGCCCAAGTGAAGGGACGCGGGGGCTCCTCGGTGCCCACCAGGAGCAGACCCGGCCCGTCAAGGAGGTTCGGGCTGTGGCCCTCGTGGTCCAGAAGTACGGTGGATCGTCGCTGGAAAGTGCCGACCGGATCAAGCGCGTCGCCGAACGCATCGTCGCCACCAAGAAGGCGGGCAACGACGTCGTGGTGGTGTGCTCGGCGATGGGTGACACCACCGACGAGCTGCTCGATCTGGCGCAGCAGGTGAACCCCGCGCCGCCGGAGCGGGAGATGGACATGCTGCTCACGGCCGGTGAGCGCATCTCGAACGCGCTGGTCGCGATGGCGATTTCCGCGCACGGCGCCGAGGCGTGGTCGTTCACCGGTTCGCAGGCGGGTGTCGTCACGACGTCGGTGCACGGCAACGCGCGCATCATCGACGTGACGCCGAGTCGCGTCACGGAGGCCCTGGACCAGGGTTACATCGCGCTGGTGGCCGGGTTCCAGGGCGTTTCCCAGGACACCAAGGACATCACGACGCTCGGCCGCGGCGGTTCGGACACCACCGCCGTCGCGCTCGCCGCCGCGCTGGGCGCCGACGTGTGCGAGATCTATTCCGATGTGGACGGTGTGTACTCCGCCGACCCGCGGATCGTGCCGGACGCGCGGAAACTCGACACGATCCCGTACGAGGAGATGCTGGAGCTCGCCGCGAGCGGTTCGAAGATCCTGCACCTGCGTTCGGTCGAGTACGCGCGCCGCTACGGCGTGCCGATCCGAGTCCGCTCTTCCTACAGCGACAAGCCGGGCACCACCGTGACCGGGTCAATCGAGGAGATCCCCGTGGAACAAGCGCTGATCACCGGTGTGGCACACGACCGTTCGGAGGCCAAGATCACGGTCACCGGCGTGCCGGACCACGCCGGGGCGGCCGCCCGGATCTTCCGCGTGATCGCCGACGCGGAGATCGACATCGACATGGTGCTGCAGAACGTGTCCAGCACGATCTCGGGTCGCACCGACATCACGTTCACGCTGTCGAAGGCCAACGGCGCCAAGGCCGTGCAGGAGCTCGAGAAGGTCAAGGGCGAGATCGGCTTCGAGACTGTGCTGTACGACGACCACGTCGGCAAGGTCTCGCTCGTCGGCGCGGGGATGCGCTCGCACCCCGGTGTCACGGCGACGTTCTGCGAGGCGCTCGCACAGTCGGGCGTCAACATCGAAATCATCAACACCTCGGAGATCCGCATCTCGGTGCTGATCCGCGACGCGCAGCTCGACGACGCCGTGCGCGCGATCCACGAGGCGTTCGAGCTCGGCGGCGACGAAGAAGCCGTTGTGTATGCGGGGAGTGGTCGCTGATGAGCAACGGTCTGCGCGTCGGGGTGGTCGGAGCGACCGGCCAGGTCGGCGGTGTGATGCGGAAGCTGCTGGCGGAGCGCGGTTTCCCGGTGGACGAGATGCGCTACTTCGCGTCGTCCCGGTCAGCGGGAACGAAGCTTCCGTGGCAGGGCGAGGAGATCACGGTCGAGGACACCGCCATCGCGGATCCGTCCGGTTTGGACATCGCCTTGTTCTCCGCGGGCGGTTCGACTTCGCGTGAGCAGTCGCCGCGCTTCTCCGCCGCGGGCGTGACGGTGATCGACAACTCGTCGGCCTTCCGCCGCGATCCGGACGTGCCGCTGGTCGTCAGCGAGGTCAACCCGGAAGCCATCAAGGAGGCGCGCAAGGGGATCATCGCGAACCCCAACTGCACCACCATGGCGGCCATGCCGGTGCTCAAGCCGCTGCACGACGAGGCCGGCCTGCTGCGCTTGATCACGAGCACCTACCAGGCCGTGTCCGGCAGCGGCCTCGCCGGCGTCGACGAGCTGGCCGCCCAGGTCAACGCCGTCGCCTCCCGCGCGGCGGCCCTGACCCACGACGGTTCGGCTGTGGACTTCCCGGCCCCGGCCAAGTACGTGGCGCCCATCGCGTTCAACGTCCTGCCCATGGCCGGCTCCGTCGTCGACGACGGCTCGTTCGAGACGGACGAGGAACAGAAGCTGCGCAACGAAAGCCGCAAGATCCTGGGCCTGCCGGAGCTGCTCGTGTCCGGCACGTGCGTCCGGGTCCCGGTGTTCTCCGGCCACGCGCTGTCGATCAACGTCGAGTTCGCGCAGCCCATCTCGGTGGAGCGAGCCACGGAACTGTTGTCGGTCGCGCCCGGCGTGCAGCTCTCGGACGTCCCCACGCCGCTGCAGGCCGCGGGCAAGGACCCGAGCTTCGTCGGCCGCATCCGCTCCGATCCCGGTGTGCCGGACGGTCGCGGCCTGGCGCTGTTCGTGGCGACGGACAACCTGCGCAAGGGTGCGGCGTTGAACGCGGTGCAGATCGCGGAGCTGGTGGCGAGCAACCGCTGATTTTCTCGTGTGACCAGGGCCGTCTTCCTCCGGGAAGGCGGCCCTGTCTCATCGGGGCGAGCTCAGCTGCCGAACCGGCCGGAAGTCCGGTGGCACGCCGGAAACCACGAGCAGCATTCGCAGCGGCAACACCTCCGGCGTCAGCGCTGCCGCTTCGTCGAGCGCGGTCGTGATCGCCTCCGCCCCCGGATCGTCCACGACCAGCTCCGGCGGCCCGGGCCACGCCATGCGCCAGCGCACGACTCCCACGTCCGCCAGGGCCGCCGTGACGACCAGGGCCAGGCGGTAGCGGACGGAAGCCACGACGTCCGTGGCGCCGGGCTTCGCGAGGAACGCGAGCTCGCCCGCGGCCAGCCGGTCGAGCGCCGCTCCGAGGGTGAGGCCGCCGAGGACCTCCAGGGCCGAGCGCGTGACCTCGTGGCGCTGGGACAAATCGGCGAGCGTGTCCCAGTCGGCCCGCGGCATGGCGCGCTGCTCCTCGGAGAGCAGCTGCGCGAAGGCGTGGTCGAGCGTCTCGCCCTCGGCGAGCAGTGCGCTGGCCCGAGCCTCGTCGCCGAGGGGGAGCTCGGCGTCGAGCAGCCGCCGGAAGCCCGCCATCGGCCGCGCCGGCAGGAATCCCGCTCGCAGGCCGAGCGCGGCGTAGCGGACCAGGAAGAGCTCCCAGAGCTCTTCGATCACCTCGCGTTCCCACCGCACCTCCGCCGAGTCCGACGTGGTCAGCGCTTGTTCGGCGACGCGCAGGTAGTACGCGGTGAAGGCCCGCACCGCGGGCCGGGCCGGCGCGGTCCAGCGCGGCGTGCGGGCCAGGGTGTCGCGCGTGCGGGAGAGGAACCGCACTCCCCACGCGATCGCCGGCCGGAAGCGGACGTCCTCGCTGAGCGCGCGGCGCACCAACACGCTCAGCTGCCCCGGGTTCACCGCCGCGAGCAACGGGACTCCGATGACGAGCCGACGGCGCGACGCGAGCCGCACCGCGACGCCGGCGTCGAGCTGGACGGACGTCGGAGCCTCGACGCCGACGTCGTCCGCCGCGGAGTGCACCAGTTCCCACAGCCGCGTCGACGCGGGCGTGAGCCGGATCGTCGGCGTGGGGCCGGCGCGCGAGCACAGCGCCGTCACGAGTGTCGCGAGTCCTGGCGCCACGACGAGCAAGGCCAGCGACGCGGGGGACATCGCCACGCACAGCACGGCCTCCGCCGCGACGAACCCGCCGACGACGAGGACCACCGCCAGCCAGAACGCGACCAGGAGCCCCATGGCACGCAGTGCCATCCGGACCTCCTCCCCAGCCGAGCTCGGTCCTGTCGGATATCGCTCGTGGCGGGGACAACGTTTCCGTCACTCCACTGTGGACTTCGCCTTCTCGGCGAGGTGGCAGGCCAGGTACCGGATCTTCCGGAACTCGACGATCGGTCCCTTGTTGCTGTACGCCCACATATTGGCGTCCGCGTGCACGCCGAGGTACCGGAACTGTTCCACGGCCTCTTCGCCGCGCCCGAGCTCCACGAGCGCCCGCGCGGCGTACGCCCGGCTCGTCGCCGTGCCCGGCGCGTCGCGGCGCCTTCTTGTCCGGCGCGACGTACCGGGCCAGGTCCTCACGGCTGAGCGAAGCGGTGAACTCGGCCACGCTCATGCCGCGTTCCCGCGCGGCTTTGGCCAGCGCCAGCGCGGTCTTCCGGCGTCTCGGATTGAACAGCAGGCTTACGAGTCCCATGGGTTTCCTCTCAGGAACGGATCGGGTCGGGTTCCGCCGCGGGCAGCAGCGCCCGCAGCCCGGCGGTGTCCCCGGTGACGGCGGCGTCGAGCGCCGGGTCGAGTGCTTTGTCGTACGCCTCGTCGAGCGCCAGCTCGGCCGGCCCGGACCACGAGAGCGTCCAGTGTGCGAGCCCGGCGGTGGCGAGTTCCGAGACGACCACAGTGGACAGTCGCTCGCGGACGGACTGGCCGAGAAGCTCGCGGCGGGCCCGAGCGCCGGCGCCGGTGGGCACCTTCAGGCCGGGGTCGGCCACGTCGTCGAGCCGGCCGGCGTCGAGTGCGTCGAGCAGGTCGTGCGGCGAACGTCCGCGCAGGATCTTCGTGGCGTTCTCGCTGAACTGGTGGCGGGTGGCGGCGTCGACGAGGGTCGGCCAGTCCGTGGGCTTCTTCCGGCGGGCTTCGGTCGACAGGCCCGTGAGCAGGGTGGCGTCGAGAGTCTTGGCCGCCTCGCGCAGGATCTCGGTCGCCGGTCGCTCGCCGCCTTCCGCTACCGGCACGACAGGCGCCGCTTCGAGCAGTGCGATGCGCTCGAGAGTGGGCGGGTGGCTGTCGTACGGGGAGGTCTTGTGCTTCGGGGGATTGCGCCGCACCTTGTCGATCTCCTCGGCGCGACCGCCGTCGGCCAGCAGGTGGAGGTACCCCTCGGCCAGCCGGGCCGGTAGATAGCCTGCTTTCCAGCCCATCGTCGCATAGGTGTTCAGGAAAAACCGCCAGACGACGTCCAGCGCCTCGACCTCGCGCAACGCACTGCTCGCCGCCGCAGTGCCCGCGACCCGGGCGGCCGCGGCGTCGGCGGCGAGCTCGCGGTCGCGGCTCACCCGCATAGACACGGCGAAGTAGAGCTTGGCATAGGCGTGGAACAACTTCCGCAGCATATGGCCGAACCACGTGCTGCCGTTCAGTCCGTTCACGACTCGGCCGATCGCCTGCCTGCCACGGTAAGTCGTGCCGGCGAAGCGGGTGTCGCGGTTGCTGTAGTGCGCGAGTTCGTGGCCCAGCACCGAGCGGAACTGGTCGGTCCGCAGCCCGGCGAACAGTTGCGCACCGATGAACAACCGGCGACGTTTCACCCGCAGGCCGAGCCACCGCGTCTGCTCCTCGACGCTCGCGTTGACCTGCGGCACCAGGTAGATCTCGTCCGGCGGCCGGGTGCCGACGGCGTCGGCGAGCTCGTGGACGAGTGCCCACAGTTCAGGCTGCGCCTCGGGGGTCACCGGCAGGCCGGAGACTTCGTCGTCGCCGGAGCGTTCGATGGTGAAAAGGGCCTGCAGCAGCACGTAAACCACCGGTACGACGATGATCGCGAGCCGCAGCCCGATCGCGGGCCGGTCTTGGAACGCGTAGATCTCCAGCGCCACGAGCGCGGCGATGATCGCCAGCACGAGCACCGGGAACCCGGCCAGCAGGATGACAGCGAGCAATGCTCGCGATGAGTTCTTCATGGAAAAGTGGAATCCTCCCCGAGTGGCGCACCGAGCGCCGGGCTCGATCATCGTGCCCGATATCGGCCGGAACCTCGATTTCGTTTCGCTCACGAAACGAAGTTCTCCGAGTTAATCCGGCAAATCGTGCTATTCGGACGGTTCCCGGTTGATCCATTGTGGAGCGGACGCCGTTCGCCGCGGTAATCAAGCAGACGGAACGCGGCCGGGTTCGCTCAGGAGCGCGCGCAGGGCGGCAGTGTCACCGGCCACGGCGGCGTCGATCGCGGGGAAGAGCGTTCCGCTGTACCGCGGGGTCAGCCGGAGCGCGGTCACCTCCGACCACGAGATGGTCCACCGCGCGCCGCCCGCGCCGGCGGCCTGCGACAGGGCCACGAACGACAGCCGGATGCGAGCGGATTCGGACACGAGCTCCCGGCGAGTCCGCTGGTCCGCCTCAGCCGGGATCGGCAGGTCGGGATCGACCACGTCTGCCGGCCGCCCGGCGTCCAGCGCGTCGAGCAGGTCGCCCACCGAGCGGCCTCGCAGGACTTGCGCCGCCAGTTCACCGAACTCGTGCCGTGAAGAGACGTCGGCGAGCGTGTCCCAGTCGGTGCGCTGCTTGTGCGGCCTTCGTCCGACAGCTCGGCGAACCACGCGGCGTCGAGGACCTCTTCGGCGTCGCGGAGGAGCTCGCTCGCCGGCCGGTCCTCGACCTCGGGCATCGGGATGACGCCGGCCGCTTCGAGCACCCTGATGCGCTCGGCCGTGGGTGGATGGTTGTCGAACGGCGACGCCTCGGGCGGGTTCTGCCGCGGTCGTGCCGGTTCCTGGGCGCGGGTTTCGTCGGTCAGCAGCAGCCGGCATCCCTCGGCGGGCCGGTCGGGCAGGTAACCGGCGTTCCAGCCCATCACCAGGTACTCGCGGGTGAAAACTCGCCACACGGCGTCGAGCGCCTCGATCTCGCGAAGGGCGGCGGTCGCCGCCGCCGTGCCCGCGACCCGCGCCGCCGCGACGTCGGCGGCCAGCTCCTGGTCGCGGCTCACCCGACCTGACACGGCGAAGTACACCCAGCCGTAGACCTGGAACAGCGGCCGCAGCAGCCGGCTGAACCAGGACGCCCCGTCGAGTCCACTCAGGACTCGCAGGATCGCCACCCGGCCACGGTAGGTCGCGCCGGCGAACCGGGTGTCGCGGCTGCTGTAGTGCGCGAACTCGTGGCCGAGCACGGCCCGGAGCTCGGCCACCCCCAGCCCCGCGAACAGCGGGGCGCCGATGAACAGCGTGCGCTCCGTGACGCGCAGACCGAACCAGCGCGTTCGTTCGTGTACCGCCGCGTTCACCCGGTTCATGATCCGGACCTCGTCGGGCGGCGCGGTGCCGACGGTTTCGGCCAGTTCGCGGACCAGGTCCCGCAACTCGGGTTGGGTCTCCGCGGTGACCAGAAGACCGGGGACTTCGCCTGCGCGGTCGAACGTGAGCAGCGCCCGCAGCAGCACGTAGGTCGCGGGCGCGGCGAAGACGGCGAACTCCAGCCCGTGGGAAAGCCGGTTGCGGAACGCGAACACCTCGACCACCACGATCGCGGCGACAAGCGCCAGTACCAGCACCGGAAACCCGGCCAGCAAGGTGACCGCGACCGGCGCTCGAAACGAGTTCTTCATGGACGGACGGTTCCTCCCGCTGGGCGCTTCGGGCCCCGGGCCTGGCATCCTGCCCGATATCGCCGGGAGCCTCGATTTCGTTTCCGCCACGAATCCGCCGCGGAAAACCCGTGGCGCCATATCGCCCTCCGGGGGATGCTTTTCGAAGAATCCCAGCCAGGAAAGGAAAGTCATGTACACGGCGGTAGACGGTGCTCGCGTCCCGATCCGGATGTGGGCCGACCCCACGTCGGTCGAGGAACAAGCCATGCGCCAGCTGCACAACGTCGCCAATCTGCCTTGGGTGCACGGCGTCGCGGTGATGCCGGACGTCCACTACGGCAAGGGCGCCACCGTGGGCAGCGTGATCGCCATGCGTGACGCGGTGTCGCCGGCGGCGGTAGGTGTCGACATCGGGTGCGGGATGAGTGCGGTGCGCACGTCGCTCACCGCGGCGGACCTGCCCGACGACCTCGGCCGGCTGCGGCGCCGGATCGAGTCGGCTGTGCCGGTGGGGTTCGGGCTGCACAAGACGCCCGTGAACCCCGCGAAGGTCCACGGCGTGGGCGGCTGGGACGCGTTCTGGAAGTCGTTCGGCGACCTCCACGAGGGCGTGCAGGGCCTGCGCGACCGCGCGGCGCGCCAGGTCGGGAGCCTCGGCGGCGGGAACCACTTCATCGAGGTCTGCCTCGAACAGGGCGGCGCCGACGAAGGCCGCGTGTGGCTGATGCTGCATTCGGGTTCGCGCAACATCGGCAAGGAACTCGCGGAGCGGCACATGGCCGTCGCGCGCAAGCTGCCGCACAACGCGGACCTGCCCGACCGCGACCTGGCTGTGTTCGTCGCGGACACGCCCGAGATGGCGGCCTACCGGCGTGACCTGTTCTGGGCGCAGGACTACGCGGCGCGCAACCGGGCCACGATGGTGGCGCTGGTCAAGCTCGCCGTCGCCGAGGTGATCCCGGGGACCACGTTCGACGACGCGATCTCGTGCCACCACAACTACGTCACCGAGGAGACCTACGACGGCGTCGACCTGCTCGTCACCCGCAAGGGCGCGATCCGGGCCGGCGCGGGTGACCTCGGGATCATCCCCGGCAGCATGGGCACCGGCTCGTACATCGTGCGCGGGCTCGGGAACACGGCGTCGTTCGAGTCGGCTTCGCACGGCGCGGGGCGGCGGATGTCGCGGACGAAGGCGCGCAAGACCTTCACCGCGGCTGACCTCGCGGCCCAGACCGACGGAGTCGAGTGCCGCAAGGACACCGGCGTGGTCGACGAGATCCCGGCGGCCTACAAGGACATCGACGCGGTGATCGATGCGCAGACCGACCTCGTGGCGGTCGTGGCGCACCTCAAGCAGGTCGTCTGCGTGAAGGGGTGAAGGTGCTCGCGGGGCCGGTTCGGGCCCCGCGAGCCCGCTACGCTGGATCCATGACGAGGTGGGGAGCGGTGGTCGCGCTGGCGGCCGCCGGAACGTTGCTGGCCGGGTGCGACCAGGTCGACTCGGCGGTGGACACGGCCAACTCGACGGCCGACAAGGTCAGCGCGTGCACGCAGGCGCTGGGGCTCGCGGACCTCAATCCGCTGGTCGACCCCGACAAGCTGAAGGCCCGCGCGCAGGACAAGGAGCAGCGCCTGCGCGCGCTGGCAGCCGACGTGCAGGAGCAGGACGTGAAGAACGCGCTGCTCGGCATGGCGGACTCCTACGTCGAGGTGCAGAAGGAGCACATCCAGGACGCCGGTGTGGTCGCCGCGTGGGCCAAGCGGAACGTCGCGAAGCTCGACGCACTGCGTAAGGCGTGTAGCTGACCCCCACGCCTCGCCCCAGCACCCGATGGGGCAGGCGCGCGGAGCACCTCCGTTGAGGGTGGTGGCGGGCGTGGCTGGAGCAACCAACGCCGCATGGGTGAGGTCTGGTCAGCGACGCGCCTGCACGGCCGCGGCCATCGCCGGCGCCGTGGCTGTCCGGCGCCGGTGCGTCCACAGCAGGCCCGCCGCGGCCAGGACCAAACCACCGGCGCCCGCGGCGACGAAGCCCCACGCCGGGCTCGAGTGGTCGATCGCGAAGCCCACCACCGGGCTGCCCGCGGCCAGCCCGAGCCGCGTCGACGCGTCCTGCAACCCCATCGCCTCACCGCGCACGGCGGGGGGCGCGATCGCGCTCACCGTTTCCGTGGTGGCGGCCAGTGTCGGCGCGCAGAGCAGGTTCGTCGGGATCAGCACCAGCATCAGCAGCCACCACGGCTGGTCCGCCAGCCCCACCGGCAGCACCAGCGCCGCGAGCAGCAGCATCAGCACTCCCTGCGGCAACGACTTCTTCACGGCGCCGTGCACGATCCCGCCGAGCATCGACGCCGCGCACATCACCGCGATGACCAGGCCGGTCCAGCCGACGTCACCGTGGGAGCGCAGCGCCGCCAGCGTCGCCACCTCCGTACCGACCAGGCAGAACAGGGCGCCCGCGGCCACCAGCAGCGTCGCGAGCAGGCGACCGGTGAGCCACGACCGCAGCGGCGGCCGGACGGAGCCGACGGGGGCGAGCTCGTCCTCGTTCCGGATGGGCGGGTTGAGCAGGAAGATGAGCAGCGCCGTGCCGCCGAAGAGCACGCCGATGCCGCTGAGCGTGAACGTGGCCGACAGCGACGTGATCGCCGCGATGCCGGCCGCCGGGCCGATCATGAACGACGCCTCGACCAGAATCGTGTCGAGCGAGTAGGCCGCCCGCCGGTGCTCGGCGGGCACGAGCGCCGCCAGGATCTGACGCGCCAGCGAGCCCGCGGGCACGGACAGGAACCCGGCGGGCAGCGCGCACGCCACCAGCACCGCGTAGGAGAGGTGGGGCGCCGCGACCCAGAAGGCCGTGGACGCGACGCCGCAGACGCCGACCACCGGACGCAGGCCGTAGCGGTCGATCGTGCGCCCGAGCAGTGGCGCGCCCAGCGCCATGCCCAGCGTGGTGGCGGCGCCGACGACGCCGGCCGCGCCGTAGCCGTGGCCCAGGTTGGTGACCACGTACAGGGTGAGCGTGACGCCGGTCATCGTCATGGGCAGGCGCGCGAAGAACATCAGCGCCATCGACGGACGGACTCGGGACAGGGTCAGCACCTGGCGGTACGGCTCGAAGGGCACGTACCTCATGAGAGCAAATCCTGGTACGCGCGTGCAACTTCTTTTGAGGCGATCTTCGTGACAGTTGCTGTCAAACGAGAGCGACCGCGACAATCGCCGCATGACCCCGGCTGAACCGACAGGCCTGCGCGAACGCAAGAAGGCCCGCACGCGCGAAGCGATCCAGCGGCACGCGCTGCGGCTGTTCCAGGAGCAGGGCTACGCGACGACCACCGTCGAGCAGATCGCGGCGGCCGCGGACATCTCGCCGAGCACCTTCTTCCGCTACTTCCCGACGAAGGAGGCGACGGTCCTCTACGACCGTATCGACCCGCTGCTCGTCGAGGCCGCCCGCCGGCAGCCGGAGGACCTGACGCTGCTCGGGGTCGTCCGCGCGACCCTGCGCGAGGTGTACGACAGCCTGCCGCCCGAGGTGTGGGCCGAGGAGCGGCGCCGGCAGCTGATCGTGTTCTCCGTGCCGGAGCTGCGTGCGAAGGTGATGGACAACTACGTCTCGGGCATCACGATGCTCGTCGAGCTGGCGGCCGAACGGACCGGTCGCGCCCGCGGCGACTTCGAGGTGCGCAACTGGGCCGGCGCGGTCGTCGGCGTGATCCTCTCCACGGCGCTGGCGGCCGCGGCGGATCAGAGCGTCGATTTCGTGGCGCTGCTGGAACGCGCGTTCACGCACCTCGAAGAAGGCTTGCCGCTCTGAATCGGCGCAACTCTTGTTCTTGACGCGAAACAATTCGCGAATGTTTTTGCGAATTCGTGTGTTGACCTCGGTGTGCGCGGTCCGGTGCGCATTCGTGCGCTGTTTCCGCTGGTCTCCACGCCGGAGATCTGCCCGTGACCCGGCTACTCCACCTGTGGCGGTGCGTGCGTGGGGGACACCCCGACCGGAGCAGTGGCGACACGCGGTCCGACGGAGTGATCAGGGTAAACGATCACGCAATGCACCTGTACGGGTGAGCAACAGGGCCATTCGTGGCCGATCGGCTACTCCGAGTCCGATGCATGATCGGTCATGATGATCTTCAGGGGGATGGGCAAGCCGTCCACGTTAATCAATTGCGGGCATGTTCCCGAAAAACGGATTCGGCACGTAAGGGTTAGAAAACGTCCCTATCCGGTGATCGGCTGGTGCTGGGCCGATACGGCGGGTATCGATTTACCCGTCAGGTCTCCAGAGGCCAGGAGGTAAGGAATGAAAGGCAAGATTGGGCGGATCATCGCCTTGGTAGCCGCCGGCAGTCTGCTGGCCGTCGGCACCTCGGGGATGGCCTCGGCGAGCCCTGCGGGTGGCAAGGGCTCGTCGTCCACCGAAGCGGTCGGCGCGCAGGTGCTCCAGATGCGAGACGACCTGACGAAGGCCGCGTACGCCGGCAACGTCGGTCTGACACGTGCCGACCTGGACAAGCTCAGCCCTGTCCTCGGCGACCTCGCCGCGGGCAAGCGCTACACGATCCAGTCGGAGACGCAGCAGCTCTCGTCGGCGGCCAAGGGCCGTGCGGACGAGTCCAGCCGCCTGCTGTCCGACCCGTCGGCGTCGCCGCGTCAGCTCCCGCCGCTGCCGCTCCCGCCGATCCCGGACCTGCCAGGTCCGCTGAAGATCGTGAGCGACCTGCTCAAGGCCCTGCTGGGTGCCGTCACCGGCATCCTGGGCGGACTGCTCGGCTCCCTGCCGGTGCCTCCGCTGCCGGTGCCGCCGTTGCCCGTCCCGGGCGCGTAGCAACCACCCCCGGAACACGGGGTTTTCGGAGCCTGGTGCGGTTCGCCGCACCAGGCTCCGGTGGTTTCCGGGGTTATTTCTCCTTCTGCTGCGGACGCTGGTGCTGTCCCTGCCCGGCGCACGGTGAATCCGCGCACGGACCTGTGCCCGTCCGAGCGACGCTCCGCTCCGGTGAGGCCCTCGTCGGCCCCGCGATGTCGAGCGAGTGCCGGCGAAGCCCGTCGTGCTTGCCGAGGCGAGTGCCTTGCACCTGCCTCGCGAGGCCGTCGCCCGGGGCTATTTCTCCTTCTGCTGCCGCGCCAACCCCAGCCGCAGCGCGCCGGCCAGCTCGGCCGTCGCCTCGCGGAACCGGGAGCCGACGCCGGTGAAGTTCAGGAACCCGTGGATCAGGTCCGGCTGGCGGCTCACCGCGACCGGGACTCCGGCGTCGCGCAGCTTCTCCGCGTACGCCTCGCCCTCGTCGCGCAGCGGGTCGAAGCCCGCGGTCATGACGAACGCCGGCGGCAGTCCACTGTGGTCGGTCGCGACGAGGGGCGACAGGCGCGGGTCGGCCTTGTCGGTGCAGGCGGGGACGTAGTGGTCCTCGAACCAGGTCATCGACTCGTCGGTGAGGAACAGCTTCTCGCCGAAGATCTCGCGCGAGCGGCGGCGCGTCGTGAAGTCCACCGCGGGGTAGATGAGCAGCTGGAACGCCGGCGCCGGGCCACCGCGCCGGACCGCCGCCAGAGTCAACGCGGCGGAGAGGTTGCCGCCCGCGCTGTCGCCGCCCACGGCGATGCGGTCGGCGTCCGCGCCGAGCTCGGCCGCGTTGGCGTGGGCGTAGTCGAACGCCGCCAGTGCGTCTTCGAACGGAGTCGGGAACGGGTGTTCCGGCGCCATCCGATACTCGACCGACAGCACGCGCACGCCGGCGTGTTTCGCGAGGTAGCGCGCGGCGTTGTCGTGCGTGGCGCGCGAGCCGACGACCCAGCCGCCGCCGTGGAAGAACACGAGCAGCCCGGACGGTTCGGGCAGCCCCGCGGGCGTGTAGAGGGTGGCGTCGAGCGATGCGTCGCCGGACGGGATCACCACGTCGCGCACAGCCACGGGCTCGATCGTCTTGCCGCTCACCAGGTGGCGGCCGAGCTCCAGCCCGAGCCGCGAGCCCTCGACCGTCTCGCCGACGAGCGCGGTGCCGGTGAGCTGCTGCAACCGCAGCAGGAGCTGCGCGTCGAGGGCGAGTTCCTGCCCGTCGCGCCGCAGCGGCGGGCCGGCGATGAGCCGCCGGACGGGCCGGGGCAGCCAGAAGACCAGCTGCGCGGCGGCGGCCTGGGCGCGGACCTGGAGCGGGATCGCCATCGTTCCTCCTCGGCAGTGGACCCCGACGTTACTTGTCAGTAGATAGTGGGTCCAGCTGTGGTCGAGAACTCCGTCCCAAATCCTGGTCCTCCACTTAAGTCGAGGGGTTAGCCTCGGGGACGTGACTTCAGCCAAAGCGGTCAGGGTGCTCGGGATCGGCGGTTCGCTGCGCGACGGCTCGCAGTCCGAACGCGCCCTGCGGATCGCGCTCGACTCGGCGGCCGAGCTGGGGGTGGACACCGAGCTGATCCCCGGGCCTGAGCTCGTGCTGCCGTTCTACGACACGGCCGCGGGCGAGCGCGACGACCGCGCGAGGCGGCTGATCGAGAGCATCCGCCGCGCCGACGGCCTGATCGTGGTCTCGCCCGGCTACCACGGCGCGCTGTCCGGGCTGGTCAAGAACGCCCTGGACTACGTCGAGGACCTGCGCGAAGACACCCGCCCCTACCTCGACGGCCGCCCGGTCGGCCTCGCTGCCGTCGCCTTCGGGTGGCAGGCCGCCGTCACCACGCTCGACCAGCTGCGCACGATCACGCACGCGCTGCGCGGCTGGCCCACTCCGCTGGGTGGTTCGATCAACTCCGCCGAGACCAAGTTCGACGAGTCCGGCGGCGCGTCCGACGACAAGAGCGTGCGCACACTGCGCCTGATCGGCCGCCAGGTGGCCGAGTTCACCCTGTCGCGCTGAGGTTTCATCTGCCGGACGCCGGGTATTCCCCGGCGTGATGCCTGCCATGCGGTGGCAAGGTTCCGCTGATGCGGAACGTTGTTATCAATGAGACGCTGAGTCGGGCGTCCCGACGAGGAGGTAGGCGAAAGAATGGCTGACGCGATCTACACCGCGGCCGCGACCGCGCGAGGCGAGGGCCGCAACGGCGAAGTGACTTCGTCCGACGGGGTCATCGACGAGTCGCTGGCGGTGCCGAAGGAAATGGGCGGCCCGGGCGGTGACAAGACCAACCCCGAGCAGCTGTTCGCCGCCGGCTACTCCGCGTGCTTTCACAGCGCTCTGCAGGCTGTGGCGCGCGCGGGGAAGGTGCAGCTGCCGGAGTCGACGGTCACCGCCGAGGTCAGCCTGTACAAGCAGGAAGTGGGCTTCAAGCTGGGCGTCGTGCTGAACGTCGCGCTGCCCGGCATGGACAAGGCCCAGGCCGATGAGCTCGTGTCGCAGGCGCACCAGGTGTGCCCGTACTCGAACGCGACCCGGGGCAACATCGAGGTCGCGCTCACAACCACGGTCTGACGCGTTCTGCGCCTGCTTCCCCCACCACGACAAAGGAAGGACACCCCCGATGGTCAACTCTCCCATCAAGAGCCCGCTCAGTGCCGCCGACAAGGAGATCACGGGCAACGCCCTCCAGGCGACGCTCGTCGACCTCGTGGACCTTTCGCTGATCGCGAAGCAGGCCCACTGGAACGTCGTGGGCAAGAACTTCCGCAGCGCCCACCTGCAGCTCGACGAGCTCGTCGCGACTGCCCGCCAGTACACCGACGAGGTCGCCGAGCGCGCCAACGCCATCGGCATCTCGCCCAACGGCAAGGCGAAGACCGTCGTCGAAAGCTCGGGCGCCCCGGACTACCCCGACAACTGGCAGTCGGTGGAAACCTCGGTGGCCGCCATCGTCGACACGCTCGCGACGCTCATCGAGCGCCTCCGCAGGCGCATCGACGAGACCGACAAGAGCGACCTGGTCACGCAGGACCTGCTGATCGAAATCACGCGCGCCTTGGAAGAGGCGCACTGGATGTGGCAGGCGCAGCAGGCCTGACGGATCTTGGCCGCACGGGCCGCTCACCCTTCGGGGTGGGCGGCCCGTTTTTTCGGGACTAGATGCGGTAATGAGAGCCGCAGAAGCCGGTGAGGGCGTCCATGAGCTCCAGCACTCGCTCGCCCGAAGGATCTTCGTACGCGTCACCGGTTTCCTCTTCCAGGTCGGCGAGGACCGCGTAGCAGGCCCGGACGATGTCTTCGCGGTCCGTACCTGCGGCGACGGCCTTGATGGCGATCTCCCGGAGTGCTTCGCGACGTACGCGCCGGGTTGTCGCCTCGCGCGAACGGCCCGTTCGTGCCATTTCGGCGCGAGGGGACCGTTCGCGCCACCTGACACGGGCTTTTCCGACCGCTTCCGTGTTCACTTGAGGACATGCCCGCTCTCCACCCGCCGCTGGATCGGCAGCAACTCGGTCACCTCAGACACTTCGACAACCTCTCCCGCCAGTTCCGCAACGACTGGTCCTTCATGCAGGGCAAGGGAACCGGCCAGGACGACTTCGGCGGCTACCGCTTCCAGCTCGCGTACATGGCGTACGCGCTGGCCCTGACGCACCGGCACCGGCTGCCCGCCGCGCCCGGGTTGTTCCGGCCGACACTGCGGCGGCTCGTGGAGAAGATCCTGCTGCCGGAGGTGTGGTTGTACTGGCGCGACGTCAGCCGCGGCGGGGCGGTGGTCAACGCGCACCTCGGGGATCTCAAGGAGGAGTGGGATCCCGTGGTGCGCGACAACATCATGTACAGCGCGTACGTGCAGTCGATGGCGCTGCTGCACGACTACCTCTTCGCCGCCGACGAGTTCGCGGCGCCGGGGTCGCTGACGTTCCAGCACTGGTCGTACTTCTGGGGTGGCGAGGAGAAGCGGTTCCCGTACGACCGCGAGTCGCTCAACGACCACATCTACTGGCAGATGGTGGAAAACGGCTACCTTGGCGTGGCGTGCGAGCCCAACTGCGTGTTCCAGATCTGCAACCAGCCCGCCATCCTCGGCTTCCGCCTCCACGACCTGATCACCGGCGGCAATCGCGCCGAAGAGGTCGTGGCCGGGTACGAACGCGCGTGGGCCGACTTCGGCCGGCTCGACGAATCGGGCCACTACAACATGATGATCACCGCCGACTCCAAGCGCGTGCGGCCGAACGAAGCGCCGTCGCCGTGGGTGGACGCGTGGTGCGGCGCGCTGATGAACATGTGGAACCGCGACTTCGTGCACGACGGTTACCCGGAGCAGGTCAAGCGGTTCCTCGTCGACGGCCCGGACGGGACCCTGTCCGTCCGCTCGGCGCCGGCGCGGGAAGTGATGGGCCAGCCCGTCATCACGGACACGTGCGACTTCGGCTGGGTGGCGGCGTGGGCCTCGGAGATGGGTGACGCCACCACGCTCGAAAGCCTGCTCGCCCACGCCGACCGCTTCATGAACCCGACCTGGCGCGAAGGCGGTCTGTACTACCCGCGCAACGACACCCCGGCCGACGCCGACGGAAACCGCACCGACATCGAGCCGATGAGCGGCAACGTCCTGCTCGGCTACGCCCGCCTCAACACCCCGGACGGCCTCTGGGGTCTCTACACCAACCCGTGGCCGGCGAGCCATTTCGAGGAACCGGCGCTGACCGTCGTCGATCGCGACGTCGAGGTCAGCCAGGCGGAGGTCGTCGACGGCGTGCTGCGCGCCCGGCTGCGGCGTACGCCGGACGTGCCGGGTGAGGGGACCGTGACGATCGGCCGTATCCCCGGGGCATTCAGGGCCCGGCTCGACGGGGTTGAACTTTCAACGCTGGACAGGACCGAAGCCGGCCTGGTCTTCCGGTGCGGCCCCGAAGCGCAGGTGCTGGAGGTGGAGCCGCTGGGCTGACGGGCCGCCCGGCCGGGTGTCGTGTGCTGTCGCGGGCGGGGGTGCGGCAGTACGGTCGCAAGCATGGTGCTGCACAGCGGGGAACAGAACGGATCGAACCGTCAATCGGGCACGAACCCCATGTACGCAGGGGCGAATCCCGCCCTGGCGGCCGACTTCGTGATGCCGCACAACAAGATTCGCGACACGTCGCTGCCGCCTGACTCTGCGTTGCAGCTCGTGCGCGACGAGCTGATGCTCGACGGAAACGCGCGGCTCAACCTGGCCACGTTCGTCACCACGTGGATGGAGCCGCAGGCCCGCGACCTGATGGCCGAGTGCGTCGACAAGAACATGATCGACAAGGACGAGTACCCGCAGACGGCCGAGCTCGAGCGGCGCTGCGTGAACATCCTCGCCGACCTGTGGCACGCGCCCGACCCCACGGACATCATAGGCTGCTCGACCACGGGCTCGTCCGAGGCGTGCATGCTCGCCGGGATGGCGTTGAAGCGGCGCTGGACGAAGCTCGGCCGCACCGGGAAGCCCAACCTCGTGATGGGCGTGAACGTGCAGGTGTGCTGGGACAAGTTCTGCGAGTACTGGGAGGTCGAGCCGCGTCTGGTGCCCATGGACGGCGACCGCCTGCACCTGTCCGCCGAGGAGGCGGTGAAGCGCTGCGACGAGAACACCATCGGCGTCGTCGCGATCCTCGGGTCCACTTTCGACGGTAGCTACGAGCCCGTCGCGGAGATCGTCGCCGCGCTCGACGACCTGCAGGCCCGCACCGGCTGGGACATCCCCGTCCACGTCGACGGCGCGTCGGGCGCGATGATCGCGCCGTTCCTCGACGAGGACCTGGAATGGGACTTCCGCCTGCCGCGCGTCGCGTCGATCAACACCTCGGGCCACAAGTACGGCCTGGTGTACCCCGGCGTCGGCTGGGTCGTGTGGCGCAACCGCGAAGCGCTGCCGGAGGAGCTGGTCTTCAACGTCAACTACCTCGGCGGCGACATGCCCACATTCGCGCTGAACTTCTCCCGCCCCGGCGCCGAAGTGGCGGCGCAGTACTACACGTTCGTCCGCCTCGGTCGTGAAGGCTTCCGTGCCGTGCAGCAGGCCTCGCGTGACGTCGCGCTCCACCTGTCCGACGCGATCGCCGGCCTGGGCCCGTTCCAGCTGCTGACCCGCGGTGACCAGCTCCCGGTCTTCGCCTTCACGACGAAGCCCGAAGTCACCAACTACGACGTCTTCGACGTGTCCCGCAGACTCCGCGAACGCGGCTGGCTCGTCCCGGCCTACACCTTCCCGGAGAAGCGCACCGACCTGGCGGCGCTGCGCATCGTCGTCCGCAACGGCTTCACCCACGACCTGGCCGACCTCTTGATGGACGACCTCCGCCGGACCCTGCCCGAGCTGGAACGCCAAACCGAACCCCAGCACGACGCGACCACCTCGACGGCCTTCCACCACTGACGCCCGCCGGCTGGGCTTCGGAGCCGTCCGAAGCCCAGCCGCTCAGCTCCTCGCGGACGCTCAAACCCGCCACTTCTGGCGGGCGGGCCGGGCCACGGCGCGGAAATGGCTCAACGCAGCGAGGTTCCGGCGGGCCGCACTCAAATCGCGACTGCGGCCCGCGTCCGACGAGGGATCCCGCGTCAGTCGGACGTTCACGGGCCGGGTCAGCGGCGCGGCTTCGCGCGCAGGTACTGGTCCGCCCACTTCACCTCGGCGCCCAGCGCGTGCGCTGCGCGTTGCGGCCAGTGCGGGTCACGCAGCAGGGCGCGCGCGAGGAACACCGCGTCGGCCGAACCGGTGGCGACGATTTGTTCCGCTTGTTCCGGTTCGGTGATCATGCCGACGGCGCCGGTGGGCACGGCGGTCTCGCGGCGGATGCGTTCGGCAAAGGGCACCTGGTAACCCGGGCCGACGGGGATGCGGGGGTGGGGCACGTTGCCGCCGGAGGAGACGTCGACGAGGTCGGTGCCGCGGTCGGCCAGGAGCTTCACGAGGTGCACGGAGTCGTCGGGGGACCAGCCGCCGTCGGCCCAGTCGCTGGCGGAGATGCGGGCGAACAGCGGCACGTCGGGGCCGATCTCCTCGCGCACGGCCTCGGTGATCTCGAGCGCGAGGCGGGTGCGGCCCTCGAAGTCGCCGCCGTAGCGGTCGGTGCGGGAGTTGGACAGCGGCGAGAGGAACTGGTGGCCGAGGTAGCCGTGCGCGAGGTGCAGCTCGAGGACGTCGAAGCCGGCGGTGAGCGCGCGACGGGCGCCCGCGGCGAAATCGGCCGGGATGCGCGCGACCTCGTCGGTGGTCAGCGGACGGGCGGGGGCGTAGTCGCCGAAGGGCTGGTCATCGGCGCCGACGCTCTGCCAGCCGCCGTCGGACGCGGGCACGCTGCCGGTGCCCTCCCACGGCCGTCGCGTGGACGCCTTGCGCCCGGCGTGCCCGAGCTGCATGCCGATCGCCGTGCCACGCGCGTGCACGAAGTCGGTGATCCGGCGCCAGGCGGCGACCTGCTCGTCGTTCCAGATGCCCGTGTCCTGCGGACTGATCCGGCCTTCCGGGGTGACGGCGCTGGCTTCCGTGAGAATGAGCCCGGCGCCGCCGACGGCGAACTGTCCCAGGTGGACGAGGTGCCAGTCGTCGGGCACGCCGTCGGTGGCGGAGTACTGGCACATGGGCGAGACCCACGCGCGGTTCGGCAGCGTCAGGCCCCGCAGGGAGAGGGGTTCGAAGAGTCGGCTCACGATTCGATGAAACACCCAGTGGTGGTCGTCTCGTCCGGGCGCGGGGGTGTACTCGCGAGTAATGTCGGAGGCATGGGTCTTGCCGCAGACGAACGCCAGGCGTTGAGCACACTCTTCGACGAGGTCGGTCCCGACGCCCCGACCCTGTGCGAAGGCTGGGCGACGCGCGATCTCGCGGCCCACCTCATCGTGCGCGAACACCGCCTCGACGCGTCGCCGGGCATCATGGTGCCCGCGCTCGCCGGCTACACCAAGCGCGTGCAGGACGGCTACGCCGCCAAGCCGTGGCCCGCCCTCGTCGACCAGGTCCGCCGCGGCCCGGCCTGGTACTGGCCCATGGCCATCGGCCCCCTCGACGAGCTCACCAACGGCGCCGAGTTCCTCGTCCACCACGAAGACGTCCGCCGCGCCCAGCCCGGCTGGGAACCCCGCCCGGCCGACCCGTCTCGCGACGAGGCCGCCTGGCGCCTCGCGCGCCAATCCGCGAAGCTCAACCTGCGCAAGGCCCCCGTCGGCGTCGTCCTGCGCCACACCGACGGCCGCTCCGCCCAGGTCAAGTCCGGCGCCCCCGCCGTGACCGTCACGGGCGACCCCGTGGACCTCCTGCTGTTCGTCTTCGGCCGCGACGCCGTGCACCTCACCTACGACGGTGACCCCGCGGCGGTGGACCGGCTGCAGGCGTTGAGCCGCGGTATGTGACCTGCGCTCAGGCGTCGAGGTGGCGGGTGTCGCCGAGGCTGACGAGCTGGTGGCCGTGGAAGTAGTCGTCTTCGCGCAACGTGGTGATGCTGCCGGAGGGCGCCCGGAAACACCCACCACTCCCTCGACGTGGTGCGTGGCCTCGGGATGGGTGACGACGTAGATGCTGCACACCGGCGAGTGCCATCCTCTTAGCCCCCCGGCGGAGCGACTTCACCCCCGGGCGGTTTGACGCCCTGCCCCACCCGCGCGACGGCCGTAGACCCACCCTCCCGGGGGCCGCCCATGATCCATTCTACCGGGGTAGGGCGACAAAACCGGCTGCTCAGACAGGTTGTCCACAGGCCGCCACAGTTGTGGACAACTCGCTCGTGCGAAGCGCTCGGAGCGCACGCGCGCGGGACGCGGGGACCATCCGTCCAGCTCAGCGGGGTTCCACCACAAAGCCGGACGGCGGAGTCAAGCACCAAATGGCTACCCAGCCCGAAGCCGCGACGGCCAGCGAAACTCCAACGGCTCCGCCTGACGAGTCCACACCTCGACCAGTTCCGCCAACAACTCCACCGCTCCAAGGATATCGGCGTCACCGAAGGGATACGGTTCCGCCCGAATCACTCCCCAAGCCTCCCGCGCAGCGGCGAAGGGCGGTGGCCGGCGATGTTCCACCGCGCGATGCAGCACGCCGACCACTCTCCGCCACCGCGATGGACCCCGAAGCCGCCTTCAGAATCCGCTGGCTGCGCGCCCGGGCGTCATGGCGCGGTTTCCCCTGCAGCACAGTCATGTTGTCGAATACGCCGCCCGCTTCGATGCAGCCGAAGATGCCGCCGGACAGCTCCAGTGAACGCTCCACGGCAGCGTGCGCGAGGTCGTGCGGGACGCGATACTTGCGCGAATACGAAGGCAACCCGAGCACGACCCCGTCCCCGCGGGTTATGCGCGTGAAGGTTTCGCCGCGGGGGTCATGCATAAACACCAGGTCCACAGCCCGAAGCATCAACCCTGGAAAACTGAAAAACCAAGCGAATTTCCCCGGCCAGGGTCCCCCGAAGTGAGACCCCGGCCGGGGGAAATCACCGCAAAGCGCGCAAAGCGAAATCCACTTCGATCGACGTCTGCTTGATCGTCTCGGCGATCACCAGGGAGCCATGGCCGGCGTCGTAGCGGTAGAACTCGTGGGGCGCGTCGCGGGCGCCCAGGCGGTCGAGGTAGTTCTCGATCTGCCGGATGGGGCAGCGCGAGTCGTTGTCGCCCGCGAGGATCAGCACGGGTGCGGCGACGGCGTTCACGTAGGTAATCGGCGAACATTCCTTGTACACCGCGGGCACATCCTCGGGTGCGCCGCCGAACAGAGCACGATCGAAAGAGCGCAGTTGCTCCATCTCGTCCTCGTACGCGGCGACGTAGTCGGCCACCGGCACGCCCGCGACGCCCGCCGCCCAGCGCGTGGGCTGGGTGCCGAGCGCGAGCAGGGACAGGTAGCCGCCCCAGGAGGCGCCGTTGACGACGCACTTGTCCTTGTCGGACAGTCCACTTTCGACAGCCCAGTCGTGCACCGCCGCGACGTCTTCGAGCTCCGTCAGGCCCGGCCGGCCCTCGATGGCGTCGCGCCACGCGGAGCCGTAGCCCGTGGAGCCGCGGTAGTTGACCTCGACCACGGCGAAACCGGCGTCGAGCCACGTGGCGCGGTAGGCGGAGAAGCGGTCCTCGTCGGCGGCGTGCGGGCCGCCGTGCAGGGAGAACACCGTGGGCAACGGGCCGTCGGGCGCGCCGGCGGGACGCGACACCAGCGCGTGGATCTGCCCGCCGACGCCCTCCACGAACGCGTCGGTCACCGGCGACGAACCGGGCGCCTGGTCACCCGGCGGCGCCAGCAGCACGGCGTCGGTGCCGTCGGTCGCGCGGCTGCGCACCGCCGTCGGCTCCGCGGCGCTGGACCACGAGTACTCGATGCTGCCGTCGGGCCGCACACCCGCGCCGCCGATTCGGCCGGCAGGAGTGTCCACAGAGGACAGCGAACCGTCGTCGAGGTCGAACCGGTACAGCGAGCTGCGGCCCTGGTGGAAGTGCACCACCAGCAGCGCGCGGGCGTCGGGGTACCAGTCGGCCACAACCTCGCCGGGCAGGTCGATCTCGAGCTCGGTCTCGGTGTCCGCGCGGACGTCCCAGATCAGCAGCTCCTCCCGGCCGCGCCGCTCGTGCAGCACGAGCAGCCGCTGGTCGCCGGGCAGTGGCGAGAACTCCAGCGCCGAAAGGCCCTTGCCCTCGCCGTCGTACATCTGGGCGACGGTCGTGAAGCCGTCGGTGGCCAGTACGCGCAGCGCGGGATGGCGTGAGTCGCCGTGTTCGGAATGTGAGATCGCCACCAAGCTCTCATCACGAGAGAGCGACGCGATGCCGGCGTCGTCCGGGTGGCTGTAGAAACGCTCGGTCTTGTCGCCGATCTTCGCGAACAGCGCGCTGCCGTCGTCGGTCGAGACACCGACCGCGATCACGCGCGAGCCGAGCTCGAGGCCGGCCGGATAGCCGTCGTGGACCTCGGGCAGCGGTTTGGTGGCGGCCGAGCTGTCGCCGTCGAACGGCTGGCTCACCCAGGAGCCGAACTCGTCGCCGTCGGTGTCGTCGAACCACCAGACGGCCGAGCCGTCGGGGGCGGGGGTGGCGTGCAAGGTGCCGTTGGGCCGGTCGGTGACGCGGCGGTGACTGTCGGTGGCGCGATCCCACGCGTAGACCTCCCAGACGCCGCTGGCGTTGGAGACGTACACGTTGGCGTCGGGGGCGTCGCGGGCCCATTCGGGCACGGAGATGCGGGCCGCGTGGAAGCGGGCTCGCCAGCGGGACTCGGCGTCGGCGTCGGCGAACAGGCGGTCGGGGACCACCGCGGGCGGATATTTGTTGCCTGACTGCGTGCTCACCCCTCGATCCTGCCACCCTGGTGGCCGTACTGTGTGCCGGGTGCTGGAGGGATACGTGCGGGACGCGGCGTCGAGGAGTGCGGCACGCACGGCGGTGGAGCGGGCGGCGTTCGCGCAGGCGCTCTTCACGCCGGGCATGCGGGTGGTCGACCTGGGCTGCGGGCACGGCACGATCACGCTGGGTTTCGGGAGCGGCCAGTCCACAGTGGACTACGCCGTGGCCGATCCGCTCGACCTGCCGTTCCCCACGTCGTCCGCCGACGTCGCCTTCTCCCACGCCCTGCTGGAACGCCTGCCTGACCCGACGGGGGTGCTCGCGGAGCTGCATCGGGTCCTGCGACCCGGCGGCCGGCTCGCGCTGTCCACTTCGGACTGGAGCCGCGCGCGGCTGCGGCCCAAGACGGCCAACGTCGACGCTGCCCTGCGTGGTTACTACCTCTTGCTGCGCCGCTCAGGTGCCAACCCGTTCGCCGGTCGGACCATTGCCGAGCGGGTGTCCGACAGCGGCTTCACCGAGGTCGTCACGCGGACCCGGCACCGCTCCGACCTCGTCTACCGCGATCTGGCGACGTTCGTCGAGCAGGCACTGGCCAAGGCTCTCGCGGATCTGGACCACCCGGACCGCGACCAGCTCACGTCCGCCGCGCGTTCGGCCTACTCCTGGACGCGCACCGCCGGACCCGGCGACTTCCTCCAGTGCTGGACGGAACTCACGGCCACGAGGTGACACACCGCCCTCGGAACCGACAGTCCTGAGGCGACCCCGCGCCTTCGGGGGTCCAGGGGGCGGAGCCTCCCTACTCACGGCCACGAGGTGACACACCGCCCTCGGAACCGACAGTCCTGAGGCGACCCCGCGCCTTCGGGGGTCCAGGGGGCGGAGCCTCCCTGGCGGGGGTCTGGGGGTTCGACCCCCAGAGGACACACAAGAGAGGCCCTATATCCGCGCTTTCCGCGGATATAGGGCCTCCGGACTATCTTGTCGGGGTGGCGGGATTCGAACCCACGACCTCCTCGACCCGAACGAGGCACGCTACCAAGCTGCGCCACACCCCGAGGTACTGCTTAACGGGTCGTGGAGAAGTTTAGCCGACGGTCTTGGCGGGTTTCCTCGGGGTTGCCTTATGGCTTTCGAAGGCCCCGGAACCGCGCGGAACCAGCGTCAACAGGCTCGCTTCCGGTGGGCAGGCGAACCGCGCCGGCGCGTACGGCGACGTGCCCAGCCCGGCCGAGACGTGCAGCCACATGTGCGCGCCCCAGCGGGAGGCGCCGCGGGCGCGGGTGCGGTCGAGCTCGCAGTTGGTCACGAGGGCGCCGTAGCCGGGCACGCGCAGCTGGCCGCCGTGAGTGTGGCCGGCGAGGACAAGGTCGTAACCGTCCGTGGCGAACGGGTCGAGCACACGCGGCTCGGGCGAGTGCGTGACACCGAGGCGGACGACGGCGCCCGCGTCGGCCGGGCCGGCGATCTCGCGGTAACGGTCGCGGTGCAGGTGCGGGTCGTCGAGACCGGCGGCGAACACGGCCTGGCCCGCGACGTCGATCGTGTGGCGCGAGTGGGTGAGGTCGGTCCAGCCGTGCTCGACGAACGCGGCGCGCAGGTCGCGCCACGGGAGCTTCGTGCCGTGGATGCGCTTCTTCTTGCCCTTCGGCATGAGGTAGCGGGCGGGGTTCTTCGGCTTGGGCGCGTAGTAGTCGTTGCTGCCGAAGACGAACACGCCGGGCCGGTCGAGCAACGGGCCGAGCGCGCGCAGCACCGACGGCACGGCCGTGCGGTGCGAGAGGTTGTCGCCGGTGTTCACGACGAGGTCGGGTTCGAGCCGGTCCAGCGCGGCCACCCAGCGTTGCTTCGCGCGGTGTCCGGGGAGCATGTGCAGGTCGGAGACGTGCAGGATCGTGAACGGCTTCGAGCCGGGCGCCAGCACGGGCAGCTCGGCCCTGCGGAGGGTGAACCGCCGCCGTTCGACGCCCACGGCGTAACCGAGTGTCGCGGTCCCGAGCGCGAGGGTCCCCACAGCGAGCTTCTTGGCGATGCTGGTGTTACTGAGCGTGCTCACCACGCGAGGATACGTGGTCGGCCTGTCCCGGGGCTTGCGGGCAGCGGGAGGCTCTCGGGCGCGGCTAGGTTGAGTCCGATGTCGACCGAAGCGGAGTTGCGATTGGGCCTGGCGCGGCTGGTCGGCGCCCGCGTCACGGACGTCGGGCGCACCGTGAACATGGTCGAGGTCGGGTTCGCGATCGGCGACGTCGAGACGCGGTTGCACGCGCAGTGCCCGTTCCGCTTCGTCGGCGGAGACACCGTGCTGCTCGGTAGCGAAGACCTGGCGTACCCCGCGCCGCCGCCGCTGCTGTCCGCGGCGCGACGGGACCTGCCGCGCGCTCTCGACGACGTGGTGTCACGCGGCATGGCGAAGGACCCGGCCGACCGCCACCCCACGGCGGGCGCCTTCGCGGCGGCGGTGAACGCGGCGCTGGCCGGTACGTCCGGTCCCACCGCGACGAGTGCCGAGACGAGTGCGCCGGTGTGGCAGCGAGGGAGTCTCGGGGCGGCGGGTTCGGGTGGGTCGCCGGTCGGTGGCGCGCCGGGCTCGGGGTCAGAGGCTGGTGGGGCGCAGCCTGGCGGCGCGGGGTTGTCGCCTGGTGGTGTGCTGGACGGCTCTGATGCCGGAGCGGGTGGGTCTCAGCCGGATGGTTTGGCGGGCTCGGCTGGATCGGGTGCGTCGCAGCCTGGTGGTCCCTCGGTGGGGCTGGGGGTTGGTGGTGCGCTGGATGGTTCGGCTGCCGGACCGAGCGCGCAGACACCACCTCCTGGCTTCGCCGCCGCACCGAGCACACCGCCTGCCGGGCCGAACGGCACACGGCCTGGCGGCGCGGCACCGCCCTCGGGCTTCGCGACGGGCGCAAGCGCACCCCCGGGGCAGAGCGGACCACAGCTCGTCGGTCAGGCGCCTCTGGGCCTCCCTACGACTGGGCCGAACATGTCCGGCACCCGCGTGGGGTCGCCGACGGGCGTGAGCGGTCCGTTCACGCCAGGGGCCGGGTTCCCGAACGGTCCCGTCACGGCCGGCGGGCCACCGGGGTCGACGTCGCTCAACACGCCGATTCCGCTGGCCGCCGGGGGCCAGACGTGGCCGGGCCACCCGCCGACGCGGCCGGGCCGGCTGCCGGTGCCGCCGCCGAAGTCGAAGCGGGCGGCGGTCGTCACGGGAGTGGTGGCGGTCGTGGTGGTGATCGCGGTCGTCGCGACGGTGCTGATCATCCGCGGCCAGGGGCAGAACACCGCGGGCGCCGGGGGCACTCCGACACCGAGCCCGGCGTCGGCTTCGACATCCAGGTCGAGCAGCCCGCCGCCGTCGACCGGGGGCGGCTCGAAGTCGTCGCAACCGCCGCAGTCGCCGGAATCAGCGGGGTCGAGCGCTCCGCAGCAGCCGAGCGGGAATGTGCCGGTGCCGGAGACGTATCAGGGCACCGGCTGCACGGCGGCTCAACCCGTCCAAGGTGCCACTGCCGCGATGTACTGCACGAAGTCGCTCGCCGGCACCTTCCGGTCCGGCAACGTCACCCTCCGCGAGCCGACCCAGGCGCACTTCAACCAGTTCCCCGATGAAGCCTCGCTGGCCGCCTTCTTCGAAGGCATGGTCCAGGCCCACAACCTCACCCGCGACGACGACCACGGTGGCTGCGACGCCGTGGATCACCCCGGCATCTGGGGCTCCTACTACCGGCCCGACGCCAATGCCCCCCACCCCGGCGACTTCATCACCTGCTACGACGACACCTTCGTCTTCACCGACGCCCGCACCCACACCCTCGGCGTCCTCGTGTTCGACGGCGTGTCGACGCCTCAGGAACGCGACCAGATGTACCTGTGGTGGAACCAGGTCATCCTCGGGAAGCTGACGAAGTTCTGATCGGCGCCGGGCTCATCTCGGGCGCGGCTTTCCCGGTGAACGACCGAGCGCGATGAGGAACAGCCGCACGACAGTGATCAGCGACCCGGGTCCGAGCGTGCCGAGCCACAGCAACAGCGGCCAGTCGCCGGCCGGCCAGTCGTCCAGGCGGAAGAACGCCACCAAGGCCACCGAACCGAGCGGGATCGCCGTCAGCACCCAGACGTCGACGGGCCGGCGCCAAGGCAGCACCGAAAGAAACAATGTCGCGGCGAACAAGATGAGCAGAAACGCGAACGCGATGCCCACTTCACTCTCCAGCTATCCAGGTGACAACGCCGACACTGCTCAGCCGTCGAGCGTGACGTACTCCTTGGCCAGGGAACTGCCGGCGCTGGGTGGGCAGGCGCGATCCTCCATCCGGGCAGCCCCATCACGGGTCGACACGTACGCAATGCACAGCACTGCTTCCTGCTTGGCGTTCGGGATGTGTCCTTCGGAGGTGAGCCATACGGCGACCGTGAACCCCGTCGGCTTCTGCCCGTGCGTGCCAGTATTCAATATTCGATACATAAAGCGCTACACCGACTACGGCTGCGAGAGCCGCCGCCACGCCGACCACGATGATCACTGACTTCAATTCGGGTCGGCGCTTCCGACGAAGAGGAAAAGCGGAAAGAGCAGCGCGGGTCCTGCCATATCAGACCTCGGTCATTCGTTTGCGCGTCGGCCGAGGCGAAGGTTCTTGGTCCAGTGCGCGACGTCGATGATCAAGCGAGAGAGTGTGATGATCATGCCCCACATCAGGAGCACGAACCACATCTGCCAGGGGCCTTCAAGCGTGGTGATCAATACCCACGATGCGACGACGTGGGTGGCCATCACGGCCGAGCGCAAGAGTGGCGGTCGCAGGGGCAGGCACGCCACCCCGATGGATACGGCCAGTATCCCCAGTAATAGAGGCCAGACTGCCGCTGCTGCGCCCACGCGATGATCTTAGTGCTGGAAACGCCGGACGGGCAGCGGCCATTCAGGGCAAGAATTGCGTCAGCGCTCACACGAAAAAGCGCCGGCCGGGAGACCAAGCTCCCGGCCGGCGCAGAGCATCAACGACCTGTGTACTTCGGATCCTCCGGCGGCAGCTGCGCGATCGGCTGGTCGGCCATGATGTTCTTCATCGCGCCGAACCACGTCTGGGCGGGAGTCTTGCCGCCGAACATGTTGCCGGTGCCGCACGTGGTGACGGTGCCGACGGAGCGGAAGCAGAGGCCGCCGGTGCCGCCTTCGGGGCGGAAGACCATGGCGGCGCCGGCCATCTGCGGGGTGCCGGCGATGAAGGTCGCGGAGCCGTTGTTCTGGGTGGTGCCCGTCTTGCCGAGGATCGGGCGGTTCCAGCCCACGGCCGCGGCCGCTGCGGCCGAGGTGCCGCCCGGCTGGTCGTCCTTGCTCATGCCGACGACCATCGTGTTCGCAAGGCCCTCGGGGACGGCCTGCGTGCAAGCCTCTTCCTTGTACGACACCGTTTTCCCATTGCGGTCCGTGATGCCGGACAGCGGGGTCGGCGGGCACCAGACGCCGCCGCTCAGCAGCGTGGCCGCGACGTTCGCCATTTCCAGGCCGCTGGTCGGGCTGAAGCCGAGCGTGAACGCGCCGACGCCGGGGTTATTGCCCTTGGGGCCGTAGGCCTTCGCCTGGGATTCGGCCTTGTTGGGGTCGTTCGGGTCGACCGTGCCGCCGCCGGTGTTGCTCGCCATGGTGTTCTTCATGCCGAGCCGGATCGCCATGTCGATGCCCGGCGCGGTGCTGCCGAGCTTGTCTTCGAGTGCCACGAAGGCGGTGTTCGGCGAAGTCGCCAACGCGCCCTGCAGGGTGTTCGAAGCGCCGTAGTGGCCGGCGTTACCGACGCAGTACCAGTGCGTGTTCGGTGCGCCGGTGGGTGCGCACTGCGGCTGGCTGCCGGTGAAGACGTGGGACGTATAGCCGTCACCGACCGGGATATTGCTGTAGATCCCGGCAATCCCGCGGTCCAGCACAGCAGCCGTCGTGAAGATCTTGTAGCTCGACCCCGCCCCGCCCGTGTTGTACACGCCGGACGGCAACGCGAACGTCGTCTGCCCCTGATCCGCGTCGATCCCGTAATCCCGGTTCGCCGCCAGAGCCACCACTTCATGTCGCGTTTTCCCCGGCCGCACAAGGGAAAGCGTGTTCGCCACGTTTTTCTGCGTCTTCTTGACCTGCGTCTCCGCCGAGACCTTCGCCTCGTGGTTGGCCTTTTCGTCCAGGGTGGTCTTGATCGTGTACCCACCCGTGTACAGGTCGTCCTTGTCGAAGCCGGCCTTCAGGAGGTAGTCCTCGACGTACTGGCAGAAGAACCCGTTCTCCGGGCCGGCGCCGGTGCAGTTCGACGCGGGCTTGGCGGGGGCGTCGGGGACCACGCCCAGCGGCGAGGCCTTGAAGCGCTCCGCGTCGGCCTTCGCGAGCTTCCTGTTGTCCACCATGCGGTCGAGCACGAGGTTGCGGCGAACGGTGGCCTTGTCCGGGTGCTTCCACGGGTCGTTGTTGATCGGATTGTTCACGAGGCCCGCGAGCAGCGCCGCCTGGGGCACCGTCAGTTTCTCGGGCGTGGTGTTGAAGTACGCGTGCGCGGCGGCGCCGATGCCGAAGATCTGGCGCGAGAACTCGACGATGTTCAGGTACCCGGCCAGGATCTGCTGCTTCGACAGCTTCGTCTCGAGCTGAATGGCGATCCGCGCTTCCTTGAGCTTGCGCGCGAGAGTCTGCTCCTGAGCCTTCTCCTGGCCGACCTTGTCGCCTCGGTAGACCACGTTGATCAAGTAGTTCTTCACGTACTGCTGCGTGAGCGTCGAGGCACCCTGCGTGTCACCGCCGGTGCTGTTGGACACGGCCGCGCGCAGCGTGCCTTGCCAGTCGACGCCGTGGTGCTCGTAGAAGCGCTTGTCCTCCACCGACACCAGGGCCCACTGCATGGCCTCGTTGATCTCGTCGGCCGCCACCGGGATGCGGTACTGGTCGTACAGCGTCGCGATGGGCTTGCCGCCCGAGTCGGTGATCGTCGTCACCAGGGGTGGCGGGATGTCGGCGAGGTCGGACGATGTCTTCTCCACCGTCTCGCTCGCCTGATTCGACGCAACGCCGGCCGCGCCCACCACGGGGAACAGGATTCCGGCGACGAGCACCCCCGCGAGCAGACAGAGGCCGATGAGCTTGAAGAGACCGTCCGTTTTGCGCACGAAGGCCAGGGTACTGAAGGCCTGTAGTGCTCCCGTTACCTCACACCCGCCAGGGGTCGACAGTCGTGACAAAACGGACCCCATGAGGTGACTTCCGGTAACGGAATGCATGCTAGGTCTTGGCGGGGGGAACCGAGGGCCCCTACAGTCCGTCAACGTCTCACGAAAGATTTTTTGCCGACCGACGGCCCAGTGCGAGTGGGAGCTCCTCTGGACCGAACGGCGGCAGCGGCACCGGGGAGGTGCCGTCACCGACGTGAGAGCTAGAGGGAGACACGCTCGCGGGGGTGGGAGCGGGAGCTTCACCTTCGCTGGTGTCGAACACCAGGGTAGGGAGCTGGGGGTATGGAGACCAACCAGTCGAGCTGGCGCATGAGCGCGTCGTGCCGGGATGCGGATCCCGACGGGCTCTTCGTGCGCGGGGCCGAGCAGAACCGGGCGAAAGCCGTGTGCATGGGGTGCCCGGTTCGCACGGAATGCCTCGCCGAGGCACTCGACGGCCGGATCAGTTTCGGTGTCTGGGGTGGCATGACCGAACGCGAGCGCCGCGCGTTGCTGCGCCGGCGTTCCGATGTCACCAGCTGGACCGAGCTGCTGGAAGCCGCAAAGCGTGACGCGGTGGAAAGCGCGCAGGTCAGCTGACCGGCTCGTGAGTGGCTGAGCCGAGCTCAGTCACTCACGAGCTTGGTCCCGATGTCGCGCAGACCTTCGAGGTCGTGCACGTCACCGGCCAACGCCGGCACTCGCACCAGCGGCACTTCGGGATGTGCTTTCGTGAACCGCGCCAGCAGCCGGTTCTCGCGCTCGGCCAGCGCCACGCGGTCGGCGTGCAGCCGCAGCACGGCCTCGGCCAGCGGCGCGCTCGTGTCACCCTTCTGCAACGACTCCGCGGCCGCGATCGCCTCCGATGCCGAAAGCGACGCGAGTACCGGGTGCGTCCGGTTCGCGACGAGACCTGCGAGCGGCATCGACTCACCCGCGAGCCGCTCGACGAAGTACGAAGCCTCGCGCAGCGCGTCGGGCTCCGGTGCGGCGATCACGAGGAACGACGTGCCGCTGGAGCGCAGCAGCTCCGCCGTCTTGCGCGCCCGCTCGCGGAACCCGCCGAACATGCTGTCGAAGGCCTGCATGAACGCCGACGCGTCGGCCAGCAGCTGGCCGCCGATGATCGTCGACACGGCCTTCGCGAACATCGAGAACCCCGCGCTGACGACCTTGCGCAGCCCCCAGCCACCCGCCTTCGCGGGGCCGGTCAGCAGCCGGATCATGCGCCCGTCGAGCGCGCTGGACAGGCGCGTCGGCGCGTCCAGGAAGTCGAGCGCCGAGCGGCTCGGCGGCGTGTCGACGATGATCAGGTCCCAGTCGTCGGTGGCGGCGAGCTGACCCAGCTTCTCCATCGCCATGTACTCCTGCGTGCCGGAGAACGACGTGGAAATGGTCTGGTAGAAGGGATTCTGCAGCAGCTGCTCGGCGCGCTCGGGGCCGGCGTGCACGCGCACCATGTCGTCGAACGTGCGGCGCATGTCGAGCATCATCGCCCACAGCTCGCCCTTGGGCTCGAACCCTTCCACCCGCACCTGACGCGGGTGGTTGCCCAGCTCGCGCAGCCCCAGCGCCTGTGCCAGCCGGCGCGCCGGGTCGATGGTCAGGACCACCGTCTGCCGGCCGCGCTCGGCCGCGCGCAACGCGAGCGCCGCCGCGGTGGTCGTCTTGCCGACACCGCCGGAGCCGCAGCACACGATCACGCGGCTCTCCGGGTCGTCGAGCAGGGCGTCGACGTCGATCAGCGTCATCAGCGCACCCCCTGGTCCAGCAACGCTTCCGCGAGGTCGTAGAGCGATGCCACGTCCACGCCGTCGGTGACCTCCGGCAGCTTCAGCGTCGGCAGGTCCGCCTCGGCGAGCTGCTCGCGCGCCCGCTGCTCGGCGGCCACGCGCACGGCGTGCTCCACGGTCTCCTCCACCAGCGCGTCGAGCGTCCCGTCCGGCAGCTTCAGCCCGGCCGATGCGAGGCCCGAGCGCACGCGGCCGGCGTCGACGCGACCGTCGGCGGCCGCCGTGACGGAACGCGCGGGCAGGCGCGGCGGGCGCACGCGGTTGACCAGTACGGCGCCGGGACGCAAGTCGGCACCGTCGAGCTCCGCCACGGCATCCACCGTCTCGCGCACCGGCATCTCCTCCAGCAGCGTGGTGAGGTGGATGGCGGTCTCGCCCGAGTGCAGCAGCCGCACGACGCCGTCGGCCTGGCCGCGGATCGGGCCGGTTTTGGCGAGGTCGGTCAGGGCCTTGGTGACGTCGAGGAACTTGACCACGCGGCCGGTGGGCGGCGAGTCGACCACCACGGCGTCGTAGGTGTGGCGGCCGTCGGACTCCGTGCGGCCCACGCACTCCTTGATCTTCCCGGTGAGCAGGACGTCACGAAGACCCGGCGCGAGCGTCGTCGCGAACTCGATCGCGCCCATCCGCCGCAGCGTCCGGCCGGCGAAGCCCAGGTTGTAGAACATCTCGAAGTACTCGAGCAGCGCGGCCTCGACGTCGATGTGCAGCGCGCGCAGCTCGCCCCCGCCGGGGACGGACGCGATGCGCTGCTCCGCGTACGGCAACGGCTCCGTGTCGAAGAGCTGGGCGATGCCCTGGCGGCCCTCGACCTCGATCAGCAGCACCCGGCGGCCCTCGCGCGCGAGGGCCAGGCCCAGCGCCGCGGCGAGGGTGGTCTTGCCGGTGCCGCCCTTGCCGGTGACGAAGTGCAGCCGGGCCCGGGTGAGCTCGTCGGGCCAGCCGGCGGAGGGTGTGGTCACACCGTCAACACTAAACCGGCGCTCAGCCGGCGAGCACCATGACGCCGACCGCAGCCGCGACCGCCGCGACGAGGATCCAGGTGAGCGCGCCGGGCAGCACGGTGAGCGTGAGCACGGCCACCACCACCAGCGCCGTGAACGTGATCGCGCCGCTGACCGCGACCCGGGCCGAGCTGTTCACGTGGTCGCGCACCTTGGCCATCACCACGAGCACGAGCGGCAACCCGGCCGCGCCGAGCAAGGCGGTCGCGACGATCCGCCACGTCTCCACCCCGCCAACGGTAGCTGCTGTGACGGGCGCCTTCACGGACGCAAAGCCTCCAAGGCGCCCTTCACCGATCTACCTGGCCAAACCAGCCCAACCACACCGCGAGATCGCGCCGGCTCCAAGGCGATCTCGCCCGCCCCGGCGGAGCCGGGGCCAAAAACCCTGTGAAGTGGACCACATTCACCGACGGTCGGTGAGTCGTTCACCTGGACGGGTGCACCTGTGTTCCCCTGAGCGGCCCGGCCGTTGGACGGCGGCGGCCATGACCGCCCTTGCCCGCTTGGCTACGCTCCCGGGTCATGAGCGCCACCAAATGGGAGTACGCGACCGTCCCCCTGCTGATCCACGCGACGAAGCAGATCCTCGACCAGTGGGGCGAGGACGGCTGGGAGCTGGTCACCGTGCTGCCGAACCCGAGCGGCGAGCAGCACGTCGCGTACCTCAAGCGCCCGAAGACCTGAGGGGACCCGTCGTGACCTGGACTTCCCGGCTCGCCGAGCTCGGCATCGAACTGCCCGGCGTCGCCGCGCCGCTGGCCGCCTACGTGCCGGCTGTGCAGAGCGGCTCGCACGTCTACACCTCCGGCCAGCTGCCCTTCGTCGACGGCACGCTCGCCGCGACCGGCAAGGTCGGCGCGGAGGTCAGCCCCGAAGAGGCCAAGGGCCACGCCCGCACCTCCGTGCTCAACGCGCTGGCCGCGGTACACGCGCTCGTGGGCATCGACTCGGTGACGCGGATCGTCAAGGTGGTCGGCTTCGTCGCGTCCGCGGAGGGCTTCACCGGCCAGCCCGCGGTGATCAACGGTGCGTCCGAGCTGCTCGGCGAGATCTTCGGCGACGCGGGCAAGCACGCCCGCTCGGCCGTCGGCGTCGCGGAGCTGCCCATCGGGGCGCCCGTGGAGGTCGAATTGATCGTGGAGGTGAAGTGATGGACCCCGACATCGAACAGTCGCTGCACGAGCTGCTGATCCGGCTCGCGGGCCGCACGCCCGACCAGCTCCTGTGGCGGTTCCGCGACTGGCTGGGCGAGGGCGCGATGGGCACGCTCGCGCGCACGCTGCCCAGGTCTTTGCTTAAGCACAGGATCGATTTGGACCAAACCGAGTACCGCCTGCTCGTCGCGGGTCTCATCCCGCACGGCGCCGACTGGCACCAGGTGAGTTCCACCCTGGGGGTAGACGACGTCACCGAGACCAGGTACACATTCACACCGAGTGCGCCCGAATGGGTGAACTCAGTCGACTCTGTGTCCGTCTTGCTCCACGCAACGTTGCGAGGACGCGCGGATGTGGGGGAAGTGCGGCAAAGCTGGCGACACCTCGGTGTGGTCGGTGAGGGTGGGGCCAAGCGAGTCCTGCTGGTGACGGCGACGTCCGGGCTGCCGAGGCTCACCGGCGAACTGCAGCGCGTGCTGCGGGTGCTGGGGGACGAGGAACCGAGCGTCGAGGTCATCCCACCGCGCTTCGACCTTCCCGGGTACCACCGGGCCGCGCTCGCCAATTCCGAGCTGGTCTGCGTCGGCGCCGCGGGTTCCGGTAATCGACTCGTCGCCGCTTAACGCTCGAGCCGCCAGGCGAGCTGGGAGGAGCAGAGCAATGGTGGAGGTTCACGAAGGCCCGCCCATGGACGGGTTCTCGGTGCCCCTGCGCCTGCACAACTTGTTGCTGGCCCTGGCGGGCCGCATCGACGACAGCGCGCTCACCGAAGCGCGCGAGCTGATCGCCCGCGCGCACATCGACGAAGCCGTGGAACTGACGACCGGCACGCTCATCGCGGGCCGCATCTCCGTCAGCTCGGCCGAGCAGCGCGAGCTGGCGCTGGTGCTCGAGATGAGCCGGTCGGACGCGACGCTCGCCAACGACCTGCTGGTCGACGAGGCCGAGCAGGTCCACAGCCACCGTTTCACCGGCGACAACCAGCCGGAGTTCGGGCTGGCCGAGGCGCTCGACCGCACCCTGCAGGTGCTGCCGGACGTCCGCTCGGTGCACGCGGTGTGGCGCAACACCCCGGCGGGTTCCGTGCCGGGTGCGCTGCCGCAGCGCGTGGTGCTGGTGGAGCTGGGCCCGGAGGGCAACCCGCCCGCGGTCGCGTTCCGCGTCGACACGGCCCTGCGCCGCGCCGGCATCCGCTCGGTCGTCGAGGTCAGCGGCCCGGGTGTCGCGCGGTCCGCGTACCACCAGTCGGCCGCGTCCGTAGCCACGCCGGTGTGGGTCACCGGCAGCACGCACACGACGACCTCGGACTACCGGCCCGAGCCGGTCGTGACGCCATCGCCGGCTCCGACTCCGGCACCCACCCCGGTGCCGACGCCCGTGGTGGAGCCGGTGGTGATGGAGGCTCCGAGCCGGCACAGCATCCGGCAGGCGCCCGAGGCCGTCGCCCCCGTGGTGCCGATCGTGCAGAACGCGCCCACCCCACCGGTGGACAACTCGCGCAAGTCGCGGTCGGAGACGCGCGCCGAGCGCACCGCCGACCTGACGCCGGCCGAGGTCGCCCAGCTGCGGCAGGCGCTGGCCGAGGACCCGGAGAAGGGCCGCGAGATCGCCGCGGGCAAGCCGAGCATGCACGAGGTCGTGGAGCTGCCGGCGCTGGACCTCGACGACCCGAGCCTGTCGGAGCGCGACCGGGCGCTGCTGCGGGAGCTGCACGAGGAGTTGGCCGAGCGCGAACGCGCCGAGGCGGCCCGGCTGCGGCTCAACGGCGCGTCCCGTTCGGGTGGCGACCGCTGGTCGTCGTCCTGAGGTTCTGACGTTGCGATCGCAGCCCCGGGCCCCGCGTGGGTCCGGGGCTGCGGTGCGTCGGTGACATGTCACAACTTGTGGGCGTGAGGTCACGGGTGCGAGGTATGTTGCCTCGGTGGATCGGCCGCGTGAGTTCCTTTTCGACATCCCCGTAGGGGCCGGAGTCAGCACGAGGGCGAACGCCGACGGCCCACCTGTGAAGCCCAAGGACGCCGCCACGGTGATCCTCACCCGCGACGGCGCGGACGGTCTCGAAGTCTTCCTGCAGCACCGCGTGAAGGGCATGCCCTTCGCCGGCGGCATGACCGTGTTCCCCGGCGGCGGGGTGGATCCGCGCGACGCCGACGCGTCCGTCGCGTGGGCCGGACCGCCGCCGAGCTGGTGGGCTGCGCAGTTCACGTGCGACGAGAGCCTCGCCCGCGCGCTCGTGTGCGCGGCCGTGCGCGAGACGTTCGAGGAGTCCGGCGTGCTGCTGGCGGGCACGGAAGACGCGGTGGTCGCCGATGTCGCGCCGTACGCCGAAGCCCGGAAAGCTCTGGAGAGCAGGGAAATCTCGCTCGCCGCGTTCCTCGCCGACGCCGGGCTGACGCTGCGGGCTGACCTGCTGCGGCCGTTCGCCCACTGGGTCACGCCGCCGCAGGAACCGCGCCGCTACGACACTCGCTTTTTCTCCGCGAAGCTGCCCGAAGGCCAGCGCGCGGACGGTGCGACCTCCGAGGCGCACGCCACGGGCTGGCAGCGCCCGTCGGCCGCGATCGGCGACGCCCGCGAAGGCCGCCGCATGCTGATGCCCCCGACGTGGCTCACGCTCGTCGAGGTCGACGAGTTCGCCTCGGCCGAAGCCCTGCTGGCCGCTCCGCGCGAGATCGTGCGGACCATGCCGACGCTCATCAAGGAAGGCGACCGCTTCCGCGTCGTCCTTGACCCGACGGAGGTCTGACCGGTGACTGCTCCCGCGTACGGCGTGCTTCGCCGCGTCTCCGAGACTGCGCAGGTGCTGCTGGAGAACAACCCGTCGACGATGACGCTCGAGGGCACGAACAGCTGGGTCCTGCGTGGTCCGGACGCGTCGGCCGGCGTGGTTGTCGACCCCGGGTACCACGACCTGGAGCACCTGGAGAAGCTCGCGGCTGTCGGTGCCGTGGAGCTCGTGGTCCTGACCCACCACCACGCTGACCACGCCGAGGGCGCGCCGTGGTTCGCCGAGCGCGTGGGCGCGCCGATCCGGGCGTTCGACGCTTCGCTGTGCGTCGGCGCCCCGGCCTTGGCCGACGGTGAGGTATTCACCGCGGGCGGGCTCGAGTTCCACGTGCTGCACACGCCCGGGCACACCGACGATTCCGTCTCCCTGCACGTCGCCGGCCAGATCCTCACCGGCGACACGATCCTCGGGCGCGGCACGACCGTGCTCAAGGACCTCGGCGATTACCTGCGGTCGCTGCGCAAGCTCATCGAGCTGCCCGACGGCACGCCCGGCCTGCCCGGCCACGGCCCGGACGTGGCGGATCTGCCCGCGACCGCACGCGAATACCTGGCCCACCGGGAACAGCGGCTGGACCAGGTGCGTTCCGCCTTGAAGGTGCTCGGGGCCGACGCGTCGCCGCGACAGGTGGTCGAGGTGGTCTACGCGGACGTCGACCGGGCGCTGTGGGCGCCTGCAGAAATGAGCGTGCGGGCGCAGCTGGACTACCTACGTGCTTCGGAGGACGGGCGATGAGTGACGTCGAGGTCGAGTTCTACTGGCGGCCGGGCTGCGGCTTCTGCGCGGCGCTGCGGCGGCCGCTGATGGCGAGCGGCCTGAACGTCAAGGAGATCAACATCTGGGAGGAGCCGGGTGCGGCCGAGCGTGTGCGCGAGGTGGCGAACGGCAACGAGACCGTACCGACTGTGATCGTCGGGTCGACCGCGATGGTGAACCCGTCGTTCGCCGAGGTCGAGGCGGCGGTGAAGGCTGCTTCGGCGGCCTGACGGCGTGGGAAGGGCCGCTCACCGGGCTGGTGAGCGGCCCTTTTCGCGTTCGGAACCGATCAGAACGCGGTGAGCAGCGGGGTGTCGACGACCGGGCGTTCACCGTGGAGGAACTGAGCCCACACTCGGCGGAGGTCGTTGATCTCGGGCAACCCTTCGGGGGCGCCCGCGAGGCAGGCGGCTTCCGGCGCGGCGTCGTGCGTGCCGAAGAGGAACGGGACGTCGAGGCAGTGGCAGGCCCCGTACGGATTACCGGGGGCGGACCAGTCGAAGCGCACGAGGGTCGCGTCTTCGCCGAGTTGCTTGGTCAGCCGTGGGAGGTCGCCGCTGAAGAGGGCGGCCGTCTGCTGATCGACTTGGGCTTGGGGCGCTGCGGGATCGTAGGCGCGGACTTCGTCGCGGGTCCAGCTGACGAGAGCGCGGCCGGGTTTCGAGGCGGCGATCAGGTCCTCGGCCACGAGGTCGTGGTCGGCGACGAGCTGGAACGGCGGCGCGATCCCGGTCTTGACCTGGGCGGCGAGTGTCTTGAGGCCGTCGAGCAGCTGAGCCGTGGGCATCGTGGTGAGCTCTTGGGCGCTGGTCGCACCGAGGGCGTGGAGATACTTCTCCGCCCAGCCCGCGGCTTCGTCCGGGGTCTGCGGCGCCAGGCCGACCGGCGCGCTCTGCAGCCCGATCTGGTGCATCAGGCCCTGCGCGCGAGCTGCGGACCAGAGGGTGAGCGTCGACTGGGCGCCGGCCGACTGGCCGGCGAGCGTCACGCGTGCGGGGTCGCCGCCGAAGGCCGCGGCGTTGTCGCGCACCCACTCCAGCGCGGCGAGCTGGTCGGCGATGCCGAGGTTGGGCGGCGCGACGCCGTCGAGCGGGAGGAAGCCGAACACACCGAGGCGGTAGTTGAGAGAGACCACGACGACGTCGGCCTCGTTCGCGAGGCGCGTGCCGTCGTACCAGCCCTGGCCGCCGGAGCCGGTGAGGAACGCGCCGCCGTGGATCCACACCAGAACCGGGCGCGAGCCGGTGGTCGAGGGCGTGAAGACGTTGAGCGACAGGCAATCCTCCGACTGCGCCAGCGTCATCGGCCCGACGACGGGCTCGAGACGCGACGGCAGCTGGATAGCCGCCGGGCCGGGTTCCAGTGCGTCGCGCACGCCTGTCCACGCGGGGGCTTCGGCCGGCGGCTGGAAGCGTTCCTGACGGGCGTAGGGGATCCCGCGGAACGCGCCGCCCGCGCCGCGGACCAAACCGGCGGTCGTCTCGATGATCATCACGGTCACCTTTCCACGAAACCGAGGGCCGCACCGCCCGCGTGGGCGGCGGGGACGAAGAAGCCGCCGTCGCGAAGATCGACGGTGGGAAGGCCGGCGTCGGCGGCCAGTTTCCTTGCGGGAGTGAGGGTTTCGACGGCGACGGTCTGCGCCGCGAAGTACGGCAGGCGGGGTGCCTGCTCGCCCGGGAGAACGTCGTCGAGCCGAGTCGCCGGGACGAGGTCGAGCCGCCCCGTGCTCAGGGCGAAGGAGTTGTCGGCGGGCTTCTGGTCCAGGATCTGTTCGTAGCGCCGGGTGTAGGCGGGCAGGTCGGCGTCGGCGACGACGAGCTGGACGCTGTCGAGACCTTTCGCCGTGTTGGCATGGCTGAGGAACTGCGGCTGGAACACGTACTCCGGCGTGAGGTGCTCGGCCGTGTGCAGGATGCCTTCCGGCGTGCGGTCGCGGAGCAGGTGGACGCTGCGGAACCGCGCGGTGCGGGGTCCTTCGGGGGTGTCGACGTCTCGTTGCAGGGAAAGCACGCCGGACTTCGACAGGCCGGCTTCACGCAACCGGCGCTCGGCGGCCTCGGTGTCGGGGACGCCGAAGGACACGCCGTGCAGGCCGTCGCCGCGCGCGACGATCGGCAGCACGTGCCACGGGTCGCCCGCCTTCGCGTCGACGATCCCGATCAGCTCGACGAACGAGCCGCCGAAGTAGGCGCAGCGGTTGGCCGTGCAGCTGAGCGTCGGCTCGCTGCCGCTGGTGCCCGCGGCGAAGTGGCGCGACGGTGGGCTGACGGTGAAGCCGAGCTGCTCGTAGAGCTGCCAGACGCGCTCGTAGTGCTGGGCCAGGAAGACGGTGTGGTCGAGGTTCATTCGCGGCTCCTTTCGGTGACCCAGACTCTCGTCCGTGCTGGTGATTCAGGCTGCTCATTCGCTCCAAGTGCTCTGAATCCGACAGGGAATAGGCTGATCCGGTGGATTCACCTCAGCTCGACGACCTCGACCGCCGGCTGACGCACGCGTTCCAGCTCGACGGGCGCGTGCCGTTCAGTCGCCTGGCCGAGGTGCTGGGCGTGTCGGACCAGACCGTGGCGCGCCGCTACCACCGGCTGCGTTCGGCGGGGGTGGTGCGGGTCGTGGGCGTGCCGGAGGTGACGAGGCTCGGGCGCGTGCAGTGGCTGCTTCGCGTGCGCTGCATGCCCGACGCGGCCGGCGTGATCGCCACGGCCCTGGCGCGGCGCGACGACACGTCGTGGGTCAGCCTGACGTCCCGGCGGCACGGAGATCGCCTGCTACACCTCGGCGCCCCGGCAGGAGGCCGACGAGGGTCTGTTGCTCGGGCAGCTGCCGCGCACGCCGCGCGTGGTGTCGGTGACGGCGCATCGGCTGCTGCGTCGCTTTGCCGGTGGTCCGGCGGGCTGGCCGGGCCGGGCGAGTGCGTTGGACGCCACTCAGGTCGCCGCGCTGACCCCTGTCTGGGACGGCCGCGCCAGTGGGGGCACCGTGTCGCCGCGCCTGGAGCCCGGTGACGACGCCCTCTTCGCCGCCCTGGCCCACGACGGCCGCGCCGCGCTGGCCACCCTCGCCGCCGCGTCGGGACGCTCCGAAACGACCGTCCGCCGCCGCCTCGAGCACCTGCGCGCCACGGGCGCCCTGTACTTCGACGTCGAGGTCGACGCCGCCCTGCTCGGCGCGTCCCTGTCGGCCCTGCTGTGGCTTGGCGTCACCCCGTCCCGCCTCGACGCCGTCGCCCGCGAGGTGGCGACCTACCCGGAAGTCGCGCTCGTCGCCGCCACCACCGGTCCGACCAACCTGACCCTCAGCATCGGCTGCCGCGACGACGACGCCCTCTACGACTTCCTCGCCACGCGCCTCGGCGCCCTCCCCGGCGTCCACCAGGTCGAGACGGCGCCGATGATCCGGACGATCAAACGCTCGGGCAGCTGGACCGGCTAGTGAGTTCGCTCAGCCAAAGATGGCGCCGATCGAACCGCCGGGCCAGACTCCACTCCACAATCGACCACGCCCGCGTCGGCGTAGCCGACGCAAACGATTCAGCGCAGCATCGGCATGAGGTAGTACGTGAGGCTCACCTCCTGCGCCTCCGCCGCCGTCAGGACGCACGCGCGCAGCCCTGGCTGGATCGACAGCCGCACGGTGGAGTCCGCGAAGGGCGCGAGGGCGTCCAGGAGATAACGCGCCTGGAACGACGGCGAGGTGCGGCCACCGCAAACGTTTGCCTTGAGGGTTTCCTCGGCTTCGCCCGTGTCGGCGCGAGTGCTGGCGAGGCGGACGTGCGCGTCGCCCACCTCGAGGGTCAGGACGCGGCGGTCTTCGGCGTAGACGCCGACGCGGCGGATGGCCGCGGCGAGGACGTCGGCGGGCAGCTCGACCTCCGTGTCGACCTCGCCGGACGGGATGGCGTCGGCCGACAGGAACCCCGCGTCGAGGACGGCGGTGGTGACGGTGCCGCCGGCCCAGCCCAGGCCGAAGTGGCCGGTGTCGGCGTGAAGGGTGAGCGTGCCGGCGGCGTGGCGCGTGGCCTCGGTCAGCAGGCGCGCGGGCACGAGCACGTCGAGCGGCCCCCACGCCGCTCGCAACGGCACGCGCGCCACGGCCATCCGGTAGCGGTCCGAGGCGGTGAGCACGAGCGTGTCACCGGAGCTCTGCACGCGCACCCCCGTGAAGAGCGGCAGCGGATCGTCCTTGGCGGCCGTGCCCGCGACCGTGCGGACCGCGGCCGCCAGCAGCTCCCCGTCCACTTCGGACAACCGCGGTGGCTGCGGGGGCTCCACGCGCGCACCCCGGTCCAGCAGCGGCAAGGCGAAGCGCGCCCCTGCCACGCGCACCGCCAGCCGGCTGCCTTCGACGACCAGGCGCACCTGGTCGACGTCCAGCATCTTCAGCGTCTCGGCCAGCGGCGCCGCCGGTACGAGCACCTCCCCGTCGGTGTGGGACGTCGCCGGGCACGCCAAGCGCACGGACAGGTCGCGGTCGCTGCCGGCGACCTCGAGCCCGTCCGCGTCGGTGCGCAGCCGCAGCGCGGCCTGCCTCGGGAGCAGGCGCGCGGCGGCGTTCACGGCCGTGGACAGCGGCCGTGCCGGTGACGTCAGATCCATGCCCGCGAAGCTAGCGCGGGCCACCGACAAAAACCGGCAACGATACCGCTGACCTCCTGAAACGTCAGTGGCCGGCGCCCACGAGCTCACCCGAGCCGGTCGGCTCCGCGGCCGGCGCGCGCACCGTGCCGCGCATCAGCCACACCACGACCGCCAGCGCCACCCCGGCCACGCCGGCGGCCAGGAACGACGCGCTCGGGCCCGAGTGCTCGACCAGGTAACCGCTCACCGACTGGCCCGCGGCCAGCCCCAGCGTCACCGCCGTGAGGACCCAGCCGAAGGCCTCCGCGGCCGTACCACGCGGCGCGACGGTCTCGATCGCCGTCGAGTGCGTGGTCGACTGCGGCGTGATCAGCGCGCCCGCCAGCAACATCAGCAGCGCCAGCGCCCACAGCGACGACGGCAGCGCCAGCAGCGCCACCAGTGCGCCGAACCCGCCCAGCAACGCGGGTAGGCGCAGGCCCAGCCGGCGCGGCCAGGGGTGCAGGCTGTACGCCACGCCGAACGCCACCGACGTCAGCGACCACGCCGAAAGCAGCAGCCCGCTCAGCGCCGCGTGCCCGGACTCCGTCGCGGCGGCCGGCACGGCCACCTCGACGAACCCGATCACCACACCGAAGCCCAGCGCAGCCACGGCCAGCGTCCGCATGCCCGGGCTGGCCAGCGCGCCCAGCAGCCGCGTCTTCGCGCGCGGAGCCGGGCCCCAGGCGCGCACGGCGGGGCTCAGCGCGAACACCGTCGCGCCGGTGACCATCGCCGCGGCACCCGCGACCATGCCCGTGCCCGCCCACGGCGCCGTGATCAGCAGACCCGCGATACCCGGGCCGAGGATGAAGAACACCTCCATGCTGATCGCTTCGTACGAGAAGGCCGCGTTGCGCGCAGGGCCTTCCGGAATCAGCTTCGTCCACAACGCACGCGAGGCCGACCCGATCATCGGCTCCGACAGACCCGTGGCGGCGGCCAGCGCGACCAGCAGGAACGTCGGCGTGTGGGCCTCGATCGCCAGTGCCAGCGCGACCATCGACAGCGCGAACAGTCCCACCGTGACCAGCAGCGGACGTGTCGGCCCGTAGCGGTCGATGAGGCGCCCCTGCACCACCGCGCCCACGGACACGCCGGCGAGCGAGCTGGCGGAAACCAGCCCGGCGGCGGCGAACGAGCCGGTCTCGCGCTGCACGTAGAGCAGCGCCGAGATGCCGATCATCGCGATCGGCAAGCGGGCGAGCACCGACGCGACGACCGGGCGGCGAGAGCCGGGGGCGCTCAGTGCGGCACGGTAGTCGGCGAGTGTGGTGCGACCTTCGGAGCGAGCAGAGTGGGACACGCGTACCAGTATGCCTGCGAGTGGTACGGAAGTACCAGTTGTTTTGAGGTCAGGTGCGTCACCTCCATCGAACGGCTTCGGTTACGCCGCAGAGGTCTCGATCCCGTAACGCTCTATGGATTCTCAGTGAACTAGTGCAACGAAACGGCCGAAGCGGCGTCCTTGAGAGTGAATGGCCTTGAATTCGTGGGTAGTGGCCATGATGGTTGAGAAACAGCACATCCCAACTCCCTCCGGCATACGGGTCGGGGCCTGAACCGGAGGGCGGGGAGCGCGGGTCGTCGGGGGATGGTCCGCGCGAGGCAAGGAGCCGGTGCGCCACGTCGGGGGTGGCGCCCGGCTCCCTGTCTTTTGCGGTGTCTTTGGCGTCGGCTCCGCCGCCGCGTGCGGGATCGCCTCAAGCCGATGTCTTCGCTTCTGCCTTCGCCGGCTGGGGCCGTCGAAAGCAGAAGCGAAAACACCGGCGCGATCCCGCCGGGTGGTCCACTCAGTTTCCCTGTTGTGGAAGAAAAACGCGCCGCGACACGGCCCGGTCGACAGGATGCCGCTCGTGTGGGGGACGCCCATAAAGTCTGGAGCCCAGCTGTAGCCCCAAAAGCCTCAGAAGCGACGAAAGCCACCCGGCGCCGGTAGGGCGAGGGTGGTTTTCGTCGCAACGAAGAGTGGGTGCGTGGTGACCGCGGCCGCGGGATCGCGCCGACTTCTGGACTGAGCGGTTTTCGCGCGGCCCCTGGGCCGCGCGATCCTGCGGCTCAACGAGCCGACGGCCGGCAAGGTCGTGTTCGACGGCACGGACGTCGCTCAGCTCAAGGTCGAGCAGCTGCGCAAGGCGCGCCGGCGCATGCAGATGATCTTCCAGGACCCGATGTCGAGTTTGGACCC